>DATNKO010000041.1:0-62073 GCA_035603345.1 Steroidobacteraceae bacterium | reverse complement strand
TCTTGATGATCTGTGGCGCGCGGGCATCGTCGCCGAGGATCTGGCGCAGGCGGCTGATGCGCACGTCGATGCTGCGGTCGAAGGGGTCGGCGTCGCGGCCGCGCAGCAGCTCGGTGAGCTGCGCGCGCGTCAGCACGCGGTTGCCGGCCGCGAGCAGCACCGCGAGCAAGCGGTACTCGGCGCCGGACAGCGCCACTTCCTTGCCGGTGCTGTCGGTGAGAGTTCGCGTGATGGTATCCAGCTGCCAGCCGCCGAAGGCGAAGCGGCGCACACTCTCGGGGCTCGGGTCCCGGGGTGCGTGCGCCGAGCGGCGCAGGATCGCCTTGATCCGTCCGAGAAGCTCGCGGGGATTGAAGGGTTTGGCGACATAGTCATCGGCTCCGAGCTCGAGCCCCACGATCCGGTCGACGTCCTCGCCGCGCGCGGTGAGCATGATGATCGGCACCTGCGAGCGGCTGCGCAGCTCGCGGCACAGGGACAGGCCGTCCTCGCCGGGCAGCATCAGGTCGAGCACCAGCAGGTCGACGTGCGAGCGCTCCATCACGCGGCGCATCTCCTTGCCGTCGGGCACGGCGGTGGTGCGGAAGTCGTGCTTCTCCAGATACTGCGCGAGCAGGCCGCGGATTTCGCGGTCGTCATCGACGATCAGGAGATGGGGACGGTCGTTCATGGCGCAGCCCTTGCGCAGCGGAGGATACCGGGCCGTGAGACTGGCGCCACGCAATTTCGTGCCGGCGTCAATCTGAGGATCGGTGGAGCTGCCACGGGCGCTTGTAACCAACTGTGAGCCAGGCGGGTGCTGTGACCGAAGCGCTGGGGTCCGTGCCGCGGTCTCAGGCCTGCGCGCCGCGCGCGAGCCACTGCTCGAGTGTCTGGGCCAGTGCCGCTGCCGCCTCGCGCGCGCTGCCGAAGCGCTCCTCGGGCCGCTTGGCCATCAGCCGCGCCAGCACCGGCTGCACGGCGGCGAAACGCTCCGGCAGCTGCGGCAGCGGCTCCTTGCGGTGCATGTAGACGATCGCCATCGGATTGTCGGCCTGGTAGGGCTTCTCGCCGGTGAGCATCTCGTAGAGGATCACGCCGAGACTGTACAGGTCGCTGCGCGCGTCGATGGCTTCCGCGTGACCCTGCTCCGGGCTCATGTAGTGCGGCGTGCCGAAGATCGCGCCGGTGTCGGTCAGGTCGAGCGCCAGCACCGCGTCCTTCGACAGTCCGAAGTCGATCAGGCCGATGCTGCCGTCCTCGCGCAGCATCACGTTGCCGGGCTTGAGATCCCGGTGCAGCACACCCTCGCCGTGCAGAGTCGCGAGCGCCAGCGCGACCAGCGCGGCGACCCGCAGCGCCTCGCGCGGCGCGAGCCCGGCGCGCATGCGGCGGCGCAGATCGCCGAGCGGAAAGTACTCCATCACCAGCCAGGCGTGTTCGTCACTGACACCCAGGTCGTGGATGCGGACCACGTCCGGATTGTCGATGCGCTGCGCGATCTCATACTCCTGCAGGAAGCGGCGGAACACGTCGAGCGACTGGTCCTCGTCCTGTCGGTCGCAGGCCACCTTGAGCGCCACGAGGGTGCCGGCCCGCTCGCTCTCGGCGACGTACAGGTCGGTGAGCGTGCCGGCGGCGAGTCGGCGAATGCGCCGGTAGCCGCGGATGAACGCATCGCCGAAGCGCTGCGCGTCGCGCCCGGCGCTGCTGGCGCGCCACACGGCGCGCGCGTAGTTCTGGCGCTGCTCGGCGGCGTCCAGCACGTGCAGGAAGGCCTCGCCGTCCAGGTCGTCGCGCACGCTGTAGGCGCCGAGCGCGGCGGCGTCGCTCACCGCCGAACTGTCGGCTTCGCTGCGCAGCAGCACCAGCGGCGCGAAGCCCGCGCGGCCGGCGAGCTCGCGTGCCCAGGCGAGCCCGCGGCCGCCGGGCCATTCAGGGGCGAGCAGTACGGCGTCGAACCCCTGGGCGAGAAACTCCGGCGCCAGTGCCCCCTGCTGCACGGGACGGTGCACGGTGAGCTGCGCATGCGGCCGGCAGGTGGCGAGACGCTCGCGGATGCGAGCGCAACGGCCCGCGTCTTGTTCGATCAGTAGCAGCCGCATCGGCGCGCGATTACAGCATGCGCGAGCGCGCGCCGCCACGCGCCGCCTCGAGCTCGCGCGCCGCAGCAGCCGAGAGCTTGAGCCCGATCACTATATCGCCGACGTTGGTGCCGGTAGGCCCGGTGTGCACCAGGTCGCCGCTGGCCGCGAGGGCGCGGGCGGAGTCGGCCTGCGCGAGACACTGGTCGACGTCGAGGCCGGCCAGCGCCACACGCGCGCAGCTGTCAGCATCGACCAGCGCGCCGGCGTCCTCGGTCACGCCGTCGGTGCCATCGGTGCCGGCTGCCAGCAACATGAGCTCGGCGTGCCCGGCGATCAGCTTGGCGGCGGTGAGCGCCAAGTGCTGGTTGCGGCCGCCGCGTCCGGGGTGGGGCGGCAACTGCACGGTCGACTCCCCTCCCCACACGCAGGCCTGCGCCGCCGAGAGCAGCAATTCGTGCGCGCAACGCGCCGCGACCCGCGCGGCGATCGCATCGAAGCGCCCCGCAGGCGCATGCACGCGCAGTCCAAGCGCCGCAGCCGCGTCCCGCGCGGCCTCGACCGCCTGACCGATGGAAGCCACGACCGTGCGCCCAACCTCGTCGGCACCCGTGCTCGCCGGCCCGAGCAGTCCCGAGCCGATCACACCGGGGTCGTCGCCGGGCACGTCCGATACGAACAGCGCCCGCGCCGGACGGCCGCGCAGCCGGGCGGTGAGCTTGCCGCCCTTGATCGCCGAGCGGGCGATGCGCTGCGCGTTGAGCTCGCCGATCGCGATGCCGGAGGCCAGCGCCCGGGCCGTGAAGCTCTCCAGGTCCGCGAGCGTCATGCCGGGGATGAGGACTTCGGCGAGGCTGGAGGCGCCACCGGAAATCAGAAACATGGGCTGCACCTGCGGCGGCAGCGCCTCTACCCATTCGAGCAGACGCTGTCCGGCAGCGAGCGAACTCGCGTCCGGAACCGGATGCGCACCGGTGACAATCTCGACGCCGGCCATCGCGGCAAGCTCAGGCGGGACGTGTCCGGCGCGCGTGATGACCAGCGCGCGCCCGATGCGCGCGCCGAGCGCGTCGTGCGCCCCAAGCGTCATGGCGGCGGCCGCCTTGCCGACTGCGGCTAGCCACACCGGGGTCCCCGGGAAGGTGCCGTCCCCGGCAGCGGATCCGAGCGCCGCGCGCACACAGCTCCGCCCGTCGACGGCCGACAGGGCCGCCTGGAGCAGGCCGAGCAGCAACTCGCGCCGTGGGTCTGAGGCGTTCTCTCTCACCGGGTCGCCCGGAGTTTTCAGCTCCCGCGCACCAGCTTGAGCGTGCCGCGCCGCGCCCCACGCTCGCTCTTGGCCTCATCCGAGCGCTCGCGCTGCAGCCGCTCCAGGTATTCGGGCGTGACGTCGCCGGTAACGTACTCGCCGGAGAAGCACGAGGTGTCGAACTCCTCGATGCGCGCATCCTCGTGCTTGCAGGCCGCGATCAGGTCCTCGAGGTCCTGGTAGACGAGCCAGTCGGCGCCGATCAGGGACGCGACTTCATCGACGGTGCGCCCGCTCGCGACCAGCTCGTGGGCCGCCGGCATATCGATGCCGTAGACGTTCGGAAAGCGCACCGGCGGGGCAGCGGAAGCGAAGTAAACCTTGGCAGCGCCGGCCTCGCGCGCCAGCTCGATGATCTGCGCCGAAGTCGTGCCGCGCACGATCGAATCGTCGACCAGCAGCACCGTTTTGCCGCGGAACTCCAGGTCGATGGCGTTCAGCTTGCGCCGCACCGATTTCTCGCGCTCGTCCTGTCCGGGCATGATGAAGGTGCGGCCGATGTAGCGGTTCTTGATGAAGCCCTCGCGGTACTTCAACCCGAGGCGCTGCGCGAGCTGCAGCGCACTGGTGCGGCTGGTGTCGGGGATCGGGATGACCACCTCGATGTCGTGGTCCGGGCGCTCGCGCAGGATCTTGTCGGCGAGCCGGTCGCCCATGCGCATGCGGGCCCGGTACACCGAGATGTTGTCGATCTTCGAGTCGGGCCGGGCGAAGTACACGTACTCGAATATGCAGGGCGTATGACGCGAGGTGGCGACGCACTGCTGCGAGTGGAGCCTCCCGGCCTCGTCGATGAACACGACCTCGCCGGGCGCGACGTCGCGCACGAAACGGAACGACAGCGAATCGAGCGCGACGCTCTCGGAGGCCAGCATCCACTCCGTGCCGCGCGGGGTGCGCCGCTCGCCGAGCACCAGCGGGCGGATGCCGTTGGGGTCGCGGAAGCCGAGGATCCCGTGGCCGATGACCATCGCGACCACCGCATAGCCGCCGCGGCAGCGGCGGTAGACCGAGGTCACCGCCGCGAACACGTCCGCCGGCGTGACGCGCAGCGTGCCGACGCGCTGCAGCTCGGAGGCGAACACGTTGAGCAGCACCTCGGAATCGGAGCTGGTGTTCAGGTGGCGGCGATCCTCGCGGATCAGGATCTCGGCGAGCTCCGCCGCGTTGGTCAGATTGCCGTTGTGTCCGAGGCAGATGCCGTAGGGGGCGTTGACGTAGAAGGGCTGGGCTTCCGAGGCGCTGTCGCAGCCGGCGGTGGGGTAGCGCACGTGCCCGATGCCGATGTTGCCCTTGAGCTCGAGCATGTGATGCTGCTGGAACACGTCGCGCACCAGGCCGCTGCCCTTGCGCACGTACAGCGCGCCGTCGCCCGAGGTGGCGATCCCCGCGGCGTCCTGGCCGCGGTGCTGCAGCACCGTGAGCGCGTCGTAGAGACGCTGGTTTACCGGACTTGCGCCAACGATGCCGACGATGCCGCACATTTGTGGTGGTCAGCCTCTCAAACCTGTACGTCCCTGTGGGGCACGCGCTCGGCGCCCACCAGCGTCCGCAAGCCCTGCGCGATCGACTCGGCATAGGGCATGAGATGCGAGGAGCGCCACCAGGACTCGCCGTCGAGGCGCAGCAGCTGCCCGAGGATCACGAAAACCCCGACCAGCACCAGCCCGCGCAGTACACCGAAGGTGAAGCCCAGCAGCCGGTCCATGCCGCTGAAGATCGACAGCCGCACGTAGTGCCCGACGATGCCGCCGAACAGCGCACCGAACACCAGGATCAGCGCCACGATGATGACTCGCGCGGCCCACGGCCGCACCGTCACAGCCGCGAGCAGTCCGCCCAGGTGCGGCTCGATCAGATCCGAGAAGTGCCAGGCGACGAACAGCGCGATGATCCAGGCTGCGAACCCGATGACCTCGCGCAGGAAACCACGGGCCGCCCCCACCAGGGCGGACACGAGGACGGCGGCAATGATCAGGTAGTCGGTCGCATTCATCGCGGCTGGCTGCGTGCACGGTCGCCCCGCGCGGCGCGGATTGTACAAGAGCAGCGCCGCCGGCGCCCATGCAGGCCTCACACTCAGGCCCGGAACGAGCTACCGCGGCACGATCGAGCCGGAATGACCTGCGGCGCGCAGTCTGGCTGCCAGTCGCAGCGCCCCCGCGCGATCGCGCGTCGGCCCGACCAGCACTCGATAGAGCCGGCGACCGGTCGTGCCGCGAATGAGGCTCACCTGGAAGCCACGCCCCGACAGCTGTTGCGCCAGTCGCTCGGCGTTGGCGTGCTCTGCGAAGGTGCCGAGCTGCACCATCCAGCCCTTGCCGGGGCTGTTGGTCACGGTCACGGGGGTCGCCTGCGGTGCCGCCGGGGGAGAAGCCGCGGACGCTGCCGGCGGCGCGGGCGTCGCTGGCGCGCTGGTGGCCGGCACCGCCTGCTGCACGTGTGCCTGCGGCACGGGCGGCTCCGCAGCCGGTGCGGCCGGCGCTGACGGCGCGGGCGAGTCCGCGGGCGACGCGCGCCCGTCCTCGTCCAGATTGATTGTGTAGGAGTGGAATGGCTGTCCCTCCGCCGGCTGCGCGCCGCCCGGCATCCGCGCCGTGTGCCGGACTGGGCCGGTGAGGAATTCCGGCACCAACAGCACGATCAGGGCCACGAGGATGATTGCGCCCGTCAGCCGTTCTTTCACCAGAGCATCCACAGTGGGGGCAAATGCGCGCAAAGCAAGCAGAGCGGATTGCGGTCATCACGACCGCCGGCCGGTGAGCTGCCACCGACCTGGGCTTTTAGTATATCCGAAGCCACTGCAGCGCCGGCCCGACGGTGTACACCGAGCCGAACACGACCACGCGGTCCCCGGGCGTGGCGCGCTCCGCGGCCATCGCGCAGCCCGCCTCCACCGAGGTCGCCATAGTGAGACTGGAGTCGGGGAGCTCGAGGCGCCGCGCCAGCTCCGCGGCGCTGCCGCCGCGCGCGCCCGGCAACGCACACACGATCCAGGCATCGATGAGGCCCGCCACCGCCGCGGCGATCCCGGCGGCGTCCTTGTCCCTGAGCACGCCCACCACGGCGAAGGTGCGCCCGCGCGCCGCCGGCAGCGGCCGCTCGCGCAGGTGCTGAGCCAGCACCCGTGCAGCCGGCTCGTTGTGCGCGATGTCGAGAATCCACTCGACCGGTCCGGAGACGATCTGCATGCGGCCCGCAAGCCGCACGTCGGCGAGCGCCGTGCTCGCGCGCTCTGCGGTGAGCTCCGCGGGGAGTCCGAGCGCTTCGACCGCAGCGAACGCCGTGGCGGCGTTGCGGTACTGGATCGAGCCGGCGAGCAGCGGAGCCGGCAGCTGCCCGAGCCGCACCTTGATGCCGCGGTAGCTCCAGCCGTCGGCACGAACCTGCCAGCTGAAGTCCCGGCCCGCGATCAGCGCGCGCGCGCCGAGCGCCGCGATTCGCGCGAACACGCTCGGCGGCATGTCGGCCGTGCCGAGCACGGCCGGACGCTGCTCGCGAAAGATGCCGGCCTTCTCCGCGCCGATGAGCTCGAGCGTGTCGCCCAGATAATCGCGGTGATCGAAGCCGACGGAGGTGAGCACGGCAACGTCGGCGTCGACGAGGTTGGTCGCATCGAGACGGCCACCGAGCCCGACTTCCAGCACCGCGGCGTCAACCCGGCGCGCGGCGAACACGCTGAGCGCCGCCAGCGTGTTGAATTCGAAGAAGGTGAGCGTGGTCGCAGCGCGCGCCGCCTCGATGCGCTCGAACGCGGCGATCAGCTCCGCATCGCCGACCTCGGCGCCGTCGACCCGGATGCGCTCGCTGTAGCGCACGAAGTGCGGCGAGGTGAACGTGCCGGTGGCGGCCCCCAGCGCCCGCAACAGCGCCGCGGCGTGCACCACGGTCGAGCCCTTGCCGTTGGTGCCGGCGACCGTGATGACCCGGAAGGGAGGCGCCGTGAGCCCGAGCGCCTGCGCCACCGTCGTGACGCGCGTCAGGTCCATGTCGATGGCCTTGGGATGCACTGACTCGTGCAGGGCCAGCCATTCGGCGAGTGTGCGCATCGGGCCTGCGGTCCGCCGCTGCGGGAGCTTCAGGTCAGGCCGCGGCCGGCAGCTTCAGCAGCAGTCGCACCAGAGCGGCGATCCGGTCACGCATTTCGCGCCGATCGACGATCATATCGATGGCGCCGTGCTCGAGCAGGAACTCGCTGCGCTGGAAGCCCTCGGGCAGCGTCTCGCGCACGGTCTGCTGGATGACGCGCGGACCCGCGAAGCCGATGAGCGCGCGCGGCTCGGCGAGATTGAGGTCGCCGAGGAGCGCAAGACTCGCCGACACCCCGCCGGTGGTCGGATCCGTCAGCACGGAGATGAACGGCAGATGCGCCTGCGCCAGGCGCGAGAGCGCGGCGGCGGTCTTCGCCATCTGCAGCAGCGAGTAAAGCGCTTCCTGCATGCGCGCGCCGCCGCTCGCGGTGAAGCACACCAACGGACGGCCCTCCTGGATGCAGTAGTCGACCCCCCGCTTGAAGCGCTCGCCCACCACCGAGCCCATCGAGCCGCCGAGAAACTGGAACTCGAAGGCACAGGCCACGATCGGCAGGCCGTGCAGCGTGCCCTCCAGGACGATCAGTGCGTCGCTCTCCCCGGTGGCCTTCTGGGCCTGCACCAGCCGGTCGCGATAGCGCTTGCTGTCGCGGAACTTGAGCGGATCCTCGGGCGAAATCGTCGCGCCGATCTCGCCCATGCCCTCCGGGTCGAGAAAGCGCTCCAGCCGCTCGCGCGCGCGAATGCGCATGTGGTGGCTGCATTTCGGGCACACGTACAGGTTGCGCTCGAGCTCGGCGCGGTACAGCACCGCGTCGCAGGCCGGGCACTTGATCCACAGGCCCTCCGGAACCGAGCGCGTGCGCCGCTCGGTCTTGATGCGCGAGGGCATGATCTTGTCGAACCAGGTCATCGCGAGGGTCTTCCTCCGGGGGCCGCCAGGCTCGGGCGCCGGGAAATCGTTCAGCGGTCGATCATAGCCGATCGGCGGGAAACACCCGCGGCGCAGACGCGGGCGGCAGGGCGAACGCTGCCGGGTAGCGCACCTCCCACAGATACAGCCCCGCGGCCGGCGCGGTCGCAGCACCGCGGGTACGATCGCGTCCCTCGAGCACCTCGCGCGCCCAGGCGGGCGGCGCCTCGCCCTTTCCGACCGTGATCAGGAGCCCGGCAATGTTGCGCATCATGTGGTGCAGGTAGGCGTTGGCGCTCGCCTCGATCACGATCCAGTCGCCGTGCCGCACGACCTCCAGGCGCTCGAGGCGCCGCACCGGCGATGCGGCCTGACAGTCCGCGGAACGGAACGCGCTGAAGTCGTGCTCTCCGGTGAGGAGCTGTGCGGCTTCGGCCATACGGCTGGCATCGAGCGCGCGCCATACCCACGCGGCCCGGCGGGCGCTCAGGGCCGGCCGCGCCATGCGGTTGCCGATCACGTAACGGTAGGTGCGCGCCTCGGCACAGTAGCGCGCGTGAAAGTGCTGCGGCATGGGCACTGCCCAGGCGACCGCGACGTCTTCCGGCAGCGCACTGTTGGTGCCGAGCACCCAGGCGCGCATGGTGCGCCTCGCCGTGGTGTCGAAGTGTGCCACCTGGCCGGCGGCGTGAACGCCGGCGTCGGTCCGCCCGGCGCCGACCACGCTGATCGGTTCGGCAGCAACCCCGCTCAGGGCGCGCTCGGCCACCTGTTGTACGGTCCGCAGGGCGCGCTGCGTCTGCCAACCGGAGTACGCCGAGCCGTCGTACTCGAGCCCGACGGCGATTCTTATTGTTGATTGGCGGAAAGCGCCTGCGGCGCTTTCCGCAGGCCAGCCTTGCGGTGGACTCGAGCCCGCGGCCAAAGGGTGTGACTTTTGGCCGCTACGTGACGGGCCGGTCAGGGCAAGCCGAGCGCATCACCCCGGCAAGGACTCCATCAGCCGCTGGGCTTCCTGTTTTTGGGCCGCCGAGCCTTCGTTGAGCACTTCCTCGAGGATGTTGCGTGCCCCCTCGGGATCGCCCATGTCCATGTAGGCGCGCGCGAGGTCGAGCTTGGTGCCGACCTCGCTCATGGTGACGGGCTCGAGGTCGGGCAGCGCCAGATCCTCGGATTGCAGACGCTGCGTGGCCGCGAACGCGGTGTCGGGCACGGTGGCCGTGCCGACGTCCAGATCAAGACCCTCGCCGTTGGCCGCCGCGTGAGTGCCCGTGGACCCGGTGCCGCTCAGATCGACGTCGAGATCGCCGCCGTTCGCGGCGTGTGTGCCGGTGTCCTCGCCGCTCAAGTCGACATCGACGTGACCCTCGCGCAGGGCCTGCAGGCGCGAGGTCTGCGTGCCGTCCCCGCCGCCGACCGGGCCGGCCTGCGTGACCGCAGATTCGAGCTCGGCCGGATCGAAGGACCACTGTCCGGTAGTCACCGTCTTTACGTGCGTCGAGGTGTGGGTATCCTCGAGACTCTTGCGCGTCTGGTCGTCGAGGTTGGCGACCAGCGTCGGTCCTTCGTTGGCCGAGGCGAGCGAGGGCTGGTCGACAGTGTCGGCGGCACCGAGATCGAGCCCAAGGTCATCGAGCGCGAGTTCCTGGGTCTGCTCGCCCCCGCTCTGCTTGAGCGCGGTCTCGACTTTCTTACGGATGGTCGGGTTGTCAGGCCGCACCAGTGCGGGCTGCTCGACGGTCGGTCCCTCCGCCTCGCCGCCGCCCATGCCCGTGGGCTGGCGCAGGTTGGCGGTCATCTGGCGCGTGCTGCCGGTCCTGATCCCGGAGGCCTCGAGCGCAATGTTGCGGTCGGTCACGTTGGTCGTCGATTCGGTCGCGCCCCCGCCGTGCTCGCCAACGGCCGCGCCGATGTCGAGGTCCACGCCCTGCGGCCCTTCGGCCGGGGACGGCTCGCCGAGCAGATCGAAGTCGACCCGGCTCTGCCCGCCTTCGAGGTTCAGGTCCACGCCGGCGGCCGCAGCTCCGGTCACCGCCGCGCCGCTCGAGAACAGCTCATCCTCGGGCGCGAGCTGCTTGCCCATGATAAGGATCTTTTCCCACTCGCCGGGTGCGGCGTTGGCGCGCGACCCGGCGAGCTCGTGCGCGGTCTGCAGGAACTGCTCCTTGTTGCCCCAGACGAAGAACACCTCGAGGAGCTTCAGCTTCAGGTCGCGACGCGCCGGCTCGCGACTGATGGCGATGCGGATCAGGTCGGCCGCCTGATCGTACAGGCCATAGGCCATGTGGAAGTCGGCCTCGGCGAGCGGGTCGCCCTGGTCGAGGTTGATCGCCGTCTCGCTGCTGATGGTGTCGTCCGCCGTCACGTGCTTCGGCGGCGCGGGGCTTGCCCCCGGGGCCGCGGCAAAGCGCGGCCGCTCATGCGAGCCGGTCTCCTCGACCGTGAACTCGGGCTCGGGATGCGGTGCCGGTGCGCGCATGGCCGGCACATCCAGCTCCTGCACTTCGCCGGAATCGAATCGCTCCGCGGCGAGCCCGCGGCCGGCGTCGGCGGCAGTGGCACCGGCCACGGCGAGACGGCCGAGTGAGCTGTCGAATTCGGAGGCGCGCCGCGAGCGCACGAAACGCAATGCCACGACCGCGAGCAGCACGAGCGCGGCCAGCACCAGCAGCCACCAGAAGCTCATGATCGTGTCGAGCATCGAACCGCCGCCGGCGGCGGGCGCAGCCGGAGCGGGCTTCCTGCGCGCCAGCGGCTTGGTGACCGGTGTCGGGTGGGACTCGGGCGGCGCAGCCGCGGCCGCGGGCGGCGGCGCCGGCGTCACGACGGGTGCGGGTTTCTCGGCCGCGACCGGCGGGTTGGTGGCGGGTGCGGGCGAGGGCTGAGTCGCGACCGGGGGAGGCGCCTGCGCTGCAGGCGGCTGCGTGGCGGCCTGGCCGCCTTGCTTCGCAGCGAGCTGCGCCTGCAGGCGCGCAAGATCGGCATTCTTGAGCTCGAGCAGGCGATTGGATTCGGCGAGCTGACTCTCGAGCTCGTGCACGCGCCCCTGGAGCTGCCCGACCTCGGCGCTCTGCGCGCCGGGCGCGGCGCCAACGGACGCGGACTGCGAGGGCGGCACGAGGCGCAGGTGCCCGGGCTGCGGCTGAGCGGGCGCAGCGGCGCCCTCAGGGGCGGCGCCCTCCGCCGTCGGCGCCGCGGCGCCGTTGCGCCACGCGGCGTACTGGCGGTGGATCTCCGCGGCCGCGGCCGAAGGTGATACCCCGGTCACGCGCTCCGCCTCGGGAATGCGCAGCACGGTGCCGGCACGCAGGACGTTCATGTTGTTGTCGAAGGCGCGCGGGTTCGCCTGGTAGATGGCGAGCATCCAGGCCTCGGTGCGGGCGGCGCTCACCTTCTGATCGGCGATGCCGCTGGCAATCCCGGAAAGCGTCTCGCCACGCTCGACGACGTGCGTACCGCCGGCGGCTGCGGCAGCGGGGGCGGGGCTCGCGGAAGCCGGGCTCGGGGCAGGCGGCGGGGCCTCGGAAGGCGCAGAAGCTGCAGTCTCGGCGGGCGCCGGCGCGGCGGCGGCGGGTGCGGCGGCCGGGGCGGTGGGGGTGGGTGCGGGCGCTTCGCTGCTGCGAGCGATCTCGCCCGCGCGCGTACCGGCACCGGTGCTGGGCGCGGCGACCGCGGCGCTCGCTGCGGCCGACTGACCCGGCGTGTACAGCGGCGGATCGAGCAGCATCGTGTATTCGCGCACCAGCTGGCCGTGCGACCAGGTAACCTGGATCAGCAGCGTGACGAAGGGCTCGGTCATCGGATCGGTCGAGCTGAGCTTCACGACCTCGCGGCCGTCCGGCGTGCGCACGGCCTTGACCTGAACGCTGGTCAGATAGGTCGGATAGTCAAGGCCCTGGGCGGCGAACGTGTCACGCGGGGCGAGAGACACCTGCAGGGTGTTTACCTCGTCCGGGGCAACGTCGGTGACCTCGATCTCCGCGTTGAGCGGGGCGTTGAGCGGAGAAAGCAGATGAATGTCCCCGAGGCCGACGGCAAAGGCCGCTGACGGCAAGGCCAGCAGTAATGCCAGCGCCCGGCTAGAACGTTTGGCGAACATCTAAAAGCACCCCGACAGGCATCATTGGGTGAAATCTCGTGTAAAAACAATCGGATGGATCGTACGCTGCGACACCACCACGCATCGGGCGGCAATATAACTTAAATAGGTCGCCGGACCAACGCCTCGGGCGATCCGAGCACGCCTCCCGGCGGCCCTCGCGGGCACAGCGCAGGCCACGATCCATAAGTTAAGTCCTCGATCAGGACGCAGATCTTTACGGATTCTTCCGACATAAACTGTGTCGCGGTTCGCTGACTCGCCGCGGCCCCGCATGCGCCGCACACACTTGAGTGCGATGTGCTTCACACCTGCCGCGAGGCAGGCGGCGTTGCGGTGATCACCGGCGTTGCTGATTGCACATCCGCGTTCTGCGCACGCTGGCGCAGGTAGTGATCCATGAGCACGATCGCGAGCATCGCCTCCGCGATCGGCACGGCGCGCAAGCCAACGCACGGGTCATGCCGGCCGGTCGTCACCACTTCGACCGGATTGCCCGCAACATCGATGGTAGCGCCGGGCAGCTGGATGCTGGAGGTGGGTTTGAACGTCAGGTGCGCGATGATGTCCTGACCGGAGGAGATGCCGCCGAGAATCCCCCCGGCGTTGTTGCTGCGAAATCCGCCGGGCGTCAACTCGTCGCGATGCTCGCTGCCGCGCTGGCGCGCGGCGCGCACGCCGGCGCCGATCTCCACGGCCTTCACCGCGTTGATGCTCATGAGCGCGTGGGCGATGTCCGCATCCAGGCGGTCGAACACCGGTTCGCCGAGGCCCGGCGGCGCGCCGCTCGCAACCACCGTGATGCGCGCCCCGATCGAATCGCCGGCGCCGCGGATCCTCCAGATCAGCTCCTCGAGCTCGGCGACGCGCGCCGGGTCCGGACAGAAGAACGGGTTGTGATTCGCGGCCGCCGGATCGACCGCCTCGATCTCGAGGTCCCCGACCTGGCTCAGGTAGCCGTAGATGCGCACGCCGAGGCGCCCGGCGAGGTAGCGCCGCGCGATCGCTCCGGCCGCTGTGCGCATGACCGTCTCGCGCGCGCTGGCGCGTCCGCCGCCGCGATGATCGCGCAGGCCGTACTTCTGCTGGTAGGTGTAGTCGGCGTGTCCGGGACGGAAGCGGTCGCGCAGCTTGTCGTAGTCGCGCGAGCGCGCGTCGGTATTCTCGATGATGAGTCCGATCGGCGTGCCGGTGGTGCGCCCCTCGAACACGCCCGA
Organism: Steroidobacteraceae bacterium; assembly: GCA_035603345.1. Taxonomy (GTDB): domain Bacteria; phylum Pseudomonadota; class Gammaproteobacteria; order Steroidobacterales; family Steroidobacteraceae; genus 13-2-20CM-66-19. The sequence goes on along the minus strand of DATNKO010000041.1, from coordinate 48,441 downwards.
GAGGATGCGCACCTGATCGGCCTCGCGCCGCTGGCTGACGAAGTGCGAGGTGCCGGTGCGGCGGCGATCGACGTCCGCCTGCAGCTCCGCCTCGGTCAGTGGCAGTCCCGGCGGGCAGCCGTCGACGATGCAGCCCATCGCCGGACCGTGGCTCTCGCCGAAGGTGGTGACGCTGAATAGTCGCCCGATGGTGTTGCCGGACATGGGGTCAGCCCTGCAGTCGCTCGCGCCTCAGTTGTGCGCGCGTCAGCAGGAACACCCCGCCGCCGCCGCGCTCGAACTGTAGCCACAGGAACGGCAGCCGGGGATATGCTCGCCGCACCGCCGCCTCGGTGTTTCCAACTTCGACGATCAGCACTCCCCTGGCCCGCAGATGCGCTCGCGCCTGGCGCAGAATCAGCCGCACCGAATCGAGCCCGGCACGGCCGGCCGCGAGCGCCAGGCGCGGCTCGTGCCGGTACTCCGCCGGTAGCGTGCCGAGCTCGCGCGCCCCCACATAGGGCGGATTGGCGACGATGATATCGTAGCGCTGGCCGCCGAGCGCACCGAAGTGATCGGACTCGAGCACGCGCACGCGCCGCGCCAGGCGGTGGCGGCGCACGTTGGCGCGCGCCACCTCGAGCGCGCCCGGCGAGATGTCCACCGCGTCGACCCGGGCCCGGGGGAGCGCGCGCGCCGCTGCAATGGCAATGCAGCCCGAACCGGTACCGACATCGAGCACGCGCCGCACGCGGCCGGCGTCCACCCAGGGAGCGAAGCCCCGCTCGATGAGCTCGGCGAGCGGCGAGCGCGGCACCAGCACCCGCGCATCGATCTGCAGCGCCAGCCCCGCGAACCACGCGACGCCGGTCAGGTACGCCGCCGGGATGCGCTCGACGATGCGCCGCGTCAGGAGCGCGCGCACCCGCTGCTGTGCGGCGCGTCCCACCCGCCGCCGGTAGAGCGCCGTGCCCGCCTCGCGACCGAGGCCGAGCGCGTGCAGCACCAGCACCGCCGCCTCGTCGCGCGCGTTGTCGGTACCGTGCCCGAAGAACACGCGCGCCCGCCTGAGGCGGCGCGCGCCGCGCTCGATGAGCACGGCGACGGACGGCAGCGCCGCACGCGCGCGCGACCGCCGCGCCCGTTTGGCGCCCGCGGCGTGCCGGACGGTGTGAAATAATTCACTCATGACGACTCGAGCTCTGCGCTGGCTCCTGATTCCCGCGGCCGCCTGCGCCGCGTTCGCGGGCTTCCGGCTGGCGCACGAACTTGACAGGCGAGCGCCCCAGCTGGCAAGCGGCACGTGGCTGCCGCAGCCGAAGCAGCTGCAGGACTTCCGCCTGACCGACATCAGCGGTGCGCCGTTCACGCTCGCCGACCTCGCCGGCCGGCCGTCGCTGGTGTACTTCGGCTTCACGCGCTGTCCGGATGTCTGCCCGACGACGCTCCTGAAGCTGGCGCAGGTCGTGCGGGTCGCGGGCATCCGCGGGCTGCGCGTGGTATTCATCAGCGTCGATCCGCAGCGCGACACCCCACCGGTCCTCGCCGTGTACGTGCATGCGTTCGATCCGTCCTTCGCAGGACTCACCGGCGATCCGCGGGCGATTGCGCGCGTCGCCCGTGACTTTGCGGTGGCCGTGAGCCGCGTCGACCTGCCCGGCGGGGACTACACCATGGACCACACCGCGGCGGTATTCCTGCTCGATGCGCGCGCGCGCGAGGTGGCGATCTTCACGCCGCCGTTCGAGGTAGCGGCATTCGCGGCGGACCTGAAGCGCGCGGGCCCGTACCTCGGCGGCGCTCGGAGCGGCTGACGTGGTCGACGACCCACCGCTGCAGGCGAGCGCACGCGCGTTCGTTGCGCTGCAGTACCTGCTGCCACAGCATTTCCTCTCGGGACTGGTGCACGGCGTGACGCGCCTGCGTGCGCCATGGATCAAGAACACCCTCATCAGGAGTTTCGTCGGGCGGTTCCACCCCGACATGAGCGAGGCGGCGCAGACCGACCCGCTCGGCTTTCCGACCTTCAACGAATTCTTCACGCGCGCACTGCGGCCGGGAGCGCGCAGCAGCGATCCCGATCCGCGGGCGCTGGTGTCGCCGGTCGACGGCACGGTGAGCCAGCTCGGCCTGCTGGACGGCTCATGGCTGGTGCAGGCCAAGGGGCTGGCCTACTCGCTCGAGGCGCTGCTGGGAAACGCTGCGGAGTGGGCGGCGCGCTTGCGCGGCGGCGCCTTCGCGACGCTGTATCTTGCGCCGTACAACTATCACCGCATTCACATGCCGCTCACGGGCGAGCTGCGCGCGGCCTGGTACCTGCCGGGAGAGCTGTTCAGCGTGAATGCCGCCAGCGCGGCGCTGGTGCCGGGACTGTTCGCGCGCAACGAGCGCGTGGTGTGCGCGTTCGAGGACCAGGCGCTCGACTTTGCGCTGGTGCTGGTCGGGGCGCTGTTCGTCGGCAGCATGGCGACGGTGTGGCACGGCGATGTGACGCCGCGGACCCCGCGGCGCCGGCTCGAGCTGCCGCTCGCGGGCTGCGCCGCGCCGCTGCGCTTGCCCAAGGGCGCGGAGATGGGACGTTTCAACATGGGCTCGACCGTCATCCTGCTGCTGCCCGCGGGACGCAGCACGTGGCTGTCGGGCCTCGGCGCCGGCAGCACGGTGCGGGTCGGTGAGCCCCTGGCGTACCTGACATGAGCTCCGCGGGCGCGGACTGGCGGCCGCTCGCCTCGCGGGAGATGCTGCGGCGGCGCGCCGAGCTGCTGGCGCGCACGCGCGGCTTCTTCGCCGCCCGCGGCGTGCTCGAGGTCGACACCCCGCTCATGGTCAACGCGCCGGTGAGCGATGTGCACATTCATTCCGCGACGGTGCACCTCAGGCCCCTCGGCGCGCCGCCGCTCTACCTGCACACCTCGCCCGAGTACGCGATGAAACGGCTGCTGGCGGCCGGCAGCGGCGATATCTATCAGATCTGTCACGTGGTGCGCGGTTTCGAGCAGGGGCGGCTGCACAATCCGGAGTTCACGCTGGTCGAGTGGTACCGGATCGGCTTCTCGCTCGAGGAGCTCATGAGCGAAGTCGAAGCGCTGCTGCGCGCGCTCCTGGGCGAGGGCGCGGCGCAGTGGGGGAGCGAGCGCCTCAGCTACCGCGGAGCGTTTCAGCGCGAGCTCGGTCTCGATCCTTTCAGCGCCAGCCGCGCGCAGCTGGTCGCGGCGGCCGAGCAGGCCGGATATCACGTGCCGCCGGCCGCCGCCGACCGTGACGGCGCGGACCGTGGCGGCGGTGATGACCGCGACGAGTTGCTCGAGCTTCTCATGGGCTCGAGCGTCGGACCGCGGCTCGGACACGGCGCCCTCACCTTCGTGAACGGCTACCCCGCGACCCAGGCGGCGCTCGCGCGCCTCGACCCCGCCGATCCGGGTAGCGCGCGGCGCTTCGAGCTGTACTGCGCGGGACTGGAGCTCGCCAACGGCTTTCACGAGCTGGCGAGCAGCGGCGAGCAGCGCGCGCGCTTTGTCGGCGACAACGAGCAGCGCCGGCGGCGGGGCCTGCCGGTCGCGCCGCCCGACGAGCGGCTGCTGGCGGCGCTCGCGGCGGGACTGCCCGATTGCGCTGGAGTGGCGCTCGGCTTCGACCGCGTGCTGATGCTGGCCGCAGGCGCCCGGCACATCGACGAGGTGCTGCCCTTTCCCACGGCGCGCGCCTGAAGGCGCGTGCGCCGCATGAACTGCAGCGGCACGCTGAGCGGCTAGAATGGTCCTCGAGTCACGGTAGCCCGCAGCAGGTCAACGATGCATTCCACGGCGCGCTCCGCCCACGGCCTGGCGGCGGCAGCGACGGCGTTCACCATCTGGGGGCTGTTCCCGGTCTACCTGCATCCGCTGCGCGAGGTCGCCGCGACCCAGGTGATCGCGCATCGCGTGACCTGGTCATGCGTGTTCATCTTCACGTGGCTGGCTGTGCGCGGCGAGCTGGGCCGGGTGTCGGCGACGCTCGTCAGGCCGGCCCTGCTCATGCGGCTCGCGCTCACCGCGCTCCTCATCAGCTGCAACTGGCTGGTGTACGTCTGGAGCGTGACGCACGGGCACATCGTCGAATCGAGCCTCGGCTACTACATCAACCCGCTGCTGAACGTGGTGCTCGGGATATTCGTGCTGCGCGAGCGGCTCAACCCGCTGCAATGGCTGGCGGTGTCGCTCGCCGGCCTCGCGGTCGGCTATCTGACCGTGCTCGCCGGCCGTCCGCCGTGGATCGCGCTCACGCTCGCGCTGAGCTTCTCGCTGTATGGACTGGTGCGCAAAGTCATCAGCGTGGACGCCCTGCCGGGGTTGGCGACCGAAACGCTGATCCTGCTGCCGCTCGCTGCGGGCTACCTGGCGTGGTGTCAGGTCCACGGCACCGGGGCGCTCACGACACGCGGCCCGGTAGTGACGGCGCTGCTGATCGGCTGCGGGCTGGTCACGGCGGTGCCGCTGTTCCTGTTCGCCTACGGCGCGCGCGCACTGCCCTACTCCACCGTCGGCGTGCTGCAGTACATCGGCCCGAGCCTGCAGCTGCTGTGCGGCGTGCTGTTCCTTGGCGAAAGCTTCCCGCCGCCGGTGGCCCTGGGCTTCGCGGTGCTGTGGACCGGACTCCTGATCTACGCCGCGGACGGCGTGTGGCGGGCGCGCTGCGCCGCGCAGCGCCTGGCGCGCGCCTGACGGCTACTGTTTGCCGCGGGAGATGTACTGGCCGGTGCGCGTGTCGATACGCAGCACTTCGCCCTCGTTGATGAAGAGCGGCACCCGCACCACGGCGCCGGTCTCGAGCTTGGCGGGTTTCTGGCCGCCGGTGGCAGTGTCACCGCGCAGCCCTGGATCGGTCTCGATGACTTTCAGCTCGATGTGCGGCGGTGGCGTCACCACCAGCGGCACGTTGTTCCACAGCGTCACGATGCACACGACACCGTCCTTGAGCCACTGCGCGTTGTCGCCGACCGCGGCCTTGCCGGCGGTGTACTGCTCGAAGCTCTCCGGCATCATGAAGTGCCAGAAGTCCCCGTCCTGGTACAGGTACTGCATCTCCGTGTCGACGACGTCGGCGGCCTCGAGCGATTCGCCCGACTTGAAGGTGCGCTCGATGGTGCGGCCGGTCTTGAGACTGCGCACCTTGATGCGGTTGAAAGCCTGGCCCTTGCCGGGCTTGACGAACTCGTTCTCGATCACGGCGTACGGCTCGCCGTCGAGCAGGACTTTGAGACCCCCGCGGATCTCGCTGGTGGTGTAGCTGGCCATCTTTAGGATTGCCTCGCGGCTCGGAAAGGCAGGGTACGCGGCCCGCAAAAAGGGCCGCGTATGATAGCGGCATCGCCCCACCCCCGCCACGCCTGGCGCGCCAGATGCAGGGCGCCCCCGCCAAGGTGAGCCTCGCGCCGCGGCGTCTTTCGCGAGGCCGTTCACGCGGAAGCGGTGGGTCCGGGTGCTAGAATCCCAAGCTCGGCCGCACCGTGGAGGGTGATTTGACCGAGCAGAACGCAGTTCCGCTCATCGTGCTGAGTTCGGCCCGCGATCCCGTCGAGGCGATCAACAGCATGCTGCGGCGCGCCGGACGGCCGGCGCACTGCACGTGGATTCCCGCGCTGCGCGACCTCGCGGACGCCCTCACGCAGATCAACCCGGAGCTGCTGGTCCACGTCACCGGGGGCGACGCCGCGCTCGAAGCTACCGTGCGCGTGCGCAACCAGGTCGCCGCCACGGTGCCGATCCTGGTGCTCGCCCCGAACGCGGACGAGGCGCAGATCGCCGTCGCGATGTCGCAGGGTGCGCGCGACCTGGTGACGCTCGAGCATCCGGGCAGGGTGCAGGCAGTGATGCTGCGCGAGCTGGAAACCTGCCGCGCGCAGCGCACGCTGGCCGCGGCGCTGAAGAGCGCTGCGGACGCGCGCGGACAGCTCGATACGGTGCTGCTGCGCTCGAACGACGCCATCATCCAGGTGCAGGAGGGCATCGTCATCGACGCCAACCCCGCCTGGCTCGAGCTCTACGGGGTCGAGGAAGGGGTCGCGGGCCAGCCGGTCATGGACCTGTTCGAGGACTCCTCGCACGCGGCGCTGCGCGGCGCGCTCGCCGCCTGCCTGCAGGGACGCTGGACCGATCACACGCTCAGAGCCAACGCGCTGCCGGCCGACGGCAGCGTGCTGCCGGTGGACATCGCGCTGGCCCTCGGCGAACACGAGGGCGAGCCGTGCGTGAGGCTGATCGTGCCGGCACTCTCGCGCACCGAACGCGGCGCGACGGACGGCGCGGCGACGGAGGGCCAGGGGCCGCTGCCGCGACGCGATCTGCTGGAGTCGCTGGCGCGCCGCCTCGCGACCCGGCCGAGCGGCGGCATGCGCTGCGTCGCGATCGTGCGCATCGACAAGTTCGCAGCGCTCGAGCGCGTCGTCGGCGTCACGGCCAGCGAGCAGATCGTGTCGGAGTTCGCGCGCCTGCTCGCCGACAGCCTGCATCCGAAAGAGCTATACGGGCGTTTCGGCGGACTCAGGTTCATGGTGCTGCTCGAGCGCGGCAACGAGAACGACATCAGCGCCTGGAGCGATCAGCTGCTGGCGCGCGTGGCCAAGCACGTCATGCGCATCCGCGACAAGGCGGTGTCGGTCACCTGCACGGTGGGCCTGTCGGTGGTGTCGCCGGGGCCTGCGGCTCTCGATGCGGTGATCGCCGACGCCCTCGAGTGCTGCCGCCGCGGCACGGCGCGCGGCGGCAACCAGTCCATCACCTCGGACCAGGCCGACACCGAGAGCCGGGTGATGTCCTATGACAAGGTGTGGGTGAAGCACATCAAGGCCGCGCTGATGGAGAACCGCTTCCGGCTGGTACAGCAGCCGATCGCGAGCCTGCGGGGCGAGGACCCCGGCATGTACGACGTGCTGGTGCGCATGATCGATCACCAGGGCAAGGAGGTGCTGCCCTCGGAGTTCATGGCGGCCGCCGCGCGCAACGATCTGATGAAGAACATCGACCGCTGGGTGGTGGGCGCGTCGCTGTCGTTCGCGGCGCAGAAAAAGCCGGAGTGCCTGTTCGTGCGGCTGTCGCGCGAGACCGCCCGCGATCCGACCTTCCTCGAGTGGCTCGACAACCACCTGCGCACCAGCCGCGCCGACGCGCGGCGGCTGTGCTTCCAGATCACCGAAGAGACCGCCGGCGCCTACAGCACGCAGGTCCAGGCGCTGGCCGCGGCGCTGCGCGAGCGGCGCTTCCGCTTCGCGCTCGAGGGTTTCGGCGGCGGCCACGGCAGCCTCGGCATGCTCGACTCGGTGCAGATGGATTTCGTCAAGATCGACGGCGCGCTGATCCAGGGGCTCGCCGGGGACGAGCAGCTGCAGCAGCGCGTGCGCGCGCTGGTCGACGCGGCCACGAAACGCCTGGTGCAGACCATCGGCGAACGCGTCGAGGATGCCAATACCATGGCGGTGCTGTGGCAGATCGGCGTGCAGTACATCCAGGGCTACTTCGTCAACCAGCCCGAAGAGGTCGTGCTCGGCGCAAGCCGCTGACGTGAGTCTCCGCAGCCGCCCAGCGGGTTCTCGGGCGCGGCGATAATAAACGCTGGGCCGCCGCCGGCGAGCCTCCTACAATCCACGCACGCTTGTGGCGGCAGCTCGTCCGCGCGGACGGCACCGGGCGCGGGCGCGGGTCCGAAGCCGGGACCCTTGCCAACAACCCGACGAATTCAACAACTCGACGAATTGGGAGACTCAATCATGGATCAGAAAGTCCCGTTGGCCGCCGTGGCCGCATCGCCCTGCCGCGCACCTGCGCATCGGACGCCAGGCGCATGGGCGGCTCTCAGTGCAGTTGCCTCGCTCGCTCTGGCGAGCACTTGCTTCGCGCTCGAGAAGGCCGTAGTGGATGGGCCCGCCGCCGCCGAACAGACCGTGGAGTTCAACATTTACCTGCCGCTGCGCGATCGGGCGGCGACGGATGCGTTCCTGACGGAGTTGCAAACGCCAGGCTCCGCCGTCTATCACCAATGGCTCACGCCGGCGCAGTTCAACGAGCGCTTCGGCCCGCAAGCCTCCACGGTGAACGCGATCACGCATGAGCTGGCGGCGTATGGCCTGCAGGTCACTGAGGTGAAAACGCACGGCCTGCACGTGTCGGGCAGCTCTGCAGCGGTAGAAGCGGCTTTCGGCTCGAGACTTTCCCTGGGCCACTTCGCCTCCGGGAGACAGGTGCTGGTCGCGGCAACGCCGCTACGGCTGACGCCGAGCCTGCAGGCGGCCGGCGCGATGATTACGGCGTTCTCCGGAACGATCCACATGCATAAGACGAGCGCGAGGATCGCCGGCAATCCGGCCAATCGCGAATCGCCTACCGGTGGCTATTGGTTCGACGATCTGAAACAGGCCTACTCCTATCCGAGCTACAAGCAGCTGACGGGCAAGGGCGTCACCATCGGCATCCTGATGACCCCCGGCTACAACCCGCCGGACGTCAAGAATTATTTCGAGCACGAGAAAATCCCCGCGCCGAATATCACCACCTTCAATGTCGAAGGGGGAGCTCCGTACGACCCGACCAACCCCTTCAATTCGGCCGAAACTTTTCTCGACATCGAGCAGTCGGGCGGCATGGCGCCGCAGGCCAACATCATCCTCTACAACCTGCCGGATCTGGATGACGATTCGATCTTTGCCGGACTCATAGACATCATCGAGAACAACAACGTCGACGTGGTCAACATGTCCTTTGGCGAATTCGAAGCCGCTTATTCAGCCGCCTATCCCTTCAACGACGGCGTGGACTACATGGGAATCCTGGGTCTCTACGACGACTTCTTCATGGAAGGCAATGCGCTCGGGATCACCTGGGTGGCGGCCTCCGGCGATCTGGGCGCGTTGCAGGCTCCGCCTCCCGCGTGCTTCGAGGCCTCACCGCCCGATCCGTGTGGTGCGATGCGACTCGCCGTATCAACTCCGGCATCGAGCCCGCATGTCACGGCTGTCGGGGGCACCAATCTCATCACGACCTACAATGCCAAGAATCCGGACGATCTGAACTCCGCCTATGTGAGCGAGAATGCAGACGATGACCCTCTGGTCGCCGATATTTTCTACGGCACGACAGCGACCGGCGCGGTCTGGGGTTCAGGCGGTGGCATCAGCATTTACTACGCGAAGCCCACCTACCAGGACCTGGTTTCCCAACAATACCTGCCGAAGTCAGCCAAGAAGTGGCGCACCAACCCCGACGTCGCGATGCATATGGGCGGATGCCCCGACGGCACGCTTTATGTCGCCATCAATGGCGTTTGTCCGCCGGACCGAAGCTTCGACTGGGTGGGGATCGACGGAGGCTTCTTCGGCTTTGTCGGCACCAGCGCTTCGTCGCCCGATTTCGTCGGACTGCTGGCGCTCAAGATCGAGTCCGAAGGCAGCCGCCTCGGGAATGAGAATTTCGACATCTACTCCCTGGCGGCAGCTCAGGCTGCTGGCTCGGGGAACAAGGTGTACCGTCAGGACATTCCCGGTAATAACGGCTTTTACAACACCGCACCGGGCTACAACCTGGTGCTCGGCAACGGCACCGTGATCGGCAACCATTTCGTGCGCGGGCCGGCGCTGCCGGCAGCCGGTGTGCCACAGACGCCGAGCAATCCGTAGAAAGCGCTGCGGCGTCGGTTCTGACCATGGCGGGGCGGTGCGTTGGTACGGCGCACCGCCCCGCGCTTCTTAAGCGGACGGCGCTGGCCGTAGCACTTCCATGCGGTCGATGCGGCGCGGCCAGCCACGCCTGAGCACCGCGCCGCGCTGCGCGCGCTGGCCCAGGTAGTCCTTGAGATCGCTCCAATCGAGGGTCTTTTTCGTCTCGCCCGACCACAGCACCAGGCTCGCTTTCGGCGGCACCACTGCCACCGCGGTCATGAGCTCGCTGCGCTCGCGCGCCTTCTTGCCGGGGATGTCATAGAGCTTGTTGCCCTTGCCGCGCGGCATCTCGGGCACCTCCCCGACCGGGAAGGCCAGGAGCTTGCCTTCGCTGCTGACCGCGGCCACCAGCGAGTCCGCCGACAGCACCGGCGCCGGTGGCAGCACCAGCGCGTTCTCGGGGACGTTGAGCACCGTCTTGCCGGCCCGGCGATCGCTCACCAGGTCCTTCAGGCGCGCGGTGAACCCGTAGCCCGCATCGCTCGCGAGCAGCCACAGGTCCTCGGGCTCACCGATCATGACGCCGGCGAACTTGGCGCCATCCGGCGGGTCGAGTCGTCCCGACAGCGGCTCGCCGTAGCCGCGCGCGCCGGGCAGAGAGTGCGCCGGCAGCGTATAGGTACGCCCGGTGCTGTCGATGAACAAGGCGGGTTGCAAGCTGCGTCCGCGGGCGAGCGCCTGGAAGGCATCGCCGCTCTTGTAGGAAAGCGCACCTGCCTCCACGTCGTGACCCTTCGCCGCGCGCGCCCAGCCTCCGGTCGACAGTATCACCGTCACCGGCTCGTTCGGGATGAGGCTGGTCTCGTCGATCGCCTGTGCCGCCTCGCGCTCGATGATCTTGGTGCGCCGCTCGTCGCCGTACTTGTCGGCGTCGGCGCGGATCTCACTGGCAATGAGCTTCTTCAGCTTCGCCTTGCTCTTGAGCAGCGCCTCGAGCTCCTCGCGCTCCGCGGCGAGTGTCTTCTGCTCCTCGCGGATCTTCATCTCCTCGAGCTTCGCAAGGTGCCGCAGGCGGGTGTTGAGGATCTCCTCGGTCTGCTCGTCGGTGAGCTTGAAGCGCTTCATCAGCACCGGCTTCGGCTCTTCCTCGCGGCGGATGATGCGGATCACCTCGTCGAGATTGAGGAACGCAATCAGCAGCCCGTCGAGGATGTGCAAGCGCTTCGCGACTTTCGCCAGGCGGTGCTCGAGGCGGCGCGTGACCGTCTTGGTACGAAACTCCAGCCACTCGCCCAGGATCTCCCTGAGATTCATCACCCGCGGACGGCCATCGAGCGCGATGATGTTCAGATTGACGCGGTAGCTGCGCTCCAGATCGGTGGTCGCGAACAGGTGGTTCATGACCTCGACGAGATCGACACGGTTGGAGCGCGGCACGATGACCAGGCGCGTCGGGTTCTCGTGATCCGACTCGTCGCGCAGATCGTCCACCATCGGCAGCTTCTTGGCGCGCATCTGCTCGGCGATCTGTTCCTGCACGCGGGTCGGCGACACCTGGTAGGGAAACGCCGTGATGACGACGTTGCCGTCCTCGATCTCCCAGGTGGCGCGCGCCTTGAAAGAGCCGACGCCTTTGTCGTAGAACTCTTTGAGATCCGCGCGCGGGGAGATGATCTCCGCCCCGGTCGGCAGATCCGGCCCCTTCACGTGCTTCATGAGCGAAGCCAGCGTGGCGTCGGGTTCCTCCAGCAGGTGAATGGCGGCCGCGGCGACTTCGCGCAGGTTATGCGGCGGAATGTCGGTCGCCATGCCGACCGCGATGCCGGTGGTGCCGTTGAGCAGCAGGTTGGGCAGGCGCGCGGGCAGGATCACCGGCTCCACGCGCGAGCCGTCGTAGTTGGGCGTCCAGTCGACCGTGCCGTCGGAGAGCTCCCCCAGCAGCACGTCGGCGTAGCGGGTGAGCTTGGCCTCGGTGTAGCGCATGGCGGCGAAGGACTTCGGGTCGTCCTGCGAGCCCCAGTTGCCCTGACCATCGATGAGCGGGTAGCGGTAGGCGAAGGGCTGCGCCATCAGCACCATGGCCTCGTAGCAAGCCGTGTCGCCGTGTGGGTGGAACTTGCCGAGCACGTCACCGACCGTGAGTGCGGCCTTCTTGTGCTTGGAGACCGCGGACAGCCCGAGCTCGCTCATGGCATAGACGATGCGACGCTGCACCGGCTTCAGGCCGTCGCCGAGCGCCGGCAGCGCCCGATCGAGGATCACGTACATCGAGTAGTCGAGATAGGCCTTCTCGGTGAAAGTCGAGAGCGGCTGGCGTTCGATGCCCTCGAAGTTGAGCTCCTGGTTCTCGGGCGCCATGGCTAGACCTGCACCTCGGCGAGGTTACCCTTCTCCTCGAGCCATTCGCGCCGGTCGGCGGCGCGCTTCTTGGCGAGCAGCATGTCCATCAGCTGATCGACCTTGTCCCTGGCATCGATGGTGAGCTGGACCAGGCGGCGCGTGCGCGGGTCGATCGTGGTCTCGCGCAGCTGCCCGGGGTTCATCTCTCCCAGTCCCTTGAAGCGCGTCACCGTCGGCCTGGTGCGCGGGCTCTCCTTCTCGATCTTCTTCAGGAGCTGGTCGCGTTCGCCGTCATCGAGCGCGTAGTGCACCTGCCGGCCGGCGTCGATGCGATACAGCGGCGGCATGGCGACGTACACATAACCCTGCGCGACCAGCGGCCGGAAATGCCGCAGGAACAGTGCGCACAGGAGCGTCGCGATGTGCTGGCCGTCGGAGTCGGCGTCCGCGAGGATGCACACCTTGTGATAGCGCAGCTGCGAGAGGTCGCTCGCGCCGGGCTCGACGCCGAGCGCCACCGAGATATTGTGCACTTCCTCGCTGCCGGCGAGTTGTCCGGGATCGAGCTCCCAGGTATTCAGGATCTTGCCGCGCAGCGGCATGATGGCCTGGAAGTCCTTGTCGCGTGCCTGCTTGGCGGACCCGCCGGCCGAGTCACCCTCGACCAGGAACAGCTCCGAGCGCTTGGGCTCCTGGCTGACGCAGTCGGCGAGCTTGCCGGGCAGCGCCGGACCGCCGGCGATACGCTTGCGCACCACGCGCTGCGCGGCCTTGGCGCGCTCCTGTGCGTTGGCGATCGCGAACTGCGCGATGCGCTCGCCGGCGTCCGGATGGCGATTGAGCCACAGCGCCATGGAGTCGCGCACGAAGCCCTCGACCAGCGCGGCGGCATCGCGGCTGCCCAAGCGCTCCTTCATCTGCCCGGCGAACTGCGGCTCCTTGATCTTCACCGACAGCACGTAGCTCGCCTTGTCCCACACGTCCTCGGGCGTGAGCTTGATGCCGCGCGGCACCAGGTTCCTGAACTCGCAGAACTCGCGCACCGCCTGCGCCACCCCGGCGCGCAAGCCGTTGACGTGCGTGCCGCCCTCGGGGGTCGGGATGAGGTTCACGTAGCTCTCGCCGATGGCCACTTCCGCATCGGGGGCCCAGCAAAGAGCGTAGTCGACCGCGTCGTCGTCACCGGCGCGCGTGGCGGTGATCGGCTCGGTGGGAATGCGCTCGAGTTTCCCGAGTTCCTCGACCAAGTAAGCGCCAAGGTCGCCGCTATAGAACCACTCGTCCTTCTCGCCGCTCGCCTCGTTGCGGAACGTGACGCGCAATCCCGGACACAGCACCGCCTTCGCCTTCAGGGTGTGCTTGAGCTGCGGCACGGAGAACTTGTCGGAGTCGAAGAACTTGGCATCGGGCCAGAACTGGATGCGCGTGCCGGTGTTGCGCTGGCCGACGCTGTCAATCTCTTCGAGCCGCGAGGACACCTTGCCGTCCTTGAAACCGATGTTGTATTCCTTGCCGCCGCGCTTGATCCAGCACTCGAGGTGCTTCGACAGCGCGTTCACGACCGACACCCCGACCCCGTGCAGGCCGCCGGAGAACTTGTAGTTCTTATCGGAGAACTTGGCGCCCGCGTGCAGGCGAGTGAGGATGAGCTCGGCGCCGCTCACCTTCTCCTTGGGGTGGATGTCGACCGGCATGCCGCGGCCGTCATCCTCGACCTCGAGCGACCCGTCCTTGTGCAGCGTGACGTCGAGCTGCTTGCAGAAACCCTCGATCGCCTCGTCGACGCTGTTATCGATCACCTCGTGCGCGAGGTGATTGGGCCGCTGGGTGTGTGTGTACATGCCCGGCCGTCGCCGGACGGGCTCGAGGCCGGAGAGGACCTCGATGTCGGAAGCGGTGTACGACTGACTCATCCGGTTGCGTGCATCGTCCGTTGCGAGCGCCGCGCGGGCGCGCTTGGCGATCTTAGCAGTTCAGGCCGGATCCGCGAGCGCGCCGTCAGGCCAGATCCGCCAGCAGTGCGCGGCGCTGCGCGGCCGGCAGCGGATCGACGGCGTGACGGTAGTTCTCGTGATCGACGCCGGCGGCGAGCGCCGCACCATCCTTGAGGCCGGCGATCATCGCGGCATCGAGCTCGAATCGCAGGAAGTGCACCGCTGAGGTCTTCTCGGCGTTCTCGCGCTCCAGGTCCTCGTCGGCGATGGCGTACACGCGGCCATGGCCCGCCACCTGCATCCAGCAGCGGTCTTCGATGCCCTTGAGTCCCGCCAGTGCCGCCGGCCGCTCGGACGGGTCGTACTCGAGCAGCAGCGTCACCTTCCAGTTGCGCCCGTCGGGAATCAGCGGGTTGTAGACGGTGAGCTCCTCGGCAATCCCGTCGGACTCGAAGATGCGCTCGGCGCGCAGCATCTCCTGCACCTGGTACTGCACCGTCATGCGATCCTCGAAGCACCAGGTGGCATGCGGCCCGACGGCGAGCTGCCGCTCCCTCTTGTGCTCGAGGACGCGAGCGCGGAATGCGGGCCGCTCGCGTGCGTACTGCTCGAGCGACATGAGATCGGCGGCGGCGAGCTTGTCCATCGGGCGGCTCGCGCAGCCTACAGGCCGTATGCGAGGCGCAGCAGCCGCAGCGGATGCTCGGGCGCGCGCGCCTCGCTCAGGCCGCTTTCGATCTGGTGACCGGCCATCGGGCAGTCGCTGGCGTAGTGATCGGCCGCGGCGCTCTCCACCCGCTGCATGACCGCGCGCCCGATGCGCATCGAAGCAGCGCGGAAACGCCGCTTCACGCCATAGGTGCCGTCGTGACCCGAGCAGCGCTCGATCGGCTCGACGGTGGTGCCGGGAACCAGCTGCAGCGTGTCGCGGGTCTTGAGGCCCAGGTTCTGCACCCGCAGGTGGCACGGCACGTGGTAGCTGACTTTGCCTAAGCGTGTCTTGAAGTCGGTGCGCAGCAGCCCGGCCGCGTGACGCAGCATCAGGTACTCGAAGGGATCGAACATCCGCGCGGCAACTCGCGCGACGTCCGCATCGTCGGGAAACATGAGCGGCAGCTCCTGCTTGAACATGAGCACGCAGGAGGGGATCGGCGCCACGATGTCGTAGCCGCCCGCCACCGCCCGCGCCAGCTGCGGAATGTTGTGTTCCTTGAGCCGCGCCACTCCCTCGAGGTCACCGAGCTCGAGGCGCGGCATGCCGCAGCAGCGCTCGCTCGGCAGCAGAGTCACGACGATGCCGTTGTGGCCGAACACCTTGACCAAGTCCTCGTCCAGCTGCGGCTCGTTGCGGTTGCCGTAGCAGGTGGTGAAGAGCGCAACGCGGCCGGTGGTGTCGGCGGTCGACTGCGGCTCATGGCCGGCGGCGGCGATCTCCGGGCGATCGGTGGTGCCGAGGCGCGCGAGTCGCTTGCGGGCGCTGCGCGCGTGATATTTCGGAATGGGCGCGCTGCGGTCGACGCCGAGAGTCTTCTCGAGCAGCACGCGGCCGGCGCGGGTGCCGTTGATGGCGTTGACCGCCTCGGCGACCACCGGGATCCCGGCGAGCGCCCCGACGCGGTCGGTGGCGGCGAGCGCCCGCTCGCTGAAGCCGAGTCCGTCGCGACGCGCACGCACCGCCTTGGCACGCAGCATGAGGTGCGGGAAATCGACGTTCCAGGGATGCGGCGGCACGTACGGACACTTCGTCATGAAGCACATGTCGCACAGGTAGCAGTTATCGACCACCTGCCAGTACACCGGCTTCGCCACGCCCGCGACCTCGCCGGCGGCGGTGGCATCCACCGCGTCGAACAGTGTTGGAAACGCGTTGCACAGGCTGAAGCAGCGGCGACAACCGTGGCAGATGTCGAACACGCGCTCGAGCTCCTTATCGAGCGCGCTGCCGTCGTAGAACGCAGGGTCGCGCCAGTCGAGCGGGTGCCGGGTGGGAGCCTCGAGGCTGCCCTCGCGCCCTGGGTGGGCGCGATTCAGATGCCGTCCAGCGCCTTCTGGAAGCGATTGGCGTGCGAACGCTCGGCCTTCGCCAGCGTCTCGAACCAGTCGGCGATCTCCCCGAAGCCTTCCTGGCGCGCTGCCTTCGCCATGCCCGGGTACATGTCGGTGTACTCGTGGGTCTCGCCGGCGATGGCGGCCTTGAGATTCAGCTTGGTTTCCCCGATCGGCAAACCGGTCGCAGGGTCTCCGACCGCCTCGAGATATTCCAGGTGACCGTGCGCGTGTCCGGTCTCGCCTTCGGCGGTCGAACGAAACACCGCCGACACGTCGTTGAAGCCCTCGACGTCCGCCTTCTGGGCGAAGTACAAGTAGCGGCGGTTGGCCTGCGACTCACCGGCGAACGCATCCTTGAGGTTCTTTTCCGTCTTGCTGCCTTTGAGATTCATGACTCTCCTCGCTTAGACTCGGTCTAATGCAGGGGCGTGACTCTATCGCCGCGTCGTCCGGCGCGTCAACCCTCGCGTTGACGTCCGGCGGCGGCTGTGTAACGTTGCGCGCCCCCACGCAAGCCGCCTTCTTCTGACGAGGGACGAGCACTTGGCCCGCAACAGCAAACCCGCGGACTTCGAGCAGGCCCTGGCCGAGCTCGAGACCCTGGTCGAGCGGCTGGAGAAAGGCGATCTGCCGCTGGAGGAAGCGCTCCGGGCCTTCGAGCGCGGTGTCGTGCTGACCCGTCACTGCCAGGCCTCGCTCACGGCCGCCCAGCAGAAGGTGGAAATTCTTCTCAAGCGCAGCGGCCAGAGCGACGTAATCCCCTTCGAAGAAGAACAGTCTGCGGACGAGGACCCGCTCGCCGCACCTCCAGCCGAGGAGTGATGGCGCTACGGGCCGCGAACGCTGCGGGCGCGGATCTCGCTCCACGCGTGGCCGCCTGCAGGGCGCGTATCGAGGGCGTGCTCGATGCGGCGCTCGCGCTGCCTGAGCCCGGCACGGAGCGGCTGCGCGCGGCAATGCGCTACAGCGTGCTCGGCGCGGGCAAGCGGCTGCGGCCGACACTCGTCTATCTGACCGGCGAATCCCTCGGCGCCCCGCTCGAGCGGCTCGACACCCCGGCAGCGAGCGTCGAGCTGATCCACGTCTACAGCCTGGTGCACGACGATCTGCCGGCGATGGACGACGACGACCTGCGCCGCGGCCGCCCGACTTGCCACCGTGCCTTCGATGAGGGCACCGCAGTGCTGGTGGGCGATGCCCTGCAGGCGCTCGGGTTCGCGCTGCTCGCCGAGGGGACCATGGACGGGACGTCCGCCGAGGCGCGCCTGCAGATGATCCAGCTGCTCGCCCGCGCCACCGGCACCGCCGGCATGGCGAGCGGACAGGCGATGGATCTGGCCGCCGTCGGCCAGACGCTCACCGTTGCGCAGATCGAGAACATGCACCGGCGCAAGACCGGAGCGCTGATCGAATGCAGCGTGCTCCTGGGAGCCCTCGCCGCGGGCGTAACGGGCGGTCGCGAGCTCGCGGCGCTGCGCCGGTTCGGCGCGGAGATCGGGCTCGCCTTCCAGGTCCAGGACGACATTCTCGACGTGGCGGGCGACCCGCTCCTGCTCGGCAAGGCCACCGGTGCAGACGCGGCCCACCTGAAGCCCACTTACCCGAGCGCCGCCGGCCTGCCGGCAGCCCGGGCCCGCGCCCGTGAGTTGCGCGATGCGGCAATCGCCGCGCTCGAGCCGCTGGGCGAGCGCACAGCCGCGCTCGCCGAGCTGGCCAATTTCGTCGTCAACCGTGCCAGCTGAAGGCCCTCCTTTCATGGGCGCGCGCCGGCCCGGTACACTGCTGCTCCGATGACCCTGCCGTCCGACACTTATCCACTGCTCGGTGCGATCGACAGCCCGGCCGACCTGCGTCGCCTGCCGATAGCGAAGCTGCCGGCACTGGCGCGCGAGCTACGCGAGTTCCTGATCCAAAGCGTCAGCACGCGCGGCGGCCATTTCGCCGCCGGGCTGGGCACCGTCGAGCTGACGACCGCCCTGCACTACGTGTTCGACACCCCGCGTGACCGGCTGGTCTGGGACGTCGGCCACCAGGCATACCCGCACAAGGTGCTCACTGGACGGCGCGACCAGCTGCACACCATCAAGCAGGACGGGGGCCTCGCCCCCTTCCCGTCCCGCGCGGAGAGCGAGTACGACACTTTCGGGGTGGGGCATTCGAGCACTTCGATCTCTGCGGCTCTCGGCATGGCGGTCGCGGCGGCACGCGCCGGCGACGACCGGCGGGTAGTCGCGGTGATCGGTGACGGTGCGATGACCGCGGGCCTCGCCTTCGAGGCGCTGAACCATGCGGGCTCGCTGCCGGCGAACCTGCTCGTGATCCTAAACGACAACGACATGTCGATCTCCGAGAACGTCGGCGCGCTGTCGAACCATTTCGCGCGCGTGCTCTCGGGACGCGTGTACGCGCACCTGCGCGAGGGCGGCAAGAAGGTGTTGCGGCAGATGCCGACGGTGTGGGAGCTGGCGCGCCGCTCGGAGGAGCACATCAAGGGGATGGTGCTGCCCGGGACGCTGTTCGAGGAGATGGGCTTCAACTACATCGGACCGATGGACGGGCACGACGTCAAGGCGCTGGTGCACACGCTGCGCAACCTCAAGGAACTGCACGGCCCGCAGTTCCTGCATGTCGTGACGCGCAAGGGCAAGGGCTACGCGCCCGCCGAAGCCGACCCGATCAAGTGGCATGGGCCCGGACCGTTTGACCCCGCGAGCGGCACCATCTTCAAGGAGAAGGCGACGGGTCCGAGCTACTCGCAGATCTTCGGCGACTGGCTGTGCGACATGGCGGCCGCCGACCCGCGCATCGTCGGCATCACCCCGGCGATGCGCGAGGGCTCAGGACTGGTGGAGTTCTCGAAGCGCTTCCCGGAGCAGTACTTCGACGTCGCCATCGCCGAGCAGCACGCGGTAACCTTCGCCGCCGGGCTGGCCGCCGAGGGCCTGAAGCCCGTGGTGGCGATCTACTCCACCTTCCTGCAGCGCGCCTACGACCAGTTGATTCACGACGTCGCGCTGCAGAACCTGCCGGTAGTGTTCGCGCTCGACCGCGCCGGACTGGTCGGCAGCGACGGCGCGACGCACCAAGGCAGCTACGACCTGTCGTATGTGCGCTGCATTCCCAACACCGTGATCATGGCGCCGGCCGACGAGAACGAGTGCCGGCAGATGCTGTATACCGCCACCACCCTTGCCTGTCCGGCAATCGTGCGCTATCCGCGCGGCACCGGGCCCGGTGTGCCGATAGTGGCCGAGATGAGCGCGCTGCCACTCGGCAAGGCACAGCTGCGGCGCGAGGGCAAGAGCGGGCTCGCCTTGCTGGCGTTCGGCGCGCTGGTCGCGCCGGCGCAGCAGATCGCCGAGGCGCTCGACGCCACGCTGGTAAACATGCGCTTCATCAAGCCGCTCGACGAAACGCTGCTGCTGGCGCTCGCGCGGCGACACCGCGCGCTGGTGACCATCGAGGAGAACGCGGTCGCAGGAGGCGCCGGGTCGGCGGTCGGGGAGCTGCTGGCCGCCGAAGGGCTGCAGCTGCCGCTGCTGCAGCTCGGAATTCCCGATCGCTTCATCGAGCACGGCTCGCGCGGCAGCTGCCTCAAAGCGGCGGGCCTGGACGCGGCGGGCCTCACCGGCAGCATCGAGCGCTGGTGGAACCTGCGCCCACCGGAGCGGATCCGCTCCGCCAGCGGCGGTTGACGGCCGCGCGACGCCTGCCCCGAGCGCCGCTCGGGAGCTCCGCCCAAAGAGGGATTCCGTGCCCGATGCCCGCCGTGTTGACATGCGCTTTCGCAAGCCACGTGCCCTTCCCATAGGCTCCCTGAAATGACGCCACCTGCTTCGACCGCCCGGTTTACCCGCGCCGCCACCTCCGAGGTCGAGGACGTGCAGGCGCGCGCCGACACGCGCCAGCTGCCGATCAACCGGGTCGGCATCAAGGACATCAACCACCCGGTGCGGGTCAAGGACCGCTCCGCCGGTGAGCAGCACACCATCGCCACCTTCAACATGTACGTGAGCCTGCCGCATAACTTCAAGGGCACGCACATGTCGCGGTTCGTGGAGATCCTGCACGCCGAGCGCGAGATCTCGGTGGAGTCCTTCCGCGGCATGCTCGGCACCATGACCACGCGCCTGGAGGCCGACACCGGCCACATCGAGATGAGCTTCCCGTTCTTCGTGATGAAACGCGCACCGGTCTCCGGGGTCGAGAGCCTGATGGACTACCAGGCGGGTCTCATCGGCGAGCAGCGCCGCGGCCATACCGACATGTGGGTGCGGGTGTCGGTGCCGGTGACCAGCCTGTGTCCGTGCTCGAAGCGCATCTCCGACTACGGTGCCCACAACCAGCGCTCGCACGTGACGATCACCGCGAAGCTGCGCAGCCACATGTGGATCGAGGAGCTGATCGACATCGCCGAAAGCGAAGCCTCCTGCGAGCTGTATGGGATTCTCAAGCGGCCCGACGAGAAGTACGTCACCGAACGCGCCTACGACAACCCGAAGTTCGTCGAGGACATGGTGCGCGACGTCGCCACACGGTTGAACAGCGACGCGCGGGTCGCCGCCTACGTGGTGGAGTCGGAGAACTTCGAGTCGATTCACAATCACTCCGCCTACGCCCGTATCGAGCACGACAAGGACGCCTGAGGTCGCGCTACCCCGCAGGCGCGCGCGCATGACGTTTTCTTAATGCCGCCGTCATAGCCCGGACAGGCCGCGGCGGCTAAGTTCTGCTCACTGGATGTGAAGCGATCAGGAGCGGAGCCTCATGAAGACGATCAGCGCCCTCGCCGTCGCCGCGATCCTCGGCTGCGGCGCCGCCGCCGCCACCGATCCGCCGGCGGCACCGTCCGCGACGCCGATCAAGCATCCGACGCTCAAGTCCTGCAACAGGGAAGCCAACACCAAAAAGCTCACCGGCAAGGAGCGCGCCGACTTCGTGAAGAAGTGCACGGCCGAAAAGTCCCCGGGCTGACGCGGCGGCCAACCGCTAGACTGGCGGGCCATGGCAGAGGCGTGGCTCGCCGGCTGGGAGAACTACTACGTCGTGCTCGGCTCGGGCGCGGCGGGACTCACCGGACTGACCTTCGTGGTCGTGGCGCTGATCCGCGACGCGCACAAAGTTCGTCCCGAGGGAATGAACGCGTACGTCACGCCCACCATCGTGCATTTCAGCGGCGTGCTGACGCTGGCGGCGTTCGTGAGCATGCCGCACCAGCGGCTGCTGACGTTGAGCCTCGGGTTCGCCGTCGGCGGACTTGCCGGCGTGCTCTACAGCAGCCGGGTCGCGGCGCGGATGCCGCGCATCGGCAGCGAGTACGTTGCGGTGCGCGAGGATTGGATCTTCAACGTGATCCTGCCGCTGGCCGTGTACGCCGGCCTGCTGGTCAGCGCAGTCACCATCTGGCGCTGGCCGGAGCCGAGCCTGTATGCGGTCGCAGCCCTGTCGCTCGCCATGCTGTTGATCGGCATACGTAACGCCTGGGATGTTGCGGTCTGGATGACCACGCACTGACCGCGCGCCGCGGGCCTTCCACTTACCTGTCCAAACCGGCCCGTTGCCAAGCGGGCAAAAGCCGCGCCTTTTGCCCGCGGGCCAGAGTCCATCGCAGCGCCTGGCCTGCGCGCCGCGCCGCAGGCGCGGCGCGCCAATCAAAAAGGCAGGTCCACCACCACCCTGAGCCCGGGCTCGTTGCTCTCGAGCTGCAGCCGGCCGCGGTGCAGCCGCGCGATCGCGGCGACCAGGCTGAGGCCGAGCCCGCTGCCTTCCTGCTTGCCGTGCCCGATGCGCACGAACGGCTGCACGGCGCGGGCACGGTCATCGGCGGCAATGCCCGGGCCGTTGTCGCTCACCGTGAGGCGCACGCAGTCGGACAGGCGCTGCACCACGACCTCGATGGCGCCGCCGCGCGGCACGTACTTCAGGCCGTTCTCGATCAGGTTGGTGAGCAGCTGAGCGAGCAACTGGCGGTTACCCTGCACCAGCGCCTGCGGCTCGTGCCGGCAGGCGAGCGCCACCCCCTGCGAGCCGGCCACCGGCTCGAATAGCTCGACCAGCTCGGCGGCGAGCTCGCCCACTTCGACGGCGGCCGGCGCGGCCAACGGCGTGCCGGATTCGGCCAGCGCGATCTGCAGCAGCGTACCGAGCGTGCGCTGCAGGCGATCGACCTCATGCAGCGCCGACTCGACCGATTCATGCACCGCGGGCTCGAGCGGCGGGGCGCGCAGCAGCAGCGCATCCATGCGCGTGCGCAGCCGATGCAGCGGCGCGCGCAGATCGTGGGCAGCGCTGTCGAAGGTGGCGCGCAGCGTGCCGGCCTGCTCCTCGAGGCGGTCGAGCACGCGGTTGACCGACCGCGCGAGGGAATCGAACTCGTCCTTCGCGCCGGCGACCGGCAGGCGCGAACCGAGGTCGCCCGCCATGATGCGCTGGCAAGTGCGCGTCACTTCGTCGACGCGCCGCGCCAGCCGGTAGCTGAACCAGAAACCGGCCAGCGCCGCCGCCAGCGTCGACAGTCCAATGCCCCAGAGCGTCGCGAAGCGGAACTTCTCGGCGAAGCGCCGTCCCTGGGAGATGTCGGTGCCGACCAGCAGCAGGTCGCCGCCCGGGAGCGTGCGCACCGCGGCCCGTACCGGGTGCACGGCGCGGCGGCCGGGCTCGATAGTGGCGATCTCAAACTCCGGCCGCGCCTCGGTGGGCATGCCGTCGAACGGCCAGTTGGTGACATTGCCGGCGATACGCTCGAAGTTCGAGTCCGCAACCATGTAGACGGCGCCGATGCGGCCCCAGCTGTCGATGCGCAGGTTGATCTCGTCGGTGACGCCCGGCAGGCCGCTGCGCGCGTACTTCTCCTCGAGGCTCTTCAACTCCGAGTCGATGATCAGATCGACCTCGTCGGTGATCAGGCTCTCGGTGAGCAGATAGGCACTGCCGAGCGTCACGGCCACGGCCAGCGTCACCAGCAGCGTGTAGCCCACCGACAGGCGGAAGGCGGTGGTGTTGATCAGGTCGAGCCGCACTGCGCTTCAGGCTTCGCTGCGCAGCACGTAACCCGAGCCGCGCACCGTGTGAATCAGCGGGTGGTCGGTGCCGCGATCGATGGCCTGGCGCAGGCGGCTGATGTGCACGTCGATCAGGTTGCTCTGCGGATCGAAATGCAGGTCCCAGACCCCTTCCAGCAGCATGGTGCGCGTCACCACCTGACCGGCGCGCCGCATCAGGAATTCCAGCAGCTTCAGCTCGCGCGCCGTCAGCTCGACCTCGCGGCCGCCGCGGGTGACGCGGCGTGCCAGCAGGTCGAACTCCAGGTCCTCGACCTTCAGGCGCGTGGTCTGGGTGGAGCTCGAGTGGCGGCGCAGCAGTGCCTCGATGCGCGCCAGCAGCTCCGCGAACGCGAACGGCTTGGTGAGGTAGTCATCGCCGCCCGCCTTCAGCCCGCGGATGCGGTCGTCGACGCTGCCGAGCGCCGACAGCACCAGCACCGGGGTGGCGATACCCTTGCGGCGCATCAGCTCGATGATCGCGAGCCCGTCGATGTGCGGCAGCATGCGGTCGGTCACCACCAGGTCGAACTGCCCCTCGGTGGCGCGGAACAGGCCCTCGCGGCCGTCGGCGGCATGATCGACGCTGTAGCCGCTCTCGCGCAGGCCCTTGACGAGAAAGCGCGCCGCCTCGGTGTCGTCTTCTATGAGCAGCACGTGCACGGTGCGAGAGAGTAGGAGGCGGCGCCGTGGCAGCGCAAGCGCTGCCAGGCGTGCGCCGGGCGCCCTGGGAAGCGACCCGCGGGGCGGTTATGGCTGACTGGCGGCGGCGGCGGGCGTGGCCGGCACGCGCTCGGCGCTCTGCAGGCGCGAGATGAGCGAGCGCAGGAACACGCGGTTGAAGCGCAACTGACAGGAAGCCGACACCTGCTCGAGCAGCGTCGAGCTCACCTTGAGCACGGTGACCGCGGCGGTGGCGCGAATCGTGGCGGTGCGCTTGGCGCCCGGCACGTAGCTCGCCTCGCCGAAGCAATCGCCGGTCTCGAGGCCGCCGACGCGCCGGCCGTGACGCTCGACCGCGCAGCCGCCGCTAACCAGTATGTAGAAGCGGTCGTCCATCTCGCCTTCCTTGACGATCTCCTCACCGGCGGCATAGTCCTGCCAGCTGCTGGCGCGCAGCACTTCCCAGATCTCGGCGTGCGAGAACTCATGGAAGAATTTCAGCCGCCGCAGCACCCCGAACTGCTCCTGCCGGTCGATGCGCGCATTGGCCTCGCGCAGCCGCTGGTGCACACGGGTGAGCTCGGCGGCGAAGTCGAGTCCGCTCTTGTAGCGCTTGGTCGGATCCTTCTGCAACGCAGTCGCCACCACGGTCTCGAGCTCTTCGGGCACTTCCTTGCGCAAGGTGTGGATCGGCGGCGGCGTCGCGTACACGATCTGGTGCAGGAGCTTCTGCAGGTTGCCGGCGCGGAACGGCCGCGAGCCGGTGAGCAGCTCGTACATCACCGCCCCGAGCGAGTACAGGTCAGAGGCATTGGTGAGATCGAGGCTCTGCACCTGCTCGGGCGACATGTACGACGGGCTGCCGGCGATGCCCTCGATGCGCGAGATGTCCGAGTCCGACACCAACGCGATGCCGAAGTCGATGATGCGCACGTCGCTGTCCTGCGTGAGCATGATGTTCGAGGGCTTGATGTCGCGGTGGATGACACCGCGCGAATGCGCGTAGTGCAGTGCCTTGGCGCACTTGAACATAATCTCGACGGTGTCGTCGATGCGCAGCAGGTTGTCGGGCCGGCAGTAGGCGGCGAGCGTGCGCGCGCCGTGCACGTGCTCGGTCACGATGTAGCAGTGGCCGCCCTCTTCGCCGGCGTCGTAGATCGGCAGGATGTGCGGGTGCTGCAGCATGCCCACCAGGTGCGCTTCCGAGAGGAACATCTTGCGCGCGATGCGCGCACGCTCCTCGTCGCTGCCGGTGTCCATGTTGTACACCTTGATGGCGACGTCGCGGCCGTAGTACGCGTCATGCGACAGGTACACGACGCCGGTGCTGCCGCGGCCGACCTCCTTGATGACCGCGTACTTGCCGATCTTGTCGGGAATGCGGTGGGCAGGCTTCGCCGGCGGCACGGATTTTGAGAGCGGTACTGACATCGGGCGCGAGCTGCGGAGCGGAGCGAAGTGTCAGGATAAGGGCTCGCTGCGCCGCGCGATGTGATGTAAGCCTCACGCCCCCGGAGGTGCGCGCGTCGCGCGCGTCGCGCGCGTCATGCGAAGTGCTGGTAGCCGGAATGCGAGAACTCCATCACAGTACCGTCGCGTGTCACCTCGACACCGGCGCCGGCACGCAGCGCGCCGATGCGGTGGTAATTCCAGCGCTCCGGCGGCAGCTCGCGCACCAGCTGCGCGCTCCTTTCCGGGCGCACGCTGAAGCACAGCTCGTAGTCGTCGCCGGCGCTGAGCGCGAGCTTGCGCGCCGCCTCCGCTCCGAGCGCCTGCTCGAGCGGCTCGGACACCGGCAGCGCCGCGAACTCCAGCGTCAGCGCCGTACCGCTCGCCTGCGCGAGCTTGCCGGCATCGCCGAGCAGTCCGTCGGACACGTCGATGCAGGCGCTGGCATAGCCACGCAGCTGCTCGCCGAGCGCCACGCGCGGCGACGGCGCGAGGAAGCGCTCGCGCAGGTAGGCCGCCGCCGCGGGCGGCGCCGTGAGCCGCCCCTGAAGCAGTGCCAGTCCCGCGCCGGCATCGCCGGGCATGCCCGACACGTACAGCAGGTCGCCGGCGCGTCCGCCGGCGCGCGTCAGCGCCGTGCCGCGCGGCACGAAGCCGAGCAGCTGCAGCGTCACGCACAGCGGCCCGCGCGTGGTGTCCCCGCCGACCAGCGCCACGTTGTGGGCCCGGGCAAGGGCCGCGAGTCCGGCGGCGAATTCCGCCAGCCAGCCGGCGTCGGCCTCCGGCAGCGTCAGCGCGAGCAGCGCCCAGGCGGGCCGCGCGCCCATAGCGGCCAGGTCGCTCAGATTCACCGCCAACGCACGGTGGCCGATCGCCGCCGGCGGCGTGGCCGGCGGGAAGTGCACTCCGGCCACCAGCGTGTCGGTCGTCGCCACCAGCTGCGCGTCGCGCGGGCACTCGAGCACCGCGGCGTCGTCGCCGATGCCGAGCGGCACGTCGGTGCGCTGCACGCCGAGGCTGCGGAAAAAACGCTCGATGAGTGCCGACTCCGACAGCGGCATGGCAGCCCTCCCCGGGGTGCTCAGTGCTCGTCCGGCCGTAGTACGCGCGCGGCGCGATCCAGCACCGCGTTGACGAACTTGTGACCGTCGGTCGCGCCGAAGCGCCGGGCGAGGCTCACCGCCTCGTTGATCGCCACGCGGTATGGCACCTCCGGCAGGTAGCCGAGCTCGTACAAGCCGATGAGCAGCGCCGCGTGCTCGATCGGATCGAGCCGGCCCGGCTCGCGGTCGCTGAAGGTCGCGAGCTGCGCATCCAGCTCGGCGCGCGCCCGGCCCACTCCCTCGATGAGCGCGCGGAAGTACCCGGCGTCGGCCCGCACCATGTCGTCGGCGCCGCCAAACTCCGCCAGCAGCTCCTGCCACGGGCAATCGTTCAGTTGCCAGCGGTATAGCGCCTGCAGGGCGAGCTTGCGCGCCACGCTGCGGGCACCGCTGAATTCCCGCGTGCCCGCCGGGCTCGCCGGCGCCTTCACAGGCGCGCCATCACGCCGGCCATTTCCAGCGCGCTGTCCATCGCCTCGCCGCCCTTGTTGCCGGTCGCGGTCGCGGCGCGCTCGAGCGCCTGCTCGAGCGTCTCGACCGTGAGCACGCCGAAGGCGATCGGCACACCGGTCTCGAGACTCGCCAGCTGCAGTCCGCGCGCGCACTCGCCGGCGACGTAATCGAAGTGCGGCGTGTCGCCGCGAATCACGCACCCGAGGGCCACGACCGCGTCGAAGCGGCCGCTGCCGGCGAGCTTGCGCGCCGCCACCGGCAGCTCGAAGGCGCCGGGCACGCGCACGATGGCCAGATCCGCCGTGGCGCCGCCCCGCTCGAGCCAGGCACGGGTCGCACCCTTCAGCAGGCTCGCGACGATCAGGTCGTTGAAGCGCGCCGCAACGATCGCGATCCGGCGACCGCGGGCGTCCGGCTCGACCTCGACCACGTCCGGCTCGGTCACCCCTGGTCCCCGACGTAACCCTCGATCTCCAGGTCGAACGCCGAGATGCCGTGCATCTGCTTCGGCGCCGACAACACCCGCATGCGCGTCACGCCGAGATCCTTGAGGATCTGCGCGCCGACGCCGAAGGTGCGCAGCACCGCGCCCGCGGCGCGCGCCGCGGGCTGCGCGCCGGCAGCGGCGAAGCCGCGCAGCGCCTCGGTGAGCTCGGCCGCAGATTCCGTCTCGCGCAGCACCACGATCGCGCCGTTGCCGGCCTCGGCGATGCGCTCCATCGCCGCGCGCAGCGTCCAGGTGCGCGCCGCAGCGCGCACGCCGAGCAGGTCGCGCAGCGTGTCAGCGACGTGCACGCGCACCAGCGGCGCCTCGGGGCCGTCGAGCCGGCCGCGCGCCAGCGCCAGATGCACTTCCATCGTGACGCGATCCTGGTAGGTGTACAGCCGGAACTCACCGAGCTCGGTCTGCACGCTCTGGTCGGATATGCGCTCGACCGAGCGCTCGGTGCGCAGGCGGTGGCGGATGAGATCGGCGATGGTGCCGACCTTGAGCGCGTGCCGCCGGGCAAACTCCTGCAGCTGCGGGCGGCGTGCCATGGTGCCGTCGTCGTTCATGATCTCGCACAGCACGCCCACCGGCGCGCATCCCGCGAGCCGGCACAGGTCGACCGCGGCCTCGGTATGCCCGGCACGTACCAGTACGCCGCCACCGCGCGCGCGCAGCGGGAAGATGTGTCCGGGTCGGGCAAAGTCGCCCGGCGCCGCATCAGGTGAGGCCAGGGCGCGGATGGTCGCGGCGCGATCCGCCGAGGACACGCCGGTGGTGGTGCCGCGCACCAGGTCCACCGACACGGTAAATGCGGTGCGCTGCGATTCGCTGTTGAGCGGCACCATCTGCGGCAGCTCCAGCCGCGCCAGCCGCTGCTCCTCCATCGACACGCAGATGATGCCGCTGGTGTGGCGGATCATGAAGGCGACCGCTTGGGGCGTGGCGCGCTCGGCCGCCATGATGAGATCACCCTCGTTCTCCCGGTCCTCGTCGTCCATGACGACGACCATGCGCCCGGCGCGCAGCTCGCCGAGCAGCTCCTCGATGGAGCCGAGCGGTGTATCCGGGGGAGCAGCCTTGCCGTGCAGGGTCAGGACTTTGGACATGCGGCGTGCGTCAGCTTGGTGCGGCACACCAGTATACCCGAGCCTCAGTAACCCCCGCGGCCGCTGCGGTTACAGAGAATAGTGCACGATCATGCGCACCACGCGGGCATGCTCCGCCGACCAGTGGGTGAACGCCTGACAGACCTGCCGCGTGTCGCCTTCCGGCGTGCCCTCGGAATACTTTTCCGCGAAGCGCGCTTGGCCCGCTTCCTGGCCCGGCAGGAAGCGGCTCGCGCTCCAAGGCGTATCCGCGCCGGCGGGCCGGCTGAAGAGCGCAACCTCGGTGACGGTGGCGCTGGTCGGGATCGCCGCGCACAAAGTCACCGCAGCGGCGTCGGCTTCCGTGCACCCCGGCGCGGCGGGCGTGACCGGGTCGGCCGCAGCTCCCGGCGCGGCGGCACCGGCGGGAGCGGCGGAAGCGGCGGAAGCGGCGGGCACGGCCGAAGCGGTTGCCGGGGCCGGCCGCCGGCATGCCGCCACGGTCGCGGTGATCGCCACGCCGTCGAAGCCGATGCGGCGCAGCACGCCGGCCTCGATGTCAGCGCGCGCCGCCTGACGCGTCGCCGCGAGCTCGCCAACCGTGCGGCTGATCTCCGCGACGCGCGCCTGCAGCTCGTGCTGCAGCACAGTCTGCGCCGCCCGCTCGCCCTCGGTGAGCCACTGCGAAAGTGCGAAGCCGGATATGGCCGCCGCCCCGATGATCACCAGCAGCACGATGCGCTGCAGCCGGCTCTTGCGGCGCGCGGCCGCAGCGGACTGGCCGCGAGCGCCGTCGCGAAGCGAGGCTGTGCGGAACTGCAGGAACGACGCGGACAGCGTCGCGGTGCCCGCGATGATGGCGGCCAGGACTGAATCGGACATCGACATTTTGCAGGCGAGCGATACTCCGCCACCACGCTAGCACGCTGTCCGGCCAGCGACGGCGCGTCGCGGGGAGAGAAACGGAAAAACGCGACCCCGGTCACAGCGTGCGTTGTCGGCGCATCGCGACGCGCGGCCGGCTCATCAGCGGCAGCTGATCAGCGCCGATCTGCGCTGTCGGCAGCGAGCATGAGCCGCTCGAGGTAGCGGGCGATCTGGTCGACCTCGAGATTCACGGCGCTGCCGACGGTCAACGCCCCGAGGGTGGTGACTGCCTGAGTGTGCGGGATGATGTTGACGCCGAAGGTCGCGCCTTCGACCTCGTTGACGGTCAGGCTGACGCCGTCGACGGCGATCGAGCCCTTGGGGGCGATGTAGCGAATGAGCGACGCCGGCACCGCGAAAGTCAGGCGCTGCGAGCGCGCATCGGCGCGACTCGCGGCGAGATGCGCCACCGCGTCCACATGTCCCGACACGAGGTGACCGCCGAGCGGCTCGCCGGCGCGCAGCGCCGGCTCGAGATTGACGCGCGCGCCGACCGCGAGCCCGCCGAGGGTCGTCACCGAGAGTGTCTCGCGCGACACATCGGCGCCGAAGCTGCCTCCCTCGAGCGTGGTGACCGTGAGGCAGCAGCCCTGCACGCAGACGCTGTCGCCGATGTTCATCCCGGCGGCCGTGAGCCGCGCGCTCTCGATCACCAGACGCACATCGCCGCCGCGGGTCTCGCGCCGCTCGACCTTGCCCAGGTCCTGGACGATTCCGCTGAACAACCTCAGCTCCCGGCGGCGCGCAACCGCAGCCGCACGTCGGTCCCGATCTGCTGTGTCTCAACGAGCGCGAAGCCCGGGGCCTCCTCGAGCGTCTGCAGCGGCGGCAGGTTGACCAGCGGCCGGGCGTGCGGACCGAGCAGCTTCGGTGCGACATAGAGCAGCAGCTCGTCGGTCAGACGCTGCCGCAGCAGCTGTCCGGCAAGCGTCGCTCCCGCCTCGACCTGCAACTCATTGACTTCGAGCTCGCCGAGCCGCTCGAGCACGCCCGGCAGCGCCAGTCCGTCGGCCGCCGCGGGCAGCGTCTCGATGCGCGCGCCCTGTGCTGCGAGCGCCGCGCAGCGCGGCTCCCAGCGCGGATCGTCGGCCGGCACGGCCGTCAGGATCAGCACTTCGCCCGCAGTGCTGAACAGCCGCGCCTGCGGCGGCGTGCGCAGCGCCCCGTCGAGCACCACGCGCAGCGGCGGGCGCGGCTCGCTCGGGCCGCCCTCCTCGCTCAGACGCACGTTGAGACGCGGATCATCGGCGAGCACCGTGCTCACCCCGGTCATGACGGCGGAGCTGCGCGCACGCCAGCGATGCACGTCCTCGCGAGCCGCCTCGCCCGTGATCCACTGGCTCAAGCCGTTCTCGAGCGCGGTGCGGCCGTCGAGGCTCATGGCGAGCTTGACGCGCACCCACGGACGGCCGGTGCGCATGCGCTGCATGAACCCCACGTTGAGGTCGGTGGCTTCCTGCTCCATCAGGCCCGACTCGACCGTGATGCCCGTGGCGCGCAGCGCCGCATCGCCCCGCCCGTTGACGAGCGGATTGGGGTCGGCGACCGCATACACGACGCGCGCCACGCGCGCCTGGATCAGGGCGTCGACGCACGGCGGTGTGCGCCCGTGGTGACTGCAGGGCTCGAGCGTCACATAGGCGGTGGCCCCCGCGGCCTGTGCGCCGGCGACGCGCAGCGCCAGCACTTCCGCGTGCGCTTCCCCCGGCTGCTCGTGCCATCCCTCGCCGACCACGCGGCCGCGCTGGGCGATCACACAGCCGACGCGCGGGTTGGGCTGCGTGGTGGCAAGGCCGCGGGCCGCGAGCGCCAGGGCCCGCTGCATCGCGAAACGGTCGAAATCGTAGAACATCACTTGTCGTGCGCCGGCTTGGGCTCGGCGGCGTTGTCAGCGCCTTCGGCCGGCAGCAGCGGCAGCTGGTCGCGGTGCGCATCCCGGCCGCCGCGGCGCCGCGGCGCCGCACGTTGCGGCGTGCCGGCCGGCGGCGCGGCGCGCGCACTACGCAGCCGCTCGATCTCGTGATGAAAGGCCTCGACGTCCTCGAACTGGCGGTACACGGAGGCGAAGCGCACGTAGGCCACCTCGTCGAGCTGGCGCAGCTCCTCCATGACCAGCTCCCCGATGGTGCGCGCCGGCACTTCGCGGTCGCCGAGGCTGCGCACCTTGTGAACGATGCGGCTCACCGCCTCGTCGAGCTGCGCGCGCGGCACCGGGCGCTTCTCCAGCGCCTTCTCCATGCCGGCGCGGAGCTTGTGCTCGTCGAAGGTCTCGCGCGCGCGATCGCCCTTGACGATCATCGGCATGAGGAGCTCGGCGGTCTCGAAGGTGGTGAAGCGCTCGCCGCATTGCAGGCACTCGCGCCGCCTGCGGATCTGGCGGCCCTCGCCGGCGAGCCGCGAATCGGTCACCTTGGTCTCGATGTGACCGCAGAAGGGACAGTGCATGCGGCGCGCCGCCCGCTAGCGGCTCAGGTTCCGTAGACCGGAAAGCGCCGGCACAGCTCGAGCACACTGCCGCGTACCCGCTCGACCACCGGCGCCGCGCCCTCGGCGTCCAGCACCTCGGCAATGAAGTCCGCGACCTGCTCCACCTCGGCGGCGCGGAAGCCACGCGTGGTCGAGGCCGGCGTGCCGATCCTCAGGCCGCTGGTCACCATCGGCGGCCGCGGGTCGTTCGGCACCGCGTTCTTGTTCACCGTGATGTTGGCGCGCCCGAGTGCCGCGTCGGCGTCCTTGCCGGTGATGTTGCGGTCCGCGAGGCTCATGAGGAACAGGTGGTTGTCGGTGCCGCCGGAGACGATCTGAAAGCCGCGCTCGGCGAGCCGCGCCGCCATGGCGCGCGCGTTCTCGAGCACCTGGCGCTGGTAGTCGCGGAACTCCGGCTGCAACGCCTCGGCGAGCGCCACCGCCTTGGCGGCGATCACGTGCATCAGCGGTCCGCCCTGGGTGCCGGGGAACACCATGGAGTTGAGCTTCTTGGCGATCTCGTCGTTGGCGCGCGCCAGGATCAACCCGCCGCGCGGGCCGCGCAGCGTCTTGTGCGTGGTGGTGGTAACGACGTCGGCGTGCGGCAGCGGGTTGGGATACAGACCGGCCGCCACCAGCCCGGCGACGTGCGCCATGTCGACCACGAAGTACGCGCCGACCTCGCGAGCGATCGCCGCGAAACGCGCCCAGTCGACCACGCGCGAGTAGGCGGAGAAGCCGGCGATGATCATCTTCGGCCGGTGCTGCTCGGCGAGACGCTGCACCTCGGCATAGTCGATCTCGCCGCTGTCGGGGCGAATGCCGTACTGGATCGCGCGGAAGAACTTGCCGGAGAAGTTGACCTTGGCGCCGTGCGTGAGGTGCCCGCCATGGTCGAGGCTCATGCCGAGAATCGTGTCCCCGGGCTGCGCCAGCGCGAAGTACGCGGCGGCGTTGGCCTGCGAGCCGGAGTGCGGCTGCACGTTGGCATAATCCGCCCCGAACAGGCGCTTCGCCCGCGCGATGGCCAGCGACTCGACCACGTCGACGAACTCGCAGCCGCCGTAATAGCGCTTGCCGGGGTAGCCTTCGGCGTACTTGTTGGTGAGCACCGAGCCCTGCGCGGCGAGCACCCGCGGGCTGGCGTAATTCTCCGAGGCGATGAGCTCGATGTGCTCTTCCTGCCGGCGGCGCTCGCCGGCGAGCGCCGCCGCGAGCTCGGGATCGAAGCCTTCTATGGTCTCGGTGGTGCGGAACATGGGCGCATAGCTTACCGCGCCTACATCAGGTTCTCGACCACCGCGGTCCAGGCCTGCGCGAGATTGGTGCGGTTGTAGCCTCCGCCCCCGAGCGCCAGCAGCCGCCCGTGGCCCAGACGGTCGGCGAGCTCGCCGAGCTCGCGGGCCGCGCGGCCGTGCACCGCCGGCGAGAAGCGCAGGTGCGTGATCGGGTCGCCCGCGATGCTGTCGGCGCCGCACTGCAGAAGCACGAACTCCGGCGCGAACTTCTCCAGGTGCGCAAGCACCGCCGGCCAGCGCTGCGCGAACACCGCATCGTCCGCCCCCGGTGGCAGCGGCACGTTGAGCTTGGTGCCGGCCGCAAGGCCGCGGCCGGTCTCGCCGGCGAAGCCGGTGCCCGGGTACAGGTAGCGCCCGTCCTCGTGCAGGTCGGCGAAGATCACCGCCGCGTCCTCCTCGAAGCCGTAGAACACGCCGTCGCCGTGATGAGCGTCGATGTCGACGTAGGCAACGCGCTTCAGGCCAGCGCGCTTGAGCTGCTCGATCGCGACGCCGCAGTCGTTGAAGACACAGAAGCCCGCGGCGCGATCGCGCGCGGCATGATGCAGCCCGGCGATCGGCACGAAGGCACGCCGGCACTCGCCGCGCATGATCGCTTCCATCGCGCTCAAGGTGGCGCCGACGACTCCCGCGGCCGCCTCGTACACACCGCGGAAGGCGGGCGTGTCGCCGGCGTCGAGAAAGCCCGCGCCACTCGCGGACGCGGCGCGCACGAACTCGACGTAACGCGCGGTGTGGAATGCCAGCAGCTCATCGTCGGAGGCCGTGCGCGGCTCGAGCAGCTGCACGCGCTTCTGCAGGCCGCGCGCTTCGAACTCGCGCACGAAGGCACTGAGCCGATCCGGACCGAACGGATGGCCGTCGCCGAATCCGTAGCGCGCCAGGCGCTCGCTGACGATCACTCCCACGCCGGCACTCATGTCGGTCGGATGCTCCCGCGCCCAGTGAGGATGTCCCGCAGCATGGAGCCTAACACACGCGCGCGCACCGGCAGGCGGCGCACGCGGTGCGCGGCGCCGAGCGCCCATCGCCAAGGCCGCCGGCCTCGCCCATAATCTGAAATTGTACTCACTTAACAAGCCCAAGCCCGTCCATGGCCCAGTACATCTTTACGATGAACCGCGTGTCGAAGGTGGTGCCGCCGAAGCGCGTCATCCTGCGCGACATCAGCCTGTCGTTCTTCCCGGGCGCCAAGATCGGCGTGCTGGGCCTGAACGGCTCCGGCAAGTCGACGCTGCTGCGGATCATGGCCGGCGTCGACTCGGGCTTCGACGGCGAAGCGCGGCCGCAGAGCGGCATCCGCATCGGCTTCCTGCCGCAGGAACCGCAGCTCGATGCGGCCAAGACCGTGCGCGCTACCGTGATCGAGGCCCTGAGCGAGACCTTCCGCCAGCTGGAGGAGTTCAACCACATCAGCGAGCAGTTCGCCGAGCCCATGAGCGACGACCAGATGAACGCGCTGCTCGCACGGCAGGGGCAGCTGCAGGACGCCATCGACGCCGCCGGCGGCTGGGAACTCGAGCGCAAGCTCGAGATCGCCGCGGACGCCCTGCGCCTGCCGCCGTGGGAGGCGAGCATTGGCACACTCTCGGGCGGGGAGAAGCGCCGCGTCGCGCTCTGCCGGCTGCTGCTGTCGGCCCCCGACATGCTGCTGCTCGATGAGCCGACCAACCACCTCGACGCCGAGTCGGTCGCCTGGCTCGAGCGTTACCTGGAGGAATATCCGAGCACGGTGATCGCCGTCACCCACGACCGCTATTTCCTCGACAACGTCGCGGAGTGGATCCTCGAGCTCGACCGCGGCCATGGGATCCCGTGGCACGGCAACTACTCCTCGTGGCTCGAGCAGAAGGAGCAGCGCCTGGCGCTCGAGGAGCGCGAGCAGGAGGCGCTGCGCAAGGCGCTGGCGCAGGAGCTCGAGTGGGTGCGGCAGAACCCCAAGGCGCGTCAGGCCAAGAGCAAGGCGCGCCTGCAGCGCTACGACGAGCTCGCAGCGCGCGAATTCCAGCAGCGCAACGAGACAAACGAGATCTACATTCCCCCGGGCGAGCGCCTCGGCGACCTGGTGATCGAGGTCGCGGGACTCACCAAGGGCTACGGCGAGCGGCTGCTGATCGACGACCTGTCGTTCAAGCTGCCGCGCGGCGGCATCGTCGGCATCATCGGCCCGAACGGCGCGGGCAAGACCACGCTGTTCCGCATGCTGACCGGCGCCGAGCCGCCGGACGCGGGCTCGATCCGCCTCGGACCGAGCGTGCGCCTCGCCTGCGTCGATCAGTCGCGTGACAAGCTCGATGACACCAAGAGCGTGTGGCAGGAGATCTCCGGCGGACTCGACCTGATCAAGGTGGGCGCCTACGAAACGCCCTCGCGCGGCTACGTCGGACGCTTCAACTTCAAGGGTGCGCAGCAACAGCAGCTGATCGGCGAGCTGTCCGGGGGCGAGCGCAATCGGGTACATCTCGCCAAGGTGCTGCGCGCCGGGGGCAACGTGCTGCTGCTCGATGAGCCGACCAACGACCTGGACGTCGAGACACTGCGCGCGCTCGAGCAGGCGCTGCTCGCCTTCCCCGGCTGTGCGGTGGTGATCTCCCACGACCGCTGGTTCCTCGACCGCATCGCCACCCATGTGCTCGCCTTCGAGGGCGACTCGCAGGTCGTGTGGTTCGAGGGCAACTACCAGGAGTACGTCGCCGACTTGAGGCGCCGCAAGGGCGACGACGCCGCGCAGCCGCACCGCCTCAGGTACAAACCGCTGACGCGCTGACCGTCCCCACGACCTTGTCCCGCGAGAGCGAAACCATCGACGCGCCGGCCGAGGGGACCGGCGCGCTACGCTGGCTCGGCCCCCTTGCCGCGCTGCTGGTGTTCACCGGCGTGGTGCTGATCCTGCATCACCAGCTGGCGCGGCTGCACGCCGCGAGTGTGTTCGAGCATCTGCGCTCGATCCCGCGCCGCCAGGTGCTCGCCGCGCTCGCCTTCACCGCGGCGAGCTACTGGCTGCTGTCCACCTACGAGGTGCTGGCGCTCGCGTATCTCAAGCGCGCCATTCCCTATGGCCGGATCGTGTTCACCTCGTTCATCGCCTACTCCTTCGGCCACACGCTGGGCTTCGCGGCGTTCACCGGCGCTGCGATCCGCTTCCGCCTGTATGCCACCGCCGGCGTCAGCGCCATCGAGGTCGCGACGGTGTCGGGTTTCTGCGGCCTGTCGCTCGGCATCGGGCTGGCGGCGGTCTCCGGAATGTCGCTGCTGCTGTCGCCGGAGCACGCAGCCACCGTGCTGCGGCTGCATCACAACTGGTCGCTGCTGGTCGGCTCACTGTTGCTCGCGGCGGTGACCGCCTACGCCGCGTGGACCTGCCTCGCGCGCCGCGCGTTCGAGATCCGCGGCTGGGCGCTGCGCGCCCCGGGGGCGGCGATCGGGCTGACGCAGATCGTGCTCGGCGTGCTCGACCTGACGCTGTCCGCGGCGGTGCTGTGGTCGCTGCTGCCGCCCGACGCGCAGATTGGCTTCATCCCGTTCCTCGGCGTGTACGCGGCCGCGGTGATCGCCGGCATCCTGAGCCACGTGCCCGGCGGGGTCGGGGTGTTCGAGGCGGTGATCCTGCTGACGCTGCCGGGCGTACCCGCGGACGCGCTGCTCGGCTCGCTGCTCGCCTACCGTGCCGTTTACTACTTCGTGCCGCTGCTGTTCGGCACGCTGCTGTTCGGCTCCAAGGAAATCTCGGAACAGCGCTCGCGGCTCGCCTGGGCGCAGCAGCTGGCGAGCCTGTACATCGCGCCGGTCGTGCCGCAGGTCGCCGGCGCGCTGACCTTTCTCGCCGGCGCGCTGCTGCTGTTCTCCGGCGCTACCCCCGCGGTGGACGAGCGGCTGGCGTTCCTCGACCAGTTCCTGCCGCTCGCGGTGCTCGAGGTGTCGCACCTGGTCGGGAGCCTGGCAGGCATCGGACTGCTGGTGCTGGCGCGCGCGCTGTTCAGGCGTGTGCGGGCGGCCTACCACATCTGCGTGTGGCTGCTGGTGGCCGGCGTCTTTGCCTCGCTCCTCAAGGGGCTGGACTTCGAGGCAGCCACGGTGCTGATGCTGGTGCTGGGGGTGCTCATGCTCGGGCGGCGCGCCTTCTACCGCCCGACGGCGATTCTCGCGGAGCGCTTCACGCCGGGGTGGGTGGCAAGCATCGCCGGCGTGGTGCTCACGGCGGCGTGGATCGGCGTCCTCTCGCATCGGCACATCGCCTACTCCAAGCAGCTGTGGTGGACCTTCGCGCTGCATGGCAACGCGCCGCGCGCGCTGCGCGCCTCGCTCGCGGTCATCGTGCTCGGCACCGCGTACGTGCTTCTCAACATGCTGCGGCCGGCGCGTCCGCAGCCCGCGGTCGCGGGGCCGGAGGACCTGGAACGGGCGCGCCCGCTGATCGCGGCCTCGGACCTCACGGTAGCGAACGCCGCGCTCACCGGCGACAAGCGCCTGCTGTTCAGCGAGGCGGGTGACGCTTTCCTCATGTACCAGATCGCCGGGCGCAGCTGGATCGCGCTCGGCGATCCGGTGGGATCGCGCGCCGGCGCCGAAGAGCTGGTGTGGCGGCTGCGCGAGATCTCCGACACGCACGGCGGCCATACGGTGTTCTACCAGGTGTGCGCCCAGCACCTGTCGCTGTACGTCGATCTGGGCCTCGCGGCGCTGAAGATCGGCGAGGAGGCGCGCGTGCCACTCGAGCAGTTCTCGCTCGAGGGGGATGAGCGCGCCGAGCTGCGCCAGTCGCACCGCCGCGCGCAGCGCGACGGTGCCAGCTTCGAGATGGTGCCGCCGGAGCGCGTCGATGCGCTGCTGCCGGTCCTCAAGCGCATCTCCGACAGCTGGCTGGCGGCCAAGTCGACCGGAGAGAAGCGCTTCTCGGTCGGGTGGTTCGCGCCGCAGTACCTGCGGCAGTTTCCCGTGGCGGTGGTGCGCGCCGAAGGCGCGCCCGCGGCGTTCGCTAATCTGTGGACCACGGCGACTCACGACGAGCTGTCGGTGGACCTGATGCGCTTCCACCCGGACGCGCCGCGCAGCGCAATGGACTACCTGTTCATCGAGCTGATGCTGTGGGGTCGCGCGGCGGGCTTCCGCTGGTTCAACCTCGGCATGGCGCCGCTCTCGGGCCTGGAAGCGCACCCGCTGGCGCCCGCCTGGCATCGTGTCGGCAACTTCATCTTCCGCCACGGCGAGCACTTCTATAATTTCGACGGACTGCGCCGCTACAAGGCCAAGTTCGATCCCACATGGGAGCCGCGCTACCTGGCGGCGCGCGGCGGCATCGCGCTGCCGCGCGTGCTGGTCGACGTCTCGGTGCTGATCGCAGGAGGCATGAAGGAGTTGTTCGCCAGATGAGGGGCCAACGGACCAGCCGGCGGCCGCTCGCCGCCATGGGGCACGTACCCCAGGCCCTGTGAACATAACGCGGTGCGGCGTCGGCGCGCCGCGCCGCGTCCGAAAACGAGTGGCGCCGCGCTCGATCGGTTAACATCACCGGGGGCGCGGTCGATACTGCCAACAAACAGCCGCGGACCGCACGCATGTCGGTGTACATCGATTCAGCGAGCCGCCTGCACCACGACCAGGACCGCAACCTCGTCGTGACCTGCCCGCATTGCCTGGCGGTCGCGCACATCACGCCGAGCGCCGTGCCGCGCTTCGATGAGCTGCAGCTGTACCGGCCAGCGCAGGTCGGCGTCGTCTACCTGTGCGACGCCTGCCACCTGCCGATCTTCCTGCGCTTCGCGGTGCGCCTGTACGGCGCGGCACGCATCGAGCTGTCGCCGCAATTCACCGAGGTGGAGCGCGCGCGCGAGAAGTTCAGCTTTGCGTACATCCCCGAGGACATCGAGCTGCTGTTCCGCGAGGCGCTCACCTGCTTTTCCCACGGCGCCTTCAACGCGTTCGCCTCGATGTGCCGGCGCACCGCCCACTCGATGTTCGCCGACCTGGGCGAGGCGGGCAAACTGCGCCTCTTTGACGAGTTGAACGGGCTGCGGGACCTCGCCGACATCCAGCCCGAGATCTTCACGCGCATCCGCACGGTGCTGTTCGGCGCCGAGCTCGATGCCGGCTCGGGGCTGCCGGCGCTCGACGGCTATCAGGCCGGCATTCTGCTGGAAGTGGCCAAGGACCTGCTGTACGAGGCGTACGTGCGGCGCGGCCGGCTGCAGCAGGCGATCATGGTGCGACGCTTCTTCCTCGACGAGACCGGTCCGCACGTCGCGCCGCTGGTATCGGCGAACCAGGCATAACGTCAACTGCAGCACCGCCGCAAGGCGATTTTTCCAATGGACTAGTCGACGAAGCGCCGCGCGTTGCGGAACAGGCGCATCCAGCCGCTGTACTCGCCGGCACCGCGCGGCCGCCACGAGTTCTGCAGGTAGCGGAACGAGCGCTCCGGATGCGGCATGGTGATGGTCACGCGGCCGTCGGTGTTTGAGAGCGCCGCGATGCCGTGGGGCGTGCCGCTCGGATTGGCGGGATAGCTCGCCGCCGGGCTGCCGTCGTGGCTCAGGTAGCGCAAGCCGACCAGGCCGCTCGCCGCGCAGGCGGCCGCGGCGGCGGCGGATGAGAACTCGGCGCGTCCCTCGCCGTGCGCCACCGCGATCGGCAGCCGCGAGCCGCCCATGTCGGCGAGCAGCACCGAGGGTGAAGGCAACACCTCCACCAGTGCGAAGCGCCCTTCGTACTGCTCACTGCGGTTCCTGACGAAGCGCGGCCAGTGCGCCGTCCCCGGGATGATCTCCCGCAGCGCCGCGAACATCTGGCAACCGTTGCAGATCCCGAGGGCGAAGGTGTCCGGCCGGGCGAAGAACTCCTGGAACTGCTCGCACACCGCCGGGTGGAACAGGATCGATTTGGCCCAGCCCTCGCCGGCCCCGAGCACGTCGCCGTAGGAGAAGCCGCCGCATGCCACCAGTCCGCGGAACTCGCGCAGCTGGCGCCGTCCGGCGAGCAGGTCGGTCATGTGCACGTCGTGCGGCTCGAAGCCGGCGAGCTCGAACACGGCGGCGGTCTCGACCTGACTGTTGACTCCCTGCTCGCGCA
The DNA here is from genome assembly GCA_035603345.1 of Steroidobacteraceae bacterium. GTDB lineage: Bacteria > Pseudomonadota > Gammaproteobacteria > Steroidobacterales > Steroidobacteraceae > 13-2-20CM-66-19. The sequence goes on along the minus strand of DATNKO010000041.1, from coordinate 8,475 downwards.
ACACCGCGAGCGGCGGGCGCGCACCGCGCTTGAGGTACGGGGCCGCAATGTCCGCTTCCACGTCGAAGCTGAGCGCAATCGACAGCCCGGGATCGGCACTGTCGGTGTGCGCGGCGAACTCCTGGTCCGCGCACAGCGGATCATCCCGCAGCCGGCGCATGCGCCACGAGACCTCGGACCAGGCGCGCTTGAGGTCCACCCACGACTCATCGAGCTCGACCGTGCCCACCCTGAGCTGCACGCGCAGCTCGCTCACCGGCGCGCCGAGGTACAGCGCCGCGCCTTCCAGTCCGTGCCTTGCCAGGATCTCGAGGAAGCGTGGCTCATCGCCCGCCATGATCTGCACCACCACGCCCGGCTCCTCGGCGAACAGCTGCGCCAGCGCCGGCCCGCGCGCCGCCGGCAGCGCGACGTCCAGGCCGCAGTGCCCGGCGAATGCCATCTCGAGCAGCGTCACGATCAGGCCGCCGTCGGAGCGGTCGTGGTAGGCGCGCAGCAGCCCCGCGGCCCGCAGCTCCGCGATGCCCGCGGCGAGCGCGACCAGCGACTGCGGGTCGTCGAGATCGGGCGGCTGCGTGCCGAGCTCGCCGTACACCTGGGCGAGCACGGAAGCGCCGAGGCGGTTGCGTCCGGATGACAGGTCGATGAGCCACAGCGAGGTCGGGCGCTCGTCCAGCTGCAGCTCCGGAGTGAGCGTGCGGCGCGCGTCGGTCACCGGCGCGAAGGCCGAGACGATCAGCGACACCGGCGCCACCACGCACCGCTCGCTGCCGCCCTCGTTCCACGCGGTCTTCATCGACAGCGAGTCCTTGCCGACCGGGATGGCGATGCCGAGCGCCGGGCAAAGCTCGTTCGCCACCGCGCTCACCGTCGCGTAGAGCGCAGCGTCCTCGCCCGGCTCGCCGCTCGCGGCCATCCAGTTGGCCGACAGGCGCACGTCGTGCAGCGAACCGACGTCGGCAGCCAGAATGTTGGTGATCGCCTCGGCGACCGCCAGCCGTCCGGAAGCCGGCGCGTCCAGCACCGCGACCGGCGTGCGCTCGCCGATCGCCAGCGCCTCGCCCGCCGCACCATAGTAGTCAGCGAGCGTCACCGCGACGTCGCTCACCGGCACCTGCCACGGGCCGACCAGCTGGTCGCGGCTGACCAGGCCGCCGACGTTGCGGTCGCCGATGGTGATGAGAAAGGTTTTGTCGGCCACCGCCGGGAAACGCAGCACGCGATACAGCGCCTCGCGCAGCTCGAGCGCCGAGGTGTCGAAACGCCGTGCCGGCGGCGGCACGCTGCGTACCTCGCGCCTGAGGCGCGGTGGCTTGCCGAGCACCAGCTCGAGCGGCACGTTCACCGGATCGTCGCGGAACAGCGGATCGTGCACCGTGAGCTGTCCGCTGCCGTCGATCTCACCGATGACCGCGAACGGACAGCGCTCGCGTTCGGCGATCGCGGCAAACGCGGCCAGCGCCGCCGGCTCGATCGCCAGCACGTAGCGCTCCTGCGCTTCGTTGCACCACAGCTCGAGCGGCGACAGGCCGCTCTCGGCGCTCGGGATGCTGCGCAGGTCGAGCCGCGCGCCGCGCCGGCTGTGAGCCACCACCTCGGGTACCGCGTTGGACAGGCCGCCGGCACCGACGTCGTGGATCAATACGATCGGATTGCGCTCGCCGAGCGCGCAGCAGCGGTCGATGACCTCCTGGGCGCGCCGTTCGATCTCGGCGTTACCGCGCTGGACGGAAGCGAAATCGAGCTCCGCGCTCGAGCTGCCGCCGCCGAGCGAGGAGGCGGCACCGCCCCCCAGGCCGATGAGCATCGCCGGCCCGCCGAGCACCACCAGCTGCGCGCCGGGCGGCACCGCGGGCTTCTCGACATGCATGCGCCGGATGCTTCCCAGTCCCCCGGCGAGCATGATCGGCTTGTGGTAACCGCGGATGCGCTCGGGCGGATCGCCGGGGGCGCGCTGCTCGAAGGTGCGGAAATAGCCGCACACGGCCGGCCGGCCGAATTCGTTGTTGAAGGAAGCGGCGCCGATCGGTCCCTCGAGCATGATGTCGAGCGCGCTGGCGATACGCGTCGGAGTGCCGCCAGCGGCTTCCCATGGCCGCTGGTAGCCCGGGATGTGCAGGTTGGAGACCGAGAACCCGGTAAGTCCGGCTTTGGGTCGCGCGCCGCGTCCGGTCGCGCCTTCGTCGCGGATCTCACCGCCCGAGCCGGTCGCGGCCCCGGGAAACGGCGAGATCGCAGTCGGATGATTGTGCGTCTCGACCTTCACGACGATATCGAGCGGCTCGCGGCGCACACGGTAGATACCCGAGTGCGGGTCGGGCTCGAAGCGCGCCGCGACCTGCCCGGCGATTACCGCGGCGTTATCGCGGTAGGCCGACAGCAGTCCGCCCGGGCTCACCGCCGAGGTATGGCGGATCATCTCGAACAGCGACTCGGCACGCGGGCTGCCGTCGATGGTCCAGCTGGCGTTGAAGATCTTGTGGCGGCAGTGCTCGGAGTTTGCCTGCGCGAACATCATGAGCTCCGCATCACTCGGGTCGCGCCCGAGCGCGGCAAAGGCCGCGAGCAGGTAGTCGATCTCGTCCGCGGAGAGCGCCAGCCCGAGAGTCCGGTTGGCCGCCTCGAGCGCCGCGCGGCCACCGGCGAGCGGCACGCGCTTGAGCGGCTGCGGCGGCGAGTGCTCGAACAGCCGCGCGGCTGCCGCCGGATCCTGCAGCGCGGCTTCCGTCATGCGGTCGTGGAGCAGCGGCGCGAGGCGGGTGAGCGCTTCGCCGCCGAGGGCGCGCGCGGCCTGTAACCGGTACTCGATCCCTCGCTCGATGCGCCGTACGGACTCGAGGCCGCAGACGCGCGCAATGTCGGTCGCCTTGCTCGACCACGGCGAGATGGTGCCGGCGCGCGGCACCACCAGCAGCCGCTCACCGCCGTGGCTGTCGGGAAACTGCGGCAGCCGCGGCCCGTAGTCGAGCAGCCGCTCGAGCACCACGTGCTGTGCGTCCGACAGCGGTGCGGCAAGCTCGACCAGGTGCACGAAGCGCGCCGCCAGCGAACGCACCGCCGGCTCGAGCGCCGCGAGGCGCTCGCTGAGCTTCGCCACACGGAAGGCAGAGAGCGCCGGCGGGCCGCGGAGCTGGAGTATGCGGCCGGCGCGGCTCACTTCTTCTCGGCAGGCGGCACGGAGTACAGCGGCACGGGAAACTGCGCGATGTTGGCGCCGCTTTCGAGCGCGGTGATCTTGCTGACGCCGTGCTTCTTCACCTCGTCGATGCGCAGGATCGAATGCATCGGCAGGAAGGTGCGCTTGACCCCGGAGAACTCGCCCTTGATGCGCTCCTCGGACGGGTCGAGCACCACCGAGGAGCGCTCGCCGAACAGCAGCTCCTCGACCTCGATGAAACCGAACAGCTCCCCATGGCTCACGCGCCGGGCGTATACCTCGTAAATTTTGCCTTGATTCACGAACATAATGCGGAAAATGTGACTGGCTGCCATGGCCTCGGTTTCCCGGTCGCGGTAGTTTTGGAGCCGACATTATATGTCCGGGTGTGCCGGGGACGCTGCCGCGGGCGCTTCCCGGACCGGCAGGCTTTTGCTTACGGACGGGCCCTTCTCTTGACTCGGGGAACCATGACGCTTCGTTTGCGTATCGTGAGTGATCAGCGGCGCTCGCTTGCCGAACGCAGCAGCGTCATCTTCTCGGTCGAGGGCGGCACCATCGGCCGCTCGGCCGACAACGACTGGGTGCTGCCGGACCCGCTGCGCTACGTCTCCGCGCATCACGCGCGCGTGCAGTTCCGCGACGGAGACTTCTACCTGCAGGACGTCAGCACCAACGGGGTCTTCGTCAACGATGACATGGAGCCGGTTGCCAAGCGCGGCTCGAACGGCTACCGCCTGTCAAACGGCGATGTGATCCGCATGGGCGAATACCACATCGTCGCCGCGCTCGAAGCGCGGCGCGCACAGGAGCGCGCGGACGAGGACGCCGCCGCCGCCGTGCCGACCAGCATCCACGTGCTGCGCTCGCTCGAGCGCGCGCCCGACCGCGACATCGGCGCGTCGCTGAATGTCGACGAGTTGCTCTTTTCGGAGCCTGAGCCTGAGCCTGAGCCGGAGCCGGACCCTGAGCCGGTGCTACCGGTGAACGCCTACGGACAGGCGGTCGATTCCGGCAAGGTGCGCGCGCTGGCCGAGAGCGTGCAGGCCGCCGCGCCTGCCGCCCCCGAGACGGGCGCAGACGGGCCGGCGCTCGCCGAGCGCATGGCGCGTCTGGCGGAGGCGGTGCGCGAGCCGAAGAACGGAGCCCCGGGCGCCACGGCGCTCGCGCTCGGCGACGTGCATACCGGCCTCGATGCCTTCTGCCGCGGCGCCGGCATCGACAGCGAGCGGTTGCCGGCCGATGCGCAGGGGCGGCTGCTGCATCTGGCGGGACGGCTGTTCCGCGAGGCGCTGGTCGGTTTCAAGGACCTGGAGCGCACGCGCGGCAACACCCGCAACCGCTACCGCATCGAGACGCCCGCGCCGGACCGCGACGACCCGCGCCCGTCGCTGGCCGATTCAGTGGTGGAGGATCTGCTGGTGGGACTGTTCGTGCAGCACGAGGGTCGCCAGCTCGATTCGGTGCAGTGGCTGCGCGATGCGGTCGTGGCGGCCAAGCTGCACGAGAATGCGACGGCACAGGCGACCCGCGCCGCGTTCGTCGAGTTTCTCGACCGCCTCGATCCCGCGGAGCTCGAAGCGCGCTTCGAGCGTGCCGCGCGCCGCGGCAAGGCGCGCTCCGCCGACAAGGCGCAGTACTGGGAGCTGTTCGTCAGCTTCTACCGCAACCTGATCGAGATGCCGGCCGATCACCTGCCGCCGACCTTCGTCGAGGCATTCGGGCTCGCCTATCGCGAGGCGCTGAAGAAACCCGCGGCGTGAGCACGCCGCGTGCGTGAATTGATGGCGGAGAGGGTGGGATTCGAACCCACGTGCCGGATTTACCCGACCATCCGATTTCGAGTCGGCGCCGTTATGACCGCTTCGGTACCTCTCCGGCCCACCCCGGCGCTCCGGGGGCAGGTATTTTAGGGGCTGGTATTCTGGCGGCAAGCTCCTGGGGCCAAGGGGGGTTCGTGCGGGCACTGACACTCGCCGCCGCGGTCGCGGCGCTGGCTCTCGCGGGCTGCGGCAGGCTGCCGCACTCGGCTCCGGCGCAGGTACGGGCGCGCGGCGAGCTGCGGGTCGTGACGCTGAATCTCCCCACCTGCTACTACCTCGGCGCGCAGGGCACCGAAGGCCTGGAGTTCGAGCTGGCGCAGCGCTTCGCGCAGCAGCTCGGCGTGCGCCTCACCATCTACCCGGTCGCCAACGAGCGCGCCATGCAGGCGGAGCTCGCCGCCGGGCGCGCGGATATCGCCGCCGCCTCGCTCAGCGACTCGCCTGACTGGAGCCGGGCCGGCGTGCCTGCCGCACCCTACGCCAACATCCCGCAGCTGGTGGTCTACCTGCGCAGCGGCACGCGGCCGCGCGAGACGCTGCAGCTGGAGTCGGCGCGGCTGGCGGTGCGCGCCGGCAGCCCGCAGGAGCGCATCCTCCAGAAGCTCAAGAGCACCGTCGCCCCGACCCTGAATTGGGTCGAGACCGCGCCGAGCTCCGCCGATCCGGTCGACGACGTCGAGTCGGGCGGCGCCGATTACGCGATCACCGATGCGCGCGAGTTCTCCTTCGCCCACCACCTGTACCCCAACGTGCTGGTGGGCTTCGAGCTGGCGGAGGAGCGGCCGGTGCGCTGGATGGTGCGGCGCGACGCGCCGCAACTGCTGGTGCAGGTGAACGCCTTCTTTCGCACGCTGCAGTCATCGGGCGAGCTGGCGCAGCTGGTGGTGGACTCCTCCGGCGACAACCGCCGGTTCGAATACGAGGAGTCGCGCGAGTTTCAGTCCCACGTGGGCGACCGCCTGCCGCAGTACCGCAACTGGTTCGAGCAGGCCGCTGCGCGCACCGGCATCGACTGGCGGCTGCTGGCCGCGATCGGCTACCAGGAATCGAAATGGGATCCGCGCGCGACCTCGGGCGTCGGCGCCGCCGGCGTGATGATGCTGACCGCCGACACGGCGCAGGCGCTCGGCCTCAAGGACCGCCACGATCCCGAGCAGAGCATCTTCGCCGGCGCGCGCTATCTCGCCCAGGTACGCGCCATGATCCCCTCGCGCATCCCCGAGCCCGACCGCACCTGGCTCACCATCGCCGCCTACAACGTCGGCTTCGGCCACCTGGAGGATGCGCGCATCCTCACGCAGGCCGACGGCCAGGATCCCGATTCCTGGAGCGAGGTGCGCGACCACCTGCCGTTGCTGGCACAGGAGCGCTGGTACACGCGCGTCAAGCGCGGCTACGCGCGCGGCTGGGAGCCGGTGCAGTTCGTCGACCGCATCCAGAGGTTCCTGACGCTCCTCGAGTGGCAGCCGGGCGAGCCCGCGCCCGCGCCGCGCGTCACCGCGCAACGCAGCGCGCCGCCAGCCGCGGCGCCCGCGCGTCCAGCCGCCGGCGCGCTGCCGGGAAGCTGACGGCGCGTCAGCCGCGGCGCGGCGCGAAGAACTCCTCGAGCAACCGCCCACACTCCTCCATCAGCACTCCGCCGAATACATCGACGCGGTGGTTGAGCCCGGGGAGCGCGAACACGTCGAAGGTACTGCCGGCGGCCCCAAGGCGCGGATCCCAGGCGCCGAACACCAGCCGCCGCACGCGCGCATGCACGATGGCGGCGGCGCACATGACACACGGCTCGAGCGTCACGTACAGCGTCGTGTCGACGAGGCGGTAGCTGCCGAGCGCGGCACCGGCGGCGCGCAGCGCCTGAATCTCGGCGTGCGCGGTCGGGTCGTGGCTCGCGATCGGCGCATTGCTGCCGGTGGCGACGATCGCCTCGCCGCGCGTCAGCACCGCCCCTACCGGCACCTCGTCCGCCGCCCGGGCGCGCTCCGCCTGCTCGAGCGCGGCACGCATGAAGACAACATCACGGCCGCTGTCAGCGGCCGCCGTCATTGGAGCCGCCCGCCGCGGCCGGCGGCGGCGCGAGGAACAGCGCCGGATCGACGTACACCCCGTTCAGCGCCACGCCGAAGTGCAGGTGCGGCCCGGTCACGCGCCCGGTGGCCCCGACCTTGCCGATGACGCTCCCCGCCGTGACGCGCTCGCCCGGTCGCACGCTGATCGCGCTCAGGTGGCAATACATGGTGATGAGCCCGGCGCCGTGATCGATGAACACCGTGTTGCCGTTGAAAAAGAAGTTTCCGGTGTCGAGCACCCGGCCAACGGCCGCCGCCACCACCGGCGTGCCGGCGGCCGCGGCGATGTCCATGCCGCCGTGCGGGCTGCGCGCCTCGTTGTTGAATACGCGCCTCGAGCCGAAGGAGCTGGTGCGGATGCCGGGCACCGGCTGCAGCAGTCGCAGCGTCGCCGGCAGCGTCGGCGAGTACACGGCCTCGTCCTTGAGGATGCGCGGCCGCTCGCGCTGGTAACGGGCGAGATCCGGCGGCGACAGGTCGACCTGCCGCGGCGCGACCGTCAGGCGCTGCACCGTGTACTGCTTGTCGGTGACCTCGAAGCCGAGGGTGTTACCCGCCTGCGCACCGGTCTCTACCCGCACCGAGGCGTGACCGGGGAGCTGCGACAGCGGCACGCCTACCACGGCGAACCAGCGCTCCGCGATGCGCAGCACCAGCACGCGGCGCTCCTCGAAGGTAACGCGCGGCGCCTGCGCCGCATCCCCCTCGAGCGGCAGGATGGCGACCCCGCCGGGAACCCGTTCCTCCTGCGGCAGGAGCGGCGCGGCCGGCTGTGCTGCGCCGGCCACCAACGTGACGGCCGCCGCAACTCCCAACAATCCCGCACGCGCCCTTCCACAACCGCGAGTCATGGACTCAACTCCCGCCGCTGCGGCCGGTGACGCGCGCGCGCAAAGTGCCGCGGGCGAGCCGCGCCTCGATCTCATCGCCGATGCGCACCGCCGCCGCGTCCGTGAGCAGCACGCCCGCCGGGCCGGTCACGATGGCGAAGCCGCGCGTCAGCGTGGCCAGAGGGCTCACGGCGCCGAGCGCACGCCCGGCGAGATCCAGGCGGTGCTGCGCGCGCGCCACCGGCTCGCTCGCGGCGCGCTCGAGCCGCGTGCGCAGCAGCTGATGCCGCTCGCGCTGCGCCTGCAGCCGCTGCAGCGGCGAGCAGCGCATGAGGCGCGCGCCACTCTCGCTCATGCGGCTGCGCGCATGGTGCAGGCTGCCGCGCGCCGCCCCGGTGAGACGCTGCGACAGATCGTCGAGGCGCTGCATCTGCTGCTGCAGCCGCAGGCCGGGATGCGCCAGACTCAGCCGCCGCCCGGTACCGGCAAGGCGCGCGCCGAGCACCTGCAGCTCGCGACGCACGCACCACGCGAGCCGCTGGTGGGTGCGCTCGAGCGCCGCCAGCAGCGCACCGCGCTCGGGGACCACGAGCTCC
>DATNKO010000036.1:0-31832 GCA_035603345.1 Steroidobacteraceae bacterium | reverse complement strand
CCCGCCGACCGTGCCGCCGGGTGCGGCGCGGCTGCGCGTCACGCTGTCGGCCGCGCACACCGAAGCCGACGTCGATGCTCTGGCGGCGGCGCTGGGACGTGCCTGCGGGCACGCGCGCGCCGCGGGCGCTGCATGAGCGCGCTGCATGCGCAAGTCGCCGGACGCGGGCGGGACCTGGTGCTGCTGCACGGCTGGGGCGCGAACCTCGGGGTGTGGGATGAGCTGACGCGCGCCCTGGGGCGGGGCTTCCGCGTGATTGCCCTCGATCTGCCCGGACACGGCCGCAGCAGCTGGGATCCGCGGGCGACGACGCCGGCGGCGCAGGCCTGGCGCGTGCACGAGACGCTCGCGCCGCTCACCACGCGCTACAGCCTGCTCGGCTGGTCCCTGGGCGGGCAGTTCGCGCTCGATCTCGCCGCCGCAATGCCGGGCGCGATCGAGCGGCTGGTGCTGGTGGCGACCACACCGAAATTTCTCGCCGCGCGGGGCTGGCGTCACGGGCTCAAAGCGGCGGCGCTCGATGAGCTGGCGGTGCGGCTGCGCGCGGATCCGGCGCGGGCGCTCGCGCAGTTCCTGCGGCTCGAGGTGCGCGGTGAGCGCCCGCGCACCGCCGCGCGCGTGCTGGAGAAGCTGCTCGCAGCGCTCGCCGTTCACGGCAGTGCGCACCCCGAAGCGCTCGAGTGCGACCTGCAGAGGCTGCGGGACGGGGACCTGCGGGCGCAGCTGGCCGCGGTGCGGGCGCCGGCGCTCGTGATCGCCGGTGGCCGCGACCGCATCACACGCACGAGCGCGGCCCGGGCGCTCGCTGCCGCGCTGCCCCGCGGTCACTGCCGCACGCTCGCACATGCGGCGCACGTGCCGTTCCTGTCGCACCCGCGGCAGTTTGCGTCGCTCGTGGGCGGCTTCCTGCGCGGCTGAGGAAAGCGCCCTGAGCCTCGTGCCCGACGACCTGTTCCGGCTGGAGGGGGCGCAGCTGCGCGCCTCCTTCGACCGCGCGAGCGCCGGCTACGAGGCGGCCGCGCGGCTGCAGGCGCGCGTGTCGGCGGAGCTGCTCGAGCGGCTCGGCGAGTTGCGCCTCGCGCCGCGCCGGGTGCTCGACCTGGGTGCCGGCACCGGGCGCGTGACGCGCGAGCTCAAGCGCCGCTACCCGCGCGCACTCGTGATCGCGCTCGACATCTCACCAGGCATGCTGCGCGAGGCCCGGCGGCACCAGCCGCTGTGGCGGCGCTTCGCGCGCGTGTGCGGCGATGCGCTGCGCCTGCCGCTCGCCGACGGCAGCGTCGACCTGGTGTTCAGCAGCCTCATGCTGCAGTGGTGCGAGCCGCTCGAGGCAGCGCTCGCCGAGGTGCGGCGGGTGCTGAAGTCCACGGGCTTCTTCGCCTTCAGCACCTTCGGCCCCGATACGCTCGGGGAGCTGCGCCAGGCGTGGGCTGAGGCCGACGGTCATGAGGACATTCACAGCCACGTGAATCGCTTCCTCGACGTGCACGACGTGGGAGATGCGGCCGCACGCGCCGGGCTCACCGAACCGGTGCTCGACGTCGACCGCATCGAGCTCGACTACCCGGACGTGATCGCGCTGATGCGCGACCTGAAGGCGATCGGCGCGCACAACCTCACCGCGGGACGCGCGCGCGCGCTCACCGGCAAGGCGCGCCTGGCGCGCATGCGGGCCGCCTACGACACACTGCGCCGCGACGACGGCCGCCTGCCGGCAACCTGGGAGGTGGTCTACGGCGCCGCCTGGGGAGCGGCCGGACGCCCCGCGGCCGTGAGCGTGCACGGCGAGGCACACATCGCCCCAGGCTCGATCCGCAGGCGCCGCGGCGGGCAGCCGCCGTGACCGCACACCGTGCGCGCGCCGTGTTCGTGACCGGCACCGATACCGGCGTCGGCAAGACCGTGGTCGCCGCCGCACTCGTGCGGGCTCTCGCCGCCGCAGGAGCCCGCGTGGCCGTCATGAAGCCCGTGGCCTCCGGGGCCGAGCGCACGGCCGAGGGGCTTCGCAACGCCGATGCGCTTGCATTGCTTGAAGCCTCAAACGTCCCGGCCCCCTACGAGCTCGTGAACCCGTTTTGCTTCGAACCGCCGATTTCGCCGCATATCGCAGCAGATGACGCTGGAATTCCGGTAGATATCGACAAGATAAGGCTCAACTTCGAGGCCCTCGCAAGCCGCGCCGATTGGGTGATCGTCGAGGGAGCGGGGGGCTGGCTGGCCCCGATCGGCCCTGACCTGGCGATGGCGGACCTCCCACGCGCACTCGGCTTGCCGGCACTGCTCGTGGTGGGGCTGCGTCTCGGGTGCCTGAATCACGCGCAACTGTCCCGCCTCGCGATCGCCGAGAGCGGCGTCCCGTTCGCCGGCTGGATCGCCTGCGCAGTCGATGCGTCCTTCGCGCGCGCTGCCGAGAATCTCGCCGCGCTCGAGCGGCAGCTTCATGAAGCGCCGCTCGCCGTCGTGCCACACACCGCTGGCGCAGCGTCGCTCCTGCTCGCGCACGGCGCGGCGCGGCTCGCACAACGAGTCACCGACCTGAAGCCGCCGGCGGAGGTTGCTTCAACTCTCTGACCGATTTGAATAAACAGCGCTGCGCGCTACCATCGACGAGGCAATGGACCCGCAGGCGCTGCGCATCGAGATCCGCCCGAACTGCTCGCTCACCGTCCGCGGCGCACGTGCGTTCTTCTTCGGCGCCTGCATCGCGCCCTTCGGCGTCGGCGGGTTTCTCGCCCTCAAGGGTTTCTGGCCGATCCTGCCGTTCGCCGGCCTGGAAATGGTGGTGCTCGCCTGGGCGCTGAAGGCCTCGCTCGAGCGGCGCTTCCACAGTCAGACCATCATCGTGTCGGAAGGCGAAGTCAGCATCGAATCGCGCGAGCGCGAGCGCTGCGCGCGGGTCGTGTTCCCGCGGCACTGGGCGCAGGTTAAACTTCGCCGCCCCGCAGCAAGCCTGCATCCGAGTCGGCTCACCATAGAGTCGCACGGGCGCCAGTGCGAGCTGGGCAGCTTTCTCACCGAAGAGGAGCGGCGGGGGCTGGCGCTGCGCCTCACGCGTCTCATTGGCCGCGTCAACGAGTCGCCCTCGTGGCAGTAGGAGTTTGCGGGTACGCGGCGCGGGTTTTCGCTTCTTCGAAGCTGCAAGGGATCCAATGATGATTCGCTACAAGCTCGCCCGATTCGCCGCCGCCGCCGCGGCCGCAGCGCTCACGCTGCCGGCCTGGGCCGACGAGAGCTACCCCGGATCGGGCTGGGGCCAGCTCAACATGCCGCGCGGCGTCACCGACATCAGCCGCAGGATCTACGACCTGCACATGACCATCTTCTGGGTGTGCGTCGTCATCGGCATAGTGGTGTTCGGCGTCATGATCTGGTCGATCGTCACCTTCCGCAAATCCAAGGGCGCGGTCGCCGACGTCACACTGGTGCACAACACCCGCGTGGAGGTCGTCTGGACCGTAATCCCGGTGATCATCCTGATCGCCATGGCGGTGCCCGCGGCGCGGGTGCTGGTGGAGATCGAGGACACAACCCGCAGCGGCCTGACCATCAAGGTGACCGGCTTCCAGTGGGGCTGGCAGTACGACTATCTCGATCAGGGGGTGCTCTACTACTCGCGCCTGGATCGGGCGAGCGATGCGGCGCGGCAGCTCATGTCCGGGATCGATGTGACCACCGTGCCGCACTACCTGCTCGCCGTCGACCATCCACTGGTGGTGCCGGTCGACACCAAGGTGCGCCTGCTCATCACCGGCGCCGACGTCATCCACTCGTGGTGGGTGTCCGACTTCGGCGTGAAGAAGGACGCGATCCCGGGCTTCATCAACGAGGCGTGGTTCAAGGTCGATGCCGACAAGCCGGGCATCTACCGCGGGCAGTGCGCCGAGCTCTGCGGACGCGATCATGGCTTCATGCCGATCGTGGTCAACGCGGTCAGCAAGGCGGATTTCGACACCTGGCTGAAGAACACCGCGGCCGAGGAGAAGCAGGCTTCAGCGGCCGGGCAAGCAACCCCGGTCGCAGCGCCCCCGGATCCGCGGGCTGCACCTGCCGCCACCGCGGCCCCGCCAAGCGCCGCCGCTCCCGCGGCCGCCCCGGCGGGGGCCTCCGGCTGACCCCTATCGCTTAACCGCAAAACCGCTTACCGCAGGACACCCGACATGGCCGAGCCGCACGCACACGCCGCCACGCACGAGGACCACGAGCACAAGCCACACGGCTGGCGGCGCTGGGTCTTCTCGACCAATCACAAGGACATCGGCACGATGTACCTGATCTTCTCGGGCACGATGTTCTTCATCGGCGGCCTGGCCGCGATGGGCATCCGGGTCGAGCTCTTCAGCCCAGGCCTGCAGTTCTTCGATCCGCAGTTCTTCAACTCCCTCACCACCATGCACGGCCTGATCATGATCTTCGGCGCGATCATGCCGGGGTTCGTCGGGCTCGCGAACTGGATGGTGCCTATGCAGGTGGGCGCTCCCGACATGGCGCTGCCGCGGCTCAACAACTTCAGCTTCTGGATCCTGCCCTTTGCCTTCACGCTGCTGCTCTCTTCGTTCTTCGTACCGGGCGGGGCCCCGGCGGGCGGCTGGACCATGTACCCGCCGCTCATCCTGCAGACCGGCGCCTCGTTCCCGATGCTGATCTTCTCGATCCACCTGATGGGTATGTCCTCGATCCTCGGCGCGATCAACATCGTCGTCACCATCATGAACATGCGGGCGCCCGGCATGACGCTGCTGCGGATGCCGCTGTTCGTGTGGTCGTGGCTGATCACCGCCTATCTGCTGATCGCGGTGATGCCGGTGCTCGCGGGAGCGGTGACCATGCTCCTCACCGATCACTTCTTCGGCACCACCTTCTTCACCGCCGCCGGCGGCGGTGACCCGGTGATGTTCCAGCACATTTTCTGGTTCTTCGGACACCCCGAGGTGTACATCATGATCCTGCCGGCCTTCGGCATCATCTCGGAGATCATCCCGACGTTCTCGCGCAAGCCGCTGTTCGGCTACGAGGCCATGGTGTACGCGGTCGCCTCGATCGCCTTCCTGTCGTTCATCGTCTGGGCGCATCACATGTTCACGGTGGGCATGCCGCTCGCGGCGCAGCTGTTCTTCATGCTCTCCACCATGCTGATCGCGGTGCCGACCGGCGTGAAGGTGTTCAACTGGGTCGCCACCATGTGGAAGGGCTCACTGTCCTTCGAGCCACCGATGCTGTTCGCGCTCGCGTTCGTGTTCCTGTTCAGCATCGGCGGGTTCTCGGGACTGATGCTCGCCATGGTGCCGGCCGACTACCAGTACCAGGACACTTACTTCGTGGTGGCGCACTTCCACTACGTGCTGGTGACGGGTGCGCTCTTCAGCATCATGGCCGCGGTCTACTACTGGCTGCCCAAATGGACCGGGCACATGTATGACCTGAAGCTCGGCGCCTGGCACTTCTGGCTATCGACGATCTTCGTCAACGTGCTGTTCTTCCCGCAGCATTTCCTCGGGCTCGCCGGCATGCCGCGCCGCATCCCCGACTACGCCGTGCAGTTCACCGACTGGAACCGGGTGTCCTCGATCGGTGCCTTCGGCTTCGGGCTATCGCAGTTCCTGTTCCTGTACCTGATCGTGAAGTGCGTGCGCGGCGGGGAGCGCGCCGGCAACCGCGCCTGGGAGGGCGCGCACGGCCTCGAGTGGGAGCTGTCCTCGCCGCCGCCGTTCCACTCGTGGAGCACACCGCCGTCGGTTGCCGACATCGCGCGCGGGGCTGCGCACTGATGCAGTCGGCGCCGCAAGCCGCAGTGCCGACCGACGTGTCGGGCTCGCGCACGAGCGCGGCACCGGCCGCAGCGCCGGATGAGGCCGAGCGGCGCCGGCGGGCGGTACGGCGCACCGCGCTCGTCTGCGCCCTGGTCGCCGCCGCCTTCTACTTCGGCTTCATCGTCATGATGCTGGTGCGGGCCACGAGATGAGCGAGCGGCCGCGAGCGAACCTGAACCTCTTCTGGAAGCTGATCGCCATCGCGGCCGGCAGCTTCGGCTTCGGGTTCGCGCTGGTGCCGCTCTACAACGTGCTGTGCTCGGTCACCGGCTACGGCGACCAGAAGAAGCTGCTGCAGCAGGTCGAGGCGATCGAGCACCCGGACCCGAGCCGGACCGTCGAGGTGGAGTTCCTCACCGACGTCGCCAGCGCCGGCAGCTGGGAGTTCCATCCCGAGGTGCGCCGCATCGAGGTGCACCCGGGCGAGCTCTACACGGTGAAGTTCTGGGCCAGGAACCTCACCGGCCGCGACATGACGGCCCAGGCGGTGCCCAACATCTCGCCCTCGGAGGTCGCCGCCTACTTCCACAAGACCGAGTGCTTCTGCTTCAGCCTGCAGCACTTCAATCTCAACGAGGGCCGCGACATGCCGGTGCGCTTCATCATCGACCCCGCGCTCCCGAAGCACATCGACCTCGTGACGCTCGCCTACACTTTCTTCGACGCCTCCTCGCGCGCCAAAGGCGAGAGCCACTAGCGCTCCTTCACCGAAAGCCAACGACATGACCGACGCACACGCCACCGACAGCAGCCACTACTACGTCCCGAATCACAGCCCCTGGCCGATCCTGGGATCGGTCTCGCTGTTCGTCGTCATGGCGGGGGCGGTCAGCTACCTGAACGACTGGGCGGGACCGTGGACCTTCATCCCCGGGGCGGTGCTGCTCGCGTGCCTGTTCTTCTTCTGGTTCCACACGGTGATCGGCGAGAACCAGCGTGGCATCTACAACGCGCAGGTCGACCGCAGCTTCCGCATGGGGATGATGTGGTTCATCTTCTCCGAGGTGATGTTCTTCGCCGCGTTCTTCGGAGCGCTGTTCTACGCGCGCGTGCTCTCCGTGCCCTGGCTCTCCGGGCACGGCGTCAAGGTCTTCACCAACTACATTCTCTGGCCGCACTTCGAGGGGCTGTGGCCGACCAACGGCCCGGAGCACGTGGGCGGACGCCCGGACTCGAGCTTCAACGTCATGAACCCGTTCGGTATCCCGGCGCTCAACACCGCGATCCTGCTCACCAGCGGCCTCACGGTGACGATCGCGCACCATGCGCTGCGCGCGGGTAAGCGCGTGCGGCTGGCGGTGTTCCTCGGGCTCACCTTCATCCTGGGATTCACCTTCGTCGGCCTGCAGGCCCACGAGTACGGCGAGGCCTACCACGATATGGGGCTCAAGCTCTCGACCGGGATCTACGGCTCGACCTTCTTCATGCTGACGGGGTTTCACGGCCTGCACGTGACGATCGGCGCCATCATGCTCACGGTCGTGTGGCTGCGGGTGCTCTCCGGGCATTTCACGCCCGCCCATCACTTCGCTTTCGAGGCCGTCTCCTGGTACTGGCACTTCGTCGACGTGGTGTGGCTCGGGCTGTTCATCTTCGTGTATTGGCTATAGGTAGGCCCGCGGCTCCCAGCGCCACTGCGCAGGGCGCCAAAGTTTTCCAGTGAGCTATGGCTGCACGCCGTGGGGCGAGATGAGCCCGAGGTACCAGGCGATCATCAGCAGCGCAAACAGCAGCAGCGAGAGCGTGATGCGCACGGTGAGCGCGCGCGCCATCTTGCGCGAGTCTTCCTCACCGCGGCCGCGCGACAGGTGAAACAGTCCGCTTCCCAGGCTCACCACGATGGCCGCGAGCGTGCCCAGTATGAGCACCCAGATGAGGGATCTGAGCTCCATGATCGGGGGCAGTGTAGCGCGGGCGCCGCTGGCTGCGGGTCGCGATGGCACCGCTCCTGAAGCTCGGCGGGCGCGTGTTCGCGCCGTCGCTCCTCGCCACGTGCCTGGTCGCGCTGCTGTGCGCCGGGTTCGTGCGGCTCGGCCTGTGGCAGTGGCACAAGTGGGTGCACGCGCGCGACGAGTGGACACAATTCGCGCGCGGCGCCGGCGAGGCGCAGCCGCTCGCCGGGCGGCGCCTCGCTGACGTGCGGTTGTTCCAGCGGATCAGCATCGAGGGGCGGCTCGATCCCGAGCACCAGTTCCTGCTCGACAACCGCATTGCGCGCGGCAACGCCGGCTACGAGGTGCTCACGCCGCTGACGCGCGCCGACGATGGGCAGGCGCTGCTCATCGACCGCGGCTGGGTGCCGTTCACGGGCTCGCGCGCGCATCTGCCTGAGGTCTCGTTCGCGGGTCCGCCGCGGCTGCAGCTCACCGGACGCGTCGCCAACCTCCCGAGCGCTGGGCTCGCGAGCGGCCGCGCCCGGCCCGACCGGACGGGCCCCTGGCCGAAGGTGACGAGCTACCCGACGATCCTTGAGCTCGAGAGCGCCCTCGGCAAGCCGCTCGAGCCGCGCATCCTGCTGCTCGATCCGGGCGAGCCGCTCGGCCTCCTGTGCGACTGGCAGCCGCCCGGCCTGCCGCCGCTGCGCTACCTGTCGTATGCCATCCAGTGGTGGTGCTTTGCAGCGCTCGCGGTCGTGATCTGGGCGGTGGTGAGCACGCGGCGCACCGTTTCATCGCCGCCATGAGCACCGCCGAGGCGCGCTTGCGCGCGCGCAACCTGCGCACGGTCGGCGCCCTGGCGGCCCTGTTCCTGGCGCCGCTCGCGATCGCCTTCTTCACCTACTACGCCACCGGCTGGCGTCCGGCCGGCCACGTCAACCACGGCACGCTCATCAGCCCGCCGGTGGCGCTGCCGCTGGTGACACTGCCGCGCATGACCCTTGCCGCCGACAGGCAGGGCCCGGCCGCACCGGAACACGCCGCACCGCAACAGGGCGCACAGCGGCCGGCCGCGCCGCAACAAGACGCGGTGGGCGGCGGCAGCGGCGCTTCCGGACCTGTGTTCCGCAACCAGTGGTCGCTGGTCTACATCGGTGACGGCGCCTGCGATCCGAGCTGCCGCTGGGCGCTGTACGTCATGCGCCAGACGCGTCTCGGGCTCAACGACGACATGACGCGCGTGGCGCGGGTGTTCCTCGTGAGCGGCGGCTGCTGCGACCTCGAGTACCTGGCGCGCGCCTACCCGGGGCTCGTGGTGCTCGACGCCGCGGGGTCTGCGGGCGCCGGGCTGCTCGCAGAGTTCCCCGGCGGCCGCGATCCCGGCGCCCGCGCGTACACGCTGTACATCGTCGATCCGCTCGGCAACCTCATGATGAGCTACGATGCGCGCGCCAACCCGCATGGGCTGCTGCAGGATCTGCAGAAGCTGCTGCGGCTGTCGCATATTGGTTGATTGCGGCCAACGAAAAACGATGAGGGGTCTCAAACCCATGCCGCTCGCCCGCTGGATGCGGCGCCTGTGCGTCGCGGGCGTGTTGCTGTGCTTCGTGGTGGTGGTGCTCGGGGCGTACGTGCGGCTCACGGCCGCCGGCCTCGGCTGTCCCGACTGGCCGGGCTGCTACGGCCACGCCACGCCGCTCGGCGCCGAGCACGCCCCGGAGGCGCAGGCGGCCTACGCCGGCCGGCCGCTGGTCGCCGGCAAGGCATGGCGCGAGATGATCCACCGCTACGCGGCCGGCACGCTCGCGCTGCTCATCACCGCGATCGCGGTGCTCGCCGTCAGCGCCCGGCGGCTGCGCCTGGCGAGCGTGCCGCTGGCGATTGCGCTGTTTGTGACCGTGCTGGTGCAGGCGGTGCTCGGCATGCTGACCGTAACCTGGCAGTTGAAGCCCCTGGTGGTGACGCTGCACCTGCTGTTCGGCATGACGACACTCGGGCTCCTGTGGTGGCTTACGCTTTCGCTGCCCGTCACTTCGTGGGGCGCCGCTTCGCTCCATAGCGCCGGTCGCGCCATTCGCGGCGGGTCATCCGCCCACACCAGCGCCTGGCGCCTCGCCGTCGTCGGGCTCGGGGCGCTCGCCGTGCAGATCGCCCTCGGCGGCTGGACGAGCAGCAACTACGCCGCGGTCGCCTGCCCGGACTTCCCCGCCTGCCAGCACGCCTGGTGGCCGCATATGCAGTTCCGCGGCGCCTTCGTGCTGTGGCGCGGACTGAACATCGACTACGAGGGCGGAGTGCTCACGAGCGCCGCGCGCGTTGCCATTCACGTGACGCATCGCATCGGCGCGCTGGTCGCGGCTTGCACGCTGGCGCTCGCGGCACTGTTCGTGCTGCGGCATCGGGGCCTCGCCGCCACTCAGGCGCGCGCGTGGGCGGTGCTGGTGGCGCTCGTCCTGCAGCTCACCATCGGCATCGCCATGGTGCTGAGGGGCTTTCCGCTGTGGCTCGCCACGGCGCACACCGCGGGAGCGGCGCTGCTGCTGCTGGCGACGCTGGCGCTGCTGCGCTCCCTGAGCGCGCGCTGAGGCGCGCCGCGCTCCCATCCGGGGGCGCCGGCCGGATCTGCTAGGCTGCGCGTCCCGTCAGCCGATTCTCCCGCGGACACCGTGGCGACGTCATTGGAATATGCGCACGTAGCGCCGCCGCTGTGGCGCCGCTACCTCGAGCTCACCAAGCCCAAGGTCGTCGCGCTCATCAGCTTCACCGCGATCGTGGGTACGCTGCTCGCGGCCCCCGGGATACCGCCGTTCGCCGCGCTGGTGTGGGGCAACCTCGGCATTGCGCTCGCCGCCGCCTGCGCCGCCACCATCAATCACGTGCTGGACCGGCGCATCGATGCACAGATGGCGCGCACCCGCGCTCGACCGCTGCCGACCGGGGCGCTGAGCGAGCGCGCCGCGCTCATCTTTGCCGCCGCGCTCGGGGTGGCGGCGATGGCGCTGCTCGCGTTCCTGGTCAATCTGCTGACCGCGACGCTGACCTTCGTCTCGCTCATCGGCTACGCGGTCGTCTACACCGTGTGGCTCAAGCGCGCCACCTCGCAGAACATCGTGATCGGCGGGGCGGCCGGCGCCGCCCCGCCGGTGCTCGGCTGGACCGCGGTGACTAACAGCGTCGATCCGAATGCGCTGCTGCTGTTCCTCATCATCTTCGCGTGGACGCCGCCGCATTTCTGGGCGCTGGCGATCGCGCGCCGCGACGAGTACGCGAGCGCCGGTATCCCGATGCTGCCGGTGACTCACGGAGTCGCGTACACGCGGCTGCAGGTGCTGCTCTACACGGTGCTGCTGGTGGTGGTGACGCTCCTGCCGTATCTGACGGGCATGAGCGGCCTTTTGTACCTGGCGGCGGCGCTGGCGCTCAACGGCTGCTTCCTCTACTACACGCTGGCGCTGCAGATCACCGCGCGCGCGGAGCTGCCGATGCGGGTGTTCCGTTTCTCGGTGACCTATCTCACCTGGCTGTTCGCAGCGCTGCTGCTCGATCACTATCTGCCGGGGCTGCGTCCGGGTCCGGGGTGAGCGCCTCGCCGGCAGCCGCGGGCGCGGACGGCTCCGCCGCTTCGGAGCCTGCCTGGTCGGTGCGGCGGCGACCGCCTGCTCGGGCGGGCGGGCGCTTCAGGTCCAGCTGCCAGGAGTACACCACCCGATCGTGCAACAGCAGCAGCCCCGCGGTGCGGTAGTTGTCGGCGTCGATCTGCGCGAGGTGCTCACTGCCGTGGTAGCCGGAAGTGTCGCAGCCGAACACCGAGAGAATCGAGCTGCCGATGACTGCGTAGAGGCCGCGGAGCTTGCCGTAGGTGGCATTCTCGAACGTCCACTTCATCTGGTTGCCTTCCGGCCCGGGCGGCTCGATCAGATAGGCATGCACGAACTCGACCGGCGGCGCACCCAACACCTTGAGCGTGCCCGACAGCAGCCAGCAGCCCTCGCGATGGGCGATCTCGGTGCGTCCCTGTGCTTCGAGCGCGTGGCCGTCGGCGCGCCACACGGTGCCCGTTACGCTCCACACCGCCGGCACGAACAGAAAGGTGTGCGCCATGCGCTCATTATGGCGCGCACCGCCGCTTCGCGGTACGTTGCAGCGAAACGACAGCATTGGAGGCTGGCATGTTGACCGAGCGTATCTGGTCGGGAAACTCGCTGCGCAATTTCCACTACCTGATCGCCTGCGCCGAGACCGGCGAGGCGCTGGCGGTCGACCCGCTCGAGTGGCGGCTATGCCTCGATGCCGCGCGCCGGCGGGGCTGGGAGATCACCCAGATCGTGAACACCCACGAGCACGGCGACCACACCGGCGGTAACGCAGGACTGAAGGCCGCGACCGGCGCGCGGGTGCTGGCCCATGCCGGCGCCGCCGCGCGCATCGGCGGGGTGGATCGCGGGCTCGCCAGGGGCGATGTCATTCGCGTCGGGCGCACGGTCGAGCTCGAGTGCCTCGACACCCCGGGACACACCATGACGCACGTGTGCCTGCTGTCGCACGCCGATAAGCCGGCGCTCTTCTGCGGCGACACGCTCTTCAACGCGGGCGCCGGCAACTGCTACAACGGCGGGGAGCCGCAAGCGCTCTACGACACCTTCGTCACGCAGCTGGCGCGGCTGCCCGATGAGACGCGCGTCTATCCCGGCCACGAGTATCTCGCCCGCAACCTCGAGTTCACCCTCGACCGCGAGCCGGACAACCAGGCCGCCGCAGCGCTCCTGCCGAGCGCCCGCAGCCACGATCCAGCCGCAGCGGTCGTGACCACGCTCGGCGAGGAAAAGCGCATCAACGCTTTTTTCCGCCTGCAGAGCCCGGCGATCATCGCCCGGCTCCGGGCTGCGTTTCCGGACCTGCCCGAGCAGCCCGATGCGCGCACCGTGTTCATCAGGCTGCGCGAGCTGCGCAACCGCTGGTGACAGGCCTGAAAGGACCGAAACGCATGCAATCCTCGTTCTACCGCCGCACCTTCCAGCTCACCACGGCGGCGATCCTCGGCTACGCGCTCTACCAGATCATCGCGCCGCTGCGCGAGGAGATCGGCTGGGCGGCGGTGCTGGCGTTCATCCTGCATCCGCTGCACGAGCGGCTGTCGCGCGGGCTCAGGGGCCGACGGGCGCTGTCCGCCGGGATCCTCACCGCCCTCACGCCCTTTCTGGTGCTGGCGCCGCTCGCGGTGCTGGGGGTGGTGTTCGCCGGCCAGGTGGCGCGCCTCATCCAGTACCTGCGCGGCGGCGGCCTGCCGTCTTATGCGGATCTCGTCGACCGCCTGTCCGGCTACCCGGTGATCGGCGGCACGGTCGCCTGGGCACGCGACAACGCCGCGGTGAGTGCCGCGCAGGTGGAGAGCTGGGCAACCGACAGCCTCCAATCGCTGCTGCGGTCCGCGGCCGCGGTCGGCGGCAACGTTGCGCTCACGGTGTTCGGCACGCTGGTGGGCTTCTTCCTGATGCTGTTCCTGCTGTTCTTCTTCCTGCAGGACGGCCGCGTCATGCTCGGCGCGCTGACGCGCCTCATTCCGATGCAGAGAGAGCAGCGCGCGCAGCTGCTCAAGTACCTCGGCGACGTGACGCGCGCGGTGGTGTTCGGCTCGGTGGCCACCGCCCTCATCCAGGGCCTGTTCGTCGGCGTCGGCTTCGCGCTCGCGGGCGTGCCCTCGCCGGTGGTGTACGCCGTGGTCGCGAGCATCGCCGCGTTCCTGCCGGGGGGCGCCGCCCTGGTGCTGGTCCCCGGAGTGCTGTACCTGGTGTTCACCGGGCACTGGGGGGCGGGCATCTTCCTCGCCTGCTGGGCTGCGGCGCTCGCGATCGTGGAGAACATCCTGCGGCCGCTCCTCACCTCGCATCACGTGCACGTGTCGACGCTGGCGATATTCGTCGGCGCGATCGGCGGTGCGGCGGCCTTCGGCATCCTCGGCCTGATCCTGGGTCCGGTGCTGCTGTCGTTTGCCGTGGCGCTGGTGCGCTTCGCACAGGAGCGGCGGCCCGCGGACGCCTGACCGCGCGGGCCGTTCCCGTAGAATACCGCCCCCGCATGGACGTCTCCCCGATCCTCGATCCGCTCAACGACGCGCAGCGTGCCGCGGTCACCGGGCCGCTCGCGCCGACGCTGGTGCTGGCCGGCGCCGGCAGCGGCAAGACGCGCGTGCTGACCCACCGCATCGCCTGGCTCATCCAGGCCGAGGGCGCCTCCCCGCACGGCATTCTCGCCGTGACCTTCACCAACAAGGCCGCGGGCGAGATGCGCGCGCGCGTCGAGCGGCTGCTCGGAGTGCCGACGGCGAGCCTTTGGATCGGCACCTTTCACGGACTCGCCCACCGGCTGCTGCGGCTGCACTGGCGCGAGGCGCGCCTCGCCCAGGGCTTCCAGATCATGGACTCCGAGGACCAGCAGCGCTTCGTCAGGAAGCTGGTCAGGTCCGCCGAGCTCGACGAGACGCGCTGGGTGCCGCGCGAGGTGCAGTGGTTCATCAACGGCAACAAGGACGAGGGTCGCCGGCCGCAGCAGCTCAAGGACGGTAACGACCCGACGCGCCGCCAGCTGATCGCGCTGTACCGCAGTTACCAGGAGGCCTGCGAGCGCGCCGGACTGGTCGACTTCGCCGAGCTGCTGTTGCGCGCCTACGAGCTGTGGCGCGACAACCCGGAGCTGCTGGCGCACTACCGGCGGCGCTTCCGCCACGTGCTGGCGGATGAGTTCCAGGACACCAACGCGATCCAGTATGCGTGGCTGAAGCTGCTCGCGGGAACCGACGGCTCACCGTTCGTGGTGGGTGACGACGACCAGTCCATATACGCGTTTCGCGGCGCGCGCGCCGCGCACCTGCAGCAGTTCCGGCGCGATTTCCCGCAGGCGCTGCTGTTCCGGCTCGAGCAGAACTACCGCTCGACCGCGACCATCCTCGAAGCCGCCAACGGCCTGATCGCGCACAACGCCGGGCGTCTCGGCAAGCGGCTGTGGACCGAGGGGGCGCGTGGCGCGCCGCTGCGCCTGTACGCCGGCTTCAACGAGCGCGACGAGGCCGAGTTCGTCACGCACCGCATCCGCGAGCACGTCGCGCACGGCGGCCTGCGGCGCGAGGTCGCGATCCTCTACCGCTCCAACGCCCAGTCGCGGGTGTTCGAGGAGACGTTCCTGTCGGCGCGCGTGCCCTACCGGGTGTACGGCGGCCTGCGCTTCTTCGAGCGCGCCGAGATCAAGGACGCGCTCTCCTACCTGCGCCTGATCGCGAACCGCCGTGACGATGCCGCCTTCGAGCGCGTGGTCAACCTGCCGCCGCGCGGGATCGGGGCGAAGAGCCTGGACGTACTGCGCGAGCGTGCGCGCAGCGCGGGCAGCACGCTGTGGGAGGCGGCCGGCGCGCCGGCCGACGACCTGGCGCCGAAGGCCGCGGGCGCGATCCACGGCTTCATGGCGCTCATCGAGCGCCTGGCGCAGCAAAGCGCAGCGCTGCCGTTGCACGAGCAGGTCGATGCGGTGCTCAAGTCCTCCGGGCTCATCGAGCACTATCGCCGCGAGAAGGTAGAGCGCGGCGAGGCGCGCGTCGAGAACCTCGAGGAGCTGGTGAGCGCCGCGCGCGGCTTCGCGCCCGAGGATGCGCAGATGGCGCCGCTCGCGGCCTTCCTCGCGCACGCGGCGCTCGAGGCAGGCGAAGGCCAGGCGGACGCCTGGGAGGACTGCGTACAGATGATGACGCTGCATAGCGCCAAGGGATTGGAGTTCCCGCTGGTGTTCCTGTGCGGCCTGGAGGAAGGCCTGTTTCCGCACCAGCGCTCGAGCGGCGACCTCGAGAGCCTCGAGGAAGAGCGCCGCCTGTGTTATGTCGGCATGACGCGCGCGATGCGCGAGCTGTATCTGACCTATGCCGAGCAGCGCCGCCTGCACGGCATCGACAGCTACGGCCAGCCGTCGCGCTTCCTCAAGGAGATTCCGCCTGAGCTCATCGAGGAGGTGCGGCCGCGCGTGCAGGTGTCGCGGCCGCTCGCCGCCGGGCGGTTCCGCGCCGAAGAGCCGGCCGCGCCCGGCGTGCGGCTCGGCGCCCGGGTGCGCCACGGCAAGTTCGGCGAGGGCGTGATCCTCAACGTCGAGGGCAACGGCCCGCAGGCGCGCGTCCAGGTGAGCTTCGAGCGGCAGGGAACCAAGTGGCTGATGGTGCAGTATGCGAACCTGGAGCCGTTATGAAGATCCTGATACTGGGCGCCGGGCAGGTCGGCCGCACCGCGGCGCAGCACCTGTCGCGCGAGGAAGCCAACGAGGTCACGGTGGTCGACCTGAACGAGGACACGCTGCGCGAGCTCCAGGACCGGCTTGACGTGCGCACCGTGGCCGGCAACGCCGCCTTCCCCACGGTGCTCGAGGCCGCGGGCGCCGCCGAGGCCGACATCATCGTCGCGCTCACCTCCAGCGACGAAGTCAACATGCTGGCCTGCGAGGTGGCGTTCACGCTGTTTCGCACGCCCACCAAGATCGCGCGCATCCGCGCCGCGGAGTACACCGACCGGGCGGCGCTGTTCGGCGCCGACGCGCTCTCAGTAGACGTGTGCATCAACCCCGAGCAGCTGGTCACCGAGTACGTGCAGCGACTGATCTTCTTCCCGGGGACGCTGCAGGTGCTGGAGTTCGCCGACGGCAAGGTACGTCTGATCGGAGTACGGGTCCGCGAGAGCGGGCTGCTGGCCGGGCGGTCCCTGAGCGAGCTGCCGCGGCAGCTGCCGGAGGTGCAGGTGCGCGTGGTCGCGATCTACCGCGACGGCCGCAGCGTGGCGCCCGACGGCGCCACCGCAATCGCCGCCGGCGATGAGGTGTTCTTCCTGGCCGCGCGCGAGGATATCCGCCGCATCATGAGCACGCTGCGCCACGGCGAGGATCCGGCACGGCGCATCGTGATCGCCGGCGGCGGCAACATCGGCTACCGGCTCGCCAAGACGCTGGAAAAGCATAACCAGATCAAGGTCATCGAGCGCGACGCGCGGCGCGCGCGCCGCATCTCGGAGCAGCTCGACAACGCCATCGTGCTGCATGGCGACGCCGCCGACGAGCAGCTGCTCATCGAGGAGAACATCGACAGCGCCGACGTGTTCGCGGCCGTAACCAACTCGGAGGAGGCCAACATCCTGTCGGCGATGCTCGCCAAGCGCCTCGGCGCCCACAAGGTGATCGCGCTCATCAACAAGCCGTCCTACACCGAGCTGGTGGAGAGCGGCCCGATCGACATCGCCATTTCGCCGCAGACCATCACCATCGGCTCGCTGCTGGCGCACGTGCGCCGCGGCGACGTGGTGCGGGTGCACGCGCTGCGGCGCGGCGCCGCCGAGGCCATCGAAGCGATCGTGCACGGCGATGAGCGCAGCTCGCGCGTCGTCGGCCGCGCGGTCGGAGACGTCGAGCTGCCCGAGGGCGCTTCCATCGGCGCGGTGGTGCGCGGCGATGAGGTCATCATGGCCCACCATGACACCCTCATCCGGGCGGACGACCACGTCATCCTGTTCCTCGCCGACCGCCGCCATCTCGAAGCGGTCGAGCGGCTGTTCCTGCGCTCGACGCGCTGACGGCTCAAGCGGTGCCGGCGGTCGCGTACGTCCTGGGTCTGTCGCTCGCCGCGTCCACGCTCGCCTACCTGCTGCCGATCGGCTGCTCGCTCGTCATGGGCGACGGCCTGTGGCCGAAGTTCCTGCTGGCGGCGGCTTGCGCCGCAGCGGCCGGCCTCATCCTCGCGGGCCTCACCCGACGCTTCCGCCGCGAGCTCAAGCCGCGTGACGGGTTCCTGCTGGTGACGCTCGGCTGGCTGGTGCTGTCGGGGGCGGCCGCCGTGCCGCTGCTGCTGGTGCTGCCGGACTTAAGCTTCACGGGCGCCTACTTCGAAGCGATGTCGGGACTCACCACCACCGGCTCGACCGTGCTGACCGGGCTCGATGCGCTGCCGCCGTCGCTGAACTTCTGGCGTCACGCGCTCGAGTGGCTCGGCGGCCTCGGCATCATCGTCATGGGGCTGGCGGTGCTGCCGCTGCTCGGGGTCGGCGGCATGCAGCTCTACAAGGGCCAGGCGGGCGCGGTGAAGGAGGAGCGGCTCACGCCGCGCGTCACCGAGACGGCGAGGTCGCTGTGGCTGGTGTACGCACTGCTCACCGCCGCCGGCATCATCGCGCTGCGCCTTGCCGGCATGTCGTGGTTCGACTCCGTGTGTCACGCGTTCTCGGCCGTCGGTCTCGGCGGCTTCTCCACCCACGACCGCAGCGTCGGCTATTTCAACTCGCCGGTGATCGAGCTGACCCTGAGCGTGCTGTTGCTCATCGCCGCGCTCAACTTCGCGCGCCACCTGCTGGCGCTGCGGCGCCTGTCGCTCGAGCCCTACAAGGCCGACCCCGAGTGCCGGCCGATGTTCCTCATTCTGGGCCTGAGCGTGGTCGGCATCGCGGCGCTGCTGACGGCGCACGGCGTATATCCGGAGTTTCTGACGGCGCTGCGGCACTCGATCTTCAATGTGATCTCGCAGGCGACCACCAGCGGACTCGCCACCGAGGACACCGGGCAGTGGCCGGTGTTCGCCCCCTACTGGATGCTGTTCCTGTCATGCATCGTCTGCAGCACCGGCTCGCCGGGCGGGGGCATCAAGATGTTCCGCACGCTGGTGCTCGCGCGGCAGACGGGCCGGGAGCTGAAGCTCCTGATCCACCCGGCGGCCATGGCGCCGGTACGGATCGGCGGCCGGGCGGTGCCCGAGACGGTCGCGCAGGCGGTGCTCGCCTTCATCTTCCTGTATTTCATGACGGCGTCCGCGCTGACTTTCGCGATGCTGCTCACCGGGCTCGATTTCGATTCGTCCTTCACCGTGGTGGTCGCCTCGATCAACAACACCGCGCGCGGCTTCGGGCCGCCCGGCGGCATCCACAACCTCCACGGACTCACCGCCGTGCAGGACTGGATCTGCATCGCGGCGATGCTGCTCGGAAGGCTGGAGATCTTCAGCGTGATCGTGCTGCTGAAGCCGGCGTACTGGCGCAAGTAGGGGTGTGGACGCTCAGAACGGCGGCCGCATCTGCCACTTGCCCTTGTCGTCTTTGTAGAAGTTCGCCCCGGGGATGTCGCTGTACATGGCCGCCAGCTGGTTGGCGGACTGCACTTGCAGGTCGAAGGTGCAGTGGTAACCCTGCCCGGTCGGCTTATCGCAGGCCTCTTTCTTGAAGAACTTGATCGTGATCGGCTCGACGTTGGTGACGCCCGGCGGATGGTTCATCAGGTAGAGCAAGGCGTCCTTCATTTCCGCTTCGCTGGGCTCTCCGCCCCCGAGGCCCCCACTACATCCGCAGATCGTCACCACGGCAGCTATCCCCAGAGCATTTGTCAACGACAGGCGCATTGTTGTTCTCCCATTCAACTCAACTGTGGATGTAACTCTCGAGCTGCTCGATCTGCTGCTGCTGCTCGGCGATCACCGCCTTGACGAGGTCGCCGATCGACACCATGCCGACGACGCGGCCGCCGTCGACGACCGGAAGATGCCGCACCCGCTTGTCGGTCATCACCTGCATGCACCTCTGCACCGTGTCGTCGAGCGACACGGTGAGAACCGGCGAGGTCATGATGTCGCCCACCGGTGTGTCGCTGGAGGAGCGGCCGCGCAGGATCACTTTGCGGGCGTAGTCGCGCTCGGAGACGATGCCCTCGAGCGCCGCGCCTTTCATGACGAGCAGCGCGCCGACGCCGTGCTCGGCCATCAGGCGGATGGCATTCAGCACCGGGGCCTGCGCCTCCACCGAGTAAATCGCCCTATCCTTGCGCTCGAGCAGCATACGTACGGTAGTCATGTGTGCTCCTTCAGTGAGCCGGCCCGATCTGCACCGACAGCGTGACGTCGGCGGTGACGTCGAGGGTTCCCTCCTCGACCGGCGTCGCCACCTCCGCGGCGGCGGCCCGCGACGCCATCATCATCGGCCGGATCGGTGTTACCCGTGGGCTCGATTCCTCCACCGTCAGCACGCGCAGGATCTTCAGCCCCAGGGCTGACGCGAGCACGTCCGCCTCGGCGCGCGCGCGCAGCGCGGCCTCGCGCAACGCCTGCGCGCGCACCGCGTCCTGGTCGCGCAGCGTGAACTGGATGCCCTGCACGTGGTTGGCGCCCGCGCGCGTCGCGGCGTCGATGACGTTGCCCATGCGCCCGATATCGTCGAGCGTCACCCGCAGCACGTTGAGCGCGGTGTAGCCGGTGAGCGTCGGCGGCTGCCCGCCCGGGTGGTACTGGTAGTTCGGGCTGAGCGAGTAGCTGATGGTCTTGAGCTCGGCGCCGGAACCGGCGGCCGGACGCAGCACCGCGAGCACCGCATCCACCTGCCGGGCGTCGTCGGCGGCGGCCTGCTCCGAATGCTCGGCCTGGCTCGACACGCCGATGTCGATCTGCACCCGATCGGGCCGGGCGCTCACCCGGGCGTTGCCGGTGACTGTAATCGACGACACCATCGGCAAGTCGTCAGCGCGCGCCACCGCCACCGCCAGCAGCAACGCGGCTGCTGCCATGGTGGCAGCCAGCGTCAACTTGCGACGCGCTGCGGAACCCATTGGCATATTCTACGCGCGCCCCGTGCGGCAGTTCATAATTTGGGCAGAGGGCGCGCCGGTGCGCGAGCCGAAACGGTATACAACAGCGCATGGCCAGCCGGGAGATACACGTCGCGCCGGACCGCTTCGAGGTCACGGCCGAGGATGCGATCCTCGTCACGGAGCTGCAGTCCGCGATCGCGGTGTGCGTGTACGACGCCGCGGAGCAGGCCGGTGCGCTGCTGCACCTGCGCTGCATCATTCGCAGCTCCAAGCCCGCGGACGTCACCGACACGACGCTCGCGACCGAGCTGCTGCTGCTCGACCGCTGCATCGAGGCGCTGCGCGAGGCCGCGCCGTCGGCGCGGCAGCTGCAGGCGCGCATCGTGGCGCACCTCGCTGACAACGCCCAGGCGCATTCGGTGTGCGAGACGGTGCTGCACCTGGTGCGGCACTTCCTCGCCGACGCCGGCGTGCGGCTGCTGCCGGAGGACGTGGCCGCGGGCGCGGTACGGTCGCTGCGCTTCCGGCCGGGCATGGGATGGGTGCACACGCGGGCGTGAGAGTGCCGGTGCCCGTGGAGGTGAGCCACGCGCTCGAGCGGCTGCTCGGCGAGCCGGTGGCGCATGTTGTCGTGATCGAGCATTCCTGGTTTGCACGCCTGCACTCGCGCGCGCACGCCACCACGCGCCGCGGGCACATCTACCTGAGCGGCGACGCGGCGGCGTTCTTCGCCAACCCCTGGCTCCTGTTGCACGAGTACTGGCACGTCATCCGGCAGTGGCAGCCGGGCACGCTCACGGTGCGGCGCTACCTGCTGGAGTGCGTGCGCCGCGGCTACTGGAACAACCGCTTCGAGGTCGAGGCGCGAGAGTTCGCCGACGCCCACGCCGCCGCCCTGCACGCGCTGCTGGCGGCTGCAGCGCAGGGCGCCAAAGTCGCGCCTTTGGCGCCCGGCACCGGAGCCGATGTCTGAAAAATCGCCGACCGAGGCGATTTTTCCAATGAACTAGCCCAGCAGTCGCTCGCGGTTGTAGAGCCGCCCGGCGACCGCGATGAAGAGCGCCCCTAGAGCGAGGGTGACGCCCACCGACAGGGCCACCCAGGTGAGTGGCAGCGCTTCGGCGCGCAGCAGGCTGGTGATGAGGAAATGCTGACTGAGAGACGGCACCAGCATCAGCGCGGCGCTCGGGCGTAGCCCCATCGCGCCGGCAAACATCAGAGGCAGCGTCGGCACCAGCAGCACCAGTCCCACCCAGGTCTGTGCCTCGCGGTAGGTACGCGTGAACGCGGCCACGATCGTCATGAGCGCGGCGCCGAGCGGCACCAGCGGCAGACAGGCAGCGATCACCGCGAGCGCGACTCCCGGACCGAGGTTGACGCTCATGCCCAGACGCTCCAACCCGATGAAATGCAGCACGATGGCAAACGCCGTCACTGCCAGCGTGAGCGACAGGGTCATGTAGGCGCAGGCCGCGAGGATCTTGCCGAAGATGAGCCACTCGCGCCGCACCGGCACGGTGAGCAGCGGCTCGAGCGAGCCACGCTCGCGCTCGCCCGCGGTGGCGTCGATGGCCAGATACAGCCCGCCCATGAGTGTCGTAAGCAGAATGAGATAGCTGAGCGTGCCGAGAATCAGCACCGAGCGGCCCGCCGGCGTCGAGACGTCGATGTCCTGCACCACGATCGGCGACAGCAGCAGCGGATCGATGCCGCGCGCGGTCACCCTGAGGCGCGCGAGCAGCGCACCGTACTCGCGTACCAGCTCGCGGACGCGGCCGATGTCGCGGGCGTCGCCGAGCTGCGAGGAGTCGGAGTAGAGCGCGAGCGGCGCCGGGTCGCCCGCGGCGAGGCGCGCGCCGAAGTCGCCGCTCACCCCGAGCACCAGCGCGTGGACGTGCGCCTTGACGGCGGCGCGCGCCCCGGCGTCGTCGTAGTCGACCGGCGCGACCGTGACGCCGTACTGACGCAGGAAGCCGAGCAGGTTCGGCGCCCGCTCGAGGTGTGCGACGGCGAGCGTCAGCGGGTGGTCGGCTTCGGCGACGCTGCGTTGGAGCTGCTGCGAGAGAATCGCGGCGAACAGCGCCGGCAGCAGCACCGGCCCGACCAGCAGCGCCGTGACCACCGTGCGCCGCTCGCGCAGGTTCTCGCGGAACTCCTTGGCAAAGACAGTCAGGACCGGATGCACGGCCTTCAGCTCCCGTCGCCGCCGGGGAGCGCCGCTCCCGCGGCGTCGATCAGCTGCACGAACGCCTCCTCGAGGCCGGCCTCGCCGGTGCGCGCGCGGATTTCCGCCGGCGTGCCGCACGCCACCACCGTGCCGTGGGCGATCACCACCACCTCATCGCACAGCGCGCTCACCTCCTGCATGACATGGCTCGAGAACAGCACGCAGTGGCCGGCGTCGCGCAGCTGCCCGAGCAGGCGCCGCAGCGCGCGCACCGCCATCACGTCGAGCCCGGTGGTCGGCTCGTCGAGGACCAGGTTGCGCGGACCGTGCACCAGCGCGCGGGCGAGTGCGGTCTTGAGGCGCTCGCCCTGCGAGAAGCCGCGGGCACGCCGCTGCGCGAACTCGCGCATCTCGAGAAGCCCGATCAGCTCCTCGGTGCGCGCGCGCGCCGCGGCGCGGCTGAGGCCGTGGAGCGCGCCGAAGTACTCGATGTTCTCGCGCGCGCTGAGGTTCGGGTAGATGCCGGCGGCGTGCGGCAGCACTCCCAGGCGCCGCAGCGCCGCGAGCGGCGTGCGCACCGCGCTCTCGCCGTCGACGAGTGCATCCCCCGAATCGGGGCGCAGCACCGCGTACAGCATGCGCAGCGTGGTCGACTTGCCGGCGCCGTTGGGACCCAGGAGACCGGTGATGCGTCCGTCGCGCGCGGTGAAGCTCAGGTCGCGCACGGCGGCGACCGAGCCGAAACGCTTGGAGAGGTGCGATGCCTCGATCACGCGTGCCTATCCCCTCAGGGCGCCGGCCCGTTGACCGAAGTGAAGAAAGGCATGGGGCGCGCGTCGCGCGTGCAGGCGATGTCGAGGCCCCGCACCGAAGCGCGCTCGAGGAACGCGGCCAGCACGCGGTCCATGCACGGCGCGGTGAGCTGTCCGTGGCCGAAGCCGGCGAGCACGATCGAGAGGCTGTTCGGCAAGCCGCGCGCGGCCTCGGCGGCATAGCGCGGCGGCGTGACCGGATCATCGCTCCCCGAGAGCAGCAGCGCAGGCACCTCGCTCGCGAGCGGCGCGTGCAAGTCGGGATCCATGAGGCCGCGCGGCCAGATGCGGCACAGCGTAGCGAGCCCATCGAGCTGCGCGGTGCCGAGAAAGGTGCGCGCCAGCCGGGCGCGGTCGATCGAGCGCGAGTCGTAGAAGGGCACGTCCTCGGTGCACACGACGCTGTTGTGCATGCCGAGCGCGAGCACCTCGCCGTACTCACGGCTCGCGAGCAGGAACTGCGCGGCCAGCGGCGCGTAGTCGGCGCGCGCGCCCTCATCGAGCAGCAGCGGCAGGAGCGCCGCGTACTCGCTGGTGTAGCTGACGAGGCGCAGCACGGTCGCGAGCTGGTACTCGCCGAACTCGAGCTGCTGCGGCGCGCCGCTCGTCGGGTCGGTCGCGCTCACCGGCACCGGCCGTACCGCGAGCGCCGCCCGCACGCGGCGGTAGGTCGCCGCCGGGTCGCCGAAGCGGCGGCCACAGGCCTCGTCGTGCGCGCAGCGCGCGAAGATCGCCGCGAGCGCGCTCTCGGCATCGAGCGGCGTGTCCGGACCGATCGCCCGCCCGACCGGCACGACCCCGTCGAGGATGAGCGCGCGCACGCGGCCGGGGAAGCGGCGCAGGTAGTGCTGCGCGACCCGCGTTCCGTAGGAGCCGCCGTAAAGATCGATGCGCTGGTAGCCGAGCGCGGCCCGCACCTCATCGAGATCGCGCACCGCGACGCTGGTGGTGTAGTCGGCGACATTGGCGCGCGCCTGCAGGCTCGCGAGACAACGGGCGGTGTCGGCGGCGAGCTCGGCATCGCTGGCGCGGTACAGCAGGTCCTCGCCCTCGCGGCAGTCGAGCGGATTCGAAGCTCCGGTGCCGCGCTGGTCGACCAGCACGATGTCGCGGTCGCGGTGGACGCGCGCGAACACGCCGGCGGCGCTCGCATAGAAGGTGGTAGCGGCCATGCCGGGTCCGCCGGCCAGCACGAACAGCGGGTCCGGACGGCGGTCGCGGCTGATCGCCGGCACGCGCGCGACGCGCAGCCGGATGTGCCGGCCGGCGGGATCCTGCGGGCTCTCCGCGACCGACAGCCACCCGCATTGCGCCGCCACCACCGTGAGGCGCAGCGGATGCTCGAGCTCGCAGGGCGAAAGCTGTAAGCCCGCAGGGGACGGGGCGGCGGCCGAAACGCCGGCCCGCGCCGCCGCGAGGCCGAACGCGAATACTCCAGAGATGAGCGCCCTGACTGCGGGTCGCATGGCTTTCTTTCGGGCGCCCACGCTGCGGCTCCAGGGGCGGGAGGATAAGCTAGCCAGATGCGCTTCACACCGAGCTACGACGTTCTGGTCATCGGCGGCGGCCACGCCGGCACCGAGGCGGCACTCGCCGCCGCGCGCATGGGGGCGCGGACGCTGCTCCTCACCCAGAGCATCGAGACGCTCGGGGCGATGAGCTGCAATCCTGCGATCGGGGGCATCGGCAAGGGGCACCTGGTCCGCGAGATCGACGCACTCGGTGGGGCGATGGCGCGCGCGACCGACCGCGCCGGCATCCAATTCCGCACGCTGAACGCCAGCAAGGGGCCCGCGGTGCGCGCGACGCGCGCCCAGGCCGACCGGCAGTTGTACCGGCGGGCGATCCGCTCGCTGCTCGAGAATCAGCCGAATCTCGAGCTCTTCCAGCAGGAGGCCGCGGACCTGCTCCTCGACGGCGGCTCCGTGTGCGGGGTCCTGACCGCGAGCGGCGTGCGCTTCGGCGCCCGGGCCGTGGTGCTCACTGCCGGGACCTTCCTCGCCGGCCGCATCCACGTCGGGCTCACCAATTACCCCGGGGGACGCGCGGGCGATGCGCCCTCGACGCGCCTGAGCGAGCGGCTGCGCGAGCTGATGCCGCGTGTGGGGCGGCTGAAGACCGGCACGCCGCCGCGAATCGACGGCCGCACCCTCGACTGGTCCGTCATGACCGTGCAGCCGGGAGACGAGCCCGTGCCGGTCTTTTCGTTCCTCGGACGAGGCAGTGAGCATCCTAAGCAAGTTAATTGTTTCATTACCAGGACAAATGAGCAGACGCACGACATAATCCGGGCAGCAACCGACCGCTCGCCCATGTTCACCGGGGCGATCGCAGGCGTCGGCCCCCGCTACTGTCCGTCCGTCGAGGACAAGGTCGTGCGCTTCGCTGAGCGCACCTCGCATCAGATCTTCGTCGAGCCCGAGGGTCTCGATACCCACGAGATCTACCCCAACGGCATCTCGACCAGCCTGCCGTTCGAGGTGCAGTGCGAGTTCGTGCGCACCATCCGCGGCTTCGAGCGCGCGCACCTGACGCGCCCGGGCTACGCCATCGAGTACGACTTCTTCGATCCGCGGGACCTCAAGGCCTCGCTCGAGACCCGCGCGCTCGCGGGGCTCTACCTCGCCGGACAGGTGAACGGCACGACCGGCTACGAGGAGGCCGCAGCCCAGGGGCTCGTTGCCGGCGTCAACGCCGCGCGCCGGGTCAGCGGGCGGGACCCCTGGGTGCCGGGGCGGAGCGAGGCTTACATCGGGGTGCTGATCGACGACCTGGTGACGCGCGGCACGAGCGAGCCCTATCGCATGTTCACCAGCCGCGCCGAGCACCGCCTGCTACTGCGCGAGGACAACGCGGACCTGCGCCTGACACCCAAGGGGCGCGACCTCGGGCTGGTGGGGGATGAGCGCTGGGCGCTGTTCGAGGAGCGGGCCCGGCTCTCCGAGCTCGAGGTGCAGCGCCTCAAGGCGCGGCCGGTGCGACCTGCGGACGTGGCGGCGGACTGGGCCGATCGCCACCTCGGCGCCCCGATGGCGCGCGAGCTCACCGCCTTCGAGCTGTTGCGGCGCCCGCAAGTCGGCTACGAAGCGCTGCTCGAGATCTGCGGCCCCCCCGACTGGCTGCCCGCGGCGGACGAGCGGCTACCGGGCGCGGTGCGCAGCGAGGTCGAGGCGCGCGCGAAGTACGCGGGCTACATCGAGCGGCAGGCGGATGAGATCGAGCGAGCGCGCCGCAACGAGACCACGGCGCTCCCGCCGGACCTCGACTACGCCGCCCTCACCGGCCTGTCCCACGAGGTCCGGCAGAAGCTCGGCGCGGCTCGCCCGGCAACCCTCGGGCAGGCGGGCCGCATTCCGGGCGTCACACCAGCCGCAGTCTCGATCCTGCTCGTGCACCTGAAGAAGCGCGCACGCGGCGCGCCGAAGGTCGCATGAGCCGCTTCATCGAGACCCTGCGGCGCGCCTGGGACCAGAATGATTCGCTGCTGTGCGTCGGGCTCGATCCGGAGATCGAGCGGCTGCCGTCGCACATCGCGGCCCACCCCTCGCCCATCTTCCAGTTCAACAAGGCGGTCATCGACGCCACTCACGACCTGGTGTGCGCCTACAAGCCGCAGTTCGCGCATTACGCCGCCTGCGAAGCCGAGGACCAGCTCGAGCGCACCATCGAGTACGTCCACCGCACCTACCCCGGCGTACCGGTGATCCTGGACGCCAAGCGGGGCGACGTCGGCAGCAGCGCCGAACGCTACGTGATCGAAGCGTTCGAGCGCTACGCGGCGGACGCGGTCACGGTGAATCCCTACCTCGGGAGCGATGCGCTCGAACCGTTCCTGAAGCACGCGGATAAGGGCGTGATCGTGCTGTGCCGCACCTCGAATCCGGGCGCGCGCGACCTGCAGGACCTCGATGTGGGCGGGCGGAAGCTCTACCAGCTGGTGGCCGAGCTCGCCGCACGGCGCTGGAACGCCCGCGGCAACTGCCTGCTGGTGGTGGGCGCCACCTGGCCGCGCGAGCTCGCCGAGGTGCGCGCGATCGTCGGCGACATGCCGCTGCTCGTGCCGGGCATCGGCGCCCAGGGAGGCGACGTCGCCCAGGCGGTGAAGAACGGTCAGAGCGCGGACGGCACGGGCCTCATCATCAGCGCCTCGCGCAGCATCCTCTACGCCGAGGGAGGAGTCGGGTTCGCCTCCGGCGCCCGCGCCTCAGCGCTCGCGCTGCGCGAGGAGATCAACGCCAGCCGCATCCGCGCCACATGAGGGAGCGCGCCGGGAGAGTACGCCTCGCGACGGCTCCCTCTGTGACCCTGGTCATTGGCATCCTCGCCGCCGTGGTGCTCGCAGCCTGCGGGCGGCAGGGGGGGCCTGCGAGCGCGCCCGGGGCTTTCGCGAAGGTGCTGGTGCGCGGCGGCGGCCCGGATCCGGACTCGCTCGACCCGCAGAAGGCCCGCGGCTTCGAGGCCCAGAGCATCGTGCGCGACGTGTGCGAGGGACTGACGACCCTCGACCGGCAGGCCGGCGTCGCCCCGGGCATCGCCAGCGGCTGGAGCGTGAGCCCGGACGGACGCACCTGGACCTTCACGCTGCGCCCGAATGCGCACTGGTCGAACGGCGACCGGGTGGTGGCGGCGGATTTCGTCGCGGGTTTCAGGAGGCTCGTCGACCCCGCGACCGCCTCCGGCTACGCGCAGTACGCCGACGTGATCGCCAACACCGACGACATCGTCGCCGCACGCAAGCCCGTTACGGCGCTCGGCGTCGCCGCACCCGACGACTCCACCGTGGTGATCACGCTCGGCACCCGGGCGCCGTACCTGCCCGCGCTCCTCTCGCACCCGAGCACCTGCCCGGTGCACCGACCGACGCTCGAGCGCTATGGCGAGCGCTTCGCGCGCCCCGGCGTGATGGTTTCTGACGGCGCGTTTGTGCTCAAGGAGTGGGTGCAGGGGGCGTACGTGCTGGCCACCCGCAACCACTACTACTGGAACGACGGCGCCACCCGGCTCGACGCCGTGAAGTACCTCATCACCGCGGACGAGAACGCGGAACTGACGCGCTACCGCGGCGGAGAGCTCGAGGTGACCGCGGTGGTGCCGCGCGGGCAGTTCGACTGGATTCGCACCCACCTCGCCGACCAGCTGCACGTGAGCCCGCAGCTCACCACCTACTACTACGGCTTCAATCTCGAGCGCGCGCCCTTCAAGGACGCACCAAAGCTGCGGCGTGCGCTGTCGCTGGTGATCGACCGCGAGAAGCTCACCGACCTCGTGCTCAGGGTCGGGGAGCTGCCGGCCTACGGCTGGGTGCCGCCGGGCGTCGCCAACTACACCGGCCAATCCTTCGACTACCGCGGTGAGCCGATCGCTGCGCGCATCGCCGAAGCGCAGCGGCTCTACCGCGAGGCCGGCTACTCGCGCGCCCATCCGCTGTCCTTCGAGCTGCGCTATAACGCGGGCGAGGTGCATACCAAGCTCGCGGTCGCGATCGGCTCCATGTGGAAGGAGGCGCTCGGCGCCGACGTGCACCTGACGCAGGTGGAGTTCAAGTCGCTGCTGCAGGACATCGCGCGCGGCGACGTGGAGATGTTCCGCTCCAGCTGGGTGGGGGACTACAACGACGCCTACACCTTCGCCCAGTACCTCAAGAGCGACTTCGGCGTGAACCTGCCGCACTACGCCAACCCCGCATACGACGCGCTGCTCGAGCGAGCCCAGTCGCAGCTCGACGCGAGCGCGCGCCGCGCGCTGCTCGAGCAGGCCGAGCAGCTGATGCTGCACGATACGCCGCTCATTCCGCTGTATTTCTACGTCAACAAGCACCTCGTGAAGCCCGAGGTCACCGGCTGGTACGACAACGTGATGAACGTGACGTACAGCAAGGATCTCGGGCTCAGTACCGCGCGCTGAGGGCTTGACACCATGAACTGGCACCTGTTCGCGGCTTTTATCGCCATCACGATGGTGCTTTTCCTGGCGCCCGGGCCGATCGTGACGCTCGTGATCTGGACCGCCGCCACGCGCGGGGTGCGAGCGGGCCTGGTCACGGTCGCGGGCTCGACGACCGGCACGGCGCTCCTGCTCGCGGCGATCGTGCTGGGCTTGAGCTGGGTGCTCGGCCACGCGGCGGCGCTCTTCGAGGCGCTGCGCTGGCTCGGCGCGGCGTACCTCGTGTGGCTCGGCGTGCAGGCCTGGCGGCGCCCCGGCGGCCCGCAGTCCGCAGCCCCGGGCGACCAGGTGCATTTCCGGCGCGGATTCCTGGTCGCGCTCTCGAACCCCAAGACGATCGCGTTCTTCAGCGCGTTCCTGCCGCAGTTCCTCGACCCGCACCTGCCCGCGCACCGGCAGCTCGCCGTGATGTGGGCGGTAACGGTGGTGGTCGCGGCGCTGAGCGACTCCTGCTGGGCCGTCGCCTCGGGTCTCGGGCACGCCTGGTTCATGCACCCCAGGCGCGCGAAGCTCCTCGGGCGCGCCGCGGGCGTCACGCTGATCGGCGGCGCAATCTGGCTGTCGCTCGCGCGCGTGCGGCCTAGTTACTTTCCGGCGCAAAAATGACCTATTGGTTGTGGTGCAGCGCCGTGGACATAGGCATGACAGGTACGCAGCCCCTCATGCGAGGGACCGCGCAGGTGTGCGGGACGATGGGGCGGGGTCAGCCGTCGTCGGCTGAAGTGGCGAGCGCGTGGCCGATGTTGATCAGGTTGTCGGCGATGACGCCGAAGCCGACCCAGCGCTGGATGCCGGACATGCCTTTGTAGCGGCAACGGTTCAGTCCGTGGCGCCGCTTCAGCAGGCTGATACGACCTTCGCAACCGGTGCGCCACTTCTGAGCGTTGCGGAACCAGCGCTTCTTCTCAAGCCTCTTGCGCTGCGCACTCTTGGTTGAGCGATTGGGGATGGCGACGCGCTTGACGCCGTGACCCCGTGCCGCAGCCTCATTGCGCTGCGAGAAGAAGGCGGCATCGGCGGTGACCAGATAGGGTGTGCGGCCCAGCAGCTGCTCATGCACGGCGATCGCGGGCAGCAGCAGGTCCGAGTCGCTGGGGCGCTCGCTGTAGACCTCATAGTGAGTGACGATCTGCGCTTCGGCCTCCTGGATCTTGACCATCTTGCCGAACTCGGTCGGCTTGGCCGCTTTGCCCTTGCGGATGATCTCGGTGTGCGGCTCGAACAAGCTGACCAGCTTGTCGGGGAGATGCGTATTGCCCTTGAAGAGACGC
Organism: Steroidobacteraceae bacterium; assembly: GCA_035603345.1. Lineage (GTDB taxonomy): Bacteria > Pseudomonadota > Gammaproteobacteria > Steroidobacterales > Steroidobacteraceae > 13-2-20CM-66-19. Next base: position 1,379 of record DATNKO010000036.1, on the reverse strand, counting down.
TCGCGCGTCTGATGCATCACTTGCTGCACCCGCGGGATCATGCGCTCCAGATAGGCCTGTTGCGCCTGCAGGCTGAGCAGATCCCGCGACACACGTGCGCGCTTCACCCCCGCCCCGATCTCTTGGGCAAAGCGTTTAGCTTGGCCCACTACCCGCGCAGTGCTATGCAAGAACTTGCGATAGCAGGCCTTCATGCGCTCCTGGCCCTGAGGGACGCGGCTGCGGCTGGCACGGGCAATCTCCAGCATCCGATAGCGCACCGTGCGCGTGCGATCGCGCAGCCGCGTGCCGGCGCGCCCGGCGATCCGCGCGATGCGCTGCATGGTGCGGGTCAGCACCCGCACTCCATCCCCGAGCAAGGAGCTGTCGGTGGGATAGTGGATGTCGGTCTCTACCACCGTAGTATCCAGGCGCAGGCGGCGGCCGCGGATGACATGCTTCTGGCAGGCGATCGCGACCACCCGGGCATGCAGCTGCTCGATGACCTGCGGGCCCAGCGCCAGGGCGAGCCGCCCGAGGGTCTTGGCGTCGGGCACCTTCTCGGCCCCGATGCGCGTGAACTGCCGGTACACCAGGTTCGCGCGCACCTCGCGCTCGAGCGCGTGGTAGCTCCAGTTCCGCAGGTGCTTCAGCAGCAGAAGCCGCAGCACTACCTCGGCCGGGGTGCTGGGACGGCCGCGGCTGCGGCTCTGAGGTGAGCGCCGGGCCAGAGCCTCGTACACGATCGCGAGCAGCTCGGGGTCGGTAAGCAGCGCATCGACCTGCCTCATCCAAGGTTCCCAAAGAGAACTGACTTCCTCCTCGATCAGGCCCTCGGCAAAGGAGCGCTGCCTGCGGGAGGACTCGATCATCTCGCCTCGACCGCCACGGCTGGCTTATGCTCGGATCTCGAGGAGCAATGCGCTATCATCTGTCGCTATTAATAGCGCAAGACTGACACGACTGTCAAGCCCAAACTATGCCCAAGATCACCCGCTCGACAAACACCACGCGTGCTCGCGCTCGCATCGCGCAGATCCGCCAGGAGCTCGGCGCCATCGAACTGCTGTGCTCGGGAACGTTACTGAAGCGCATGAAGACCTGCGGCTCACCGAGCTGCCGCTGCGCGCACGACCCTGAGGCCCGTCACGGACCCTATTACGAGTGGGGTCACATGCACGCCGGCAAACTCGTGCACCGCACGATCTCGGTCGAGCAGGCCGAGGTCCTGCGCCAGGCGATTGCCAACTACCGCCGCCTCAAGAAGCTCCTGCGAGGCTGGGAAGCGGAAACCGAGCGCCTGATCGATGCCGCAGGATCAAAAGCGGCGTGATCGGTTTGTCCGCGGTACGATCGTGCAGCAAACGCTCGGCCCGGCCCTCGTAGCGCCCGTGGCAAGG
>DATNKO010000004.1:0-26996 GCA_035603345.1 Steroidobacteraceae bacterium | reverse complement strand
GCCGCCATGGCGGCGCGCCGCCGCGCTGCCCCGGCGGACCGCGCCGGCAGCGCCCGCTCGAGCGCCGCGTGCTCCTCGACGATGTGGGTTGTCAGGGCTGTGGTCATGGCCTCAGGCCGCCTCGCCGGTGAGCCAGTCATAGCCGCGCCGTTCGAGCTCGAGCGCGAGCGAGCGATCGCCGCTGCGGGCGATCCGCCCGCGCACCAGCACGTGCACGAAGTCCGGCACGACGTACTCGAGCAGCCGCTGATAGTGCGTGACCAGCACGCAGGCGCGCTCCGGCGAGCGCAGCGAATTCACTCCCGCCGCCACGATTTTCAGCGCGTCGATGTCGAGTCCCGAGTCGGTCTCGTCGAGAATCGCGAGCCGCGGCTCGAGCACCAGCATCTGCAGGATCTCGTTGCGTTTCTTCTCGCCGCCGGAGAAGCCTTCGTTGACCCCGCGCGATAGAAAGCTGTCATCGATGTGCATCAGCCGCATCTTCTCGCGCACCAGCGCCAGGAATTCGAAGGCATCGACTTCCTGCAGACCGTGCGCCTTGCGCGCGGCGTTCATCGCGGCCTTGAGCAGATACACATTGTTCACGCCGGGGATTTCCACCGGGTACTGGAAGCCGAGGAACACCCCGGCGCGCGCGCGCTCTTCGGGGGCGAGCGCCAGCAGATCGCGGCCGTCGTAGCGCACGCTGCCGACGGTTATGTCGTAGCCGGGACGGCCGGCGAGGGTGTAGGCGAGCGTGCTCTTGCCCGAGCCGTTCGGGCCCATGATGGCGTGCACCTCTCCGGCGCCCACTTCCAGCGACAGGCCTCTGAGGATCTCCTGGCCGTCTACGGTCACGTGCAGATTGTCGATACTCAGCATGGCTCTCAGCCCACCGCACCTTCGAGGCTGACCGCAAGCAGGTTCTGCGCCTCGACCGCAAATTCCATCGGCAGCTCCTTGAAGACCGACTTGCAGAAGCCGCTGACGATGAGGTTGACCGCGTCCTCCTGGGAGATGCCGCGGGCGAGGCAGTAGAACAGCTGCTCCTCGCTGATCTTGGAAGTGCTCGCCTCGTGCTCGACCGTGGCAGAGGGATTTTTCACCTCGACGTACGGGAAGGTATGCGCGCCGCAGCGGCTGCCCATCAGCAGCGAGTCGCACTGGGTGAAGTTGCGCGCGCCTTGCGCACTCGGCAGCACCTTGACGAGCCCGCGGTAGGTGTTCTGACCGTGCCCCGCGGAGATACCCTTGGAGATGATGGTGCTGCGCGTGTCGCGGCCGATGTGGATCATCTTGGTGCCGGTATCGGCCTGCTGGAAGTTGTTCACGGTGGCGACCGAGTAGAACTCGCCGATCGAGCCCTCGCCGCGCAGCACGCAGCTCGGGTACTTCCAGGTGATGGCGGAGCCCGTTTCCACCTGCGTCCAGGAGATGTGCGAGTTGCGGCCGCGGCATTCGCCGCGCTTGGTGACGAAGTTGTAGATCCCGCCGACGCCCTTGGCATCGCCCGGGTACCAGTTCTGCACGGTCGAGTACTTGATGAACGCGTCATCGAGCGCCACCAGCTCGACCACTGCGGCGTGCAGCTGGTTCTCGTCGCGCATTGGGGCAGTACAGTTGTGGACCGCAAAGCCCTTGACCAGGTAGGAGTGGGGTTCGGTGACGGTCTCGAAGTTGTAGACGAACCCGTCGTACGGCTGGCGTTCGGTCGCGCGCACCGGAACCAGGAAGTAGTCGTACCTGCGAATGGCGCGCCGGCCGCGCGTCTTTTCGGAATAGTAGAGGATGTACTGGGTGCTGTGGTGGATGACGCGCCCGTCCTTCATCCGCTCATCGAAGGCTTTACGGACGCTCATGTAGGCGAAGATGCCCTGGCGAGCCAGCATCTCCTGCAGCTGGAAGGCGAGAAGCCGCGACACGGTGCCACACCGGATGGTGACGACCGGGCCGTTACGGCCAACGCTGCCGTCGCCGCGGTAGTACGCATCCACGGCGAGTCGCTGGCGGCGCGGCGGCAGGTCCATGACCGCCTTGCTGAAGCGCTTGCCGTGCGCGCATTTGCCGCCATGCTGCTCCAGCGACGCGCACAGCTCGCGGGAGTAGGCCACGAGGTACAGGCCGTGCTTGCGCTTGTCGTGGGTGCGGGAAGGGCGCTTCCCGATGCAGCGTTCAAGCAGTAATGCAATCTCGTCCGCCAGCTCCACTTCGTGGTCGCCCAGGGACCATTCGGCGGCGTCGTAACCGTTGAATTTCGTAACGCAGCCTTCCGCCACGTAGTAACCGAGCAGTTTGAGGAAGTCGTCGCTGAGCGTCGCGTCGTCACGCTCGACCTTGTTGATTGGAAAGACCAGAAGATCTCCCGGCGCGAGCTTCCCGGCGGGTACGAATTCGGGCTCTGCGGCATCCAGGCGTCCCTGATCAATGTCCGGCCATCGACCGGGTCCGCGCAGGGCCTTGCGTACGCGCTCGCGGCGGATCGCGAGCACCGGGTGCTCGGGCGTCACGTGAAAGCGGTTTCCAGGGCTGCGCGGTGTGATCTCCATCATTTCGCCGCGATAAGGGCGGCGCATGATCTTGGCGACCTCGGCTTCCTCGCCTCGATCGTTGAGTACGACATCGTGCAGCGCCACGTCGCGCACGCAGCGTATCTCGTCGCCGTACGAGACTTCCTCCCAGGCCGGCAGGCAGCCCTCAAGGTAGCTCACGTATGCACCTTCGTCCGCGATGATCAGCGTGCGCTCGAACTGTCCGGTCTTGGCGGCGTTGATGCGGAAGTATGTCGACAGCTCCATCGGGCAGCGCACGCCCTTGGGCACGTACACGAACGAGCCGTCGGTGAAGACCGCCGAGTTGAGCGTGGCGAAGAAGTTGTCGGAATACGGCACCACGCTCCCCAGGTACTGCTCGATGAGCGCCGGATGGCTGCGCACCGCCTCGGAGAACGGAGAGAACACGACCCCGGCGGCGGCCAGGCGCTCCTTGAAGGTGGTGGCCACTGAGACGCTGTCGAACACCGCGTCCACCGCGACGCCGGCGAGCCGTGCGCGCTCGTGCAGCGGCACGCCGAGCTTCTCGTAGGTTGCCAGCAGCTTCGGGTCGACGTCCGCGAGGCTCTTCGGGCCGTCGGTCTTCGACCTGGGCGCGGAGTAGTAAGAGATTGCCTGGTAGTCGATGGGCGCGAACTTGACGTGCGACCAGTGGGGCTCCTTCATCGTGAGCCAATGGCGCAACGCCTTGAGCCGCCAGTCGGTGAGGAACGCGGGCTCGCCCTTCTTGCGCGAGATCAGGCGCACCACGTCCTCGTCGAGACCGGGCGCGACCGTATCGGCGTCGATGTCGGTCACGAAGCCATGTTTGTAGCCCCGTGCCATCACGCTCTCGAGTTGTTTGGCGCTTTCGCTCATTGCAATCCCGTATTGACTGTATGGCGATCAGGATCGGGCCGGCGCCCGTGTGGCGACTGCCTTCATCTCGCGCTCGAGCGCCGGCAGCCGCGCCGGGGCGGCGTCCAGGCCCGCCAGCTGCGCCAGGCTCACGTCGTAGAGCGAGCGGCGGATGGCGAGGTTCAGTCGCTGCCACACGCGACTCACGCGGCAGCTCTCCTCGATCTCGCAGTTCCCGTGGCCGGCCGAGCAGTCGGTGAGCGCGACCGGTCCCTCGAGCGCATCGAGAATCGCCGCCGCGCTGATCTGCGCCGCCGGGCGCGCCAGCTGGTAGCCTCCATGCAGGCCGCGCGTGGAGGTCACCAGCCCCGCGCGCTGCAGCTGCTTCAGCAGCTTGCACACCGTCGGTGCGGCGATGTGCGTCGCCTCCGCCAGCGAGGTCGCGGTCTGGACACGTCCAGGCTCGCCTGCGAGCGCGGCGAGCAGCACGGTGGCGTAGTCGGTGAGCCGGCTGATGCGCAGCATGTGAAGACAGCCCTCTTAAAAGTAGGACTATTTTAGTACTGATTGGCCGACAGACCAAGGGGATTTGCTATCCTTGGCGCCCCAATTTTCAACGGGTTAACTGGACGGCGCCGCCTGAAGCTGCGCAGCGCCGGTCCGTCGATGGCGCAAGGAGCAACGAACGATGAATCTCACTGAGCTGACGCGCATCGCCAATGCGATGGTCGCCAAGGGTAAGGGCCTGCTGGCAGCCGACGAGAGCACCGGCACCATCAAGAAGCGCTTCGATGCCATCAAGCTCGATTCGACCGACGAGCACCGGCGCGCCTACCGCGAGATGCTGTTCACCGCTCCGGGTGCGGCCGAGTCGGTGAGCGGCGTCATTCTGTTCGATGAGACCATCCGCCAGAAGACGCGCGACGGCACGCCGTTCCCGCAGTACCTGGTGAAGCAGGGCATGATTCCCGGCATCAAGGTGGACCTGGGCGCCAAGCCTCTCGCCGCTTTCCCCGGCGAGACCATCACCGAAGGACTCGACGGCCTGCGGGATCGCCTGATCGAGTACCGGGGCCTCGGGGCGCGCTTCGCCAAGTGGCGCGCAGTCATCGACATCGCGCCGGGGATTCCCACCTCGTTCGCAATCCGGGCGAACGCGCACGCGCTGGCCCGCTACGCAGCGCTCTGCCAGGAGAACGACATCGTGCCGATCGTCGAGCCCGAAGTGCTGATGGATGGCGCGCACGGAATCGAGCGCTGCGCGGAAGTGACCGAGCAGGTGCTGGCCACGGTGTTCGACGAGTTGTTCGCTCACCGCATCTATCTCGAGGGCATGGTGCTCAAGCCCAACATGGTGATCTCGGGCAAGAAGGCCACGAACCGCGCGCCGCCGCAGACGGTCGCGGACGAGACGTTGCGGGTGCTCAAGCGCCACGTGCCGCCGGCGGTGCCGGGCATTGCGTTCCTGTCGGGCGGACAGTCACCGACGGAAGCGACGCTGCACCTGTCGCTGATGAACCGCATGGGGCCGCTGCCGTGGTCGCTCAGCTTCAGCTATGGCCGCGCGCTGCAGGACACGGCGCTCAAGGCCTGGGCTGGTGTGGCGTCCAACTTTGCCGCCGGCCAGCAGGAGTTCGCGCGCCGCGCCCGGTTCAACGGCCTCGCTACCACCGGGCGCTACGCACCCGAGATGGAGAGCCAGGCGGCCTGAAGCCGAAGGCCGCACCGCGCTTTCCAGTGACCAGCACCGCATCCGCGCAGTCCGTCGCGCCCGCCGCCGACGTGGTGGTCGAGGTGCGCGACGTCGACTTCGCGCTCGGCGGGCGGCCGATCTTCTCCGGGCTCGACCTCACGGTGCGCCGCGGGCGCATCACCGCCGTCATGGGCCCGAGCGGCACCGGCAAGACGACGCTACTGAAGCTCATCACGGCGCAGGCCTTCGCCGACCGCGGCCGGATGCTGGTCTTTGGCCAGGATCTCGCGACTCTCGGCGGTGCCGGAGTCTATGCGTTGCGCCGGCGCATGGGCATGCTGTTCCAGAACGGCGCGCTGCTCACCGACCTGGACGTCTTCGAGAACGTCGCGTTCCCGGTGCGCGAGCACACCGACCTGCCCGAGCCGCTGATCCGCCGGCTGGTGCTCACCAAGCTGCAGGCAGTCGGCCTGCGCGGCGCCGCGGCGCTCATGCCGGCGGAGCTCTCCGGCGGCATGGCGCGGCGCGTGGCGCTGGCGCGCGCCATCGTCATGGACCCCGAGATTCTCCTCTACGACGAGCCGTTCGTCGGGCTGGATCCGATCTCTCTCGGATTCATCCTGCGGCTCATCAAGCATATGAACTCAGCGCTCGGCATCACCAGCGTCGTCGTCTCGCACGATGTCAACGAGTTGGCGAGCATCGCCGACGACAGCTACCTGCTGTCGTCAGGTCGGGTGGTCGCGGCCGGCACGCCCGCGGAGCTGCGTGCCAGCAGGTCCGTGGCGGTGCGCCAGTTCATGACGGGCAGCGCCGAGGGCCCGGTGCCGTTCCACTATCCGGCGCCCGACTACGCCACGCAGCTGCTGGCGGAGGATGCATGAGCAACGGCGCACGTAACGGCCTGCTGCTCGAGGGAGTGCGCCGGTTCGGCGCGGTCAGCATCTTTCTGGCGCAGCTGCTCGCCCAGTGCCTGCCGTCGCTCGCGCGGCCGCGCCTGACCGTGCACCAGATCTACAACGCGGGCGCTCGCTCGCTCATCATCATCATGCTGTCGGGGCTGTTCGTCGGCATGGTGCTGGGGCTGCAGGGCTACAATCTGCTGCAGCGCTTCGGCTCCGAGGAGGCGCTGGGCACGGCTGCGGCCCTCGGGCTGTTGAGGGAGCTCGGGCCGGTGATCACGGCGCTGCTGTTTGCCGGCCGGGCAGGCACGGCGCTCACTTCCGAGATCGGGCTGATGCGTGCCACCGACCAGCTGACGGCCATGGAGATCATGGCGGTCGATCCGTTGCGGTACGTCGCCGCGCCGCGTTTTCTCGGCGGGGTGATCGCGATGCCGCTGCTGGCGGCGGTCTTCAGCGTCGTCGGCCTGTTCGGCGCGCAGCTGATCGGCGTACAGCTGATGGGCATCGATAAGGGGGTGTTCTGGTCGCAGACCCAGGCCTCGGTGGCGCTGCGCGACGTCAACGAGGGCCTGGTGAAGAGCCTGGTGTTCGGCGTCGCCTGCAGCCTGATTGCCGTGCATGAGGGCTACCATGCGGAGCCCACGGCGGAGGGGGTCGGGCTCGCGACCACGCGCACCGTGGTGGCCTCCTCGGTGCTCGTCCTGTTGCTCGACTACGTGTTAACTGCCGCATTCCTGTGAGAGGAGCCTGAAGCCATGCGTCCCAATCGAACTCTGGAGATAGGAACCGGGTTGTTCGTGCTGTTAGGCTTCGCGGCGCTGCTGTTTCTGACGACGCAGCTGCCGGCCAACGGCCTCAAGCTCGGCGGTGCCAAGGTGGGCTATCACGTGACCGCGGACTTCGACAACATCGGCGATCTCAACGTCGGATCGCCGGTCACCATGTCGGGGGTGCGCGTGGGCCAAGTGACCGGCATCCGCTACGATTCCAAGATCTACAAGGCGGTGGTCGGCATGCGCATCGACCCGCAGTTCAACCAGATACCCGACGACAGCTTCGCGAGCATACAGACGCAGGGACTGCTCGGCGGCAAGTACATCGGCATCAGCCCCGGCGGATCCGACAGCTATCTGAAGAACGGCAGCAACATCGATCAGACCCAGTCCGCGCTCGTGCTCGAGAGCCTCATCAACAAGTTCTTTGCGAATACCGCCAGCAAGGGCAGCGACAATCAGTCCCAGGGTTCGGACAATCAGAATCAACCTAAGCCGGAGCCGAAGAAATGAGACAGGTGATCGTGATACTGAGCGCAGCGGTGCTGGCCGGCAGCCTCGCCGGCGCGCAGGCGCAGACCACGCCGCCGCAGGGACCGGGAGCGGCGGCTGCGCCGGCCGCCGCCTCCACGCTGGGCCCGAGCGAGCTGGTGCAGCAGGTGGCTCAGGGCATGCTCGGGGACCTGGACAAGGACCGCGCCGCCTACCGGCGCGACCCGGGTAAGGTCGCAGGGCTGGTCGACAAGTACCTGCTGCCGCACTTCGATACCCAGTTCGCCGCGCAGCTGGTGCTCGGCAAGAACTGGCGCACCGCGACGCCCGACCAGCGCCAGCGCTTCATCAATGCCTTCTACCATTCAGTGCTCACCAACTACGGCAGCTCGCTGCTCGACTTCACCGCCGACCGGCTGAAGATCTACCCGACCAATGTCGGCCCCGATGCAACTCGCGCCACGGTACGCACCGACGTCAAGCGTCAAAGCGGCGATGTGGTGTCCGTCAACTATTACCTGCGCAAGACGCCGGAGGGCTGGAAGGCGTGGGACGTGGTCATCGACGGCATCAGCTACGTCAACAGCTACCGCGAAGACTTCGGCAGTCAGATCGAGCAGCAGGGGCTCGACGCCGTGATCAAGCGCCTCGAGTCCGGCCAGAGCCCGAACGCGATCGCGCATCAGAGCCTCAGCAATCAGGGCGGCTCGCACTGATGACAGGCGCGGGCTCGACGGCCGGCACGCCCGCGGTCCACGGGAACGGCTTCCGCCTGGTGGCGCAAGCTGATGGCGCGCTCGCCGCGTGCGGCCCGCTCACCTTCGCCGATGCGCGCGCGGCGCGGCAGCTCGGCCTCGAGGCGCTCGCCGGCGCCGGCGGACAGGATCTGCGGATCGACTGTGCGCAGGTGACCACGGCCGACAGTGCGGGCCTCGCCGTGCTGCTCGACTGGCTGGCCGCGGCCAAACAGTCGGGGCGCTCGCTGCGCTTCGAGCACCTGCCCGAGGGGCTGGCCGCGCTCGGACGCATCAGCGAGGTGGAAGAGCTGTTGACGCGCGGCGTCTGACGCACGCCGCGTGAACGCGGGCGTACCGCGCGGGCGCGTGGCTCAACGCCCGCGCTTGGCGCCGCAGGCGTCAGTGGGGCGGCGTGCTCGTTTGAGGGGGCGGTGCTTGAGGCGCCGGTGTCTGAGGCTGCGGCGTCTGAGGCTTCAGTGGGGGCGACTGCTCTTCTGCGCCGGCCTCGTTCAGCAGCTGTTCCTCCTGCTCCTCCTCGCTGGGCGAGCGGCTGCCGTTCACTTTGAACTCACGGTTCTGCAGGTACGCGCTGCGCAGGAACGCATACGGGTCGTAGGCGCTGTCGAGCGTCCGGTCGTAGTCGAGCAGCCGCGCTCGCTCGTCGAGCTTCTCCAGCAGGTACGAGCCGTAGTTCCAGTAGCGGTTGTCGATATAGGTGCGCGGTGTGGAGTAGGTGTCGGCCAGCTTGCCGAAGGCATCGCGCACGTCGCTCGGTCCGAGGAACGGCAGCACCAGGTACGGTCCCGGCTTCAGGCCCCACTTGCCGAGCGTCTGGCCGAAATCGCGGCTGTTCTTGTCGAGCCCCGCGCGCGTTGCCGGATCGAACAGTCCGCCGATGCCGATGGTGGTGTTCATCAGCAGCCGCACCGTGTCGTTCAGGAACGGCTTGAACTGCCCCTGCAGCAGGTCGTTGACCATGACGATCGTCGTGTCGACGTTGTCGAACACGTTGCGGATTCCGGTCTGCACGACACGCGGCGTGTCTTTGCGGTAGGTGCGGGCTACCGGCCGCAGGACCGCCTTGTCGAGCTTGTCGTTGAACTTGTAGCTGACGCGGTTCATCCGCTCCCACGGATCGCGTGGGTCGGGCTTCGCGGGCGGTTGCACGGCGCACCCGGCCAGCAGCACCAGGCATAGCACGGGCAACAGCGGCCTGATCGGTGAGTCCATAGAAAGCGGGTTTGGAAGAGACCGGCGGCCATTGTAGCAAGCCGGGTGCGCGGCTTGCCGTGTACCAGCGGCGACCGGCGGCGCTAGCGGTCGGCGAGTCTCGGCTTGTGCAGGCTCGCGAGGTAGTCGCGGATCTCGTCGAGCCGCGCCTGGTAGCGCTGCCGCTGTATCGAGCTGATGTGCGGCGAAGCGAGCGCGAGCTGGTACTGCTGCACAGCCAGCTGCGGGTCGCCGTTGGCGAGCTGGTACTCGCCCATGTAGTAGTACGCATCGCCGGGATCGCCGGCGGCGCTCGCGGCCAGCGCCGTCAACCGGATCTGGTCGGGTGTCGGCGGCACGATGTTGAACAGGTCGAGCAGCAGGAGGTGGGCCTCGGCGGGCCTGCCGGCCGCCATCAGCGTCTCGCCGTAGCGCACCGTGAGTGCCACGTTGCGCGGAAACAGCGTCTCGGCGTGCTGGAATGTCGCCAGCGCTTCCTTCACGTGCCCGGCCTTGGCCTGCGCCTGACCGAGGGCGTCCCACAGCAGCGTGAGATTCTCGTGCTGCGCCACCAGCTGCGCGAAGATCCCCGCCGCCTCGTTAGGGTGATTGCCCTGCAGCAGCGCCAGGCCCTCGCCGTAGCGGTTGCCGAGCGAGGCGTCGCCCGCGGCAATCCTCTGCGCGTACTGTTCGGCCATGTCAACGTCGGCAGTGGCGGTGAGCACCCGCACGCGCTCTTTGACCAGATCGAAGGTCAGCGACTCAGGGGCGCGGTGCGGAGGAAACTGCGCTGCGCGGGTACGCGCTTCGGCGATGCGATCGGCGGTCACCGGGTGATCGATCAGCATCGACGGGATGTAGGTCTCCACCAGCCCCTCGGTGCGGCCCAAGGTTTCGAAGATGCTCGCCATGGCGTTGGGATCGAAGTTCGCGCCGGCGAGATAGCCGATGCCGACGCGGTCGGCCTCCTTTTCGTCCTCGCGCGTGAAGTTGATCTGCGCCTGAGCGGCCAGGCCCTGGGCGGCGACGATGCCGCCCTGGATGACGTTGCCGGCGCTTGGACCGCCGCCGATCGCGCCCAGCAGGATCGCCGCCACCATCGCCGCGGCCGCTGCCAGGCTCTGGCGGCTCTCGGCCTGCATTGCGCGTGCGATGTGGTGCTGGGTGATGTGCGCGGTCTCGTGCGCCATGACGGCGGCCAGCTCCGATTCAGTACTGCTCGCGACGATCAGGCCCGTGAAGATGAACACCCAGCCGCCCGAGACGGCGAAAGAATTGATCTCCGTGTCCTTGAGCACGAGGTAATGGAATCCCGCGCCCCCGTCGGCGCTCTGCGAGGCGAGCCTCATACCTATCGACTGGATGTACTCATTGACCTCCGCGTCCTCGAGCAGCGCGTTCTGCTCACGCAGCTCGTGCGCCACCATGGCGCCGAGGGCGTACTCATCGCTGTGCGACAGCATCTGCTCGGCCGGACTGCCCATGTCCGGCAGGTCCGAGCCTGCCGGCGGCGGGCTCAGATCTACGGGCGTCGAGTCCGGAGGCGCGGCGAAGGCGAGCTGCGCCATGGTGATGACGGCGGCCAGCAGTACGGTGGCGGCGGGGCGGAGAACGGCGCGCATGATCCTGATTTCGACCGCCTCCGGGGCGGACAAGTTTCCCCGGGGTTTACAGAACCTTACAAGGCCGATCCCGGTGGCTTGGTTGAAGCCTACACCGGGGTGGCTGCCGGCGGGGACGGATTTTACTCCGCCCCGCGGGGCCGGGTGCGACACCGCCTAGCTACAGGATGTCGGAGGCGTAGTCGGCGAGCCGCGAGCGCTCGCCCCGTACCAGGGTGATGTGTCCGGAGTGCGGCCAGCCGCGGAAGCGGTTCACCGCATAGGTGAGTCCGGAGGTCGTCTCGGTCAGGTAGGGCGTGTCGATCTGCGCGACGTTGCCGATGCAGGCGAGCTTGGTGCCGGGCCCGGCGCGCGTAATCAGCGCCTTCATCTGTTTGGGGGTGAGGTTCTGCGCCTCGTCGAGGATCAGGAAGCGGTTGAGGAACGTGCGACCGCGCATGAAGTTGAGCGAGCGGATCCTGATGCGGTTGCGCAGCAGGTCGTTGGTGGCGGCGCGACCCCAGTTGCCGCCCTCCTGCGAGCCGGTGAGCACCTCCAGGTTGTCCATGAGGGCGCCCATCCAGGGCTCCATCTTCTCCTCCTCGGTGCCGGGGAGGAAACCGATGTCCTCGCCGAGCGGGATCGTCACGCGGGTCATGATGATCTCGACGAAGCGGTTGGTCTCGAGCGTCTGTGCGAGGCCGGCGGCGAGCGCCAGCAGCGTCTTGCCCGTGCCCGCGGGCCCCAGCACCGTGACGAAGTCGATGTCCGCGTCCATCAGCATGTTGAGCGCGAAGTTCTGCTCGCGGTTGCGCGCGGTGATGCCCCAGACATTGTGGCGCTCGTTGCGATAGTCGCGCAGCAGCTCGATAGTCGCGGTGTCGCCGCTGATCCTGCGGGCGATGCCTTCGATGCCCTGCGGGGTGTCCTCGAACACTCCCTGGTTGGGGTGCCAGTCGCGCACCGCGGGCCCGGTGATCTCGTAGAAGGTGCGGTCGCCCTCCTTCCACGAGCGCATGTCGCGCCCATGCCGCTCCCAGAAGTCCGCCGGCAGCGCCGTCATGCCGCTGTAGAGGACGTCGGAGTCCTCGAGCGTCTTGTCGCTGTAGTAGTCCTCGGCGTGCACGCCGAGGACCGCGGCCTTGATGCGCAGGTTGATGTCCTTGGAGACGAGAATCACGCGCGCGTCCTTGTGCTCGTTCTGCAGCGCCAGCGTCTGGGAGAGAATCGCGTTGTCGCCGCCCTGGCCGGGGAGACTCTCGGGCAGAGCGCTCGTCAGCTGGCGCGTCTGGAAGAACAGCCGCCCCGAGGAGGGCTTCTTGCCGTGGTTGCCCGAATAGCCGCTCGGCAGCGCCAGCCCGCGGTCGATCTGCTCCTTGCTGGCATCGCGCATCATGTCGTCGAGGAAGCGACTCACCTGGCGCACGTTGCGCGCGGCTTCCGACAGCCCCTTCTTGTGGGCATCGAGCTCCTCGAGCACCACCATCGGCAGATACACGTCGTGCTCTTCGAAGCGGAAGATCGCCGTCGGATCGTGCATGAGCACGTTGGTGTCGAGCACGAACAGCCGCCGCCCGGTGCGCGACCGGCCCTTCGATTCCCGCGATTCGCCCGACGCTGCCTTCGGGCCCGGCTCAGCTACTCCGCGCTGCTTCAAGGACTTCCTCCACGTGACCGGGCACTTTCACGTTGCGCCACTCCCGCGTCAGGCGTCCGGCGCCATCCAGCAGGAAGGTACTGCGCTCCACTCCCAGGTACTTTCTGCCGTACAGACTTTTCTGCCTGATGACATCGAACAGTCGGCACACCTTTTCGTCCGTGTCGGCGAGCAGCGGGAAGGGCAGGGCTTCCCTGGACGAGAACTTGTCGTGCGAAGCGACCGAATCGCGCGACACGCCGATCACCTGCGCTCCCGCCTTGCGGAACGCGGCGTAGCGGGCGCGAAAGTCCTGCGCTTCGCGCGTGCAGCCGGAGGTCATGTCGCGCGGGTAGAAGTAGATCACCAGCTGCTCGCCGGCCGCGTCCTTGAGGCTCCAGGTACCGCCGCCCGTCATGGGCAGGGAGAAGCCAGGCACCTTGGTCCCGGGTTTGATCTTGGGCATTTCGTCTTCGGGGCTTGCGACGCTTCAGGATTTGACCGGTTCGAGTATCGCGTCCAGGTTCAAGGAATCACAGAACTCCATGAACTCCTCGCGCAGGTGCGCCACGTGGATGCGGCTCGGCACGTTGACGATCATCTGCACCGCGAACATGGGCGCGCCGGTGTGGGCCGCCGGATAGCTGCGCGTCGACACCTCGCCGATGTCGATGCCACGGGTAGCGAAGAATCCCGATAATCCCGAGACGATCCCGGTCTGGTCGAGGCAAACCACGTCGACCGAGTAGGGCAGCATGTCGGTGCGCGGCGTGCGCGGCTCGGTGCGCTTGAGGTGGATGCTGAGGTTGCTGGTTTCCGCGAGGCGCTTGAGCTCCGTCTCCAGCTTCGCCAGCGCGTGCCAGTTGCCGGACACGAGCAGCAGCATCGCGAACTCGGTGCCGAGGTTCGCCATGCGGCTCTCGCTGATGTTGCCCCCGGACTCGCTGATGACGCGGGTCAGTTCGTGGACCATCCCCGTGCGGTCGCTGCCGATCGCCGAAACGGCGAGGTGCTGCTTCATCTGTACGTGGCGGAGTGCTGTTTGCCGACCTGCCGGCTTTGAGTGTACCGGGAGCAGGGTCGGGTTGCGACCTTGGGCCCGCGTCGCCGCCGCACCTCCCGGCTTGCCGCCGCGCCCACCCGCCCCGTACCATGCCGCGCTTGCCTAAGCGAGGTGACCGCGGGTCTCATGTTCTCGGGCAGCCTGGTTGCTATCGTCACGCCCATGCGACCGGACGGCGCGCTCGATTGCGCTGCCTGGGACCGGCTCATCGAATTTCATCTCGCCAACGGCAGCGGCGGCATCGTCGTGGGCGGCACGACCGGTGAGTCGGCAACGCTCACGGATGCGGAGTTGACGGAGCTCGCCACGCGCGCCTGCGCCCAGGCGCGCGGGCGCATCCCGGTCATCGTCGGGGCGGGCTCCAGCAGCACCGCGGCCACTGTCGAGCGGGTGCGCCGGTTGTCGGAGCTGCCGATCGACGCGCTGCTCGTGGTCACGCCGGCCTACAATCGTCCCACACAGGAGGGGTTGTACCTGCACTTCGCGGCGGCCGCGCGCAGCGCGCGCAAGCCGCTGCTGCTCTACAACGTGCCGGCGCGCACCGCGGTCGACATGCAGCCGGAGACCGTCGTGCGGCTGTCGCGCGTGCCCGGGATCGTAGGCCTCAAGGAAGCGGTGCCGGACGCGGCGCGGCTGCGCGCGCTGGTGGCGGCGGTGGCCGCCGACTTCGTGCTACTGAGCGGCGATGATGCGAGCGCCCGCGAGGCGCTCGCCTGCGGGGCGCGCGGCGTGATCTCGGTGACCGCGAACGTGGCGCCCGGTCCGATGTCTGAGATGGTGGCCGCGGCTTTGGCCGGCGACCAGGTGCGCGCGCAGCTGCTCGACGCTCGGCTCGCGGCGCTGCACCGCGCGCTGTTTCTCGAGGCGAACCCGATCCCGGTGAAGTGGGCGGTGGCGCAGATGGGGCTGATCGGGACGGCTGTGAGACTGCCGCTCACGCCACTGTCCGAAGCGCATCACGCGACTGTGCGCGCCGCGGCATGCGCAGCCGGTGCGCTGCCCGCAGGGGCCGAGGCCGGGATCGCGGTTGGAATGTCTGCATGAGAGGTCGTGGATGTTGAAGTGCGCTCTCCGGCTGCTGGTCCTCGCTGCGCTGTCGCTGGCACTCGCGGGATGCCATTTCAATCCCATACACCCGTTCCGCAGCATGAGTTATTCATGTCACAAGCGTCAGCCTTACATGGGCCAGACCAGTGCGCCGCCGCTCGTCATCCCCGCGGGACTCGACGCCCCCGACACGACGAACTCACTGCACCTGCCGACCCTGAACGAGCCGGCGCCGCCGCCGCGCAAGGGCAAGGAGCCATGCCTTGACGAGCCCCCGCCGTTCAAGGTGCCCAAGCCCCCGCCGCCGCCGCAGGCATGACAGAGATCCTTTGAGCAAGCTGCCCGTGCCGCACGGCTGAGGTGTGTGTCGCGGCTTCAGCCCTGGTGCGTGCTGCGCCGCCATGCCTTATGATTCGCCGCCTTTTTCAGCGGTTTCGCGGGCGCGCGGGGGCGCTGGAATTGCTTGAGAAAGTAATCGCAAGTCTTTGATCGGAGAGGTGGCCGAGCGGTCGAAGGCGCTGGACTGGAATTCCAGTAACATCTTCACCGGTGTTCGTGGGTTCGAATCCCACCCTCTCCGCCAGACTCCCTGCAACCCTCTCAGGGCGCGCGCGCGCGCGGGCCGACCGCTGCGGGGACGGCTGCGCGCTGCGGGAATACGAGCAGGCATATCACGATGAACGCGGCGATGATCGCCGAGGCGAGCGGACGGCTGACGTCCAGCCCGCCCTGTGCGAACGGTTTATCGAAGAAGTCCCCCACCGTGGCTCCGAGCGGGCGCGTCAGGATGAACGCGGTCCAGAACAGCAGCACGTGTGAGATCCGGGTTTGGTAATAGGCGGCGGCCACGATCGCGAGCAGCGCGCTGAACAGCAGCGCACCGCCGCCGAAGCCGAGGCCGGCGTCCGCGACCCAGTCCCCGAGCGCCGTGCCCAGCGTCTGCGAGAAGGTGATGGTTATCCAGTAGAAGGCTTCCACCCGCGGCGTGCTGACTGTCGTGACCGACACCGAGCCTTCCACCGCATACCACAGACCGAGAGATGCGAGCACGCAGGCGAGCAGCAGCAGTGACCCGCCCAGATAGCCGATGCCGAGCGAGCGGTCGGCAAAATCCGCCAGCGTCGTACCGGCGGTGGTCGAGGCGACGATGGTCGCCCAGTAGAGCCAGCCATGAAAGCGGCGCGCCGCGATCTGCGCTGCGGCGAGCGCGACAAACACTGCAAGGAAGATGAGCGTGGCCACCAGATATCCCAACCCCAAGGTCATCGAGACGCTGTCGCCGCCGGTTTCCCCGAGCGTGGTGGCGGCGACCTTGACGATCCAGAACAGCAGCGTGACGGCGGGCACTTTCGCAGCGTGTGTGTCCATGCTCATGTCGCGGGTTGTCTCCGTGCCGGGGTCTGCGCCGTGCGGCGCCCGGGCGGGCGATTCGTATGTGATAGCATGAAACGCGCCGAACGCAAGTGAGGCCCGTGGTGGCTCGCATCGGTTCCCCCGCGACGACCAGTCGTGAATCCCGTCAGGGCCGGAAGGCAGCAGCGGCAGCGGCGATGTCGGGTGCCGGAGGCTAAGCTGGTGCGGGCCACCTCCATCTCCCCCGGAACGATTGCATGAGCTACACCGCGCTGGCGCGCAAATGGCGACCGAAGAACTTCTCCGAGCTCGTCGGGCAGGAGCATGTGCGGCGCGCGCTGGTCAATGCGCTCAAATCCGGGCGGGTGCACCACGCATTTCTGTTCACTGGCACGCGCGGGGTGGGCAAGACCACCATCGCGCGCATCCTCGCCAAGTGCCTCAACTGCGAGACCGGCGTCACGGCCGAGCCGTGCGGCGTGTGCGCGAGCTGCCGCGACATCGATGCGGGGCGCTTCGTCGATCTCATCGAAGTCGACGCGGCGTCGCGCACCAAGGTGGACGATACCCGCGAGCTGCTCGACAACGTGCAGTACATGCCGGCGCGCGGCCGCTACAAGGTCTACCTCATCGACGAAGTGCACATGCTCTCGACGCATTCCTTCAATGCGCTGCTGAAGACGCTCGAGGAGCCACCGCCGCACGTGAAATTTCTGCTCGCGACCACCGACCCGCAGAAGGTGCCGGTGACGGTGCTGTCGCGCTGCCTGCAGTTCAATCTGAAGCGCCTGCCCGCCGGCGAGATCGCCGCGCATCTCGAGAGCATCTTGCGGCACGAGGGCATTGCCCACGATGCCGCGGGAGTCAGGCTGGTGGCGCAGGCTGCCGACGGCAGCATGCGCGACGGGCTGTCGCTGCTCGATCAGCTGATCGCTTTCGGCGCGGGTCAGGCGGGCGAGGCGGAAGCACGCGCGATGCTCGGCACGCTGGCACGCGACCAGGTGGTGCGGCTGGCCGAGCTGCTGGCGGAGCAGCAGCCCGCGGCGCTGATGCGTGGCGCGCACGAGCTCGAACAGTTCGCGCCCGACTACGCGCAGCTGCTCGATGAGCTCGCGGGTCTGCTGGTGCGGGTCGCGCTGCGGCAGGCGTTGCCCGACTACCAGGGCGACGAGCTGTTCGCTGCGGAGGTGCTCGAGCGGCTGGCCCGCGCACTTGCGCCCGAGGACCTGCAGCTTTTCTACCAGACCGCGATCACCGGCAACCGCGACCTCGCACTGGCGCCCGACCCGCGCACCGGCTTTGAGATGACGCTGCTGCGCATGCTGGCGTTCCGTCCGGGGGGCGAGGCGGCGGCGCCCGGTAGCGCGCGCAGTTCGGCTATGGATGAGTCCGCGCGGCTCGGCCCCGCAGCGCGGGGCGAGACGGCTGCCAGCCGCGCGACGGCCGGAACCGGCGCCGCGCCCGGGAACGCTTCCACTTCCAGGCCCGGGGCCGATGCGCCGCCCGGGGGGGCTGCTGCCGCACCCGGCTCCTGGGGGGCGATCGTGGGCGCGCTCGAGCTCTCGGGGGCCGCGCGCCAGCTCGCCAGCCACTGCGCGCTGCTCGGGCGGCAGGGAGCGGTGGTGCGCCTGGCGCTCGATCCGCACCATCAGCTGGTACGGACTCCCGTGCAGGAGGAGAAGCTCGCGCAGGCGTTGTCGCGTTACTACGGCGAGCCCGTGCGGCTTGAATTCGTCAGTGTGGCACCGGAGGCGGAAACTCCGGCGCAGGCGCAGCAGCGCCTGTCGCAGCAGGAGCTCGCGTCCGCACGGCGGGCGTTCGAGGCCGACCCGGGCGTGCAAGGCCTGCGCGAGCGCTTCGGCGCCACCGTGCTGCCGGAAACGGTGCGCCCGGTAAAATGATGGTCGTTCAAGCGGCGCGCGGCGCCTGACAGGCTTCTTTACCCATGCGTGGCAATATGAACAACCTGATGAAGCAGGCCCAGGCGATGCAGGCCAATATGCAGAAGGCCCAGGCCGAGATCGCCAACATCGAAGTGATCGGCGAGGCGGGCGGCGGCATGGTGAAGATCACCATGAGCGGCCGCCACGAGGTGAAGCGCGTGCAGATCGAGTCCGCGGTCGCCGGTGAGGACCGCGAGATGCTCGAGGATCTGATCGCGGCCGCTGCCAACGACGCCGTGCACAAGCTGGAGGCGCGCGTGCAGGAAAAGATGGCGAGCCTCACCGCCGGATTGGGGCTGCCGCCGGGGCTGAAGCTGCCGTTCTGAATCGATGCAGCACTCGCCGCATGTCGGGCAGCTGATCGAGGCCCTGCGCACGCTCCCGGGCGTCGGTCCCAGGACGGCGCAGCGCATGGCGTTCCACCTGCTCCAGGAAGGGCGGCCCGGCGCACACGCCCTCACCCGCGCGCTCGAGGGCGCGCTCGCGACCGTGGTGCGCTGCCGCCGCTGCCGCATGCTGACCGAGACCGAGCTGTGCTCGATCTGTGCCGCCCCGCAGCGCGATGCGGCGCTGCTGTGCGCGGTCGAATCGCCCGCCGATGTGGTGGCGATCGAGCAGTCGGGCAGCTACCGCGGCCGCTACTTCGTATTGATGGGACACCTGTCGCCGCTCGATGGCATCGGGCCCGAGCAGCTCGGGCTGCGCGAGCTCGAGGCGATTCTCGGCGAGGGCGGCGTGCGTGAGCTGATTCTCGCCACCAACTCCACGGTGGAGGGCGAGGCGACGGCGCACTACCTGGGCGAGCTCGCAGCGCGACGCGGCGTACGCGCGACTCGCATCGCGCACGGTGTGCCGGTCGGCGGGGAGCTCGAGTACGTGGACGGTGGCACGCTCGCGCATGCGCTCGCGGGGCGCCAGTCGGTGGGTTAGCCGGGCTTAGCGCCCGCGGCGCGGGCCGCGCCGGTCGGTGAGCTCCTCGTGCAGCCGCCGCAACCGCCGGTAGCTCTCGTAGCGCCGCGCGGACAATTCCCCGGACCCGGCCGCCGCGTGCACCGCGCAGTCGGGCTCACGCATGTGACGGCAGTCCTGGAAGCGGCAGCCGCCCGCCAGACGCCCGACCTCGACGAACCCCAGCGTGCGCGGATCGAGCCGGTCGACGGCGGGCGTGAAGTCGCGCACCCCGGGGGAGTCGATCAGCGCGCGCTGCTCGGGCAGCTCGAACTCCCGCGCCACGGTGGTGGTGTGGCGGCCTTCCTCCTCGCGCACCAGCTCGCCGATCGCGACCTGCGCCTGCGGCACGAGCCGCCGCAGGAGCGATGATTTCCCGACCCCCGACTGGCCGACCAGCGCGGCGACCGCCCCGGGCGCCATGGCGCCGAGCAGGGCGTCGAGGCCGGCGCCGGTGTGGGCCGAGCAGCCGACCCAGCCGTAGCCGGCGGCAGCGTATTCGGCGCGCGCCGCAGCCAGCGCCGCATCCAGCCCCTGCTCCTCCTTGTTCATCACCAGCGTGACGGCGATGTCCGCCGAGGCCGCCGCGGCCAGGTAGCGGTCCACCACGAACAGATCCGGCGCCGGGCGGGGCGCCAGCACCACCAGCAGCTGCGTCAGGTTGGCGACCACCGCCTCGGCGCCGCCGCGCAGGTTCGAGCGGTAGAGCGCCGTGCGCCGCGGCAGCACCTCGACGACGTGCAGCTCGGCGTGGTGCGGGTCGAGGCGGCAGAGCACGTGGTCCCCGCAGACCGCCGTCAGCGAGCGCCCGAAGGGGCGCGCCGGCAGGCAGCGCCCGTCGGCGGTGCGCACGCTCATGTGGCGGCCGAAAGTGGCGACCACTCGCGCCTGCAACGTCTGCTTCATACGAGCGGGCCGCCCCCTGTTACACTTGGCTCCGCGACGTGCGCGGTCAGCGACACGCTACCACCAGCACCTCTAACATGCCGAGCGGCGATTACCTCGTTTGGATCGATCTGGAGATGACGGGCCTCAAGCCCGAGTCGGACAGCATCATCGAGATTGCCACGGTGGTGACCGATCGCGACCTCGCGATCATCGCCGACGGGCCGGTGCTCGCCATCCATCAGCCGGAGGAAGTGCTGGCGCGCATGGACGACTGGAATCAGCGCCAGCACGGCGCCTCGGGCCTGGTGGCGCGGGTGCGCGCCAGCCGCGTCACCGTCGCCGAGGCCCAGCAGCGCACGCTCGAGTTCCTCGCCGCGCTGGTGACTCCGGGCAGCTCGCCGATGTGCGGCAACAGCATCTGTCAGGATCGGCGCTTTCTGGCGCGCTGTATGCCGGACCTCGAGCGCTTCTTCCACTACCGCAACCTCGACGTCAGCACGCTGAAGGAGCTGGCACGGCGCTGGGCGCCGGCGGTGTCCGACGGCTTCGTGAAGCAGGGGACGCACCTCGCGCACGCCGACATCCACGAGTCGATCCGCGAGCTGCGGCACTATCGCGCCAGGCTGTTCGCGCCGGCCTACGCCGGAACTTAAGCGGCCGGCGAGCTTAGGTTCGCGGGGAGCCCTTGCCGGGCGGCTCGGCCGGCGACTGCTGCGCAAGGAACAACCAGGTCTCGATGACCGTATCGGGATTGAGCGACATGCTCTCGATGCCCTGCTCGAGCAGCCAGCGCGCCAGATCCGGGTGGTCCGAAGGGCCCTGGCCGCAGATGCCGACATACTTGCCGCGCCTGCGGCAGGCGGCGATCGCCATGGCGAGCAGCTTCTTCACCGCCGGGTCGCGCTCGTCGAAGCCGCCGGCAACGATTGCCGAGTCGCGATCGAGTCCGAGAGTCAGCTGCGTCATATCGTTGGAGCCGATCGACATGCCGTCGAAGTACTCGAGGTACTCGTCTGCGAGCAGCGCGTTGGTCGGCAGCTCGCACATCATGATCACCTTCAGGCCGTCGACGCCGCGCGCGAGGCCGTTATCGGCCAGCAGCCGCGTGACTTCACGCGCCTCGGTGAGGGTGCGCACGAACGGCACCATCACCTGCACGTTGCCGAGCCCCATGTCGTTGCGCACGCGCTTGAGCGCGCGGCACTCGAGCTCGAAGCACGGGCGGAAGGTGGTATCGATGTAGCGCGCGGCGCCGCGAAAACCCAGCATCGGGTTCTCCTCCTGCGGCTCGTAGCGGCTGCCGCCGATCAGGTTCGCGTACTCGTTCGACTTGAAGTCCGACAGACGCACGATGACCGGCTCGGGGGCGAAGGCGGCCGCGATCTGCGCGATGCCTTCGGCGAGCTTCTCGACGTAGAAGCCGACCGGATCGGAGTAGCCGGCCATCTGCGTCCGGATCTGCTCCTGCAGCTCGCGGTCGAGCTGCGCAAACTCGAGCAGCGCCCGCGGATGCACGCCGATCATGCGGTTGATGATGAACTCCAGGCGCGCCAGACCGACGCCGCTATGCGGAATCCCGGCGAAGTCGAAGGCGCGGTCCGGGTTGCCGACGTTCATCATGATCTTGACCGGAATCTTCGGCAGCGAGTCGAGCTCGATCTGCCGGCGCTCGTAGTCGAGCAGCCCCTGGTAGACGTAGCCGGTCTCGCCCTCGGCGCACGAGACGGTCACTTCCTGGCCCTCGCGAATGCGCCCGGTGGCGTCCACGCAGCCGACCACTGCGGGGATCCCCAGCTCGCGCGCGATGATGGCCGCGTGGCAGGTGCGACCACCGCGGTCGGTGACGATGGCGGCGGCGCGTTTCATGACCGGCTCCCAGTCCGGATCGGTCATCTCCGCCACCAGCACGTCGCCCGCCTGCACGCGCGCCATCTCACCGGCGTCGCGGATGACGCGCGCCGCGCCGCTGCCGATACGCTGGCCGATAGCACGCCCGGAGACCAGCACCTGCGAACGACTCTTGAGCGCGTAGCGCTGGATCGTACGGCCGGCGCGGCTCTGCACGGTCTCAGGCCGCGCCTGCAGAATGTAGAGCTTGCCGCTGGCACCGTCCCTGGCCCACTCGATGTCCATCGGCCGGCGGTAGTGCTCCTCGATGACGAGCGCCTGGCGCGCGAGCGCGGTGAGGTCGGCGTCCTCCAGGCAGAAGCGCTGCCGGTCGGCCTGCGGCACCTCGACGGTCGTGACGCGGCGGTCGCTGCCCGCGGGCGCGTACACCATCTTGACGGACTTGCCGCCGAGATTGCGGCGCACGATCGCGAGCTTGCCGGCCCGCAGCGCCGGCTTGTAGAGGTAGAACTCGTCCGGGTTCACCGCTCCCTGCACCACGGTCTCGCCGAGTCCCCACGAGGCGGTGATGAACACCACGTCGCGGAACCCCGAGTCGGTGTCGAGCGTGAACATGACGCCGCTCGCGCCGAGGTCGCTGCGTACCATGTGCTGCACACCGGCGGACAGCGCGACCGCACCGTGATCGAAGCCCTGGTGCACGCGGTAGGAGATCGCGCGGTCGTTGAACAGCGAGGCGAATACCGCGTGCATCGTCGTGAGCACGTCGGCGGCGCCGCGCACGTTGAGGAAGGTCTCCTGCTGGCCGGCGAACGACGCCTCGGGCAGATCCTCCGCCGTCGCCGACGAGCGCACCGCGACCGCGGGCTCCGCACCCCCACCGAGGCCCGTGAGCGCCGCGCGCACCGCCTGCTCGAATGCCGGGGTGAACGGCGTCGCCAGGATCCACTGGCGGATGCGGGCGCCGGTGGCGGCGAGCTTCGCCACGTCGTCAACATCGAGAGCCGCGAGCTCGGTGCGGATGCGCGCCTCGAGTCCGTTCTGCTCGAGGAACTCGCGATAGGCGTCCGCCGTGGTGGCGAAACCGCCCGGCACGCTGACGCCGAGCCGGGCCAGCGCCCCGATCATCTCCCCGAGCGAGGCGTTCTTGCCGCCGACCGTGGCGACATCGCGCATGCCGAGCTGCTCGAGCGGGATCACGTAGCGGTTCAAGGCAGCTCCTCGAGTCGAGTGCGGCTTACCGCCCGGGTGCTTGCCCGGATGCTTTGGCGGTGAAACACTGCCGACACGTTACGCCAGCCACCCGAGCAGTGTGCCCCAGCCGTGAGCCGCCGAACCGTCTTCTTCGTCTCCGACCAGACGGGCGTGACCGCCGAAACGCTGGGTCACAGCCTCATGACCCAGTTCGAGGGCGTGGAATTTCGCGCGGTGACTTTGCCATTTGTATCGAGCGTTGACAAGGCACACGAGGCCGTCCGGCGCATCAACGGCGCCGGCGAGGATGGCCTGCGGCCGATCGTGTTCAGCACCCTGGTGCAGGATGAGCTGCGCGACATCGTCATGCAGGCCGACGGCCTGTTCCTCGACTTCTTTGCGGCCTTCGTCGGTCCGCTCGAGCGCGAGCTGGCGGTGCGCTCGACGCACCGCGCCGGACGTGCGCACGGGATCGCCGACCTGCGGGCCTACACCACGCGCATCAACGCCACCAACTTCGCGCTCGCCAACGATGATGGCGGCGGCGGCGATTACGCGCATGCCGACGTGGTGCTGATCGGTGTCTCGCGCGTCGGCAAGACCCCGACCTGCGTGTACATGGCGCTGCAGTACGGGGTGTTTGCCGCCAATTATCCGCTCACCGAGGAGGATCTCGAGAACGGCAGAGTGCCGGCGCGGCTCGAGGCGCATCGCGACAAGCTGTACGCGCTCACCATCAAGCCCGAGCGGCTGCAGCAGATCCGCAGCGAGCGCCGCCCCGACAGCCGCTACGCCTCGCGCGCCCAGGTGCAATACGAATTGCGCGCGGCGGACGCGCTGTTCGCGCGCTACCGCATTCCCTCGCTCGAGACCACCGAGTGCTCGATCGAAGAGATCGCCAGCCGGATCCTCAACACTACCGGAATCGAGCGGCGTCTGCGCCCTTAGGATCCGCTGCCCGCGCAGTTGCACGAAATTTGCAGGCGGCGCGGGCTTGCCGACGCGCACGAATCGCGCCCCAATCGGCTTGCGCAGCAGGCTTCGTGCGCTATAGTCGGAGCGTGCTGACTACCGACACACTGACACGCGTTTCCTGGCGCGCCCGCCCGCGCAGCTTCGTCGCGCTGATGGGGCTCTACGAGAGCAACTTTATCCGGCTCGGCTGGCTCGCCGGCGGCCTGGCGGCGCTTGCCGGCTCCCACCGCTCCTCGGTGCCGTCGGATTGTGACCTTCTTCTCACCGTGACCGAGCGCTCGCCCTATACCAGTACGCTGGCGCTGAGCTACCTGCTGCCGGATGCGGCGGGGCCTTGCCGTTATCCGGACATGCGCCTGCGGGTCTACCATGACGCGCATCTCGTCGAGGCGCAGCAATGGGCCGCGGTTCACAGCCAGCCGTTGCTGCGCGCGCTGCGCAACCGTGCGGAGCGTGAACTGGATCAGCGCTGGGCTCGCAACGTGATGTTAAACAAGTGGCTGGAATACTGCGTGGAGCGGGGTCATCGCTTCTCATCCCGCACGAGGCTCAACGCCGGCGCATGAGATGGGGCGGTCACCCGCCCGTCTTCTCATGAAAGCGCTGCGCCAACTCGGTTACCTCAAGCTCAACCTCCGCCCCGACGGCGAAGTCCCCGACGAAGAGCATCGGGTACTCGCCCTGTTCCGCAACCGCGCCGAGCTCAAGAAGGCCTACGGCGACCTGCAGGATGAGACCTACCGCCTCAAGGACCTCATCAAGCAGCAGGAGGCGGCGACCGCGCGCGTGCAGGAGATGCTCAACGCCCTCGAGGAGCGACTCGGGGTCAACGAGACGGCGTACTCGGCGCTGGTGTTCTACCAGCTGCGCAGATTCTGGCAATGCGGGCGCGAGCAGCTCACGCGCTTCGTCGCGGACCTCGCGCGGCAGCAGGACGAGCGCGAGCGCCGCCACCACCTGGCCCTGTACAACCGGCAGCTGTTCGCGCGCCGCCAGGCATGCGAGAGCCAGCTGGCCACCACGCAGTCGCTGCACGAGGCGGCCGCGGCGCAGCTCGCGACGCTCGAGAGCGAGCGTGCGGCTCTGACACGCTTCTGGCAGTACTTCAAGCGCCGCGCGCTGGAGCGGCGCATTCACGGCGCGCAGGCGGCCGCCACCGCGGCCGCCGACACCCTGGCCCAGGCGAAGGCGGCTCTCGCGGCGCTCGATGAAGAGGGGCAGCCGGAGTTTCCCGGTCTATCGCTGCCGGCACGGCGCGCCATCAACATCGCGGCGATCGCTTACGCCGAGGTTCTGTGTCAGCGGGTGCTGTCGCTCAAGGCACCGCTCGTGGCGCTGGCGCGCGATGCCATCGGCAAACGGGCGCCGGCCGACGACTACGGCGCGCCCAAGGAGTGCGTGCTCCTCATGGGACAGATCCAGCGCGCCCAGCGGCTGCTCGAGCGGCGCGAAGAGGTCAGCGGCGAGATCCGCACGCGCGTCGGGCGCTTGCAGCAGACGGCGCGCTACCGGGCTGCGGCCGACAGCGCGCCGGTCGCCGAGTCGATCGCGGCGAGCGAGGGCGATGCGCTCGAGTCGGCGCCGCAGGGGAGCGCCGCGCGCGTGCCCAACGTGCTCGCCGAAGATACCTGGGATCTGTTCCGGGTTTTGCTTCGTTGACTGGGAAATCGCCTGACGGCGATTTTCCCAGTCAACCAGCGCGCGCGGTCTTCTGCGCCGGCTGCGGGTGCCCGCCGTTCAGCATGTCGGTCACGATCTGGGCCGCCTGCTCGAGCATCACGTCGGGCTCGTCGTCCTTGGCCTTGTCGAGATCCTCGACGCTCTTCAGCGGCGGCAGGTTCTTGGCGGTGCGCCGCGCATTCTCGCGGTCCAGCCGCTCCTTGTCCTCGCGCGCACGCTCCTCGCGCCGCACCTTGAGGTTCAGCGACACGCTGTGCTGTCCGCGCAGCGTATCGATCGCCGCGACGTCGGAGACCAGCCAGCGATAATCGGGGTCGTGCTGCGCGCGCTGATCCTCCTCGGAGACGAGCAGCGGCACGGCCCTGCTCTGGACCGTGGTGCTGGTCTTGAACGGTACACCGGCGATGCGATCCCAGGGGAGCGAGGACTCGAGCGTGCTCTCCCCGACCTCCTTGGCGTCGATCACCGAGACGAGCGGGATGTCCGGCTGCACGCCGCGGTGTTGCGTACTCTCGCCGGTCACGCGGTAGAACTTGCCGATGGTCACCGTCAGCTGGCCGTTCACCGGATCCTTCGACCAGCGATCGAGCGGCACGAGATTCTGCACCGTGCCCTTGCCGAAGGTGGTCTGCCCGAGAATCAGGCCGCGGTGATAGTCCTGGATCGCCCCGGCGAAGATCTCGGAGGCCGAGGCACTCATGCGGTCGACCAACACGGCGAGCGGCCCGTCGTAGGCGGGTCCGGACTCCGGATCATCGAGCACCTCGAGCCGGCCGCTGGTGTCGCGCAGCTGCACCACCGGGCCCTTGTCGATGAACAGCCCGGTGAGCGCGGTGGCCTCCGGCAGGTAGCCGCCGCCGTCGCCGCGCAGGTCGATCAGCAGACCGTCGATGTTCTGCGTCTTGAGCTCGCGCAGCAGCTTCAGCACGTCGCGCGTGGTGCTGCGGTAGCTCTCATCGCCGGCGTTCTCGGCGGCGATGTCCTGGTAGAACCCCGGTACGGTGATGACGCCGATCTTGTAGGTGCGGCCGTCGCGGGTGACCGTGCGGACGCTGCTGTGCGCGGCCTGCGCTTCCAGCGTCACCTTGTTGCGCACGAACTGCAGCACCTTCTCCGGTGTACCTGGCGCCGCGCCCGCAGGCAGCACCTGCAGTCGCACGACGGTACCGGCCTTGCCGCGGATCAGCTGCACCACGTCGTCGAGCCGCCAGCCGATGACGTCGGTGAACGAGCCGTCGGCTCCCTGCCCGACGCCGGTGATGCGGTCGTTGGTCTTGAGAGTGCCCGCGACCGCCGCCGGTCCGCCCTCGATCACACTCTGGATCGTGGTGTAGTCGTCAGCCTGCTGCAGCGATGCGCCGATACCGTCGTAGTTGAGGCTCATCTGGATGCGGTATTCCTCCGAGCTGCGCGGCGAGAAGTAGCTCGAATGCGGGTCGAAGGCGCGCGCGTAGGCATTCATCAGGTTCTCGAACACGTCATCCGGGCTCACCTGGTCGACGCGCTTGAGAACCCGCTCGTAGCGCTTGCGCAGGAGGTCCGCCACCTCCGGCCACTGCTTGCCGGTGAGCATCAGCGACAGCGCGTCGTTCTTGACGCGCTTCCTCCACAGCTCATCCAGCTGCGCCTGGTCGGTGACCCAGGCG
>DATNKO010000075.1:0-219968 GCA_035603345.1 Steroidobacteraceae bacterium | reverse complement strand
CAGATAGATCGCGACGATGTAGTTCAGCAGTCGCGGCACCACGAGAATCAAAATGCCAGCGATCAGTGACACGATTGGTCCGATCGTCAGATGGAGATTCATTGATACCTCGCGACTGGATCGTAGGGTGCCGACGCCGTTCAAACCGCGTCGGCGCCAGGCATCAGCCTTTCACGAGATGGGATGTTAGACGCTCGTCGAGACGTTATCTGTACGTCGGCGCACGTTGGCAGATCGCTCGCGCCAGAGCCTAGATCGGGCGTGCGATCTTCAAGACATGGGATGCACATGACTTCGATGAGCTTGTCCGACTGATACGGAAGTTTGCGGATGCCATTGAGGATGAGCCGTCCACTGATCCGTCGGGATGATTCATGACGGTCTCCGTTGCATCTGCAATAGTCCCGAGAGGTCATCGACAGCGACGGGCTTCAGGAGATAGCGCTCGAAGCCCGCTACACGAGCCAGCTCGTGACCTTCGTGCTCGAAACTGGAGGTCAGCGCAATCAATCGCAAGTCGCGGCTTCGCGCTTGCTCACGGAGCAACCGCGCCACTTCGAAGCCACTCATATCCAGCAGATTGAGCTCGAGCAGGACCACGGAAGGCTGAAAGTCGGCCGCGATGGCTAGCGCAGCATGACCGGAGTAGGCAACGCGGGTCTGCGGATAGCCTGATGCCTGCAGCTTGAGCTCCAATGAACCCGACGAACTGATGTCGCTATCGACTATCAGGATCCTTAGCGGCTGCACAGGCGGCATCTGCGCGCTGCGAGCGCTGCCAGTATCGGGATCTCTTCGCCAGCGGTCGGAGAGCCGCCTCCAGCTCGTTGTCACCGTGTCCTGCATACCGTGTCCTACATATGCGCCCCCGCCGTGCGGACCATGCTAGTACGCGGCAGAGTGTGCGGTCGGTACGGTGGGACACAGACCGGCGTGATTTATCGACGTCCTTATCTCGCTGTCGGTGGTGTACGCTGCTGTTCGCGTAGCGCCATCTTCGAAGTGTCAGTTTGCACCTTTAAAACACACGAAACGTCCCAACCCAACCCGCGCGGCAGTGTGGAACGGCGGAACGCAGGAGCCTTAAGATGGACTGGAATCTGGTGGAAGGCAGCTGGCAGCGATTCAGGAGCGAGGTGCATGCAAACTGGCGGAGGCTTAGCGACGCTCAGCTCGATTTGATTGCGGGCAGGCGCGCGCGCCTGGCGAACAAGATTGAGGAAGCCTATGGCATCACCGGCGACGAAGCCGAACGGCAGATCAGGAGCTTCGAAGCGCGCAACCAGTACCCGCGGCCCGTGAGTTTTCGCTGAGTGGACTGTCGTGGGTGCACAGTCGTCGACCCAATCCGCGGCGCCGGGCACTGGCGGCGCCGGGGGCGATATGCCGCGCATATTGATAGTCGATGACGACGTGGACGCCGCCGATTCCCTCGCCTCGTTGCTGCAATCGACGGGCTACGGTGATGCGCGCGTCGCGTACACCGGCGTGACTGCTCTCGCCATGGCTGTCGAGTTCGCGCCGACGGTCCTGCTCGTCGACCTGGATCTCCCGGACATGAGCGGCTACGACGTCGCCCGTCATCTGTCTCAACATCCGCAGCTGCACAACCTGAGACTGATCGCGTTGGCGGCTGGCAGCGAGCATCCCGGCCGCGAACTCGCGCGTGAGGCGGGGATCGAGCGTTACCTGACCAAGCCGGTTGGCGCTGCAGCCCTGGACGAGTTGTTCGCCTGATGCGAGCGACGCGATAGT
Organism: Steroidobacteraceae bacterium; assembly: GCA_035603345.1. Classification (GTDB taxonomy): domain Bacteria; phylum Pseudomonadota; class Gammaproteobacteria; order Steroidobacterales; family Steroidobacteraceae; genus 13-2-20CM-66-19. The sequence continues at coordinate 218,213 of DATNKO010000075.1, read as the reverse complement.
GATCCTGTGCGTCGACCGAGTGGGCGCCTGCGCGTGAAACCTCGGTAAAACACAGTGGGTTACTGTACACTGCGCTTCAGGCTCGTGATCTTTCGGCTTGTCTGCCCTTGGCCCTGCGTCGTTCCGGCGCGTGTTCCGGCCAACGTCTGCCACCCTCGGAAAGTCTGTCGAACCAGGAGGCAGGGTCTTCCTGCTGATGTTTCCCTTCTGTTTGTGAGCAATTTTTAGTGACTAAACTATACGTTGGAAATCTTCCCTTTTCGGCCACCGAGGATACCGTGCGCGCCCTTTTCTCGCCGCACGGAACCGTTGAAAAGCTCGCGCTGATCAGCGATCGCGATACCGGTCGTCCGCGCGGCTTCGGTTTCATCGAGATGGCGAGCGCTGATGCCGCGCGCGCCACGCAGGCCCTGAACGGCACCGACTTCGGCGGTCGTTCGCTCAAGATCAGCGAGGCGCAGGAGCGCGACCGCACGGCTACAGACGCACGCGGACCGCGCCGCTACTGAGAGGGCGCTTCGCCCTGTTGCTTGCGGCGTGCCCGGGGCCGCTTTGAGGCAGCGCTGCGGGATTTGCGCGCCGCCGATGTCTTCCTGATCCGGGCGGTTGTCGCCCGGCGAGCGCCGGCGCAAGGAGGCTCATGCCCGAGGATGCGGTGACGGACACGCGCCCCGCGGCCTGGGCACGCGCGTTCTATAAGCCGCTGCTATTGAAAGCGCTCATCCGTCGGGCCTTCGGGCGCCGGTTACGGCTCTCCCCTTGGGACAATGACGAGATCCTGCGAGCCGAGCTCTTCAGTATCGAGCGCCTGGAGCAGCACGCCGCAAGCCTTGCCACCGCACAACAGGTCACGGAGCGGCCGGCACGCCGCCGCTCGCTCGGTGTGCGACTTCGGGACAACGAAGCGGTGCTGCTTGCGGCCTACCGGGACCTCGCGGCAGCCGCCGCCGAGGGTCACGCAATCTCGCCGGCCGCCGAGTGGCTGCTCGACAATTACCACCTGGTGGAAGAGCAGATCCGTGAGATCCGCCGGGACCTTCCGCCGGGCTTCTATCGGCTGTTACCCAAACTGGGCAATGGACCGTTTGACGGCTATCCACGCGTGCTCGGCGTCGCCTGGGCGTTCGTCGCCCACACCGACAGCCGATTCGATCCCGAAACGCTGCGTCACTTCGTGCGCGCCTATCAGCGTGTGCAGCCACTGACCATCGGCGAGCTGTGGGCAGTCGCGATCACGCTGCGCATCGTACTCGTCGAGAATCTTCGCCGCGCCGCTGCACGCATCGTTACCGGTCGTGCCGCGCGACAGGAAGCGGATGCCCTCGCGGACCGATTACTGGGCGTCAACGGTCATACCGCTGAGCCTGACGCCCTGCTCCAGCACGACTCAGATCCCGAATACCTCTCATCCGCATTTGCGGTTCAGCTCGTTCAGCGCCTGCGGGACCAGGACCCGAAAGTGACCCCAGCCCTGCACTGGCTGGAGGAGCGCCTGGCTGCCCAGGGAACGACCTCGGACGAGACCGTGCGCGACGAGCATCAGCGCCAGGGCGCCTCCAACGTGACAGTCCGCAACATCATCACGAGCATGCGCTTGCTCTCGGATGTGGATTGGCCGGAGTTCTTCGAAAGCGTAAGTCTGGTTGACGAGCTGCTGCACTCCGGCAGTGACTTTGCCGCAATGGATTTTCCCACGCGGGACCTTTACCGCCGGGCAATAGAGCGTTTCGCACGAGGCTCGAAACTGACGGAGCTCGCGATCGCAGGCGCAGCCCTGGCAGCCGCCAATGACTTGGCCGCGCCAGTCGAGCCTGGCGATGGTCGCCGTCGTGATCCCGGGTACTACCTGCTCGCAGGCGGTCGGCGTGCCTTCGAAGCGACCATCGGTTATCGACACTCTGTCTTTAGATGGCCGCGCCGGTCGGCACCGGCGAGCCGGGTGGGTGACTACGTAGCTGCGATCATGCTGCTGGCGGCGGTCGTCCTGTCGCTGCCGTTACTCGTGCTCAACGCGCGAGGCGTCTCCGAGGCGCAACTGGCGCTGCTCGCACTCCTCGGCCTGATTCCTGCGCTCGATGCCTCCATCGCGCTGGTGAATCGCGCCGTCATGAGGGGATTTGACGCAACGATCCTGCCTGGCCTCGCATTGCGTGACGGTGTTCCGCAGCATCTGCGCACGATGGTGGTCGTACCCGCCCTGATCACCACTCGCGCCGCACTCGACGAGCAGATCGACCGCCTCGAAGTTCACTACCTCGCCTCCCCGGAGGGCGAACTGTACTTTGCGCTGCTCACGGACTGGACCGACGCTCCGACCGAGATCGCCGCCGGAGATGAGACGGTGCTCGCGATCGCCGGCGCGGCGATTGCGCGACTGAACCGGGTCCACGGCCGTGCCTCGGCGGGCGAACGCTTCCTCCTGCTGCACCGGCGCCGCGTCTGGAGCGACGTGCAGCGACAGTGGATGGGGTGGGAACGCAAGCGCGGGAAGCTTCACGAACTGAATCGCCTGCTGCGCGGCGCGACCGATACGAACTTCCAGGACGTCAACGGCGATCCCCCGGAGGTTCCGCCGGGCGTGCGCTATGTAATTACGCTGGACGCCGACACCAGGCTGCCGCGGGAAACGGCACGCCGCCTGGTCGGCAAGATGGCCCACCCGCTGAATCACCCGCGGTTCGAGGCCGCAGCCGGACACGTGGTCGAGGGATACGCCGTCCTGCAGCCTCGGGTCACCCCGTCCCTGCCGGTCGGTCGCCAGGGTTCGCTCTTTCAGCGCGTCTTTTCGAGTACCAGCGGTATCGATCCGTATGCCGGCGCCGTGTCGGATGTCTACCAGGATCTCTTCGGTCAGGGCTCGTACGTCGGCAAGGGCATCTACGATGTGGATGCCTTTGAAGCTGCGCTCGCCGGCCGAGTATCGGACGGCACACTGCTCAGTCACGATTTGTTCGAGGGGCTGTTCGCGCGCGCGGGCCTGGTCTCCGACATCGAAGTCGTCGAGGAATTTCCCTCGAGGTACGACGTCGCTGCGGCACGCCGCCACCGCTGGGCGCGTGGTGACTGGCAACTGCTGCCCTGGATCCTGGGAAGGCGCGACGCGGCGGGTGCCGTTCGGGGCGGCAGTGGCCTGCCGGCGATCGGCCTGTGGAAGATGCTGGACAACCTGCGACGCACCTTGTCGGCACCGTCGAGTGTCGCGGCGCTGCTGGCCGGCTGGCTCTTGCCCCGCAACGGCGCACTGGTGTGGACCGCTTTTATCGTACTGACGATTGGCTTGCCGGCCCTACTGCCGCTTATCGCGGCTGTCATACCGCGTCGTGCCGGCGTCAATGCACGCAGTCACCTTCGCGCGCTGCGCAAGGACATCTGGCTGGCCGCGTCCCTCACCGCCTTCCTGATAACCTTTCTCGCACATCAGGCATGGCTGATGATCGATGCGATCGGTCGAACGCTGTTTCGTCTGTGCGTGAGTCGGCGCAACCTGCTCCAGTGGGTCACTGCAGCGCAGACGACCCTCAGGCCCCAGTTTGATCTCGACCGCGCCTATCGCCGCATGAGTGGAAGTCTGCTCATCGCGCTGATTTGCGCGGCGCTCGTTGGGTACCTGCGGCCGGGCGCCTGGCCTGTGGCCCTGCCATTCGTGCTCCTCTGGATCGCATCCCCCGCCATCGCCGTGTGGATCAGCCTCTCCCCACTCGTCGCTGGTCGCCTGGCGGTCACGGATGCAGACGCCCAGGCGTTGAGACTGGTGGCGCGCCGCACATGGCGCTACTTCGAGACGTTCGTCACCGCGGACGACCATATGCTGCCGCCGGATAACTTTCAGGAGGATCCGCGAGCGGTGCTGGCACATCGGACCTCGCCCACCAACCTCGGCCTGTACTTGCTGTCAGCCGTCGCCGCCCGCGACTTCGGCTGGGCAGGGACTATCGATACGGTTGATCGGTTGGAAGCGGCATTTGTGACGATGAACCGCCTGCAGCGGTATCGCGGTCATTTCTACAACTGGTACGACACACGCGATCTGCGCCCCCTCGATCCGCGCTACGTCTCTTCCGTGGACAGCGGCAACCTCGCGGCGCATCTCATTGCACTGGCCAATGCGTGCCGGGAGTGGATCGAAGTCCCCGTGGCAGCTCGTTTGTCATGTGCCGGAATCGCAGACGCGCTGCAGCTCACGCGCGAAGCCTTAGCCGAGCTCCCCAACGACCTGCGAATGCACACCATCGCCTCTGTACAGCTTGAAGACGCCATCGCTGCGCTCGCCGTTGAGCTTGAGGAGGATCAGCCAGAGCGCGCTGACCCGGCAGCTCGACTGGCGAGGTTGGCACCTGCGGCCGCCACCCTTGTGGACATTGCGCGGGCGCTGGCCAGCGAGCTGGGTGATGCCGTGGGCGGCGAAGTACTTTTCTGGAGCGAAGCCGCGCGGCGGTCGGTCGAGAGCTGGCAGCGGGATGTCGACTTGACGGACGCGGCCATCCGGGCTCTGCGTCAACGGCTGGCGGCCCTCGAGTCAACTGCGCGGGAAATGTTCGACGCAATGCAGTTCGGCTTTCTGCTTGATCCCGAGCGCCGGCTCCTCTCGATCGGCTATCGGGCGACCGAGGGCACGCTCGATCCGAGCTGCTACGACCTGCTCGCCTCCGAGGCGCGCCTGGCAAGCTTCGTGGCCATCGCCAAGAACGACGTCCCGGCGCGCCATTGGTTTCGGCTCGGACGTGCGGTTACGCCGGTCGGCCACGGGGCAGCGCTGATCTCCTGGTCGGGATCGATGTTCGAATACCTGATGCCATCGCTCGTGATGCGCGCGCCATTCGGGAGCCTTCTGGAACAAACCAATCGCCTGATTGTGCAGCGACAGATCCAGTACGCAGCCGAGCTCGGGGTTCCCTGGGGCATCTCCGAGTCCGCCTACAACGCCCGCGATCTGGAGCTCACTTACCAGTATTCGAACTTCGGCGTGCCGGGCCTGGGGCTCAAACGTGGCTTGAGCGAGAACGTGGTGATCGCGCCATATGCCACCGCCCTTGCCGCGATGGTCGACCCGAAGCGCTCGACGCTGAATCTCGCGAGACTCATTGCGATCGGTGCGCGTGGTCGATACGGCTTCTTTGAGGCGCTCGATTACACCCGCAGCCGTTTGCCGGAAGGATCCGAGGTTGCCATCGTGCGGGCGTTCATGGCACATCATCAAGGCATGAGCGTGGTTGCCATCGCCAACGTTCTCTTGGACGCAAGGATGCGCGAACGGTTTCACTCGGAGCCGCGCATCCAGGCGACGGAATTGCTATTGCAGGAGTCCGCGCTGCGTGACGTCACGGTCGCCCATCCGCGGGCCGAAGAAGTCCGCACGGCGGCGCGAGTTGACGCTGTGCAACTCCCGGAAGCGCGGCGTCTGAGGACTGCGCACGAGTCAACGCCGCAAACCCACCTGCTCTCGAACGGGCGTTACTCGGTGATGCTCACCGACGTCGGCTCCGGTTGCAGTCACTGGCACGACCTCGCCGTAACGCGCTGGCGCGAAGATCCCACACGCGACGACAGCGGCAGCTATTTCTTCCTGCGTGACATCGAAAGCGGCGCCGTGTGGTCGCCGGGCTACCAACCAACCGGCGTGGAGCCCGACAGTTACCAGGTGACCTTAAGCGAAGATCGGGCCGAATTCACTCGCACGGACGCCGCGCTCACCACGATGCTGGAGGTGCTCGTGTCCCCCGAGGATGACGCCGAGGTTCGCCGCATATCGATCGTGAACGGCGGCAATCGCACGCGCGACCTGGAGGTCACATCCTACTCCGAGCTCGTGCTGGCACCCGCCGCCGCCGATACGGCGCATCCGGCATTCTCAAAGCTGTTCGTGCAGACCGAGTATCTGGCCAAGGCAGGCGTGATCCTGGCGACGCGGCGCCGGCGCTCGGCCACCGACCCGGAAATCTGGGCGGCGCATCACGCCGTCGTTGAAGGAGAAACCCTGGGCAGGCCGGAGGTCGAAACGGACCGAGCACGTTTTCTCGGCCGCGGACGCGACGTCCGGCAACCCATCGCCATGACGGACGGACGCCGTTTGTCGAACACCGTCGGTACCGTCCTCGACCCGGTGTTCGCGCTGCGGTTCCGGGTGCGCATACCGGCGGCCGCCACGGTACGCATCGCGTTCTGGACCAGTATTGCCGCTTCCCGCGACGGCGTTCTGGATCTCGTCGACAAACATCAGGACGCGAACGCCTTCGTGCGTGCGGCCACGTTGGCATGGACGCAGGCACAGATACAACTTCGTCACGTCGGCATCGACGCTGCAGAAGCCAGCCTCTTTCAGCGGCTTGCGGGCTTCGTGCTCTACGCTGACGCATCGCTGCGGCCGTCATCGGATAGGATACTCCGCGGAGCTGGTGGGCCGGCCGCACTCTGGACTCACGGCATTTCCGGCGATCTACCGATCGTGCTGCTGCGAATCGCCGATGTCGAAGACATCGCCATCGCAAGGCAACTGCTCCGCGCTCACGAGTATTGGCGCATGAAGCGCCTCGCCGTCGATCTCGTAATCCTTAACGAGCGAACTTCCTATCTCCAGGATCTACAGGCGGCCCTGGAGACACAGCTGCGAATGAGTCAGTCGCAGCCACAGACCGGTGCCGACAACGCCGGTGGCTCGGTGTTCCTGCTGCGCGCGGATCTGCTCTCCGAGCAGGCGAGCGCGCGGCTCCTGTCGGTCGCACGCGTCGTTTTGGTCGCGCAACGCGGCAACCTGGTCGACGAACTCGATCGTCTGAGGGCACCCGCAACATCTACCGCACGGCGACCGAGGAGCCGCCCGCAACCCGAGGCAGTGACGAGCGCTGCCGTCCCGCAGGATCTCGAATTCTTCAACGGGCTTGGAGGATTCGCGGCAGACGGACGGGAATACGTCACGCTCCTGGGTCCAGGACAGGTGACGCCCGCTCCGTGGATCAACGTCATCGCCAACTCCGGTTTCGGCTTCCATGTCGCAGCCGAAGGCGGTGGCTTTACGTGGGCGCTGAACAGTCGGGAGAACCAGCTGACGCCGTGGTCAAACGATCCGGTAGCGGATCGTCCGGGAGAGGTGCTGTATCTGCGCGACCAGGAAAGTGGCGAAGTGTGGGGACCGACGGCCGCGCCGATCAGGGATCAACGCGCGCAGTATGTCGCGCGGCACGGGCAGGGTTATAGCCGATTTGAGCACACCTCACACGGCCTCGACCTCGACCTGATGGTGTACGTCCCGGTGGACGATCCGATAAAAATCTCGCGCCTGAAGATCCACAACAGCTCACAAAGGCCGCGCAGACTCTCCGTCACAGCCTACGTCGAATGGGTACTCGGGCCTTCGCGAGCAGCCTCGGCACCGTTCCTTCTGACAGCGATCGACCCTGGAACGGGCGCGATGTTCGCCCACAACCCCTGGAGCGCGCTGTTCGGCTCACGCGTGGCGTTCGCGGATCTGGCCGGAAAGCAGACACAATGGACCGCCGACCGTCGCGAGTTTCTCGGACGACACGGCACACTCGACAGCCCGGCCGCGCTTACCGGAAAGGCACCCCTGTCCAAGCGGGTGGGCGCAGGTCTCGACCCTTGCTGCGCGCTGCAAACCTACGTGGAGCTTGCCGCGGACGAGACGCTGGAAGTGGTCTTTTTCCTGGGTCAAGCCGCGAGCGCGACGGAGGCGCAGGCACTGCTGCTTCGTTATCGGTCGGTGGATCTCGACGTGGTGCTCCGCACGGTGATTCAGCAGTGGGACGATGTGCTCGGAGTGGTTCAGGTCAAGACGCCCGACCGCTCCCTGGACATCATCCTCAATCGCTGGATGCTCTATCAGACGCTCGCCTGCCGCATGTGGGCACGAACGGCCTTTTATCAGGCGAGCGGTGCCTACGGATTCCGCGACCAGCTTCAGGATGGCATGGCGCTCGCTCTTTGCAGGCCCGCCCTGACGCGTGAGCATCTGCTGCGCGCCGCCGCTCGACAGTTCAGAGAGGGCGACGTCCAGCATTGGTGGCTTCCGTCGGCTGAAGAGGGATCGAGCGGGGCCGGCGTCCGCACCCGCATTGCCGACGACCGGGTCTGGCTTGCGTACGCGACCGCTCATTACGTCCAGGCGACTGGCGACTCCGCGGTACTGGATGAAAGCGTACCGTTTCTGGAGGGCCAGGCATTGCGAGCCGGAGAGCCGGATGCGTACTTTCAGCCCGTCATCTCCGACGAAACCGCTCCCCTCTTCGAGCATTGTGCCCGGGCGCTGGAGCTGAGTCTCGCTGTTGGCGAACACGGGCTGCCCCTGATCGGCACGGGCGATTGGAACGATGGCATGAACCGGGTTGGCGAGCTGGGGCGGGGTGAAAGCGTCTGGCTCGGGTGGTTCCTGCACGCCACGCTCGTGGCGTTCGCGCCTCTGGCGGGCGCACGCGATCAGCCGGCCCGCCAGGCCAAATGGCTGACCCATGCAGCGGCGCTCAAGGACTCATTGGAGCGAGAGTCCTGGGATGGTGAATGGTACCGACGCGGCTATTTTGACGATGGCACACCGCTCGGATCCGTCACCAATACCGAATGTCAGATCGATTCCATCGCGCAATCCTGGAGCGTGATTTCCGGAGCCGCCGACCGGTCCCGCGCCGCGCGCGCGATGGCCGCGGTGGAGAGTCGGCTCATTCGACACGATGTGGGGCTGGCGTTGCTCTTCACGCCGCCTTTCGATCGGAGCAAACCCGACCCGGGATATATTGAAGGATATCCGCCCGGCATTCGCGAAAACGGTGGTCAGTACACACACGGCGCCACGTGGTCAGTGATCGCGTACGCCCTGCTCGGCCAGGGGAACGAGGCCTGGGGGCTGTTCTCACTCCTCAATCCCATCAACCGTACGAATACACGCGCAGATGTGCATCGCTACAAAGTAGAGCCATACGTTGTTGCTGCAGATGTGTACTCCGTGCCTCCACACGTAGGGCGCGGCGGCTGGACGTGGTATACGGGTTCGGCCGGCTGGATGTACCGCGCCGGCCTCGAAGGGATCCTTGGGTTTCGCGTGCAGGGAACAAGCTTGATTCTGACCCCGTGCATCCCGGAGAAATGGCCGCGCTTCGAGATCGTGTTTAGGTACCGGTCTGCACGCTACGAAATCCTGGTCGAAAACCCTCTGCGCGTCAGTCGCGGCATAGCGCGCGCGGAGCTGAATGGTGAGACGCTGCCATCGGGTTCACAAACTCGCATCCCGCTGGTGGATGACGGTAATACTCACAGCCTGCGACTAGTCCTCGGAGCGTCGGCCTCTATAGACGTCACGTCGGGATTTGTCGAAGGCCCCGCCGGTCCTGCCTAACGGCAGCGGGGCGCGGGCGCGCACGCCGCAACGTGGCGGTTGGCCCACACCGTTATATCGGCATGGGCCAACCCGCCAATCTAATAGCCTGGGGGAGGAGGAGTGCCTGTTCCCGAGCTGGCAGCGCCAGGAGCAATGCTTCCGTACAACCCCTGCGTCTTCATGTCGGGCGCCGCGGCATAGTAGAGCGTGGTCGTCGATTGATTGAGTACCCCGTTTCCGAATGCGATTCCCCAGAGACCGGGAATGTGGATCGGCTTCCCGGTAGTTGCGTCCTGCAGCGTGCCCAGCATCGAGCCCGTGTTTGGGTCGAACAAGTTGATTCGGCCGTCACCGAAATTGCCGATCAGCAGGTCTCCGCCGTAGGATCCAAACCCCTGAGGCGCCATGGCAACTCCCCAAGGGGCATTGAGAGGACCGCCGGAGGTGATCAGCTGCTTCGTCAGCGTGCCACTGCCGTCATAGACATCGACCAGGCCGAGTCCCTCGCCATCGACCTCGGGTCCGGGCGTAGTCGGCTGCTTGGCATAGGTAACGTAGATCAGGTTCCTGATCGTTTGAATCCCGAACGGAGCGTAGCCCGCAGGCAAGTTCGGATCATGGAACGCACCGGGGAAGGCGGACTGGTTCGGCGCGAAGCTCGAATCGAACACGTCTACCTCGCCATTATGAAAATCGGTCGCGAGGAGATAGGTCAGGCCCGTGCTTTGGGTGTAGATGGCAAGGCCGGTGAAACTGTCGCCGTTTGCGCTGCCGTCGAACTCGGTGATGGCTGTGGCGCCCGTGGCCCAAGCTGAAATGGTGCCTCCGGTCCCGTCGAATATGAACTCGGCTGGACCCGCGCCGGCGCTAAAACCCGTTCCGAACGCGCACGTTGATGTGGCGATCGTCGGACACTGAGTAGTCTCGATGTTAGCCACAATGCCCGTCGGACCCGCTACTCCGCCGCTTGCATTCGGAGGAACTGCCACCGCCGGCTGCTCGGACGGCGGAATCAGATTGCCATCTCCGTCGTACAGAGACGAAAGATTGCTCGCGTGGTCGTTCACCCATACAGCGGAGTTCGGGCCGAACGCGACGCCCCAACCATGGGAGAGATGGGGATCGAGGGTCGAATTCTGGGTCTTGGGAAAGGTGAAAGTGTTGCTGTCACCACTGGCAACCGTGTTGGCGGGCAGATCGTCCACCGTGCCCGCCGCAGTGTTGGAAACTAGCGCCGTGTTGACAAATGCGGCTACCGTCGGCGCCGATGAGGTTGTACTCGAGGTCGACGACGAACTGTCCGTGCCGCTGCCGCTACCACCGCCACCGCACGCCGCCAGGGCGAGTGCGCTGGCGCTGACCGCCGTGAGTGAAATGTACGAGCGTATCTTCATGATCGGCCTCTTGCACTTTATGAATGACTGTCCGTAAGTGCCGTCGGCTCGACCGAGCGTTCAAATCGTCAGGAGTTAGAAGAACGCTGCCACGCTCACAATGATGACGCTGCGCTTCTGCGCATATCCCGCCGGGTACTGTACTTGCGGTGATATGTCGCTCCAGGCAAGACGGATCTCGCCATGGTGGAACTCATAAGCTGTCCCCGCGCCGAAGTCATAGCACTCGCGGTCATTGCCGGACAGGCCTGAACCGTCGAACGGCGTGAGCACGCCGGCGTGACCGTAGAGGCGCACATGCGCGATCGGCCTGAAGCTTTGCGTCACATCGAGGTAGACGGTTCTGAGGCTCTCTCCTAAATAATCAGGGGAGGCATAGAGATAAACGCTCGTCTCCCGCCAAGACACCCCGCCATAGACCTCGGAGTAGTCGGCCCGATAGTGAACGACATCCATCACGCTCCCAGGCTGGCTTTCGGGATAGGGCGGGGTCTGGGCCGCGTGTTGTGGGGGATCAGCCATGAAGCTGAGACTGGGGTGCAAATAAAGATTAATTTCGGAGATCGTCGCACCCAGATCCCAGCTGACGCCACTGGCGGTTTTCTCGGCGAAGCCCAGAAAAGCAGCCAAGCCAAGTCCGCGGAATTCGTCGTGGACGGTCTCTCCGCCGATCAGTGAGACGCCCGCGTAGGCGCCGCTCGGGTGGTCGTAGGAAAACTCGATGCGCGCATCGGGCTCGTCATTGGTCAGTGCAATGCCACGCAACCGGTACTGTGACTCCAGGGTCATGGATGCCGCGAGCTGAGCCTGCGCGAGCTGAGGTGCGGCTAAACCGAGTGCGAGGACTGCGGCAGCAACAGGATATAGGCGCGGGGAAGTCGCGCGCATGTCATTCGTTTGCGATCGACAATAAAACCTCGTGAAGCTGAGCGCAGCCGGAGCCGCCGGCTTTCGGCCTCTGCAGAAGTGTTGCGCAGGCGTCGACCGCATTGTCCGGGTGAGCGAGAACGAGGGCCTCAGCAGGATGCGGCAGCGCGGTTCGCTGGCGCAACAACGCCAACAGGCCGCTCACATGAGCGGCGGCGTAGGAGCTTCCATTGACGACGTCCCATCGTTGACCGGGCTCGGTGGTGGGAACGTCCCGGCCCGGCGCCGCGGCAACACCGGGAATCATGGGACCCGGCGCCTCATCTACTACGGCGATGACTCCCTTATAAGAGGCTGGGAAACCGCCGCCATCGGTGCCCCGGTCGTAAGCCGCGACGACAGCGATGTCACGGGAAAGGGCGATATCGATCAGACGACTGAGGAGGAGATCTGCCGGTCCGCTCAGACTTAAGTTGATGATCTGCGCGTCGTGCTCCATGGCGTACTGGAGCGCTTTCGCTAAGCTTAGATCATCGCAAAGCGTGGGCATGCCAGGCTCATCACGCTCCTGCCAGCATGCACGCAACGCCATCAGACGTGCCTGTGGAGCGATGCCGACGATGCCGACGCCGTTGTTCGGCCTGGCCACGATGATCCCCGCAACTGCCGTCCCATGATCTTCGGGAACCGAGGAAGCACCTGTTACGAAGTTGCGTATGGTGTCGATTTGACCGGCAAGATCCGGCTGACTCTTGTCGACCATGCTGTCGATGATTGCGATACGAACGTTGCGGCCGGTGGATATTCTGTGAAGCTCTGCCAGACGCCATTCGCGGGCGGCGGGTTGCACCGGGTAGAGCGGATCATGGTAGATGGGCTCTGCGCCCTTACCGCGATACAGGTGCATCGGCTCTGCCCAGGACACGGCCGGGTTGCGTGAGACCTGCGCGACGACGGCCTCAAGCGACTGACTGGGCGGAACTGCCATCACGTAGCAGTCCACCCCCAGCAGTGGCATGGGCCATTCGTCCACGATCGAGGCGCCCCGCTCTGCGGCCAGGCGGCGGGCTGTTCGCCACAGGGCGCTGCGGTCCTCGCCGTCGCCGTACCCTCCTCCATATCCGGAACCGGGGCGAAAATGTGGCGGCCTCAGCCGTAGCATCACCAGAATTCGTCCGCTGGACCGCGAGGCTCCTGGGCTTGATGCGTGGAAACTCTGGGCTCCACTTTGGCGCGAGAAAGCCAGGATCAGCATCAGCGCGAAAGTCATCCCTCGTGGCAGCGATGCTGTCATCGTCATCCGCCGTCTATGGGCTCTACCAGCACGACCTCGCTCTCCTGCCGCAGTCTCGCCACCACGGCGGCACGCGTGGCCGGCGCGACGTTAAGAAGGTACGCATCGGACACCGTCGGGCCGCCCACCAGGCGAGCGCCGCTCGATCTGAGGATTGCGCGTAGATCGCGCTCCGGTGTTTCGGGGCGAAAGATCACCACCACATTGGCGTCCATGCCAGCCGGGTTCGAGCCAAGCGCGTGATAACGCGGCGTCGACTCGGCTCGCCACAAGGCGACGCCCATCATGACGAGAAGGCAAAACTGGATCGCCACGGCGCCCCCTAGCCACGATCTGGCTACCCGGGGACTCCTAAGCCAACCCGCCGAGTTGGAGGATGAACGACGTTCGCGACCAAGAGAGCGGCTGATCAGATTCCACCCGTGCTCCATGTCCGGCGTGCCCATACCCGGCGCCATCTCGGCAATCCGGCGAGCCAGCCGGCGTTCGGTCTCCAGCTCGGCGTGACATTGCGCGCAGCCGTCGATGTGAGCCTGGATCCGATCGCGCTCTGGCTCGTCCAGCTCTCCGGTTACGAACCAGGGCAGAAGCGTTTGGATATCGCGGTGCTCATCGGAAGGCATCTGGATGATTTGCCCTGTCATGGCGCCCTCATAACCAGTCCGCCAAGCTGCCGGAGAGAGCACTCTTGAGGTAGCGCCGGGCGTAAAACATGCGTGTCTTTACGGTATCCACGGGACAATCCATGATCTGTGCGATCTCGTTGTATCCCAGCTCCTGAAAATACGTCAGGTGTACGACGGCTCTATGGTCAGCAGACAGCGAATCCATCGCATCGAGCAGGGCCGCGTGAGTCTGACCCCGTCTGAGCTGCTGTTCGGGCCCGGCCTCGTCGCTCGCCCGTGGCTCAGTATCCAACTGCTCCAGGGGCTCATCGAAGCGCGACCGAGCTCTTAAGGCTTTGCGGTAGGCGATCGCGAAGATCCAAGTAGATAGCTTGCTCTTGCCGCTGTAACCTTCGGGGCGGCGCCACACAGCGAGCAGCGTATCGTTCACGACCTCTTCCACGAGCTCCGGTTTGCGCAGCAAGTTGGACAAGAATCGCGCCACGCGCCGGTGGTACAACCGATACAGGCTCTCGAATGCGTTGCGGTCGCCGAGCGCCACGCGAGACATCAGATGCATGTCGTCGCACTTTGGCGGCGCTTGCAGCTCCGTCCCGATTTGAGCGCCTTCGGTTGCCTCGCGGCTGCGCAAGATATGTACCTCCATCGCGCTGTTAGTGCTCCCGGCAGCGTAAACGGTTCAAACCGGGAACAGCCACTCAGCCGGGGAAGAGAAGCGGCAAGCGCTGCAAGCTGTTGATTAATAAAACCCTCGAACGTTCGCTCCTGCCTAACGGCGGCGGGGCGCGGGCGCGCACACCGCAAGAGCGACAATTATTATGACGCGCACAACAACGTTCAGGGTGACGACAACGCCCGCCCCTGCGTGACCGCGGCAATGCCGGCCACCGCCGAGCCAGCATGGAAAATAATGAGAACACTGACGCCCAGCCTTTTGACTTCTATGCTGCGTGAGCGAATGGCGAGCGCCGCAAGCGCGGCTATAGCGAGCTCCCCTGCCGCGAGCAGGTAAGACACCAAGTTCTGTGTCCGGTCGATCGCAATGCCTGCGATCGAAGGAATAAGGCCGGGCGCTACCGCGAGGACGATCGCCGCAGCGGCGGCTGCTACCGCGTTGAGGGCAAGAATCGCGGCAAGCCCGCGTCGAGCCATATTTTCCGAAAGTACTCTCATGATCCTTTCCGCTCGGCCGCGGTAGGGCGGCCGGAAATGCGGCGGAACATCCCGTACACGGGCAGGCCGAGCGTGAGGAGACCAAGCGCGGCAATGACTTCAGGGGCGCCACGCGCCACCGTGGCGGCGAGCATGGCGACGGAGCCGAGCAAGAATGCAAGAGGTATCCATGGGTAGGCGGGAACCGCGAACGGCCGCTTCGCATTGGGCCACCGCCGGCGCAGCACCATGAGGCCGACTACGTTGCAGCAGTAGAAGAGATAGGCGGCAAAGATCGCCATGTTGCCCAGCCGATCGTAGCCGCCGATCAGCGTCAGTACCGCCACCCAAATGGCGAAGCAAACGATGGCAGTTCGTGGCGCCGACGTCCGTCGATCGACGCAGGCGAAGGCGCGAGGGAACAAGCCATCCCGTGCCATAGCATAGAAGATCCGCGGAATGGAGAGCAGGCTGCAGTGGAGCGCCCCGAGAGCCGAGACCGCAAACGCCACCGCCATGACCGCTCCGGCTGAAGAGCCGAACAACACCCGCGCGAGCTTGGCACCGACGGATTGCGCGTCTGGATGTGCCGCCGAGTTGGACAAAGAGATCTCCGACACCGAGAGCAACTTCACGTAACCGATGTTGATGAGCACATAGAGCGTGATGACGATGAGCGTGCCGACGATGATGTCCCGAGCGTAGTTGCGCCGGAAATCCACCACCTCCCCGGACATCATCGCGACAAAGACCCAGCCGTTGTACGCTTGCAGCGCGCCAAGAACGGCGAGAGCGAACCCGCCATGGGCAACCGATGTGCTCGATGTTGTCGTGGGCTGAACGACACCCGGACTATGTGTCGCGAGTGCCGCGGAAACAATGAGAACGAAAAGGACGGCAACCTTAAAACCGGCGAACACTGACTGAGTGTTACCGCTCGTCTTTACGCTGCGGCAGTTGAGGCCGGCCAGTACGCCGATTGCGGAGAGGCTGATAATCTGCCGCGGTCCCCACTCCAGCTGCCACTGGAATCCGAATACCCGCATCGAACTCTGCCACCACGCCCCCGACAACGAAAACGCATCGGCTAGAAACGTGGCGACCCCAACGGCAATTGCCGCAGTCAAGCCGGCGCCTACGACGAATCGCATCCAGCCGAAGAGGAACGCAACCCGTCCCCCGAGTGCCTCGCGCAGAAATACGTATTCGCCCCCGGCGCGGGGCATGAGCGTGCAGAGTTCGGCGTAGGAGAGCGCGCCGGCCAGCGTCAACAATCCGCCAGCGATCCAAGCGATCACCAAGAGCGGTGCCGTCCCGACACCCTGCATCATCGAAGCTGAGCGGATGAAGATTCCAACCCCGATCATCGCACTCACCACGATGGCGATGACGTGGAGCGAGCTGAGGCCGCGGCGCAGGTCCGCCTCGGTTGGCTTGCTAAGCGGTGCTGGCAGGTCGCCGCTCATCTGCTCCCCCTATGTCCGGACGGACCTGCTCGAGCTTCCGCAGTGCAAGCGCTCCGGCTTGATGGCTATGCTGACGGTGTGCGCTGTTGCTCGAGCAATTCCCACCGCGCGAACCTCTCCAGTAGCAGCTCTTCGAGCTCCGCAAGTCGTTTGCGGTCGCCTCGCAGCCGCTCGCCTCCCAGTCGGTGATAGTCCGGTTGGCTCATGCGCACGGTGAGCTCAGTCTGCTCGCGTTCTAGCGATTCGATGTCCTCGGGCAGCGCCGCCAGCTCACGCTCCTCCTTATAGCTCAGGCGCGTGCGCGTCTTGACAAGAGTTTCACCCGCAGAGCGGTCGCGCGGGGTACGCCGCACAGGAGTCTGACCGGCCTCATTTGCGTGCACCACCGGCACCGGCGGCCGCTGCTGCAGGTAGTCGCTGTAACCGCCGGCGTACTCGCGCCATACTCCATTTCCTTCGGGGGCCAACGTTTGGGTGACGACATTGTCGAGAAAGCGCCGGTCGTGACTTACCAGCAGCAGCGTTCCGTTGTAGTCCTGCAGCCGCTGTTCCAGTAGCTCCAGGGTTTCAATGTCGAGATCGTTGGTCGGCTCATCCAATACGACAAGGTTTGCAGGTTGCGCGAACAGGCGCGCAAGCAGGAGACGGTTTCTCTCGCCGCCAGAGAGCATGCTGATCGGTGACTTCGCGCGCTGCGCGGGAAACAGGAACTCCCCCAGATAGCTCACGATATGCTTGCGCTCGCTGCCGAGCTGCACCCAATCCGAGCCTGGACTGATGGCCTCGGCTAGGGTCGCGCTTGGATCGAGTTGGGCTCGCAGCTGATCGAAGTAGGCGATGCTCAAGCGCGTTCCGAGGCGTACCGTGCCGGCGTCCGGCGCGAGCTCGCCGAGAATGAGACGGATCAGGGTCGACTTTCCCGCGCCGTTCGGGCCTATGAGGCCGACGCGGTCGCCACGCATGATCCGCATCGAAAGATCTTCGATAAGCGGTCGGGCTCCGAAGCGTTTGCTCACGCTATCGAACTCGGCCACCAGATCGCCTGAGCGCTCACCGGCATCGAGAGTGAGGCGAATGCTGCCGAGCCGGTCGCGTCGCGTGGCGCGCTCGATTCGCAAGTGCTCGAGACGGCGCACGCGTCCTTCGTTGCGCGTTCGGCGTGCCTCGACTCCCTTTCGGATCCAGGCCTCCTCCTGCTGCCAAACTTTCTCGAAACGACGCCGCGCAGTGTCCTCCGCCGCCAGCTCCTCGTCCTTGCGCTGCTCGTAGACCGAGAAGCTGCCGGGGTAAGAGCGCAATACGCCGCGGTCCAGTTCGATAATGCGGGTGGTCATGCGATCGAGGAAGGCGCGATCGTGGGTGATGACAATCGTAGCAGGCACCTTGAGCAGCAGTTCCTCCAGTCGTTCGATGCCTTCGATATCAAGATGGTTGGTGGGTTCATCGAGCAGCAGCAGATCGGGCTGTAGGGCAAGCGCCAGGGCCAGCTCAGCGCGCTTGCGCTCTCCGCCCGAACAACTCGCCGGTAAAGTGGTGCCGGTAAGACCGAAACGGTGCAGGAACTCCTCGAGGCGCGACTCCAGGCGCCAGTGCTCACGGTCATCGGCCGGTGCTCCGTCGTCGCAGGTTGCCCATGCCTTGGCTCGCAGCAGCAGGCTGTCCTGCAGAGTTTTCGCCGCAGGGAGCTCAGGCTCTTGTTCGACGAGCCCAAGGCGCAGGCCCACGCGTCGCTGCACGTCGCCGGCATCAAGTGGTGTCTTACCTGCCAGCACACCAAAAAGAGTCGACTTACCGGTGCCGTTGCGGCCGATCAGACCGAGTCGCTCGCCGGCCTGTACGGTGAGTTGCGCTTCTTCAAGGAGCGGCCGCTCACCGAAGGCGATATGCGCATTGAGAAGTGTGATCAGGGACATGGTCGCACGATTATCTCGTGTATACGTGTCGCGTGATATCAGGAGGATTTTCGCGACCTTGTTCGTCAGCAAGCCCCCTCCACCGTAGGACAGCACGGGCTCGCGGTCGGCCACACACGGTACATCTCGGACGTCGCTGCATCCGGTAGCGGCGGGGCGCAAGGATTTCACTTTCAAATTCTGACCGGCAAGCGCAAGCTGCAAACCCTTGCGGAGGATCCCGGAGATGCCCTTGACCTCGGTGCCTTGGCTGCCAACGAACGAAAGCGCTTCTCTTCCGAATGCGACCGAGTTGATCCAGACTCACCGCGCACGCATTGCGCTGGAGGAGGCTGAGCGAGCGCAGCGTCGACGCGCTGAGCTGGAAGCACAGCGCTCGGATCGGAATCCGCCGGACGTGCGCATTCGGATATGGGAAAGGCTACACGGACTACGCCTGCCATCCGATGCGGCGCACCCCATTCTCGATGTGATCGCAGTCGGTACGCGACTGACTCTCGTGGACGTGCGCGAAGAACAGCGGGCCCGACAGGCGCGGCGAGCGGCTCCGGGGGCCAGCTAGGGGTCAGCACCAATCGGCACGACGTGCGGGCGAGGTGACGCCGGTCGCGCGTGCCAGGGTTCGGTATCCAACGGTCTTGCCACGAAAGTCCCGCAGCTCCGCACGCGATCGGGTAAACTGGTGGCGGCTCGTGAATTTCCGGCTTGTCTGCCCTTGGCCTGCGCCGATCCGGCGTCCCTAATCCGGCCAAAGACCGCCACCTCTGAAATCTCCGTGACCGTGAGGCAGCAACATCTGCCATTTCTCGTACATCTTTTTGTGAGTACTCTGAAGTGACCAAACTCTACGTTGGAAATCTCCCCTTTACTGCTACCGAAGACAGCGTGCGAGCTCTGTTTAGCCCGCATGGAACTGTCGAGAAAGTCTCCCTGATCACCGATCGCGATACCGGCCGCCCACGCGGCTTCGGCTTTGTCGAGATGTTGAATGCCGATGCGTCGCGTGCGATGCAGGCGCTTAACGGAACCGATTTTGACGGCCGCGCGCTCAAGATCAACGAGGCGCATGACCGAGACCGTGTCGGCGGCGGCAATCGCGCAGCGCGGCGCTACTGACACTCCCGAACAGGGCGCGGTCGGCTTGCCGGCCGCGCCTGATCATTCCCGCGCCGGCGACGGCCGCGGAGCCACGCATGAGTGACTACGAATTTACGATGTCACTTCGCATTCGGCACCCCCACGCCGAGCCCGCCGAGATCACACGCGTCCTCGGCATCGAGCCGCAGCATACGTGGCGCGCAGGTGACCCCCGGCGTGACTCCGCAGGGGGCGAACTGCTTGGAACACACCGTGAAACCTACTGGATGGGGCGGCTGATGGTCGAGCCTGAGCTCGCATCGGATCACGTCGGAGTCGAGAGCGTGATTCTCCGGACCTTGGCGCAACTGCGCAAAGCGAGCGGCTTTCTCGCGACGTTGAAGGATGAAGGCGGCGCGGCCGAGCTGCAGGTGAGCATCTTTGCCCGCGAGGAGTTCTGCCTCGAGTTACTTCCGGAATCGCTCGCGTTGTTGGGGCGCTTGGGGCTGGGCATGGTGGTCGAAATCAAGCCGCACCCCCATGGGGTGGCGCCGATCGAACCTCACTGACATGCGTTGTTCGCGCGGCTCTCCACCGCGCGGTGCGAAACACGAGCAGCACGCAGCGCTCCGTGCTATGGTCCATGCCGCTTTGTGATTCTTTCGCCGTGACCATCCTGGCGTTTACGCCGTTCCCGGGTCGCCACCCCAGAAGTATCGCAAAATCCGAGCACGGATTTCCGCGGGTGTAGTTCTACTCGTCAGGGGGGGCGTGCCGGCGACATCCTGGCGCTCTAAACGCGCTAGCACTACTGAGACGGAGACATGCTTACCACACGCAAGTGCGAGGTCGGAGCAGATACTGGCAAGTGGTACGCGGTTGTGATCGAGGGGCAGGCATTACGACGAGCAGGTTACTGTGCGGTCGGATGCTCCGGCCACGAATCCTCAGACGAAGCACTGGCTCATCATCTGCAGTACCAGCTCGATCGCGAGACTGATCTGTGGCTCGTGCGTCACGTCCCACAGGATTGTGAGATCTGTGGTGATTCGACCACCCTGCGTGCCAGGTTGGGGCGCAATACCAAGCTCTTCGTTCTGTGCCGACAGCACCAGTCCACACACAGCTTGCAAAAGGTAGTCCAGCAACGCCTGACACCGCAGGCCGCACTGCCTGCCGCTTAGCAGGGAGGGGAGGTCCCATGGGCTCCCGCAAGACTGGAACGTTTCATCCTGCAGAGGAGGTGCTGGTGATCACCTGTGATGTCTGTGAGTGCGACATCGGCTACGAAGATGGCCGCCGCCCGCGACCACACTTATGTGTCACGCAGCATCCCAACACGGGTGCGCTGGATGATCAGAGTCCTCCTGTAGCTTTATGTTCGCAGGAATGCCTGCGTGCCTATGCCGACAAGCTCACAGGACTGGACCGTGCCTCGCGCTCGTCGGGAAGCCGCGGGTCGCGACCGCGGCCTGAGAAATAATCCATGGGGCTCGCATTTCTTCGCGTGTCTCATTGGCGCAGTTCTGTATCTTGTCACGCGACTGGGCGCGGCCAATACCTGACAGCACTCGGGCTCCCAGCACGAGGTCACGATGTCGTCAATCTTGGAGAATGACAAGGAAGAAGCCGCGAGACGGGAACGTACGGTCAGATCTTTGACCGATGACACCGGAGCGCCGGTGGAACATGTGCGCAGTCTTTTCGTAGCCGAACTCGCACGGCTTGAGCAAGGCGCTAAGGTTCGCAAGTTTCTGCACGTACTCACGACATCGAAGGTGCGCGAAATGCTGCGTTCTGCGCAACCGCACCGGACGAGGTGAGATCTCAATCCGCGGATCGATCGCCATGTACTTTCGGAAATCCCCAGGAGTGCTTCCCATGTCTGTCGAGCCCGGCTCCGCGCCGCCAACGCAATCATCGATTCCGAAAGACACCGCCCCTTTTGCAGTGCAAGCGCACCATGAGGCGACCGAAACCGCGGTTTACTACCCCTTGAACGAGAAGTCCCCGCAGTGGCTCACCATCACAGCCGAGCACGAGGGGAGACAGGTTCAGGGCCTTTATGCGCTCGACGGTCAGATGCTCATCGCCTCGTACGGAGTCCACTCGAGGACGACACAACTGGGCGGGATGAACGCGCCGACTCTTGCTCGAGTTCTGCTTTTGGAACTGGCCAAGGAGGGGCAACCTCTGTACGAGGCGACGGTACGAGGCAACAGCCCAGTCGCTGCAGGCCCCTCCGCACCCTGATCGTCACTGAGCTCGCGCGCACTCGTGAATGGCGAGGCACTGCCTTGGTTAGCCTGGGGAGGGGACCAAGCACTGCAAGTAATTGATTGATAAGCCCCTGGAACCACACTTAGGCGCATGTTGAGCGCTCGATCGCCTGACGGCATGCTGAAAGCCGGCGCTGAACCGCTTGCCCCAGCAGGAGCTCCATCGTGACCGCCTCAATCAAGATCGACTTTGTATCCGACGTTTCCTGCCCGTGGTGCGCAATCGGCTTGCGGTCTCTCGAAACCGCCCTTTCCCAGGTCGCAGATGAGGTGGCCGCGGACATCCACTTTCAGCCGTTCGAGCTCAACCCTCAAATGAGCCCGCAAGGCGAGGATACGGGCGAGTACATCGCGCGCAAGTATGGCTCCAGCGCCGAACAAATTGCGGACACTCAGGAAATGATTCGCGCGCGCGGAGCGGAGCTGGGCTTCGAATTCCGCAAGCGCGGACGAATCTATAACACTTTCGACGCGCATCGCCTGTTGCACTGGGCGGAGGGGGCCGGTAAGCAAAAAGACCTCAAGAACGCCCTGTTCGCCGCCTATTTCACCGAGGGCCGCAACATCAGCGACCATCAGGTACTGGAGGATGTGGCCGCTAAGGTTGGACTCGATGTCAACCGCGTGCACCAAATCCTCGCATCGAACGAATATGCCGACGAGGTCCGAGCGCGCGAGCAGTGGTACCTGAGGCAGGGGATTCACGCCGTGCCGGCAGTGATTCTCAATGACCGCTACCTCATCCAGGGCGGTCAGCCAGTGGACGCCTTTGTGCGTGTGTTACTGAAGGCCGCCGAGGAAACGAGCGCGCGTCAACCGATTTGAAGGGCACTGTTGGAACGGACGAGAATGCCCTGGGACCGGGAGTGGGTATGTTAGGGGCGCGTGAACAAGCTCTGTGGGATGCCCAGCTGCGTGCTGAATCGTTGTTCGCCGAAGTAGTCGAGCGCGGTCTGATCAGGCCAGGCGTACTCGAGTCGGAATTAGGCGATCAGATTCACGAGCTCGCGAAAGAGTTATTCGGCGTGCGTCGTCATTGGCACAAGCGCATCGTGCGTAGCGGGCCTAATACCCTTTTGGGTTATTACGATGAGGCAGTGGATCGGCGCCTCGGCGCCGACGATGTCGCGTTTTTGGACTTCGGCCCCGTTTTTGAAGATTGGGAGGCGGATCTGGGAAGATCGTACGTTCTCGGCTCGGATCCCCGGAAGCACCAGTTAGTCAAAGACATCGCGAACGCTTTCCGACTCGGCCAGGAACGCTACGAGGCAGATCCAACGTTAACAGCAGGCGCCCTTTACGATTACGTCGCAGATCTGGCGAAGCAAATGGGCTGGGTGTTTGGTGCGCCGACGGCAGGGCATCTCGTCGACTCTTTCCCGCACGAGGCGGACCGCAGCGAACCCAGGCGATACTCGATCCGCAGCGGTAATCCGACTCCGCTGCGCGAACCGATGGCCGACGGGCGTCCGCGCCATTGGATATTGGAGATCCATTTCGTCGATCTGGATAGACGCTATGGCGGTTTCTTTGAAGAGCTGCTGACCGTGCGCGGCTCGCGTTAGCGCACCGTCACCTCGATCCAGCGGCTGATCTGCTCATGCAGAATCGAGAGCGGCATGGGGCCATCATCCAGAACGGCGTCATGAAAGGCGCGGATATCGAACCGGGTTCCTAAAGCCAGCTCGGCTCTCCGGCGCTCCGCGAGAAACTGCAACTCGCCGATCTTGTACGCCAGCGCTTGCGCCGGCCACGCGATATAACGTTGCGTCTCCCGCACCACTGTCGTCTCAGGAAGCGCAGTGTTGTCCCGGAGGCAGGTCTCTGCCTGTTCCTTGCTCCAGTTCTTCCAATGAATTCCGACGTCCATCTCGAGGCGACACGCGCGCCACATGTCGAAGGATAGCCGGCCGAAGCGCTCATAGGCGTCTCGGTACACGCCCATCTCCTCGCCGAGTTGTTCGGCGTACAGCGCCCAACCCTCCACGAAGGCCGTCGGCTCGTCTTTGCGACGGAACATCGGTAAGTCGGTCCGCTCCTGACCGAGTGCAATCTGCAGATGGTGACCGGGTACGCCCTCGTGAAGAATCCAGGCCGGCAGGCTGAAAAGGGGACTGTCATACGCGTGGGCGCCCACAACCACGGTCCCTGGCGCGCCTTTTTCCGGATCACCCAGATCGTAACCGCTCGAGGAGGCCTCGAGCTCGGGTGGCTTCACCCGGATCGTCCAGGTCAGCCGCGGCAACCGGCCAAACCAAGCCGGTAGCAGCCCATCGATGCGCTTGCCGATCTCGCTGGCCTTCTCGATGTACGTCTGCAGGTCAGGTGCATAAAAGCGCTTCTCGGCGCGCAACATTGCTATGAATTGCGGCAGCGTGCCGGTGAAATGGGTCGAACGCATTGCGCTGTCCATTTCGCCGTGGATCCTGGCCACTTCGCGCTCACCGATGGCAAACACCTCGTCCGGCTTCAGCTCCGTAGTGGTTGAACGCCGCACTTCGAATGCATACCACGCACGGCCGTCCGGCAGGCTGGAGGCACCCAGCCGGGAGCGCGAGTGAGGCAGGTAGTCGCTTTCAAAGAAGGCGACCAGCTTGTGTTGAGCGGGTTTGACGGCCTGCTCGACCGCGGCCAGGCCGTCGGCCCGGAGCGCTGCCTGGCGGCCGGCGGGAATTGTCGAGGGCAAGTGCTTCAGGGGCGCGAGCAGCGCACTGGCGGCGGCAGGTTGGTCCGCAGCGAGCTTGAGAATTGCGAGAACCGACCTCGCTGTAGATTGCGGTTGGACAAATCCGCTGGCGATGCCGCGCTTCAGGTTGTCGATCTGTTGATCAAAGTAAACAGGCAGTGCCCTCAGCCGGGCAATCCAGGCAATAGCATCAGCATCAGTGCGGATGACGGTCGTCTCGGCGGCATAGTTGCCGGCATTGAAGAAGCCGTCACCATTGTCGAAGGGAATGCGCGCTTCATCGAAGCGTGCCGCCTCAACCCGCACGCCGAGCCGCCATTCCAGCAGCCGCCGAGTCAAGGCAGCCTCGCTGCCCGCAGGCGATGGCGGCAGAGTCAACAGTCGCGCTTGCAGAACTTTGAGAGCGGCGGTGCGGCGATCGTCCGCAGCTCTACTCACATCAGGCCAGCCTGGTCCGTCCTTGGGATCGGTTTGCCGCTCGATGGCGGATTCCTCGGCAATTATTTTCTGGAGAGCCGCATCCTGGGCGGCTGCAGTCGCGTGCAGGAGAGGCAACATGATCAGAAGACAAAAAATCTTAAGTTGCTCAGTGACACGCATGCTCGGTACGTCAATGACCCAGAAGCTGCCAGCTCTCCGCGACGGTCACTGGAATTGCGGGTGATGGCTCATAGTAGTTACCGCCCACATGCCGAAGTCCCCCGTCGCGGGATCGGTCCAAAGGATACTCGCGTAACCGTTGAATAAGGTGCCGACACCCGCTGATCACGTAGTGCTCAATTTCGACTGCCGAACCCATGGATTTCCGGGTACTGTGGCGCCGACTCTGAGTGCCATGTGCGACCGGCCGAGATTTCGGTTGCAGGATCTCCCAGACCGGCTGGACAGCCAACTCCTGCTCAGCCTGGCGCGCTACCTTCAGGGCATAGGCTTCTTGCGACCAGTTGCGTGAGGCCGGGCGGCGACGGTTCGCGGTCGGGTCACCTCGGCGTCGCCGTATTGTCCCGGCACTGCTCCCAATAGTGCGAAGTCACGGATCAGCTGGAAGTAGCCTGGCGCGTAGCGGGTGGAGGTGCGATCGCCGGATGCATCGGCCTCGAACAATGTCATCCCGTGTTCCGCACTGGCGTAGTACGCAATCGTATAGTCGCCCCCGGCGTCAATGAGCGACTTGAGCCGCCGACGCGTCTCCCGGCTTGGCGCTTCGAGATCCTCGCCGCCCAAGATCCATAGCTGGGGCGTGCGCAGAGAGCGCAACACCGGCATGGGATCGTAGTTAAACGGCGTGTGCCAGTCGTAGTCCGGTGCCATCGCGCGCAGTTCGGCCTCCGATCTCGGCAGGATTGCCCAGGTGTAATCGCCGCGCAGATCTGCATACCAGCGTGACTTGGAGTAGCGCGACCGAAGGCGGTCGAGCTGCGCATAGCCGCCTGAAAAGCCGCTCGCGAACACGTTCTCTGCCGCCCGCGCCACTTCGAGCGCATCGCGGATCTCGCTGCGCGAGTAGCCTCTTTCACTCAATTGCAGGTCGACTGATTCCTGATCCTCATCAATTACGTTGACGGCCAGTCCAAAGCAGATGATCGCGAAATCGACGGGCGTTCTCGAGGCTGCGAGGGGCCGCGACCCAGCCCCCCTCGCTGCCAGCCTGGAATCCGATCCTTCCAAGCCGGGAGCCCGCGAGCGACCTGGCCGTCATTACTGCAGCGACGGCATCGTCAGCGAGCAGCGAGAAATCCTGAGTGTACTTGCCGCCGGAACTGCCGGTTCCACGCTTATCGTAAACGAAGGCTCCAATTCCCTGTGCGGGCAGCATCCTCTGCAGCGAGTAGTCGTTGAGGGCCGAGTCCTGCTCGGATCCGTGAATCAACACGACGACCGTTACCTTGTCACCGCCAGGCGGCATCACGAGCCTGCCGGCAAGAGTCGTGTCGTGGCTCTC
The DNA here is from genome assembly GCA_035603345.1 of Steroidobacteraceae bacterium. Lineage (GTDB taxonomy): Bacteria > Pseudomonadota > Gammaproteobacteria > Steroidobacterales > Steroidobacteraceae > 13-2-20CM-66-19. Next base: position 192,195 of record DATNKO010000075.1, on the reverse strand, counting down.
GAACGTGACGTCGCGTACGTCGAACTGGCGTCGCGTGCCGGACACTTGGCCAAACCGTAAGACATCGCACTTTGGGAACGACACGAGCACACCGTCTGCGGTTTTGGTCCAGCCGCGCGTGCTAACCCAGATACCGTCCTCTCGAGGGTGCAGGGCGCCCGTCGTCCCGTCAAACCTGCGCCAACGAAGCGTGTCGCCCTCGGAGGGAGCAATATCGATGTCCGACCCATCGTCGAGCAGAAAGCTTCCGATCCGACAGTCGCTCGGGGGTACAGCGAAGACCAACGTTGGCGCAAGGATTGAGAGTCCCGTGCAGATCACGAGTTGTGCGACATTAAGAAGAGTCCGAACGGGTGGTTGCATAGAGGGTAGAGACATGCAGTCGGCATTTTCATGGTAGCGAAAGGTACTGAAACGTTCGCTCGGGTGTCTTGGACGGATTCAAGCCTATCGACACCTTGACGAGGCGGCCCGCTGATGGATCATATGAAGGCTGAAATGTCCGTGCTGCTTGACTTCAGAGGCGTCCGCGTGCGTCGGGTCCTCGATCCGAGCCGGGCCGTGGTTGCCGAGCATGCCCACGACTGGCCCATGATTTCGCTATATGTCATGGGCGGATACCGGAACGTCACCGACTGCGGCGAACGGGAAATCGCCGGCCCGTCGATGGTTTTCTATCGCCCGGGAGCAGGCCATCGCAACGTCGCGGGTGAGACGGGCTTTGAACAGATTGAGATCGAGTTCGATCCCGCATGGCTCGGAGCGTCAGCGTTACCGCCGCAGGCGGTCTTGACCCGCGTGGGCGGAACCTGTGGCGCCCTCGCTCGCTCGGTCGCTGTGCAGTGCGACGCCGGATTCTCGGAAGCAGAGCTGCGGAACTCCATTCGGCGCCTGCTCAGCCTTGCGCGTCTCGAACCTGCACGGCCTATCAACACCTGGATCAACAGCGTGACCACCCGTCTACGGGCAGATCCCGGTCGACGCATCGCCGAGCTGGCGCGCGAGGTGGGAAGGAGTCCCGCCTGGATCGGGCCTGCCTATCGAAGCTTGATCGGCGAGGGACTTCAAGAGGTGGCGGCGCGGTTTCGCGTCGAACGCGCCGCCCGACTGTTGCGCGAATCCGAGCAGCCGCTATGCGCGATCGCTATTGAGGCGGGTTTCTGCGATCAGAGTCACATGAATCGGACGTTTCGTCGCGTCCTCGGCCGTTTGCCGACCGCAGTGCGAAGAGACCGGCAATTCTTCCGGCGAGAAGTGGATGGAGGCGAGGCGCCCTCACGTCCACGAGCTGTTGTTGGCAGAGCTGCCGCTTGAGCTCGCCCGCGAATGGTTTGCCGGGATGCTGCCTTCGGCCGAAAGATCCAGGGTCGCGATATGGCGCTCGAGGATGTGTGCCGATCGCCTCAACGCGCGATCCTCCTCGTCGCTCAACCGAATGGGGAGCACGCGCTGGACTCCCTCCCGGCCGATGATGGCGGGAACCGACAGGCTCACTTGCCCAAGGCCCATGGCCTCTGGAATCACCGTCGACACCGTCAGCGCCGCGCGTTCGTCACGCAGGATGGCTATCGCGATTCGAGTCAGCGCGGCGCTGATTCCGTAGCTCGTGGCCCCCTTGGCCTGCATGATGTCCTGGCTTCCGCGACGGGCGCTGTCGACGATTCGTCGCAGCGCCTGGCGGGACGAATCGAGAATGGTGCCTGAGCCGATCACCCGGCCTGCGGGCAGCCCGGACCACTTCCAGGCGGCGTACGTCAGCACCTCGACCGGATGGGTGGCGATCACCACGACTCCGGTCGGCACCTGCCGGGTGATATCGGTCATGACATGCTTGACCATCTCGGCGCTGCTCTTGAGATCGTCGAGTCGGGATCCCGCGAATCTATGCTGCGCAACGCCCACCGCGACGATGATCACGTCTGCGGTCGCGCAGTGGCCGAAGTCACCCGCGACGATGCGTGTCGGACGCGAATACAGGGCGGCGTCGCTCAGGTCCTTCACGTGTCCCTCGACACGGTCCCTGTCCCTGCCGATCAGGACGATTTCACCGGCCACCCCCGACATCAGCAGCGCGTAGGCCGTCGTCGCCCCCACGAGGCCCGGCCCGATGATCGCGACTCTCGGGATCCGAGGCGCCAGCCGGTTGGATGCATCGATTGTCACGTCAACAGATGACCCGTCCATCCTTGGCTCTGACCTCCTCGAACGAGCTTTCATCCCCCCGCCGCGCGCACGTAGCGCGGCAGCGGTGCCGTCTCCCAACCTCCACCCAAGGCCTTGTAGACCGCGATGAGACTGGTCGCCGCGTCAGTGCGTGACTGCGCCAGGTGATCCTCCGCGTCGAGTTGGGTGCGTTCGGCGTCGAGCACGGCGAGAAAGTCCACCAGGCCACCCTCGTAGCGGGTGCGAGCGATCTGTGCGGCGGTACGGCTCGCGACCGCGGCATCGGTCGCGTCCTTGAGGCTCTCCTGCGTGCGCGCGTGGGTGACCAGGGCGTCCTCGGTCTCCTCGAGCGCACGCAACACGGTTTGCTCGTAGGCGGCGAGGGCGACGTCGGTGCGGGCACGACTGCCGGCGATGCGAGCCTCTACGCGCCCGAGGTCGAACGCCGCCCAGGAGATCCCGGGGCCCACGACGTAACCGCGACTCGCCGCGTCGCCGAGTGAGCCCGGAGCCGAGTAGCTGAAGCTGCCGGTGAAGGTCACCCTGGGGAAGAGGTCGCCCATCGCCACGCCGACGAGTGCGGTGGATGCGGCGAGATCGCGCTCGGCCACGCGGATGTCGGGGCGGCGGCGCAGCAGCCCTGCGGGGTCACCCACGGCGGTGATCTGGGGGAGATCCGGGAGATCGCGCGAGGGCGCGAGCTGTTCATCCAGCGCGTTAGGCTGGCGCCCGGTGAGCACCGCGAGCCGGTGGATGGAGCGCGCGACCGACGCCTCGAGGGGCCCCACGGTCGCGAGCGTGGCGCTGAGCTGCGCCTGGGCGCGCGAGGTGTCGAGCTCGGTGCCGCGCCCGGCGCCGAGCTGTGCCTCGGTGAGCTCGAGGGTCTGACGCTGATTCTCGACGTTGCGCCGCGTGACCGCGAGCTCCGTCTGTTCGCCGCGCAGCTCGAAGTAAGTGCGGGCGACCTCTGCGGTGACCGACACCTGAGCATCGCGCAAGCTCGCCTGTGCGCCCTCAAGCTGCGCAGTCTCGGCCTGGACACCGCGGCGCACGCGGCCGAAGAAGTCGAGCTCCCAGTAGGCATCGAATCCGGCGTCGTAATAGCGGAACTCGGCCGCCTCGCCGGTCGGACTCTCCACCTGCGAAAAACGCTCGTGGGTGTAGCCGCCTGAGGCGGTGACCGTCGGCGCGAGATCGAACTGCGCCTGGCGGCGCTCGGCGCGCGCTTCGATGAGGTGACCCAAGGCGATGCGCAGGTCGTGATTCTCGCTAAGCGCGTCATCGACCAGGCGGTTGAGTGTCGGATCGGCGAACTGCGTCCAGAACTTCACCTGCGCCTCATCGCCCGAATACGGTCCGATCGCGGTGCCAGTGAACTTCGTGGCTACGGGCGTCGCCGGCTTCACGTACTCGGGCCCCACGGCACAGCCCGCCAGCGCGGTCGCAAGCATCAAGACCGCCGCGGGCACCGAGTGCCGGGCGCCGGCGCCGCGTCGCACGGTTACCCGACTCACCGTTACCTTACTCATGGGCGCTCTCCGGGGCAGCGAGCTGCGGCAGCCTGGAGGACTCTGAGGGCCACGCGGCTCCGGAGCTGACCTGCCGTGCCGCGGCACGCCGCACCAGCACGTAGAACACGGGCGTCAGCAGCAGACCGAAGCACGTGACGCCCAGCATTCCGGAAAACACTGTAATGCCGAGCGCGTGGCGGACCTCCGCTCCCGCGCCGCTGGCGAGGATCAGCGGCACCACGCCCATGATGAAGGCCATCGAGGTCATGAGGATCGGGCGCAGCCGCAGGTGCGCGGCCTCGAGTACCGCGGTCCTGGCATCGTGGCCGCGGTCCTCCTGCAGGTGCTTGGCGAACTCGACGATCAGGATCGCGTTCTTGCAGGCGAGACCTACCAGCACGAGCAAGCCGATCTGCATGAAGATGTTGTTGTCGCCGTGGGTCAGCAGCACGCCGCTGATGGCGGGCAGCAGACACATCGGCACGATGAGCACGATCGCGAAGGGCAGGCTCAGGCTCTCGTATTGCGCGGCGAGCACCAGGAACACGAACAGCACGCACAAGGGGAACACGAGCGAGGCCGTGCTGCCCGAGATCAGCTGCTGGTAGGCGAGGTCGGTCCACTCGTAGGACATACCGCGGGGAAGCGTTTCGTCGAGGATCTTCGACATCGCCGTCTGCGCCTGCCCGGAGCTGAAGCCGGGCGCGGGGCCGCCGTTGATGTCGGCCGCGCCGTAGGCGTTGTAGCGCTGCACGACGTCCGGTCCGAAGGAGTGCGAGACGTTGACGACCGAGGCGAGCGGCACCATTTCGCCGTTGGCGTTACGGGTCTTGAGCGGCAGGATGTTGTCGAGCTGCGAGCGGAACGGGGCGTCCGCCTGGGCGACGACCTGGTAGGTACGGCCGAAGCGGTTGAAGTCGTTAACGTAGAGCGAGGCGAGATACACCTGCAGCGTATCGAACACGTCGGAGAGCCTGAGGTTCTCGCGCTTCACCTTGACGCGGTCCACGTCGATGTTGAGCTGCGGCACGTTGATCTGGTAGGTGCTGAAGGCGCCGCCGATCGCCGGGTTCTGGTTGGCCTTGCCGAGCGCGGCCGAGAGCGCGCCGAACAGCGCTTCGGGGCCGGCATCGCCGCGGTCCTCGACCTCGAGCTTGAAACCCCCGAGGGTGCCGAGACCGATCACCGGCGGCGGCGTCACCACGAGGACGAACGCGTCCTGGATGGAGGCGAGCTTGGCATTCAGCGCCGCCGCGATGGCAGGTGCCGACAGCGCACCCGAGGTGCGCCGGTCAAAGTCATCGAGCGGCAGGAAGATGAGCCCCGAGCTCGAGCTCTGAGTGAAGCCGTTGACCGACATTCCGGCGAACTCGACCGCGTGGGTGACGCCGGGCTCTTTGAGGGCGATCTCGGCGATGCGGCGCGTGACCGCCTCGGTGCGATCGAGCGAGGCCGCGGGCGGCAGCTGCGCTATCGCCACGAGGTACTGCTTGTCCTGCTCGGGGATGAAGCCGGCCGGGACGTGGCTGAAGCCGACCCAGGTGAGGCCGATCAGCCCCAGGTAGATGGCGAGCGCGATGCCGCCGTGGCGCATGGTGAGGGTGAGCGCGCGCGAATAGCTGTCACCCGCGCGCGCGAAGCCGCGGTTGAAACGTTTGAAGAAGCGTCCGAGGAGCGCGCTCATCAGGCGCGAGAGCACGTCGGGCTTCGCGTCATGGGGCTTGAGGAGCACCGCCGCTAGCGCCGGGGACAGGGTGAGCGAGTTGAACGCCGAGATGACCGTCGAGATCGCGATGGTGAGGGCGAACTGGCGGTAGAACTCCCCGGTGAGGCCGCTCACGAAGGCTACCGGGCCGAACACCGCGCACAGCACCAGCGTGATGGCGATGATCGGGCGGCTCACCTCGCCCATCGCGACCTTGGTGGCCTCGCGCGGGGCCAGGCCTTCGGCGATGTGGCGCTCGACATTCTCGACCACCACGATCGCATCATCGACCACGATGCCGATCGCCAGTACGAGCCCGAACAGCGACAGCGTGTTGATCGAGAACCCGAAGGCGAGCAGCACGGCGAAGGTGCCGATCACGGACACGGGCACGGCGATGAGCGGAATGAGCGAAGCGCGCCAGGTCTGGAGGAAGAGGATCACCACCAGGACGACGAGCGCCACCGCCTCCAGCAGCGTGTGCAGCACCGCCGAGATCGACTCGCGCACGAACTGCGTCGGGTCGTAGAGGATCCCGTAGTCCATGCCCTGCGGGAAGCTCTTCTTGAGCTCCTCCATGGTCTTTCTGACGTTGGTCGAGAGCTCGAGCGCGTTAGCACCCGGGGACTGGAACACCGGGATCGCGATCGAGGGCTTGTTGTCGAGGAAGCTGCGGATGCCGTAGGCCTGCGCGCCGAGCTCGACGCGCGCCACGTCCCCTAAGCGCACGATCTGGCCGTCGTCGCCGGTCTTGACGACGATGTCCCGGAACTGCTGCTCGTCGGTGAGGCGGCCGGCGGCGTTGAGCGCGATCTGGAACTCCGCGTCGCTCGCGGGCGGGGCACCGAGCTGGCCCGCCGCGACCTGCACGTTCTGCTCGCGGATCGCGTTCACGACGTCATCGGCGGTGAGATCGCGCGCGGCGAGCTTCTGCGGGTCGAGCCACACGCGCATCGAGTAGTCGCCGCCACCGAACACCTGCACGTCGCCCATTCCGGGCAGCCGCGCCAGCACGTCCTTGATGTTGAGCACCGCGTAGTTACGGAGGTAGAGCGAGTCGTAGCGCTTGTCGGGGGAGGTGAGATTCACGACCAGCGTGAGGTTGGAAGAGGCCTTGACGGTGTCGACGCCGAGGCTGCGCACTTCCTCCGGCAGGCGCGGCAGGGCCTGTGCGACCCGGTTCTGCACCTGCACCTGGGCGCGGTCGATGTCGGCGCCGGTGCGGAAGGTCACCGTGAGGGTCATCGCCCCGTCCATGGTGGAGGTCGAGGACATGTAGAGCATGTCCTCGACGCCGACGATCGCCTGCTCGAGCGGGGCCGCCACCGTGCTCGCGATCACCTTGGGGTTCGCGCCGGGGTAGGAGGCGTGCACGATGACCTGCGGAGGCACGACCTCCGGATATTCGCTGATCGGCAGCTTGAAGAGCGCGATGAGCCCGGCAATGGTGATGAACGCCGAGATCACCCCGGCGAAGATCGGCCGCTCGATGAAGAAGTGCGAGAGCCTCACGGATGCGCCTCTTCGTGGGCCGCGCGCGGCGAGGCACTGCGCGCCAACAGCGCCTGATCCTCGGTTTCCGGATGCTTGCCCATGGCGACCAGGTGCGGGGCGACCTCGGCACCCGGGCGCACCCGCTGCAGGCCGTCGACCACGACCTGCTCGCCGGGCGCGAGTCCCGCCTCGACCTCCCGGAGTCCGTCGACGATGGGACCCAGCTTCACGGGCCGGTACTCGACCTTGTTGCCCGCGCCGACGACCAGCACATAGCGCACGCTCTGATCGGTGCCGATCGCGCTGTCATTGACGAGCACCGCCTCGTGCTGACTATTGCCCAGGAGCTTCACGCGCGCGAACAGTCCAGGGGTGAAGAGTCGCTCGTGATTGTCGAGCAGCGCGCTGCTGCGGATCGTGCCGCTGGTAGCATCCAGCGCGTTGTCGACGAACACCATGACGCCCTTGTGCGGGAAGTCCTGCTCGTCGGCGAGACCGACTTCGACTGGGTTGGCGGCTTCCTGCGGGGCGGCATGGCCGTCGCCCGGGTGGCCGTCGTGGCCCGCGAGCGCGTTCTTGCGGTACTTGAGATACGCCTGCTCGTCGTCATCGAAGCTCACATAGATGGGATCGAGCGACACCAGCGTGGTGAGCAGCGTCTGCCCGCTCGAGACGAAGTTACCGCTGGTGATGAGAGCGCGGCTGATGCGCCCCGAGATCGGGGCGGTGACCCGCGTGAAGCTCAGGTTGAGCGCCGCGGCATCGAGCGCCGCCTGGGCGGCTTCCACGTTGGCCTGTGCCTCTTCGTCCCCGGCGCTGCGGGTGTCGAATTCCTCGCGGGAGAGGGCGTGCTGGGCCAGCAGCTTGGTCGCGCGCTCGCGCTCGGACGTGGCGAGCACCAGCTGGGCGCGCGCCTGCGCGAGCTGGGCCCGCGCCTTGTCGCGCTCGGCCTCGTAGGGACGCGGGTCGATGACGAACAGCACGTCGCCCTGGTTCACTTCCACCCCGTCCCTGAAGTTGACCGAGGAGATGTAGCCGGAGACGCGCGGGCGGATCTCGACGCGGTTCACGGCCTCGAACCGTCCCGTGAGCTCGTCGAAGTCAGTGACCTTGCGCGCGATCGCGTTCGCGACCGTGACCTCCGGCAGGGGCGCGGCCTTCGCGGATTCGGCCGCCTCGTTGCGGCCGCAGCCACTCAGTGCCCCGGCGATGATGACGGCGGCAAGAAGATGGATATAGCGCATGGGATCCTCCCCTAAGCAGAATTGCGTCGTGTAGTCAGCGTCCGTCCTGGAGCGGGGCGCCGTGCGGAGATTGTGGGGGGAATCCCCCACTCCGCCCATGCTTCAACAGGGGAGCATCGGAGGGACCTCCCGACAGGCACTTCTCTCTCTCGCATGGGTGAGTGCGGATTTGCGATACTGGCGGGCATGAAGAAGGACAGCCGATCGCCGCAGAAAAGCCAGTCTGCTTCCCGGCTGATAGACGCGAGAATCGAGGAGCTCGGCGACTGGCGCGGCAGGACGCTCAGCCGGCTCCGCGCGCTGGTCAAACAAGCCGATCCCGAAGTCGTCGAGGAGTGGAAGTGGCGAGGGGTTCCGGTGTGGTCGCACGACGGATTGATCTGCACCGGCGAAACTTACAAGAGCGTCGTGAAGATGACCTTCGCCAAAGGGGCGGCTCTGAAGGATCCTTCGCGCCTGTTCAACTCCAGTCTTGACGGCAACACCAGGCGCGCCATCGATTTCCACGAGGGCGAGAAGATAGACGAGCAGGCGTTGAAGACTCTGCTTCGCGCCGCCGTGGCCCTGAATGAGTCCAGAGCCAAACGCTGACCCATGCTCACGGGCGCCACGCCGGCCGACCGGCGTGCGCGGGGCGAATTGATTCGGCAGCGTGCGCCACCAGGAAGAGCAGGGTCGTTGCGACAAAGATGAGTCCGAGAGCTTCCATTGCCCAAACCTCCATGCAGACAGTAGCGAGCGAGGTGCGCATGGATACGGACTTGCGATCTCCGTGACAAACGAGTATCCGTCGGGGCGCCCATGAACCAGGCTCATGGCGTCGCAGGCCGCGAGATGCTGGCCACGGAACGTCATACGCCTGTGGCAGGATGCCGACCATGCCCCGCCTTCCACCCCTCGATTCGCTTCAGGTATTCGCCGTGGCCGCGCGCCATCTGAATTTCACCACGGCAGCGGCAGAGCTTCATCGCACCCAGAGCGCGGTCAGTCATCGCGTCAAATCACTCGAGGCGGAGCTGGGTGTTGCTCTGTTCACGCGTTTGACCCGGCGTCTCGAGCTGACGCCTGTCGGTCAGGCGTTGGCAAACCACATGGACCAGTCACTCGCAGAGATCGCCCGCATCATTGCGGGGTTCAGCGAGCACGAGGGCAGACAGCGATTGCGCGTCACGGCGCTGTCTTCGGTTGCGTCGCGATGGCTGACGCCGCGGCTGCCGCGGTTCCTCGACCTGTATACCGAGATCGAAGTGCAGGTGATCGCGGACGCGCAACTGCTCGATCTGCGGAGCCAGGACGTCGACCTGGCGGTCCGCTTCGGACGCGGCCGCTATCCGCGCCACTCAGTGTCTCTTCTCATGAGAGATCGGGTGCTGCCGGTGTGCAGCCCGGCGTTTCTCGCGGAGCACGGGCGACCCAACACCATTGATGAGCTGCTCGCAATGCCATTGGTGCATGACATTGCCGCGGAGAGGGACGATAGCCAGTCCGGCTGGCGAAGCTGGCTGAAACAGCTCGGCGGGCTCTCTGCCCCCCACTTGAGCGGTCAAAGCTTCAGCAACGCCGACCTGTCGATCGAGGCGGCTGTGCGGGGCATAGGTGTGTCTCTCGGGCGATTCAGCCTCGTGGCTGATTACCTCGCCGACGGAACACTGGTGAGTCCGATGCCGGTCGCAACTCAGACCGCGTATTCCTACTACGTAGTCGCGCCACCCGAATCGGCTTCACTTCCAAGGGTGGCGCGCTTTGCGCGCTGGCTGCGTGCTGAAGCCGCGGCTACGATGTCGGCGGCACCGCCGGTGCCACCAGCCCTGGCAGCGGGTTAGCTGTCGGGCTCGCCTTAGCTTCGGTCGAAGCCTCAGGCCGTGCGGCGCGGCTCGGTACGAAGCTGAAAACTCAGCTGCATCTGACAAGGGGTCTGATGCACCGGGTGGTCACGAAACCTCACCCCACGGCAGGACAAATGCCCATCGATGGAAGCGGCACGCGCCCGCCCGGCACCGTTGCTGACCAATGCGGTCACGGCATCGGTGAGGTCGAAATCCCCGTCGCAATCCGCGCACGGGCAGGCGAAGCGAAAGAAGGCCGGTGCGGCCGAATAGAGCGTGCGTAGTTGCGGCGAGGGCGACTGCGAGCGGGCATTAGGGTCCTTGAAGACCAGCTGGATGCGCAGTTGTTCGATCTCTGGAAAGACCTTGCTGAGCGCGGCCGCGCGCACGTGCTCGCTCATGAGCTGCTCGCGCCTCGGCAGGACGCTATTGGGATTTTTTCGCGCGGCGATTCTCATATCAAACCGTGGGTGCGGGTGCAGGTGCCGCGCTGGCCGTCGCGCGCGTACGCTGCTCGGCCCGCACCTCTGCCAGACTCAGCCCGGTGTTGGCAGCAATGACGGTGATCAGGCGATGGGTCGGGCTGCGCGGCAGCTGCAGCTGATGCAGCCGTTCCCAGATGCGGATCCGATCCGCGGGTGTATTCAGAGGTGAGCGCTGATCGCTGAGCTCTTGCTGACGGCGCTCGAGCGCCTCGGCCTGAAGCAATGTCATGCGCTGACGATAGTCGGCCTGGCTCTCGCCGATTCGCGGCACGGAACTCGGTACGATTTGATCAGGCACGGCGTCGTCCTCTGGTATCACATTCTCCTGCTGCGGCGAGGAGACCCGGCTGTGCGCCGGACTTCAGCCCTCAATAGCGCCGGTTACCGCCGCCACCTGCACCGCGGGCACCACCGCCGCCGCCGCCGCCGCGTGCGCGGGGTTTGTCCTCGGCCTCGTTGACTCGCAGAGGGCGTCCCCCCAAGTCCTTACCGTTGAGGCTCTGAATCGCCCGCGCGGCGTCGGCCTGACTCATTTCCACAAAGGCAAATCCGCGCGGCCGGCCGGTCTCGCGATCGGTGGGCAACGAGACGGATTCAACCGTGCCATGCTGCGAAAAGAGGGTGCGCAGTTCCTCATCCGTGGTGGTAAAAGGCAGGTTTCCAACGTAAATCTTGGCCATAACATTCAACTCCTATTGACTCGAGCAGCGTCACCGGAGGATGGATGTTCCTCGGGTGGCGCTCTACACGGCAGGCACAGCAGTGAAGTCAGGGAGAGATCGTCTCGCGAGCCAACAAACCGTAATCCTGTCCCCTGATCGCGGGTGGCTCGGTCCGACTCTAAGTTGACCTCGGGTGGAGGTTCGGTCGGCACAGGAACGTCACGATCGGGCGCGAGTTTAGCACATTCCTGCTGTGTCGTGGTGCTGATCCGACCGGTTTTCGACCGGTGCCGGCGTGAGTGGAGTAAAGTGCCGCAAAGCACGTCATCGAGCGCGACATAGGAGATCTCTTGGCCAAGCGCAACTACCGACAAGTTAAGCGCCTGAAGGAAGAGGCGAGAAAGACCCGGCAGTTGCAGAAGCAGCAACGCCGTTCGGACCGTACGGCGACTGCCGGTGCTACTGACGCCACGGAATCCCCGGCGCAGAGCAACGAGCCCATCGATCCGGCTCTACCTAAGCCGTAACACCGGCGCCAAGCTCGATTCCGTCCCTGGCTACGTTAATGCCATGAAAGAGATTCCAATAGGCGCACGCGGCGCATATAGCCTTCGCGTGGAGGTGCGCCATCTTGCCGACAGCTTCAAGGACAGCATCCTGCCTCCGGTGTTCTCGACACCGTATCTGCTGCTGACCATGGAAAACGCCGCCTTGAACGCCATCAAACAGTATCTGGAGCCCGGTGAAAGCGCCGTCGGCACGCGCGTGGACCTGCGGCATCTGGTGGCGACTCCAGCCGGCCGTGAGGTTACCGCCCATGCGGAGGTCATCCGCACGGAGGGACGCAAGATAGAGTTCAGGATATGGGCCACGGACGGTGTTGAGGACATCGGCACTGGAACTCACGAGCGCACCCTGGTGAGCGTCGCCCGCATCATCGAGAAGATGGCCGTCAAATACGGCGCACGTTAAGCGGATCCCCGCTCGGTCGGACGCCGGATCCAGAACCGGTACATTCCGGTGAAGGTATCCGCATGGTCGGCCTCGAAGCGCGCCCAGTTGCGCAGATCGCTGCAGGACGGATCGTCGTTGAAGCGTGCGCGGTATTGATTCAGCACACGCGGATCCAACTCGAAGCCGACGAAGCGCAGTCCGAATCCGCTCAGGAACGACTCGATCTCACCCAGCGTGAGGTGGCTCTCCTGCACATGGAAAGCCAGGTCGCGACAATCACTCATCGAATAGAAGGCGTGGCTACTGCTCAGCGATCGAAGCTCAACACTCGCGTCCTGGGCGAGCACATCCTGGCGAAATCGCCGAATGTCATCCGGAGTGCTGGCATAACCGCGCGCGGCCACGAATTCGCGCGCCTTGACCACCGACCTGCGCGCAATCTGGCTGTACAGGCCCAGACACATGAATCCCCCGGGCCGCAATCGGGCCAGCAGGATTCGCCATCCCTCGAAGGGGTCGGCGAGATGGTGTAGCACACCAACCGCTCCGATGATGTCGAACGTGCGCGCGAGATTGCCGAGCTCGAGGATGTCCGCCTGCGCATACTCGATGTTCGTCAGGCCGAGCTCCCGCGTCTTTCGCCTGGCATAGGCGAGGCTCCCCACACTGAGGTCTATCGCCAGCACACGAGCGCCGCGGAATCGCTGGGCAACGAAGATTGCATCACCGCCCGTGCCGCATCCGGCGACCAGTACTTCGGGTGTGCGATCGTCCGGCAGCGGGGAAAACTGCGCGAACGGCAGGGCGCGACGCAATTCGTCATTGAAGTGCATCGCCGGTTCGCGCATTTGCAGCTTCACCCAGCGCGGGTAGGGGTTCTGCTCATACTGGTCGCGCACTGCCTCGGAGACGCTGCTGGTGATCGGGGTCAGGCATTCGATGCCCGCGCGCAACGCCTGCTCTTCGAGCGGTTCGCGAATCTGTTGGTCCAGAACCTCGGCAACCGGGCCGGGCTCGCCGGCAGCGAGCAGCCGGCCTGCGTCGGGCAGAAGGTGCAGCGGGGAATAAGCAGCTACGGCAAGCAACAGAAACGGCGGTACCGCCGCCTTGGCGTCCAGCAGCGACAGTAACCTCGTGCGGCAGCTGGCCGCCGCGAGCCGTTCCGTGTCGGTGCAATCAAAGACGAACTCGTTGATGAAGCATTGCCGCGTGAGTGCGGCATAGAATTTCAGCGCGCCGACCTCCGTCGGATCCGGAGTCTGGCTGCTCGATGCGAGCTCGAGCAGCGCGTGGCGCGCGCAGGTCAGGAAGCGCTCGAAACGAATCGAGTTCACGGGCGTCGCGTCGAGCAGCGCATGCAGCAAGGGATCCGCCGCAAGCGCGGCAACGCCGCCGGCAGCGAACAGCACCGCCCGTGGCGGCCTTGCGGGCCATGATTCGTTGGCGAGGCGCACGCCGGCGGCGATCTTCTCGTCGAGCAGGATCAGACTGAGGGCCGCCCGGCAAAGATCGTGCGGCATTGCCCATGCTTCGGCGATGGCGGCCGTGAGTGCCGCGCGCACCAGCGGGTCGTTGACGGAAAACCGCGCGTGCGCAGCGCAGTTGGCGAAAGCTGCCTTGGTGGTCGAGTTCGGTGCGCGCTCGAGCGCACGCGCCAGCAGCCAGGCAGCCTCGCCGTGGTTGCCGCGGTACTGAAGCAGCATCGCCAGGTCGTATTGGATCTCGGCGGATTCGGGCTCGATCGAGTAGGCGCGGCGCAGACTTCCCTCCGCGACCTCGAGATCCCCGATACTGCTCGATGCGGCGCCAAGGATGCGGTGCGCCGCCGCATGGTCAGGGCGAAGCTCGGTTGCCCTGCGCAAACTGGCGACGGCCTCGTGCTGTCGTCCCTGGGTCATCGCAAGTACACCCAGATTGAAATGGGCCTCGGCGTAGCCTGGATTGATGGTCAGCGCCTGCTGGTAGCTATCGAGGGCTTCGGCCGTGCGGCCCAGGCTGACGAGCGCATTTCCCATCCCGACCAAGGCATCCGCAAATTGAGGCCTGATGCCGATGGCTGCCTGGTAGCTGCGCAGCGCCTGCGCAAATTCGCCGGCGCGATAATGCACATTGCCCAGATTGAAGTGGGCTGCAGCGTATTGAGGATCGCACGCGATCGCCAGTTGATACGCGCTGCGGGCCTCGTCGAGCCGGCCGCCTGCCAGCAGAGTGTTGCCGCGATTGAGGTGTGCCGCTGCAGCCGCCGGGCTCGGGGGGGGCATCGCCGCAGTCTGGAACTACCCACGAATACCCGCAAGCAATTGCTAGAATGCCGGCCGCGCGCCCTCAACAGCGAATACAGGAGAAGGCCTCGTGCTCTTAATAACGCGAACTCATATGGCGCTGGTACTGTTGCTGGCCGCCGCCGCGGTCAACCCGGTGGCGGCGCAGGCAGCTGCGGATCCGCTGGCGGCGGCGATCGCCAGTCCCGCGCGCACACCGAAATTCGCGGCGCGTGATGCGTATCGCCACCCGCTAGCGACACTGCGATTCTTTGGACTGCGGCCGGATCAGACCGTGGTGGAGATCTGGCCGGGGAGTGGCTGGTACATGGAGATTCTGGCTCCGTACCTGCGTGATCGGGGCAAGTACTACGCGGCCATCGAGGCTCCTGAGGTGGGCAAGGAGGCCGGGCAAGATGCGGCCTCGTTGCGCAAGCGCATCGCCGACGATCCGGCTCACTTTGGCAAGGTAGTCGTCACCGAACTGCATCCACCGCAGCTTACCGAGATATGCCCACCGGGCACGGCCGATGTCGTGCTGACGTTTCGCAACGTGCATAACTGGATAGCGGCGGGTGACCAGCAAGCGCAGTTCGACGCGTTCTTCAAGGCGCTGAAGCCCGGTGGCGTGCTCGGAGTGGTGGAGCACCGCGCCAGGCCGGGAACCAGCCTCGAGGAGATGAGCAAGTCCGGATATGTCGATGAGGCTTACGTCAAGAAGCTGGCTGCCACCGCCGGCTTCCGTTTCGATGCGGCGTCACCGATCAACGACAACCCCAAGGACACCAAGGACTATCCCGAGGGCGTATGGACTCTGCCGCCGACGCTGACACTCGGGGACAAGGATCGGGCGAAGTATCTTGCAATCGGCGAGTCGGACCGGATGACGCTGAGATTCCTGAAGCCCGCCAGCTAGGCCTCGCAACCAGGTTTCGATCAGGTCTTGCAGGGCGCCCGCGAGGGCGCCGCGGCCTCGCGAGGGCGCTGGACCGTCACAGTCAGCCGATTGCGGCCCTCGGCCGTGCGCCGATAATCGAGCGCGCTCGCGGCGCGGCGCACCAGCATCAGACCCAATCCGCCCACCTTGGCCTGGTCCAGTGAATTCGCGGGCACCGGATCGGGGTGTCCGCGGGGATCGAACTGCACGCCGTCGTCGTCGAACGTCAGAACGATGCAGTCGGCGCGCGCTTCGAGCGTAACGCGCACGTCGAGCTCGCGGCCGTCCGGCGCACCGTGCCTGATAATGTTGGCGATCACCTCCTCGAATATCAGCTCGGCGCTGTAACGGGAAGCGGCGTCGAGTCGTTCCGCATCCAGCTCGCCGCGCAGACGCGCGAACCCCTGCGCGAAGCCGTCGTGCGTGCCGGCAAAATGGATCGTGACTGGGTTGGCGTGCATCGCGCGAGCTGCTCGCGCGAGCGCCGTCAGCCGCGCGCGGCCGCCGCGGCGGTCTCCGCGTCGGCGCGCACCGGCACGATGTCGTTCACCGACGTCATGTCCAGAACCTGAGCCACGATCGGCGGTGCGCCATACAGGACGAGCTTGCCACCCCGCCGGTTCAATGCTCGCGCAATCGTGATGAACATGCGGATCCCTCCCGAGCCGAGGAAGGAAAGCTGAGAGAGATCCACGATCGCTCGTGCAGCGATCGGTACCAGGTGCGCCGTGAGCTTGGTCTCGATGCGGTCGACGCCTTGGGTGTCCAGGCGGCCGGTCAGCGAAACGGAGAGGACTCCTTCGCCGGCATCCCCGAGCTGCATTTCCATAGTGGAACTCCAGCGTACCTGAGTGGCGGTGGCCAGCTGAATCGTACCGGGGCGGCGGCGGGCTGCGCAAACCGGCGAACGCAACCGACGTCAGGGCGCATTCCAGCTGAGCACGGTGAGTGTGATGTCGTCGGATTGGGGAGCGCTGCCGGAAAAGCTCGCGACGCTCTCGCAGATGCGCTCGACCAGCGCCGCCGGTGCTTCCCCGCCGTGCACCCGGACCTCATTGACCAGGCGTGGCTCTCCGTAGGCTTCGTTGGCCGGGTTGAACGCCTCGGTCACGCCGTCGGTATAGAGCACTACCCGGTCGCCTGAGCGCAGCTGCAGCGTGTAGGTGGGAAACGTAGCGCCCGGCAGCACCCCGAGGATGGGTCCGCCCCTGCCGTCGAGGGCCTCGACGGCACCATCAGCGCGCCGCAGGTAAGGCGGATTGTGGCCGCCGTTGGCGTAACGCACCATCCCGGTCTGCGGTTCGAGCACGGCGTAGAACACCGTCACAAACAGGTCCATCGGGTTCTCCGCGCATAGCGCCTCATTGGTTGCCGCGAGGCAGGCGCCCGGATTGGTATGTTGCGGCGCAAGGTCGCGCAGGTTGGTGCGCGCCACCGCCATGAAAAATGCCGCCGGCACCCCCTTGCCCGAGACATCGGCCATCACCAGGCCGATCTGCCCCTGGGGCAGCTCGATGAAGTCGTAGAAGTCGCCACCCATGGTGGTCGCGGGAATCATGCGCGCTGCGCCGTCGCATCCTGCTTTGGCGGGGAACGTGCCGGGCAGGATCGCGAGCTGCAGCGCGCGGGCGACTGCCAGCTCCTCCTGCAGCTGCGCTTGTGCTTTCTCGAGCAACGCATTCTTGTCGGCGAGCTCCCGGGTACGCTGCGCGACCGTGTCTTCGAGCACGTGAGTCTGCAGCTTCAGCACGCGCAGGAGCCGCAGCAGGCGCAGCGCCCGGAGCCATCGCGCATCGAACCCCCCTATGTAGAACGGCGCGATCGCCAGCAGGTCCACGAGGCCGGGGAAGCTGAAGATGAAGGCGAGCTTCTTCTTCGCCGCAATGATGCGCAGCAGGTACTCGAGCGAGAAGACGGCAACGATGACGATCTCGCCCCAGCGCAGCGCGCGCACCGCTCCAGCGGGCAACTCCGGGATCGCCTCCACCCCGATCGACGCGACACTCAGGACGATCAGCGCCAGGATGAGGTCGTCAAAGGCGCGCGCGTACGGTCCGGGCCGCTCGAGCAGCAGCTCCGCCAGCCCGCGAACGCTCGCCCGCGTGCGGCGTAGCGCCTCGAGCGTGGCCGATGCCATCGTCCGCATCCCGCCCCCGGGGTCAGTGCGGCGCCGGGTGCTCCCGGTCGCTTGCCGCAGCAATCGTGAAGTGAATCGTTCCCGGCATGATGTGTCCGTCGGCACTGAGCGCCCGCCAGCTCACGACGTACGCGCCCGACTCCAGAGCCGGCAACGCGAAGCGCACCTGTAGCGCCGCGCTCGTTGGCAGCGGCGTCAGGGACTGTGGCGCAGCACCCGCCTTCTGGATGGCGGCGGCGGTCAGCAGCGCCGCTTGGGAGAAGTTCAGCACCAGGCCGGGGGGAGCGGTGTCGAGCGTGCTGGCGTCGGCCGGGACGGAGCTCGTGAGGTGCGCGTGCCCGTGCGCGACGGTTGCGCAGGCGAGCAGCGTGACGCCAACAAGCAGCTTTCTCATGTCGCGACATTCTAGGGCCGTAGACCTACGCCGGCCAGCAAGCCCCGAGGTAGCTGGCAGCTCACGACGGATCCCGTACCGCACCTGGGTTCCGGCTGCTAACATCAACCTCCCGCAGAGCCTGCGACCTGCCTCATGACCCGCTCCACTCCTTCGCGCCGTTTTTCCGCAGCAGCTCTCCTGTTGATCGCGTGCGGCGCCGTGTTCATAGGCCTGACCAGCCGCAGCCTCCCGTCGCTGGTCGCTGCGCATTTCGATGCCGCGGGTCGCGCCACCGGCTACCTGCCGCGCGAGCCCTACGTTGCGCTCCTGCTGCTGATCACGGTCGTGGTGCCACTCCTGGTCGTGATCATCCCCAACCGTGCCTTCTGTCATCCCGAGGTGCGGGTCAATCTGCCGAACCGGGACTACTGGCTGGCGCCGGAGCGTCGCGAGGACACCATCCGCTTCCTGTCGCGCCAGTCGTCGGTGTTTGCGTCGCTGGTCGTGATCTTCCTCTGTTACGCGCAATGGCTGGTGGTGCGCGCCAACGCGCTCGAGCCGCCGACGCTCGACTCGCGGGCCTTCCTTACCGGGCTGGTGGTGTTCCTGGTGTGCACCCTGATCTGGATCGTGCGGCTGATCCGGCGCTTTCGCTAGCAGCGGCGCGCGCTGATGGGGTCCGGCCTGCACTACTTCCCGGTCGCAGCTCCCGCGCTCCTCGCGCTGACGATCCTGTTCGCGGTGGTCGCCAGCTTCGTCGCGGCCCGAGTTGTGAATTTTGCATCGGCGAGCATGGGGCTCGCTCCGCACACGATGATGAGCCTCCTGCTGCTGTCGCTGCTCGGCAGCTACATCAACATCCCGATCGCCCATCTGCACCCGCACCGGATCGCCACGGCGGCGATCGTCACTTACTTCGGCGTGCCGTACGTCATCCCGCTGGCGCGCGCCGGGCCGGCGCCGATTCTCGCGATCAACGTGGGCGGCGCCGTGATCCCGACCCTGCTTTCCCTGTACCTGATGGCGCGCAATCATCTTCTCAACCTCAGCGTGTGGGGCATCGCCGTGGTGGCAATCGCCTGCTACACACTGGCCAGGCCCGAGCCCGGTCTCGGGATTGCCGAGCCCATCTTCGTCCCGACATTGGTCACGGCTCTCGTTGCGCTGACTCTGTCGAGGCGTTACGCGGGGCCACTGGCCTACATCTGCGGGAGCCTTGGCACGTTGATCGGTGCCGACCTCATGAACCTCGGCAAGATTCCCGGCCTCGGTGCGCCGGTCGCCTCGATCGGTGGCGCCGGAACCTTCGACGGCATCTTCGTGATCGGGTTGCTGTCGGTCGTCTACGCCGGCTGGTTCGCGGGGGTTGAAACGCGGCGCGGCCGCGCAGGCGACCGCACGCGGTCTGGCGGCCACTGGTGACCTGAGGATCGGTCTCGGGTCAGTCCTCTTCGTCTTCGAGACTCGGGACCTTGGAGTCGACCTCGGTGGCGATCCGGGCCGGGTCGGCGCTGGCGACCGGAAATGATTCCGACCACAGTACCGAGCCGTCCGCGACCGACACCATCTTTACGCTCAGGCTGTGCGGCGTCGCGGCCTCATCGACAGCGCCGAACAGCACGTAACGGGAGTGGTGCGCGCGCCCGCGGTCGACGGCGGCATCGACGTCGGCGGCAGACAGCGGAGCGGCGCTCAGGCCCACTTGCCCATGATGGGAGACGATGACCTTGGCGTACACCTGGGCAAAGACTGAGGTTGCGAGTTTCCGCGCGACGGCATCTCCGGCAGGCGCGCTGAACGGTATCGCCAGCAGCGGCCGGTGCGCTGCGGCTACGTCGCCCGCTTCGCCCGCCGCACCGACCATACCGGTGACGTCACGTGCGATCTGTGTGCCGAGCTTTGCGGCCTCATCGGCGCTCAGGCTGCGCGGGGAGTTGGCGGCCGCGCCCCTTGTCTCGTCGACGTCGGCGCGGACCCTCCCGGCGTGCTCATCAGAGGGCGTGCAGCCTTTGGCAAGCACCAGGACGCCGATCCAGAGATAGACGAGGATCTGCACCCAGCGGGGAAATCCCCTGAAGAATATCCACGCGCACTGCAGCGCCCAGCCGACCACCTGCACGAGGAACCGCAGCTTCTGCCCCGGCTCCTCCCGCGGGATCTCGGGATATCCGCGGGCGGCCGGTCGCCGGCTCTGCTTCGGGGCCGCAGCCGCCGCCCCCGCGGCAGGCTGCGGCGCATCGTCCCGGCCCCGGACCAGGCGCCGGCACAGGGCCTCGAGTGCCGGGGTAGGTCGCCCGCCTGGCAGGCGCATCCACTGGACGGTGAGAAACTTCTCGGGAACGCGCGCACCTCCCTGGGTGGTATCGTCGATGACGATCGGGAGAAGAAAGGTGCGATCGTCGGCCATGTCGAGGGTGCGCTCGGCGGCCAGCCGCCACTCCCGGCGGAAATAGCCCTCGGCACGCGCCTCGGTCTGCGCGGATATGACCGGCATGAAGTAGTCGCATTCGCGTATCTGCCTGCGGATCTTCTGGTCCCAGGCATCGCCACCGTCGAGTGCGCTCTCGTCGTACCACACCTCGAGCCCGAACGTGGGCAGCGCATCGCGGATGAGCTGCGCCGCGCGGCGATCCTCCGATGCATAGCTCAGGAAGACCGAGGGCTGCGGGAGCTGTGGGTCGGCAGGGGAGTCGGCGGGAGTCACTGCGTCATCATTCCGAAGTCTTCGGGCCAATGTCTTCGAAGCGCACGTTCTCGATCCGGTAGGACCTCCAGTCGCGATAATCGTAGTGCCACCACTCGAACTCGTACACGGAGAATCCCTGCGCTTCCATGTAGCGCCGCAGCAGGTCGCGCATGCGACGCTGCTCGGCAGTTCCGCCGGTGTAGGTCGGATACGCCCGCTCGCTTGCTTCGTCGTAGAGACTCGGCATCGGCACCGGACGGCCGGTCCTGAGATCGTACAGGGTCAGGTCCACGGCGCAGCCGCGATTGTGGCGCGAGCCTTCGGCAGGATCGGCCACGAATCTGTGCAGGTCCGGCGGCATGGCATCCCAGAAGACGCGGGTCACGTACCACGGCCGATACGCGTCGTACACGAGGAGCCCGTACCCTTGCGCAGCCAGCGAGCGCTCGACGCGCACCAGCGCTTGCGCCGCCGGCCGCTGCATGAAGGCGCGCGCCTGGCTGTAGAGCGGCGTGCCGAGGAAATTGCGCGTAGTGGCGTAGCGAATGTCGAGCCTGATGGTGGGATCGAGTGTGGTCAACTCGACCAGATCGGCGGGGCGGAACTCGCCTGCTTCCGCCGGCGGCTGTGCGGCGAGCGCGATCGGCAGCAGCTCCGCGACCGGCCGCACCGGCGTGACATGGAACACGCCGCCCGAGTCCGTGGGCCGCTCCGGAGCTGGAGCGGTCGCGGTGCAGCCCGCCAGGGCGAGCGCGGCCAGGTACGGCAGGCACGGTGCTAAGCGCATGCGGAAGACCTCGCACATTTCAAGTCAGGCCGATCCCGCGACGCGGCTACCCGAGCGCACCGCGCCGCCGTCAGCGCCTACAGCATAAACACGGCAACCCCGCGAGCAAAGGCTGCGGCCGTCAGGTACTGTCGCGCAATGCCCGACCCCGCCCGCGTTCCATCTCCGCTCCCCGTCCCTCGAGCGCCCGTGCCCGTGGTGACAGTGACCGCTCTCAATAAGACCTACGCGACCGGGCTCACGGCTCTCAAGAACATCGAGCTCACGATCCGTCACGGCGAGATCTTTGCGCTGCTCGGTCCGAACGGCGCCGGCAAGACGACGCTGATCAACATCGTCTGCGGCATCGTCAAGGCGACCTCGGGCCGGGTGCTGGCGGACGGCCACGACATCGTGCGCGATTATCGCGCGGCGCGCAGCAAGATCGGTCTGGTGCCGCAGGAGCTGCATACGGACTCGTTCGAGAGCGTGTGGGCGACGGTGACCTTCAGTCGCGGGCTGTTCGGTAAGCCCCCCGATGCGGCGCATTGCGAGCGCGTGCTGCGCGATCTGTCGCTCTGGGAGCGCAGGAACGCCCGCATCATGACGCTGTCCGGGGGCATGAAGCGGCGGGTGATGATCGCCAAGGCATTGGCACACGAGCCGAAGATTCTGTTCCTGGACGAGCCCACCGCGGGCGTCGACGTGGAGCTGCGCCGCGACATGTGGCAGCTGGTGCGCCGGCTGCGCGACAGCGGCGTCACCATCATCCTGACGACGCACTACATCGAGGAGGCGGAGGAGATGGCGGACCGGATCGGGGTGATCCACAAGGGACAACTGATCGTCGTCGAGGAGAAGGACGTGCTGATGCGCAAGCTCGGCAAGCGGCAACTGATCCTCAACCTGCAGCAGCCGCTGGCGGCGCTGCCGCAGGGGCTGTCGGAGCATCCGCTCGAGCTGTCCGACGACGGCCACACACTGGTGTTCACCTTCGACGCCAATCGCCGCGAGACCGGTATCCCGGCGCTGCTGCGGCGCTTAAGCGAGCTCAATATCGACGTCAAGGACCTGCATTCCAGCGAGAGCTCGCTCGAGGACATCTTCGTCGGACTGGTGAGCGAGCGCGCATGAACGTCCACGCGATCCGCGCGATCTACCGCTTCGAGATGGCGCGCACCTTCCGCACACTGATGCAGAGCATAGCCTCCCCGGTGCTGTCGACCTCGCTCTACTTCGTGGTGTTCGGCGCGGCGATCGGCAAGCGCATGGGAGCCGTCGACGGGGTCAGCTACGGCGCCTTTATCGTGCCCGGACTGATCATGCTGTCGATCCTCAACGAAAGCGTCTCGAATGCCTCGTTCGGCATCTATCTGCCGAAATGGTCCGGCACCATCTTCGAACTGCTGTCCGCCCCGGTCTCGTACGCCGAAGCGCTGATCGGGTACGTCGGGGCGGCGAGCACCAAGTCGGTGATGCTCGGCATCCTGATCCTGGCGACGGCGCGGGTGTTCGTCGCCTACGAGATCCTGCACCCGGTGTGGATGGCGGCCTTCCTGATCCTGACCGCGGTGAGCTTCAGTCTGTTCGGCTTCATCATCGGCCTGTGGGCGGAGAGCTTCGAGCAGCTGCAGGTAGTGCCGCTCATGATTCTCACGCCGCTCACCTTTCTCGGCGGTGCGTTCTACTCGATCAGCATGCTGCCGCCGATCTGGCAGAAGATCACGCTCTTCAACCCCGTGGTCTATCTGATCAGCGGATTCCGCTGGAGCTTCTTTGGCGCCTCCGACGTGAACGTCGTGGCGAGCGCCGCGGCGACCTGCGGCTTTCTCGCCCTGTGCGTGGCAGTGGTGAGCTGGATGTTCACGACCGGCTACAAGCTGAAGAACTAACTGCTCGGCGGAATCGCCAGCACCTGGTGCCTGATCAGCATGCGCGCGCCGCTCGGCCAGCCCTGCTCGCTGCCCGCGAAGTTCGCCTGCTGCTGGTCGAGGAGCTTGCCCGTGCGGGCATCGCGGATCTGAATCACTACGTAGTAGTCGGTCTGGGTCGCCTTGATCACGATCCCGAGCAGGGACTGGTCCGCGCCGAGCTTGAGTGCCAGTGCGGCCTCGCAGCCGCCGCAGTTGCGCAGCCCTTTGGCCGCGACCTGTGAGGTGTCGGCCGTGCTCGCGTCGATGACGCTGTAGCGTCCCGACTGGCTCAGCTCCAGCCGGGCCGCGCGGCCCACCTCCGCCATGGTCGCCGCCTGGTTGCCGGCCCCCCCGAGGTAGGTGACCTCGGGACTCGCGTCCTCCAGCTCGAAAGCGAACACTGCGATGCGTGGCGGCGGCGGCTTGGTCGTCTCGCCGGCCGTGGGGGCGACGCAGGCGAGCGTGAGCGCCAGGGCGAGCAGAGCCCCGACGGCCGGAAACGGCTGCTTGCTCGTGACTTGCCTCATCGCACACTCATTCAATTACATGAGCCTTAGTAGCGGCGGCGCCGCTTCAGGTCACGAGGTTCTGCGGCCAGCCGCTCACGTAGGCTTCGATGTTGTCGATCAGCTGATCGGCAAGGAACTGCATGGCGCCGTCGCTCGCCCAGGCGATGTGCGGCGTCAGGATGAAGTTCGGCAGGCGCAGCTCCAGCAGCGGATTGCCTTCCTTGGGCGGCTCTCTGGTCAGGACGTCGAAACCCGCGCCGGCGATCACTCCCTCCTTGAGCGCCTGCGCCAGCGCCTGCTCATCCACCAGCCCGCCGCGCGCGGTGTTGATCAGTATGGCCGTGCGCTTCATGCGGCGCAGCTCCGCGCTGCCGATCAGGTTGCGCGTCTCGTCGGTGAGCGGCAGGTGCAGCGAGATCACATCGCTCTCGGCCAGCACCCGCTCGAGCGGCGTGAACACCACACCGGGCGCCTTCGGCGGAGCGTGATCGGCAAACAGCACCTGCATGCCGAAGGCGCGACCGATGTGGGCCGTCGCCTGGCCCAGGACGCCCTCGCCGAGGATACCGAGAGTCGAGCCGTGCAGGTCGCTGATCGGATGGTCGAAGAAGCAGAATTGATCGACCTGCTGCCAGCGGCCGTTTTCCACGTCGCGGCGGTAGGCGAGCAGGTTGCGTCGCAGCGCCGTGATCAGCGCGAAGGCATGCTCGGGGACGGTGTGCACCGCGTAGTTGCGGATGTTGGCGACCGCGATACCGTGCGCCTTGCAGTAGCCGACGTCGATGACGTCGTAGCCGGTGGCCGCCACGGCGATCATCTTGAGATCCGGCAGCCGACGCAGCGTCTCCTCGCGCAGCGCCACCTTGTTGCTGATGGCGATCGTCGCTCCGGCCAGCCGCTGCGGCAGCTCGCTCGCGGCGGTGACCGGGTACTCCGCCCAGCTGTGCTCGAAAGCGGGACGCCGCACCTGCGCCTTGAGCGTCGAGCGGTCGAGGAACACGATGCGCTGAGTCATGCCGGTAGGCGTTCGGGGCGGTGCTAACCCTGGATGGAGCCGGTCGAGTGCGAGCCGTAGAACTGCTCCTGCTGGCTCACCTTACGCTTCGGTATCGGATCGTGGTTGCGCCAGTAGTTGCTCGCCGCGGCGACGCCGCTTCCCGGGGTCACCTTGATGCCGACATCGAGCATGGCCATCTCGGCGCCGGCGATCGCGCCCATGAGCATCAGCTCGTTGAGGTCACCCAGGTGACCGATGCGAAACACCCGCCCGGCGACCTTGGCGAGCCCCGCGCCGAGCGCCAGGTTGTAGCGGCGGAAGGCCACGTCGATCACGTGCGCGCCGTTGATGCCCTCCGGCACGACAACCGCGCTCACCGTGTCCGAGTACCAGTGCGGCGCCTTGGCGCACAGCTTGAGTTTCCAGCCTTCGAGCACCGCCGCGCGCACACCCTCGGCGAGATAGTGGTGACGGAAGAAGATCGCCTCGAGCGTTTCCTCGAAGATCATGTTCAGCGATTCTCGCAGCCCGTAGAGCATCGGCAGCGGCGGCGTATAGGGAAAGTAGCCCGAGGCATTCGCCTTGATCATGTCGGCGAGGTCAAAGTAGCAGCGCTTGGACTTGGCGCTCCCCATCGCGGCGAGCGCCTTGCGACTCACGCCGAGGACGCCGAGCCCCGCCGGCAGCATTAGGCCCTTCTGCGAGCCGCTGATGGCCAGGTCCACCTGCCACTCGTCCATGCGGAAGTCGATGCTGGCAAGCGAGCTCACGGCGTCGACGAACAGCAGCGCCGGGTGCCCGGCCGCATCGAGCGCGCGGCGCACGCCGGCGATGTCGCTGGTGACGCCGGTGGCGGTCTCGTTGTGGCAGGCGAGCACAGCCTTGATCTGCTGGCGCTTATCGCTCTTGAGAATCTCCTCGTAGCGAGCGAGCGGAACGCCCTCGCCCCACTCGACCTCGAGAACCTCGACGTCATAGCCGAGGCGCTGCGCCATGTCGATCCACAGATGGCTGAACTGTCCGAAGCTCGCGGCGAGTATCCGGTCGCCGGGAGACAGCGTGTTGGTGAACGCCGCTTCCCAGGCGCCGGTGCCCGAGGAGGGGAACAGGAAGATCTGTCCGGTGGTGGTCTTGAATACCTTCTTGAGGTCATTCAGGACACCTATCGAAAGCTCCGGGAATTTCGAGGAGCGATGGTCCTCCATCGCCACCAGCATGGCGCGCTGCACCCGGTCGGGGACGTTGGTAGGCCCGGGGACGAACAGGAAATTTCGGCCTGGCATGCGCCGCTCCATGACGTTACTCCTGGGAGTGCCCGATGATCACATACTAGCCGTCCGGGCCGCGAGCGCACTAAAAAATCCGCGAATGTCAGGCATTAGCGGAACTCGCGGGACGCCCGCGCGTTCTGGCGTCGGTGCGCGAGCCGACGACCTGCGTGGCGACCCGCTCAGCCGCCGGCCGGCGGGTAGGCCGGCAGCGCCGGCGGCGGCGGCGGCTGGTTCGCCGGGTTCTTCTTCAGCTCGCCCAGCAGGTAGTTGATTGCCGCCGAGAGCTGCACGTCCTCGCCCCGCATCCAGTCGGCCGGCGTATCGTCGACCGTGATGTCGGGATCGACCCCGTGGTTCTCGATCACCCACTGCGAGTCGAGCCCGTAGAGGGCGTCCTCGGGAATCGTCACGTAGCCGCCGTCGAGCAGCGCCCAGTAGCCGCGGATGCCGCGCACCCCGCCCCATGTGCGGGTGCCAAGCAGCGGACCCAGCCCGTACTTGCGGAAGTAATACGGAAAGATGTCGCCGTCCGAGGCCGAATAGTGGTTCATCATGCAGATCTTCGGTCCATGGATGAGCTGCTGGGGTATGGGCTGGGCAGCCCCCTCACGGTTGGTGTCCATGCCGACCAGGATGCGCCGCAGGCGCTCGAGCAGGATCTGGTCGATGAAGCCGCCGCCGTTCCAGCGCTCGTCCACGATCAGCGCGTGCTTGTCGAGCTGCGCGTAGTACTGACGGACGAACTGATCCATGCCGAGCTCCGACATGTTGGAGAGGTAGATGTAGGCGATCCGGCCTCCCGAGGCCTTGTCGACCACTTCGCGGTTGTGATCGATCCAGGCCTGCTCGCGCAGCGCCAGCTCGCTCTTTACCGGCTGCACGGTCACGTCGCGTTCTTTGCCGTCCGCACTCCCGGCGACGCTCAGCCTCACGGTGCGATCCTGCTTACCGACCAGCAGGCTGTACGGGTCGACGGGCGCGCGCAGCTGCACCCCGTCGATGGCGAGCAGGTAGTCGCCGGCGTGCACGTCGAGTCCCGGTTGCGTGAGTGGCGAGCGGTACTCCTCGCGGGTGTTGTCGCCGGGGTAGATCGTCGCCAGGCGGTAGCGGCCCGAGGCGCCATCGAGCGCGAAGTCGGCGCCGAGGTAAGCGGTCGGCTCCCTCTGCTCCTCGGGCAGCTCGTCGCCTCCGCCCACGTAGGTATGCGAATTGCTGAGCTCGCCGAGTATCTCGCCGATCAGGTAATTCAAATCGGCCCGTGAGCCGACCAGCGGCAAGAGCTTCGAATACGCCGCCCGCACCGCGTCCCAGTCGACGCCGTTCATCTTCGGGCTGTAGAAGAAATCGCGCTCGAGGCGCCACGCCGAGTTGAACATCTCCACCCACTCCTGCGTGGGCTCGACGAGCACTCGCATGTGCGACGGGTCGAGCTTCTTGGGGCCGGCAGCGGCCTTGCCGTCGCCCCCGTCCGCGGGGCCGGCGGGGGCTGCGCCCGTCGGGGCTGCGGCCGCGATGTAATAGTCCTTCTCGAGTTTGTAGAGCACCCTCTTGCCGTCCGCGGACAGCGCGTAGGAGCTCAGGCCGCCGACGATGTCGGCGCCCTTGCGCGCCTTGAGATCATAGACATGCAGGGCCGGCTTCTCGCCGGGCAGCGGGCCGGAGATCGTCTGGTCGGGCATGGTGAGATAGAAGATCTTCTCGCCGCGCATGTTCAGGGTGGCGATGTTCGCCGCCGGGATCGGCAGCGGCACGGCGCGCGCCATCAGCCCGTCGAGGTCGATTTCCACCGGCTTGGGGGGCTGCTTCTTGCTGTGCGCTTCCTCGTCCTTCCCGGGCTCCTTGGTCTGCTCCTTGGTCTGCTCCTCCTCCGGCGGGCCGACACCCTCGTCCGATTGCGGCGCGAACGGCGAGGCGGCGCCGCGCTTCAGCGTGGCGATGTAGATGCCATCCATCCTGAGAGTCGCGACGTTCTGCTCGGACTGGCTGAAGGTCGGATTCTCGTGGCGCGTGGAGATGAACAGCAGGTAGCGCCCGGCGGGATCGAACACCGGCGAGAAGTCGTTCATCTGCGGGTCGCTGACACGCGTTGCCCGGTGCGAGGCGAGGTTATAGAGCCAGATGCCGGTCTGCTGGTTCGCGCCCGTGATGCTGTAGGCGAGCCAGCGCCCGTCGGGCGACCAGGTCTGGTCGTGCATCTCGTTGTACGGGTCCTGCGCGACCTGCACCGGCTCACCTCCACTGACCGGCAGCAACCACAGGCGATGCTCGTTGTCGGAGAACGCCAGCCGCTCGCCGTCGGCCGACCAGAGCGGTGTATAGAAGAAGCCGCGTGCGAAATGCGACAGGATGCGCTCGGCGCCGCCTTCGGCCGGTCGCACCGCGAGCTGCTGCTCGCCGGTGACGTCGGTGGTGTAGGCGATGGTCTTGCCGTCCGGCGACCAGCTCGGGTGGTCCTCGTCGGCGTTCGAGGTCTGGGTCAGGTTGCGGGTGTTGCCGTGCTCGGCCGGCAGCGTGAACAGGTCGCCACGCGCCGAGAACACCGCGCGGTTGCCGTTGGGCGCGATGTCGTAATCGGTGGTCTGCGAGCTGTCCTTCTCGCGGATCGCGCTCTTTGCGTCCACCCAGCGCGGACCGGTGCGCGCGCCGTCGTCCGGCACCGTGACGTCGAGATCGTGCAGCTGCTCGGACGGCAGATCGAGCACGTGCAGCGTACCGCCCTGCTGGAACACGACGCCCGCCGCGCCGTCGGCGCCGCCGCCGAGGCTCGGGAAATCGATGTCGTAGTCGCGATAATGCGTGACCTCGCGGAAGGCGCCGGTGGCGAGGTCGTAAGCCCAGATGTTGCGCCGCCGGCTGGCATCGTGATCGGCGAGAAAGTAGATCGTCTTGCCGTACCACATGGGCGAGGTCTCGGTGCCCGGCCAGTCGGTGACGTGCTTGAGCTCGCGGGTTTCGAAGTTATAGATGTCGATGTCCTGCCCGAGGCCGCCGTCATAGCGCTTCCAGGTGCGGAAGTCGCGGAAGATGCGCGTGTAGGCGATCTGCTTGCCGTCGGGGCTGAAGCTCATGAAGCCGCCGCGGTCGAGCGGCACAGGTTCCGGCAACCCGCCGGCGAGCGGCACGCTGAAAGGCCGCGGGAACCCCGCGTTCCAGGCGGCGCGTCGCGACAGGAACACGATGCTCTTCGAATCCGGCGTCCAGGTGTCCACCATGTTGTTCGGGCCCAGGCGCAACGGCGCGTCGGGCACGGCGTCCGAGGTGAAGGTCAGGCGTCGGGCCGGCCCACCGCCTGCCGGGATCACGTACACGTCGCGATTGCCCTGGTACTCGCCGGTGAAGGCGATCCACTGACCGTCGGGCGAGAAGCGCGGCATCACATCCTGGCCCGGGTCTGCCGTCAGGCGTGAGGCGCCGCCGCCGGTGCGCGCGACCGACCACAGGTTGTCGTGGGCGACGAACACGATCGCGTCGCCATGCAGTGTGGGGTAGCGCATGAGCGTGTGGCTGCCCGTCTGGGCGCGCGCCGCGAGCGCGAACCCTGCGAGTGCCAGGGTGAGAACGATGCGGCCGATGCCGCCGGCCGGATGGGATCCCATCGAGCCGGCACTCGGGGCGGTGGCAAGTGCCAGAGCGGATTTAAGCGCTTTCATTCGGTCCCCTGTCACTCAAGTGGAACGAAGATTATCGCAAACCGTCGCGGGGTCGCCGGAGGTTCGCGCTCCGCTGGTCGCTTCCGCCGCGGCTTCTGCCGCGGCCGCCGCGGGCATCCTATGTAACAATAACGACGCTGCAACGCCGGGAGCGGGATTTCCGTGGAATGCAGCACTGATTGACGATCGGCGTTATCTTTAATCTTTAGCACCATGATCCACGCCCTCATTACCGGCGCTTCCGGCGGAATCGGCGCTGCCATCGCCAAGGCGCTGTCGCGCCGCGGCGCCACGCTCGTTCTGCACTACCAGTCCGACCGGGCGGCGGCGGAGGCCGCGCTGCGCGCAGTCGAAGGCGCGGGTCACATGCTCGCGCAGGCCGATCTGCTCGATCCCGCGTCCGTCGAGCGGTTGTGGCGCGAGGCCTCTGCGCGCCGGCCGGTGGACGTGCTGGTCAACAACGCGGGAATCTTCCCGCTGCATCCGCCGCTGACGACTTCTTTCGCCGACTGGACGGCGGTGTGGCAGCGCACTATAGGGGTCAATCTCCTCGGCCCGGCATACCTTTCCTACCATGCCGTGCGCGCGATGGCCGAGCGCGGCAGCGGGCGCATCATCAGCGTGTCCTCGCGCGGCGCCTTTCGCGGCGAGCCCACCGCGCCCGCGTACGCCGCCAGCAAAGCGGGCCTCAACGCTTTCAACCAGTCGCTGGCGAAAGCACTCGCCCCACGCGGGGTGTACGTGTTCGTCGTGGCGCCGGGCTGGGTGGCGACGCCACGCGTGGCCGATGCGGTGCAGGACAAGGCGGTGCTCAGCGATCAGCCCCTGGGTCGCGTTGCGACTCCAGACGAGGTCGCACAGGTGATCAGATTCTGCGCGCTGGACGCGCCGGCCAGCATGACCGGCGCGATCCTCGACGTGAACGGCGCCTCCTACCTGCGAAGCTGACGGATCAGGGCTGCGGCTTGGGAGCTTCCGGCTTTGCAGCCCCCGGCTTCGGCTCGCCGAAATTCGGGTGCTTCTGCTTGCAGGCCGCCACCGTCTCCGGACTTACCGTCGGCAGCGGGATTTTTGCCTTCGGCGGCTGGGGCGTTCCCCGTACGATCGGGTCTATGCAGTCGACGTGCAGGCCGTTGCCGGTCCTGTAATCGCCCTCGATGAAGCCAGCGCTCTTGCAGGCGGCGACGATCTGCTCGCACGGCCCTTGACCTTGAGCGGGCGCCTCGGCCGCGACTGCGACCGCAGGACCTGCGAGCAGTGCGCACACTGCCGCGCCTGATAAGCGAACCTGACGCATGGTTACTCTCCCGAATCAGACATGTTCTCCCGGACCGGGGTGTACCACAGAACCGCGAATTGCGGGGCGCGCTGCGTTGCGGCAGACTTGCCCGCCACAACAACTCCTGGGGGCCGGCCGCGCCATGAGCAGTGCCACCGCGATTCTTCCGGCCACGACGCTCGACGACGACGCGTGGGAGGATCTGCTGAGCTTCATCGAGGAGCGGCGGGTCATTCCCATCGTGGGACCCGAGCTCCTGATGGTCGCCACCGATCGCGGACCGCGGCTGCTGTACGACTGGGCCGCGGAACGGCTCGCCGCCCGGCTCAACGTCAGCACCGCGGAGCTGCCGCACCCGTACACGCTGAACGATGTGGTGTGCGTTTTTCTCGCCGCGCGTGGCCGGCGTGAAGAGGCTTACGTGCGGCTGCGCGGCGTACTCAAGGACGCGAACTTCGAGCCCCCGCAGGCGCTGCGGCACCTGGCGGCGATCACCGACTTCGACCTGTTCGTGGCCACCACGGCAGACTCGCTCCTCGAGAGCGCCATCAACCTCGAGCGCTTCTCCGGGGCGGCTTCCACTGAGGTGCTGTCGTACTCGCCCAACCGGGTGGTCGACTTGGCCGTAGAGCGCGACCGGCTGCAGCACCCGGTGGTCTACCACCTGTTCGGCAAGCTGGCGGCATCCCCGACCTACGTGATATCGGACGAGGACCTGCTGGAGTTCATCTGCGCGCTGCAGAGCGAGCACCTGGTGCCGGAGAAGCTCTTCCACGAGCTCGAGCACAATCACCTGCTGTTCATCGGCAGCAACTTCACCAACTGGCTGGCGCGCCTCTTCCTGCGCATGGCGAAGCGCCAGCGCCTGTCCGACCCCCGTGATGTCGGCGAGGTGCTGGCTGACGATCACACCAGCGAGGACGACCGCCTGGTGGCGTTCCTGCAGCAGGTGAGCGTGCGCACCCGCATCTATGTCGGCGCCGAGCGCTTCGTCGAGGAGCTGCATCGGCGCTGGCGGGCGCGGCACCGGGCCGTACCGTCCGCCGGCCCCGCGCCGGCGCGCTTCCTGCCGCCCGCGCGCGAGATGCCGGCGCACGCGGTGTTCATCAGCTATGCGCGCGAGGACCTGCCCGCCGTGCAGCAGATCAAGGCGGGGCTGGACGCCGCCGGTATCGCCACCTGGTTCGACCAGGAGCGCCTCGAGGCGGGCGACGACTACGACCGCAAGATCCGCGGCAACATCGCGCGCTGCTCGTATTTCATCCCGGTGGTCTCGGCCACCACGCAGCGGCGGCTCGAGGGCTACTTCCGCCGCGAGTGGAGCTACGCGCTCGACCGCGCGCGCAACATGGCCGAGGGCGCGCTGTTCGTTCTGCCGGTGAGCATCGACGCCACGACCGCGGCCGAGGCGCGCGTGCCGGAGAGTTTCAGGGCGCTGCACTTCACGCAGCTGGCGGGGGGCGCGGTATCGCCGGAGTTCGCCGCGCGGCTCAGGGACTTCACGCAGGCGCGATCCGAATGAACGACGTCGGCGCCAAGGCCGCCGCCGACCCGGCCGCCACCGTCGATGCGCGCAATCCCTGGCTCGGGCTCGCCTCCTTTACCGAGGAGACGCGCGCCTACTTCTTCGGCCGCGACGAGGAGGTCGCCGAGCTAGCCCGGCGCGTGCAGCGCAAGCTCCTTACGGTGCTGTTCGGGCAATCGGGCCTCGGCAAGACCTCGATTCTGCGCGCCGGGCTGGTGCCGAGGCTGCGCGGCCACGGCTACTGCCCGATCTACGTGCGCATCGACTACGGGCGCGAGGCGCCCGAGCCCGCCGAGCAGATCAAGCAGGCGATCCAGGTCTACGCGCGCCGCGCCGGGGAGTGGACCCAGGCCGGGGTGGCGGTAGAGGGCGAGTCGCTCTGGGAGTTCCTCCACCACCGCGACGACGTGCTGCGCGATGAGTCGGGTGCGACGCTGATACCGCTGCTGATCTTCGACCAGTTCGAGGAGATCTTCACCCTCGCGCAGAGCGATGACTTCGGGCGCGCGCGTGCGGCGCGCTTCATCGCCGAGCTCGCCGACCTGGTCGAGAACCGCGCGCCGAAGGATTTCGAAGCGAAGCTCGAGCAGGACGAATCGGCGGCCGAGCGCTTCGATTTCGCGCGCAGCGACTACCGGGTACTGATCTCGCTGCGCGAGGATTACCTCGCGCCGCTCGAGAGCCTCAAGCAGGCGATGCCCAGCATCTCGCAGAACCGCCTGCGACTCGCGCCGATGACCGGCACCCAGGCCCTCGCGGCGGTGATCGAGCCGGGCCGTAAGCTGGTCTCGGACGAGGTGGCCGCCGCGATCGTGCGCTTCGTGGCCGGCGGGGCGGAGCTCTCGAACGCGGTGGTCGAGCCGTCACTCCTTTCGCTCATCTGCCGCGAGCTGAACGACGCGCGGATCGCGCAGGGCCGCAGCGAGATCTCGCTCGACCTGCTGGCGGGCTCGCACGCCACGATCTTGAGCAACTTCTACGAGCGCGCGCTCGCCGACCAGCCCGCCGCCGTGCGGCGCGTCATCGAGGATGACCTATTGACCACCTCGGGCTTCCGCGAGAACGTCGCCGAGGAGCGCCTGATCAGACGCTTCACCGAGGCCGGCGCCGCTCCCGGCACGCTCGCGACGCTGGTCAACCGCCGCCTGCTGCGCATCGAGGAGCGCCTTGATGTCCGGCGCGTGGAGCTCACGCACGACGTGCTGTGCGCGGTCGTCAAGTTGAGCCGCGACCGGCGCCAGGAGCGCGAGGCGCGCGAGGCCACCGAGCGGCTGCTCGCCGAGCAGCGCGCGCGGGAGCTGTCCGCGCACCGCGCCGCGGTGCGGGCGCGCGGCATCGCCGGCGGCTGCGCGGTGCTCGCAGCGCTCGCCGTGGTTGCGGCGATCTACGGCTACGTGAGCAGCGAGCGGGCGCGGCGCGCCGAGGCCGAGGCGCAGCAGACGCGTCGCATGGCCGAGCAGGCCCGCGGCCAGGCCGAGAACCTGGTCGGCTATCTCGCCGATGACTTCGCGAGCGAGCTCGAGAACTTCGGGCGGCTCGAAGTCCTGGCCGAGTTCTCCCAACGGCAGATCGACTACTTCCATGGTCTGCCGCCGGCGCTGCGGGGAGCGGAGTCCATCCGCAACGGCGCGCTCGCGCTGGTGCACCATGCGCGCGCCTTGCGTTCGCTGGGGCAGTTGGACGTCGCCGGTGCGAATGCCGACGAAGCGGTGAAGCTTCTCGACGGGCTGCGCGCCGCCGGCGATCAATCCGAGGCCACCGCCATTACGCTCGCGCTCGCCTATGCCGCGCAGGCACGCGTGCTCGAGAACCGCGGCGACCCGCGCGACCTGCCGACCAATGAGCGCGCCGCAGCGCTGCTGCGGCCGCTCGTTACCGCATCCCGGCCCTCGCCGGCGGCGCAGCGTGCCTACGTCGCGATCGCCACCCGCATCGGCTGGGAGCAGGGGAGTGCGCGTCATATCGAGGATTCCGTGCGGACCGAGCGCGAGGCCATGGGGGTTGCGGCGCAACTCGGCGCGCGGGACCTGCGCGACCTCGACATGAGCGCGTACTACGCGGAAGCGGGGGGCTGGCTGGCGACGTCGCTGGAGGCTGCCGGGCGCTACGGGGAGGCGCGGCGCGTGAGCAACGAGTCCCTGTCGATCGCCGACCGCGTTCTCGAGCGGCTCCCGGGCGATCGCCTCGCGCTGCATGCGGAGCAGGTCCTCGCCGGTATGCTCGTGGCGGTGGCCGAGGACGAGCTCGATCCCGCGGCTGCGCTCGGACCCGCGGCGCGTCAGGAGCAGGTGTCGCTCACGCTGTTGAAGCTGGATCCCGGTAACACCACCACCCTCAACAATCTGGCGGTGGCCGAAGGGTCGCTGGCGCAGGTGCTCTGGTCGGCCGGACGTCTGCGCGAGTCGGTACCGTACCGCATGAAACAGCTCGACGCGCAGCGTCGCGCCACGCCCGGAGGCGGGCTGTTCGTCGAGACCTATGCCGGCGTTCTCTTCGGGACCGTATATGCTCTATCTTCCATGGGGGAAGTCTCGGAGGCGACATCGACGCTCGCCGCGGGAGAGCCGGTTCTGGCGAAGCTGCGCCGGACCGAGCACGCGGGCAGCCCGATACTCGCGCTTGCGACCGCCGGGTACCGGATCGCCGAGTCCCACACGGCGTACGAGCGCGGCGATCTGCGAGTCACCCGGCAGGTGGCCGGCGACACCGCGCGGGGGTTACAGGCCATCGCGGTCCACGGTGTGCAGGAGTACATCAGGCAGATCATCTCGGAGGTCGCTTACGAAGACGAAGGCCGTGCGGAGTACCTGAGCGGCGACTTCGCCGCCGCAGAGCGCTCCGAAGCCGCCGCGGTGCTCGGGCGCAAGGCCGCTGGGACCGACAACATCTTCGACCAGCGGGGCCTTGAGGAGCTCCAGACCTGGCTCGCGATGGCTCTCGCGCGCGAGGGACGCTTGAGCGAAGCCGCGCAAACCCTTGCGCCCGTCGTCCGCTTCCAGCGGCAGCTCGCCGCCAGGAATCACGGCGATCGCTGGCAGCCGGTCGAGCTCGCCTCTGCGCTCTACGCCGAGGCGCTCGCCGAGCCCGCGCACGCTGCGGCGTTGCTCGGCGAGGCGCAGACGCTGCTCAACGGGATTGCGCCGGAGATCCGCAGTACGCCCGACGTGCGGCTCTGGCGGCAGTGGGTCCGGCAGGCCACGCTGCACCCGTAGCCGTCGTCGCACTCACGCCCCGCGCACGCTGTGCCGGCGCTCGGCGCGTGCACACCACCTCAGCCGCGTCCCGGCGGCTCGTGCTCGCGGTGAAAGCGGTGGATGGTCCAGAGGTAGCTTTCCATCAGCGAGTCCTTGCCGAGCTCGGCGATGACCTCGAGCCGGCGGCCCGCGGCGAAGGTGCGCGATAGTTGCGCCCGCGCTCGCGAGAAGTGCTTGAGCTGATTGCGGTACTGCCACAGCAGCTCGCGGTTGGCCATCTTGTTCTGGTGCAGCTCCCAGGACGCGAGTAGCACGGCGACCACTCCGATGATGAAGGTCAGCGCCTTCGCCAGCGGCACGCCGCCGAACAGACGGTGGCTCTCGGCCGACTCCCCGAGCAGCAGCAGGACGAGGATGACCGCGAGCAGGATGCCGAACAGGATGCGCTTCAGCCACTTGGTGCGCTCGCTGTTGCGGCGCAGCTGCGCCACCTTCTTCACGAAGTAGCGGCATTGATTCTCGATCCAGGCCAGGTCCAGGCCGTCGGCGGCACTGCCGGCAGCTTGGGCCGCCGGCACCTCGTCTTCAGCGGGCGCCTCGACCGCGGTCAGCACATGACTGATCCAGCCAAAGCCGTGGAAGCGATTCACGCTCGAGAGCGACAGCATCTCCTCGGCATCCACCAGATGATCGCCGTGCGCCAGGCGCAGGTAGAACTTCACGCGCAGCGTCTCGGCGAGCGCCCGGCACATCAGGTGTTTCGCGAACCAGTGCCGCTCGTGCAGCATGTAATAGAGGCCGACGCTCGAGACCAGGATCACCAGGTAGAGCAGCAGCAGCACACGCGTGCTCATGAACTTCTCGTAGGTGAGGTAGGCGAGGCCCATCGCGAAGGCGACCAGGTTGAGGAACGCGAACAGCTGGTCCGAGCGTTTCTGGAAGTACATCGCGAGCGCGTCGGCCTTGCCGTACTGGGCGTCGATGCGCTCGAGCGCCGGCACCTCGTGTCGTTCGAGCACCAGCGCCGGCGGCAGCGCCTTCAGCAGTGAGTCGGGCGCGGGCGGCGCGGGCCAGCGGCTCAGATATTGCCGATACTCCTGATTGTAGATATTGAGGGACCGCAGGTGGATCTCCAGCCGCCGCGGCATGGCGGGCAGGCGCAGCAGGGCGTTGTCACCGAGACCGGCGAGATAACACGGCGGCTGCCGGGGCGGCCCCGGATTGGAACGCGCGCGCTCGGTGGGGATCCAGTAGGCGAACTTCGCGGGCAGATCCTCTAGATCGGCGGCGGCGTCCGTGAACTGCAGCTGCAGGTCGTCCCGGTTGCGGTTGGTGCGCACACCGAGATAACGCAGCACGGTGTCAGCCGTCCCCGCCGGCAGCGGCGACGGCTGGCCGTCCCACAACGCCAGCAGCACGCTCGAGCCGCGGATCAGGGTGCGCGACAGCCTGAGGTAGTGCAGGTCGCGCACCACACCGTCGGCGGTGCCGCTACCCCCCGGCGCGGCGAGCGGCAGCTCGCGACAGCGCAGCCGCGGGTGGGCGAGCAGCATATTGAGCGCGGCCAGCGCCTCGGGGTCGAAGTCTGCGGCGTACTGCTCGAGCGGCATGGGCAGCACGGCGTCGACGCCCAGCCCTAAGTCGAGCGCGGTGCGCACGACCAGCATATCCGCGCCGGCGGCCATGCCGGCCATGATGCGCAGCTCGGTATCGGGCAGCTGGCTCTTGAGGGCTTCGAGGAACCGGGTGACCTCGCGGCTCAAGGGCTCGAGCGTGTCCGGATGCAGATCCCGGTGCCCGGAGACGCCGATGACGAACGGCGAATTGCGATTGTCGGGGTTGTCGGCCAAGGGGCGCCATTGTGCCGCCTGCCGGGCGGCGGGGACAACGGAGCCTGCAGCGCCCCGCTACGCGAGTTTCGCGCCGCGGGCGATTGGATTACACTCCCTGCCGCCTTCTGGATTCGAACGACAAAACGGGATTTAACCGCCAGGGAGGCATTCAGCGAACGAGGATCCGCCGCATGGATGGGCCCGGCTATTGGGCGTTTCTCAGCTACAGCCACCGCGACGCCGGGTGGGGCTCGTGGCTGCACCGTGCGCTCGAGTCCTACCGGCCGCCCAAGCAGCTGATCGGCAAGCACGCTGCGCGCGGTGCGATTCCGAAGCGCCTGACACCGATCTTCCGCGATCGCGAAGAGCTCGCCAGCGCGACTGATCTGAGCGCGGTCATCAATGCCGCGCTCGTCAGGTCGACCTGTCAGATCGTCATCTGCTCGCCGAACGCTGCGCGCTCGAAGTGGGTGAACGAGGAGATCCTCGCCTTCAAGCGCCTCGGCCGCGAGGACCGGATCTTCTGCTTCATCATCGACGGCGAGCCCAACGCTTCCGACCACCCCGGCCAGGAGCAGCACGAGTGCTTTCCGCCCGCGCTGCGCTACCGCATGGGAGCCGACGGGCAGCTTACCGGCGTGCGCACCGAGCCGATCGCCGCCGACGCGCGACCCGGTAAGGACGGCCGCGGTAACGCCAAACTCAAGCTCATCGCCGGCATGCTCGGCGTTGGCTTCGACTCGCTGCGCCAGCGCGAGCAGCTGCGGCGGCAGCGCCGGCTGTTCGCAATCGCTTCGGGCGCGATCGCCGGCATGGTGCTGACCAGCGGACTTGCCGCCGCCGCGCTGGTCGCCCGCGCCGCCGCACAGCGCCAGACCGCCATCGCCCGCCGCGAGGCGGAGACCGCGCGACAGACCACGGACTTTCTCGTCGATCTGTTCCGCATCTCCGACCCGAGCGAGGCGCGCGGCAACAGCCTGACCGCTCGCGAGGTGCTCGACCGCGGCGCCGCCCGCGTCGAGTCACAGCTGTCGGACCAGCCGCAGATCCAGGCGACTTTGCTCGACACCCTCGGCACGGTCTACATGGGGCTCGGCCTGTACGGTCAGGCCAAACCGCTGCTCGAGTCCGCGGTCGCCAAGCGGCGGGTGCTGACTCCGGCAGAGCCCGGCGATCTCGCGGTTTCCCTCAGCCACCAGGGCGACCTGCTCACGTTCCGCGCGGAATATCCGGACGCCGAGAGCGACTACCGTCGGGCGATCGCGCTCGAGAGCGCGCTGCCTCCCGAGCAGCGCGACGCCGCCGCGCTCGGCAGAAGCCTCTACGGGCTCGGCAACGAGCTGCAGAATCGCGGGCGCTTTGCCGAAGCCGAGCGCAGCCTGCGGGCCGCCCTCGAGGTGCAGGAGCGCCTGTCCGAGGGGGGCGCCAGCGAGGACACGGCGCGCACCGTCCAGGTGCTCGCCTGGGCGGTCAGTCAGCGCGATCCCAACGAGGCGCTGCCGCTGATGGAGCGGGCGGTGGCGATGCAGCGCACGCTGTGGGGCACCCAGCCCTATCCCGACTACGCCGCTGCGCTCAACGATCTGGGCCTGATGTACCGCGATCTCGGCAACTACAACGGGTCGGAGCGGCTGCTGCGCGAATCGCTCGCCATGGAGCGGCGCCTGCTCGGCGACAAGCACCCGGAGCTTGCGCTCGCCCTCAACAATCTCGGGCTGGTCGAGCGGCGCAATGGCGACCTGGCCGGCGCCGCGGGCACTTTCCGCCAGGCGCTCGCCATGCAGCGCGAGCTGCTCGGCAACGTCCACCCGGACGTGGCCAACACTCTCAACAATCTCGCCTTCGTGCTCAGCGACCGGGGCGACTTGCAGGGCGCGCTGTCCGCCGAGGGCGAATCGCTCGAGATCTACCGCCGGCTGTTCCCGGGCGACAACCCCGACGTCGCGCGTACCATGAACCGCCTCGGCTACTGGCTGATCAGGGCGCGGGACTACCAGAAGGCCGACCAGCTGCTCACCCAGGCACTCGAGATGCGCCAGCGGCTGTTCGGCAAGTCGCATCCCGAGATCGCCAGCAGCCTGTTGCATGTCGGGATTCTTCAAGTGGCGCAGCACCGCTATCAGGACGCACTCGCCTCGGCGCGCACGGCGGCACAGATCTATACCGTGGCGCTCTCGGCCTCCAACTGGAAGACGGCGCTCGCGGATTCGATCGGCGGGGCGGCGCTCACGGGCCTGGGTGACTATGCGCAGGCAGAGCAGCAGTTGACGCGCAGCTATTTGATCCTGCGCAATGACGCCGGCGCGTTGCCCATGTACCGCGAGCTCGCCCGAGGTTACCTCGAGGCGTTGTACAGCAGCTGGGGTCGCCCACTCGACGCGCGCCGCTATGCCGCGGCGAACCTCGTGATGACCTATCCGCGGCCTCAGTGAGCGCGAGCGGCGCCGCCGCTTGAATCCGCACGACGGTGATTATGTTATCGCCTCTGTTTTACGGCCTCATGAAGGCGTTGCAAGGCGTTTCAACAGCTGTCAGGCTCAAGAACTCATAACTCATAACAAGCATGCATGCCACAGCAACGGCTGCGGCACCACGCGTAACTCTCTCGATAGGCACCCTATGCGCTGCGCGACACTGATGCGCCCGGCTTTCGTGCTCACCGCCCTCGCCGCCGCCACTGGCGCTCTCGGGCAGGCGAGCAACGCCGGCGTCAATCTCAACGTCATGGCCGTCAACAGCTCCAACGGCAAGATCTACAGTGTGACCTTCACGCCGCCCGGCGGCTCCACCACGGTAGGCAACACTGACGGATCCAACTATCAGCTGCCGGTCGCGCTGGCGTTTGTCACCAACGCCACCACCTACCAGCTCGACCTGTTGGTGGCCGACCAGCAGCGCGGCGCGCTCTACCGCTATCCCGGCGCCCTGACGCCGCAGACTCCCCCGAACCCGACCACGGCGACTCTGCTGTGGAACAGCCGCAGCGCCGGCTCCGGTCCGCTGGCGCCCAATGCGCTCGCCGTGGACGGCGATGGGAATCTGTTCGTAACTTCCCTGGCGGCGGCCAACGGCGAGGTCGGCAGCCCGCCGCAGCTGTGGCAGTTCCCGGTGGGCACGGCGGGCTCCGGATCGTTCGCCGCCCCGGTACTTCTCGACGGCAGCTTCGGCCCCGGCGAGAACCTGGTCGAAGTCGCGCTTGCGCCCGCCGATGTCGCAGGCGTGAGCGCGGTGGCGGGTGGCGACCTCGTTGTGCTGACCACGACCCGGGTACTGGCGTATTCCCGGTCGAGCGGCTTCACGAGCCGCACCACACTGTTCACTTTCCCGAATCCCCGGATAAATCGCAGCAGCCTGGATTTCTGGCCAATCGGCAATGGCGCCGGCGCCAACTACAGCCTGCTGATCACCAACCTGACCTCGGGGACGATCGAGCGCTACTACTTCACCAATCCGCTCATCAGTGCGCCGGCGCCGTTCTACAGCGGGCTTGGTCTGCTGCTCTACCGGGTGCGGGTGCTGTACCAGGCCGGCAACCCCCTGGCGTTCGTGGCGCGGTCCGGGTCGATACTCGAGTTCGGCGCGACGGCCGGCGGTACCGGTACCCTGCTCGCCACCGTGACGCAGAACGTCACGACCGCGCAGGGGCTCGCAGTCTCCAATTCGTTCACCAATGCGGCAAGCCTGTGCCTGCAGCCGCAGGGCTGCGACCTGACCGGCCTGCTCACGCACACGGTGACGGGCGTCTCGACGCTGACCGGCAACATCGTCGAGAACGTGTGTACGGTGACCGCCGACCCGCGTGTGACTTTCGTCACCGGAGTGTGGAGCTGCAGCGTGCCGTACACACCGCCCGCAAGCCTGAACTTCACCTGTCCGCCGGGCACGCCGGGCAGAACCGGCCCGGGATGCCTGCCCGTCAACGCCCTGTGCCCCGGGTTCGACGACACCGGCAAGATGGCCATACCCGAAACGATGTGCGGCAGGTCGGGGAGCTCGGGATCGGGCTTCTCGCTCATCAAGACCCTCATCAACCCCACTCAGTTTAACGGCGGCTATGTGCAGAACTCCGCGGTGCTGGCCAACGGCAGCAACCCGCAGTGCGGTCCCGGCAGCGGAGCGGACGGGGCGTTCCTGTGGGCGCCGCTGCAGGCCGAAGGCCAGGTTTTCGAGAGCCCCAACATGCTGGATATCACCAGCGGCTGCGGCAGCATCCACGGCGGCAGCGACGGTGTCTCGGTATGGGGGGTCGGTCTGTCAGTGAACGAAGCGGCGCCGGAGCTCACCTCCGGTGGGCTGGCGCTGCCGCTCGAGAATTTCTCCAGGACCAAGTACTCGAACCTGACGACCACCATCGACAATCTGACTCAGAGCAACCCGAGCTATCCGCGCTGGACGGACAACTACCCGAACATCGCCTCGACGGTATCGCTCGCGCTGTGGGGCGGGAATGTACCTCCGGCCAATACCAGTCCCTTCGGTTGCCTCGACCAGAGCTGGCTCGATTTCTACGACGCCACGCAGGTCGACGTGAACGGCTCGGCGCAGTGGACCGCGGATTTGCAGAATGCCGCCAATACGCTGACCAACGCCGATGCGACCGGCGGCAGCACCTGTGACGGGATCGTCGTCAACGCGCTCGCGACCAATCCGAGCGCCTTCATCCAGACACCCAACGCGACCTATCCGACCGCGCCGATCGAGCTGAACCCTTCGGGTCAGCTGCGCTCGCGGCTCGCGAATCTGTACTACACCCTCAACACGCGCATTCTGGGCAACGCCGCCTCGGCCACCTGGCCGCTGCCGATCAGCGTCAACGTCGTCCCGACTACCGTGACCCTGGCGTCGAACTCTTCGCCGGGCAGTGCGACGCTGTCGTGGAACACCAATGGTGCCAGCGGCTGCACCCTGACCAGTTCCGATGGCACCTATCAGAACGCCACGCTCAGCAGCCCGCAGCCGCTTACCATCCCGGCGAGCGACGCCGGGACGATCGTCGCCTACACGGTGAGCTGCACGGGTGGGCCGGCGGCGAGCTCGGTCTCGGCGTATGTGACGGTCAACCCGCCGGCGCCTGCACCTTAAGTCCTCTCGCGGCGCGACTATTGCCGGGAAGTCGGCGCGGCGTTGAGCCGCGCGATCCACTCATCGACCAGCTGCTCCAGGAGCGTGAGCGGCACGCCGCCGTTCTCGAGCACCACCGCATGGAAGTCCCTGAGGTTGAACCGCGGACCAAGCGCAGCCTGTGCCTTACGGCGCAGCTCCAGGATCTTGAGCTCGCCTACCTTGTAGGCGCACGCCTGGCCGGGCATGGACATGTAGCGCTCGACCTCCGAGGTCGCGTCCGTCTCGGCGACGCCGGTGGTGTTGACCATGTAGTCGATCGCCTGCTTGCGTGACCAGCCCTGGGCATGCAGGCCGGTGTCGACCACCAGCCGCACTGCGCGCAACAGCTCGAGCTGCAGCCGGCCCAGGTCCCCGAACGGGTCGTCCTTGTACATGCCGATCTCGGCGGCAAACTCCTCGGCATATAGCGCCCAGCCTTCCGCGTACGCGGTGTAGAGCGTCTGCTGGCGAATGAGCGGCAGACCCTTGAGTCCGAGCGCTGTCGAGATCTGCAGGTGGTGACCGGGAACGCCCTCGTGGTAGGCGAGGGTCTTCATGCCCCACGTGGGTGTTTCGTTGAGGTCGCGCAGGTTCGCGAAAAAGATCCCGGGGCGCGAGCCGTCCATCGCTGCCTGCTGATAGTAGGCGCCCGAGGTGCCTTTCTCCTGCGCGACCGGCATGCGCTCGACCATCAGGCGCGTCTTCG
Source organism: Steroidobacteraceae bacterium (assembly GCA_035603345.1). Classification (GTDB taxonomy): domain Bacteria; phylum Pseudomonadota; class Gammaproteobacteria; order Steroidobacterales; family Steroidobacteraceae; genus 13-2-20CM-66-19. Next base: position 149,009 of record DATNKO010000075.1, on the reverse strand, counting down.
GCACCGTGCTGAAGTACTCCGGCAGCTGCGCGCTCATCTGGTCGAGGAGCTGCTGGTAGCGGGCCAGCACCTGGCGGCGGCCGTCGTCGTCGTTCGGGTAGAGGAACCGCGGATCTTCGGCGAGCGCGGTCATGCGCTGGCCGACGCTCCCCTGGATCAAGCCCTGGGCCTCGAGGAGCGTATCCATCTGCTGCGTGATGCGCGCCACCTCGGCGAGCCCGAGGGCGTGCACCTGCTCGGGCGTGTAGTCGGTGGTCGTCATCTGCCGGAGCGCCACCGCGTAGTAGGCAGCGCCATCTGGCAGTCGGCCGACGCCGTCGGCCTGGCCGGCCGCCTGCGGCCGCATCGCGACGAGTGCGGCGCTCATGCGCGCGTAGGCCGGATAGACGCTCGTGCGCAGCGCTTCCACCGCCTGCTGCGCGAGCTCCTTCCGGCGCGTTTCGTCGAGCGACTTCACCTTGTCCATGCGCGCGACGAAGCTCGTTACCAGCGCATTGTCGGCCGGTTGCGCGGCGACCGTGTCCTGGATCACCGTCAGGGAGCGCTCGAGGAGTGAGGGCGGCAGGATCACCCCAAGGTGCGCCTGGCGCTGCATCTCGGCCGTGGCCTGATCGAGCTTCACTCCCATCGCCTCGAGCCGCGCCACGTAGTTGCGCGCGGTCTTGTCGTTGGAGATGACGTGAGTGGTCTCCATGAAGGCCGGGAGCTGCGTCTCCATCCCGAACATGGGATTGATCGCGTAGAGTCCGTCGGGAGCCAGCCAGTCGAAGCGCTGGAACGACAGCGCCGTCTGGTACTGGTCGACGAGCACGTCGTAAGTGATCTGGTCCTGGCGGTCGAGCCGGCTGCGGTCGAATTCACGCACCTCCTTGAGGAATTTCGCGAACTGCGCGTAGTCGGCGTCGCGCTGCGCGACGGTGTAGGGAGCCAGCTTGTCGGAGTGATGATCGAATATCGATCCGTCCATGATGCCGACGGCGGTGAAGGTCTCCGGGTTGCGGCTCAGGTACTCGAGCGCCTGCCGGTTCGCCAGCACGTTGATGCTGAACGGCTTGCCCCATACCGTGCGGTAGGCGGCGTAACCGGCCAGCACCAGCAGCGCCAGGCCGGTCCAGCCGGCGATGCGCCACACTCTCTTCATCGGCCCTCAGCCGTGCCGCAACTCGCGGCCGGCCTCACCCGCCGGTATTGCTGGTGCGGCGGATGAAATCCGCCACGTTGTCGTGCAGCTGCTTCAGCGACGATTCCTTAGCGTACACCATGTGGCCCGACTCGTAGAAGCGGAACTCGATGTTCGATACCAGGCTCTGCGGGATGGGCAGGTGCTGCATCTCGTAGATGCCCTGGTAGAACGGCGTCGCCAGGTCGAAGTAGCCCGCGTTCAGCTGCACCTTGAGGTTCGGGTTGCGCTTCATGGCGCTGGCGAGGTCCGGCATGACGTTGGTGGCCTGGCGGGCCGAGAATGGCGGCCCTTCCTGTCCGGGCTCCTGGTGCGCGAAGTTCCAGGTGCGGAACGTCTGGATGCTGGGCCGGTAGACCTGGCCGTCACCGTACTTGAGATCCTTGCGCGCGTACTCGTTGAACGCGGCGACGTAGGCGGAGCCGAGTGCGGTTGACTGCGGATCGTAGTCGGCACGCTGACTCAGCGGGTCGATGTCCGGCCCGGAGAAGCGGGTGTCGAGTCGCCCGGTGGTGGTCTCGGTGTCGCCCTGAAGCGTCTGGCGGAACTCTCCGCCGTCGATGCGCAGGTCGGCCCTGAGGATGTACTCCAGCGGCAGGCCGGTGTACTCATGCAGCTTTCCGGCGATCGCGGCTCGGTCGCTGGTGCTGAGGGAGGATCCGGCGGCGAGCGCGCGCGCGTAGTCGCCCACGGCGAACTGTTCGACCTCGGTGAGCAGCGCCTCGAGATCGGGGTGCGAACCTGGCAGCTTCTTGTGGAACCAGGCAGTGGCCGCATAGGTGGGGAGCGAGGTCTCGTACGGCAGGTCGATTCCGGGGTTGTTGGTCGGACGGTCGGGACTCAGGTCGAAGTTCAGGATCTGCGAAAGCAGGATGACGCCGTTCAGGTCGATCGAGCGCTCACTCGCCAGCTGGTTGGCGACCACCGCCGAGCGCGGCGTGCCGTAGCTTTCGCCGAACAGGTACTTGGGCGAGTTCCAGCGGCCGTACTTGCTGAGAAACTGGTTGATGAACTCGCTGAAGGCATATGCGTCCGGGTCGACACCGAAGAACGCCTTCTCCTTGTCCTTGCCGGCGATGCGGCTGAATCCGGTGCCCGGGGCATCGATGAACACCATATCGGTGGCGTCCAGCAGGCTCGAGCCGTTGTTGACCAGCATGTAGGGCGCGGGTGGAGTGTGCGCGTCACTCGAGGTGACGACGCGACGCGGCCCGAAGGCGCCCATGTGCAGCCAGATCGTCGCGGACCCGGGACCGCCGTTATAGAAGAAGGTCACCGGTCGCGGGCCCTTGGCGCCGGTCTTGAAGTAGGCGACATAGAACATCGAGGCCTCGGCGGTCGGGTTGTGCTCCTCACCCCCGGCCTCGGGACCGCCCGGCCCCGGACCCTTCTCCGGCGGCGGCTGCGGCACATCGTCCCAGCCCTTGGGGTGCACGATGAGCGTGCCGGCGACCGCCTGGTAGTCGATCTTCTGTCCCCCGATCGTCACGCTGCTGTTGCTCGTTACCGCTTCGACCTTGAAAGGCTCGAACGCATGGGGGCCCGCTTTCTCCGCACCCGCTTCGGGCTTGCGGTCGGACGGGGCCTGCTCATCGGAGCGGGCCGGCAGCGCGGCACAGGAGGCGAACAGCACGAGGCCTGCGAGGAAAGGCCGGAGACGAAATCGGGTCATGGCAGTTCCTTTGTTATTCGGGCGGAGCGTCCTGGAAACGAGTCCAGCATCCTAGAGGGGAAGTGGCGGCGAATCAAAGCGCGGCCCGAATCCGGCCGGCGGCGCGCGCTACGAGACCGGTGGCGCGCCGCCGGCTTCGCGGCGGCGTGCGACGAAGGCGGCGAGCTCCTCGTGCACGCCCGGATCGAGCGGCGGCGGCCGGAAGGCGGCCAGCGTGCTGTGGGCAATGGCGCCGGCGCGCTCGGTGGCGGTGCGGGCGCCGTCATCCTTCCAGGCGCCGAAGTTGCGCCAGTCGGACACCAGCGGACTGTAGAACGCGTCGCGGTAGCGTTGCATGGTGTGCGCAGCCGCGAAGAAGTGGCCGCCCGGGCCCACCTCCGCGACCGCTTCGACGCCGATTTCGTCCGCGGAGGTGCGCACCGGCTGGAAGAGCTCGGCGAACATCTGCAGCATCTCGACGTCGAGGATGAATTTCTCGTAACAGGCCGTCAGCCCGCCTTCGAGCCAGCCGGCGGCGTGCAGGATGAAGTGACAGCCGCCGAGCAGCGCGCCCCACAGGCTCATCTGCGATTCGTACACGGACTGCGCATCCGGCGCGTTGGCGGCGGTCGCGCTCGAGCAGCGCCACGGCACGCCGATGCGCCGCGCCAGCTGGCCGGCGCCGAAGGCGGCCTTGGTGTACTCGGGCGTGCCGAAAGCCGGAGAGCCGGACTTCATGTCCACGTTGGAGGTGAAACTGCCGTACATCACCGGCGCCCCGGGGCACACGATCTGCGAGAGAGTGATGCCGAACAGCGCCTCGGCGTGCGCGAGCGTCAGCGCACCAGGAATGGTGATCGGCGCCATGGCGCCGGCGAGCGTGAACGGCGTGACGATCATCAGCTGGCCGTGGCGGGCGAATTCCATGATGCCGTCGGTCATCGGCAGGTCGAGCTGCAGCGGCGAGTTGGTGTTGCAGATGCTGTAGCAGCGCGGCTCGGCGCGAAACGTCGCCTCGTCGATGCCTTGGGCGATGCGCAGCATCGCAAAACAGTCGGCGAGCTGGCCGTCGCCGCGGCAGTAGAAATACGGCGCCTTGTCGCCGAGGGTGAGTTGCGCCAGCGAGGTCTCCAGGTGCCGCACCTCCACCGGCACGTCCTGCGGCTCGGTCATCTGGCCGAGCACGTGGATGACGTCGAAGGCCTGCGACAGCTTCACGAGATCGCGGAAGTCCGCGATCGAGCCGGTGCGCTTGCCGCGCTGCAGGTCGCTGACGCTCGGCGGCCCCGCGACCGGCGCGAAGATCACATGGCGCCCGCCCACCCGGCAGGTGCGCTGCGGGCTGCGTGCCACCAGGTTGGTCTCGGCGGGCACGCTCGCGAGCGCCTGGTTTACCAGGCCCGGCTCGAGCCGCACCAGCTGGCTCGACTCATCCACCGCAGCTCCCGCCGCGGCGAGCGCCGCGCGGCCGCGCGGGGAGAGCACGCGCATTCCCTGGCGCTCGAGGAGCCCGAGCGCGGCGTCATGCAGGCTTTCGATCTCGTCGTCCGAGAACAGGCGTACCGGCTCGAACGGATTGACCAGGTTGCGGTAGCGAATCGAGCGCGCTTCGTGTCCGGCGGCGCCTGCGCGTGGCGACTCGCGCCGACGGGGTCTCATGGGTTCAATAGATCGCAAGCCGGCCAGCGGGTCAAGCCGCGTGTTGCGTTACTCGACCCCGACGTTTTCCACCAGCATCACCTCGCAGGCGCCCGGCCCGGTGTCAGTTCGGGTGAGCGAGGTATGAAAGGTTGCGCCATCATCCCGCCGGCCGTCGACCAGCAGTCCGGTGAGATGCACCACCTCCCCGACACGCAGTCGCGCGAGCGCGGCGCGTGCCACCGGGCCCGCCGGGATGACGTGGGTGTTGGCGCTGTGGTCGATCACGTCCTCGCGCGGGATGGGCAGCGCGCCGTGCGGTTGCCAGCTGTAGAAGCGCACCGCCTGTGAGATATCGAAAGCGGCGAGTGTGCGGTTATCCGACATCGGGCCCCAGCCGAGCGCCAGGTCCTCCGGGATCAGATCGGCGAGCGCATCGAAATGGTAGTCTTCGCGGCCGAGGATGCGCGCGGTGATGTCGTAGCGGGCCCGGGCAGTGAGCGTCCAGCGTCCCAGCTGAATGCGATCCGCGCTCGTGAGGTCGGTCTGCACGGGGTCATCCGGCGCCAGGATTCCGTCCGCCGGGTGCACCGGCCGGCGCTCCCACAGCTGCCAGCCGTTCGCCGTCCCGGCGACCGCCAGCACGATGATCAGCAGGGAACGCAGGTTCATGCCGTAATATCTTGCCATCCTGAAACGGGGGTGAGCCATGCACCTGTCGCAGTTCCTGTCTGCCGAGCCCGAGGGCCAGACGCTGTTACAGCTCTCGGAGCTGGGGCTTGCCCTGCTGTTGTCCGCGATCATCGGCCTCGAGCGCGAGTTCAAGCTCAAGAGCGCCGGACTACGAACTCACGCTCTGGTGGGCGTGGCCTCGGCGCTGATCCTCCTGATCTCCAAGTACGGCTTCACCGACATACTCGCGAAGTACCTGATCGTGCTCGATCCGTCGCGGGTCGCCGCGCAGGTCATCTCCGGCATCGGCTTCATCGGCGGCGGGCTGATCTTCGTGCAGCGCGACGTGGTGCGCGGGCTGACCACCGCAGCCACCATCTGGCTGACGGCGGCGGTCGGCATGGCCTGCGGCGCGGGCCTGCCGCTGCTTGCGGTGGCGGTTACGGCGGCACACTTTCTGGTGGTCCTCGGCGGCGCGTCGGTCACTCGCCGTATCCACCCGGAGGGGGTGTGGCTGCAAGTGCAGTACCAACCCGGCACGGACGCCTGCGAGGCCGTGATGCAGCTGTGCACCGCCCAGGGCTTCTCCATTCAGGAGCTCGCGATGCAGCAGCCCGGAGCCCAAGGCACGGGCCGATCGATGCAGCTGTACCTGCTGGGGCGCGGTGGCGTCGAAACGTTGCTCGTAAGGGTCGGGCGGATCGCCGGGGTGTTGTCGGCGCGGGCGGCCCAGGCGGCACCTTCACGCCTCGACAGCGGCGCCACATGAAATGAACGGGCCCGCAGTGCGCCGGGCCCAGCCAGGGTTGCGCGCCCCGAAAGGGCGCGCGCTCACTCAACGCTTCAGTGTTTGTTGGCTGCTTCGGCTGCGGCCTTCATCTCGCGGCTGGCCTCATCGAGCAGGTCCTTGGCCTTCTGCGCGTGCCCCTGCATGTCGAACTCGTTCGCCTGCTGGGCGGCGCTGATCTTCTCCCAGGCCTGGCGCGTCAGCCGCTGTGCGGCCTCGATATTCGGATGGCGCTTGCCGACATTCTCGACCGGCGGCGCTTGGGCGATTGCGGCGGAGGCGACCAGCGCCAGCGCCGCCGAGCTCAGGATCAGTTTTCCAAACATATTAAAGACCTCATCGGTGATGGTAGTGTGGCCCGACCCGACGGGGAGCCTGGCGCGCGAGAGTGTCGTACCGGCCGGGTGGGATTGCAAGGAAATGTGAGTGACGGATGCCGCGCGCGACCCCTTGCTGCATATGATGTTTGCCGCATGGTGAACTGACAGTGAACACCCGCGCCGCGCCCCGCCGGGCTTGCCCCCGAGCCCCTTAGCCCGGCCCTCCCGCACCTTTGGCCGCCATGGTACCTTCGCGCCACAGCAGCTATATAAGGAGTCGGCACCGCATGCCCAGCAGAGTTCCCGCGGGCCGCAAGCGCGGCTGGATCATTGCCATCGGCGGTGCGGAGAATAAGGAGAACGACCGCCGCATCCTCGAGCGCTTCGTGCGGGCCTCGGGGGGCGCCAGGTCCGACATCGTTGTCATTCCGACGGCCAGCCGCGTGCACGAGACCGGTCCGCGCTACGAGCAGGTGTTCAGCGACATCGGCGCGCGCCGCGTGACCGTCATGGACTTCGACACGCGCCGCGACAGCCAGGAAGCGGGGCGCCTGCGACGCCTCGAGGAGGCCAGCGGCATCTTCTTCACCGGCGGCAATCAGCTGCGCCTGACGACGCTCCTTGGCGGCACGCCGGTCGCAAAGCTGATCCGCACGGCCAATGCCCGCGGCGTCACGGTCGGCGGTACCAGCGCCGGCGCCAGCATCCTCTCCGAGCACATGATCGCCGCGGGCGATGAGGGCTCGGCCGTGATCGCCGGCAGCGTGCGCCTCGCGCCGGGTCTGGGGCTCACCAATCGCTTCATCATCGACCAGCATTTCCGGCAGCGCGACCGCATCGGCCGACTGCTCACCGCGCTGGCGTACAACCCGTTCGCGGTCGGCATCGGTCTCGACGAGGACACCGCGGCGTTCATCGGTCCGGACGAGACGGTCGAAGTCGAAGGCAGCGGGGGGGTCACGATCGTCGACGGCACCGAGGTCAGCTACTCCTCCATCGACAGCGTCGATGACGGCCAGCCGGTGTGCATGCTGGGACTGCGGCTGCACGTGCTCACCGCCGGCGCCACCTTCAACCTGCACACGCATATCGCGGCTGCGGGGGCCCTGAAGCGGTCGAAGGAATGATCGACACCGGGTCGTCCGGCCACGCGCGGCAAGTTGCCTTGAATAACTATTACGACCGACTCGAGCAACACCCATGCGCATCCTCGATCGTTCCGTCTACGTCGGCCCGTCGCTGTACGCGCGCTTCCCTGTTATCCGCCTGGAGCTGGATCTAGGCTCCCTCGAGGCGTGGCCCACCGGGCGGCTCGGCAGCGGCTTCGTCGACGCGCTCGCCGCAGCGCTCCCGGGGCTCGCCGAACACGGCTGCTCGTATCGTGAGCCCGGCGGCTTTTTCCGCCGCATGCGCGAAGGCGACGGCACCTGGCTCGGCCACGTGCTCGAGCACGTGGCCATCGAGCTGCAGAATATCGCCGGTGAGGCGGTGACCTTCGGCAAGACGCGCAGCGCCGGTCCCGCCGGACGCTACACCGTCATCTACGAGTACGCGCAACGCGACGAAGGCGTTGCGGCCGGCGAGCTCGGGCTGCGCCTGCTGTCCTCGCTGCTGCCGGCGGAGCTGCGGCCGGCCGACATCGTGCCGGCGGGGTGGGCCTGGCCTGAGGCTCGTGACCAGTTCATCCGCTTCGCGCAGCGCCGCGCCCTCGGACCCTCGACCGCCGCACTGGTGCGCGCCGCCGAAGCGCGCGGCATCCCATGGCTGCGCCTGAACGAGCAGTCGCTGGTGCAGCTCGGTCACGGCAGGTACCAGCAGCGCATCCAGGCGACCGTCACCGGTCACACCCCGCACATCGCCGTGGAGCTCGCCAGCGACAAGGAGGAAACCAACAAGATTCTCGCGGGTCTGGGGCTGCCGGTGCCCAGGCAGGAGCTGGTGCACAGCGCCGCCGAGGCGCTGCGCGCCGCGCGGCGCATGGGCTTCCCGCTGGTCACCAAGCCCTACAACGGCAATCATGGCCGCGGCATCTCCATCCGCCTCACTACCGACGAGGAAGTGGAGCAGGGCTTCAACGTGGCGCGCGAGCACTCGCGTGCGGTGATCGTCGAGACGTTCCTCGAGGGCGATGACCACCGCCTGCTGGTGGTGAACGGCGCGCTGGTGGCGGCGACGCGCCGCACTCCGGGGCACGTGGTCGCCGACGGTGAGCACACGGTCGAGCAGCTCGTCGATATCGTCAACCAGGACCCGCGCCGCGGCGTCGGCCACGAGAAGGTCCTGACCCGGCTCGAGCTCGATGCGCAGGCGCACAAGATGCTGGAGCGCGCCGGGCTCACGGTCGCTTCCGTGCCCGCCAGCGGGACGGCGGTGCCGCTGCGTTCGACCGCCAACCTGTCAACCGGCGGCACCGCCACCGATGTCACCGACATCATCCATCCCGACAACCGCGAGATGGCCGAGCGCGCGGTGCGCGCCATCGGCCTCGACGTCGGCGGCGTGGACTTTCTCTCGAAGAACATCAGCGAGAGCTACCGCCAGATCGGCGGCGGCATCTGCGAAGTGAACGCCGCTCCCGGCTTCCGCATGCACGTGGCGCCGAGCGAGGGCACGCCGCGCGACGTGGCCGCGCCGGTGATCGACATGCTGTTCCCGCCGGGCTCACCCGCGCGCGTGCCGATCGCCGCGATCACCGGCACCAATGGCAAGACCACGACCGCGCGCATGCTGGCGCACATCGCCAAGATGGCCGGCTTCACTCCCGGAGTCACCACCACCGACGGGGTGTACATCGACGGGCAGCGCACCGTAGCCGGCGACATGACCGGTCCGGTGTCGGCGCGCATGGTGCTCGCCGATCCGCAGATCGACATCGCGGTGCTCGAGACGGCGCGCGGCGGGCTGCTGCGCGCCGGTATGGGCGTCAAGGAGGTCGACGTCGGCGCCGTTCTCAACGTGCAGCCCGACCACCTGGGGCTCAAGGGCATCGACACGCTCGAGCAGCTCGCCGAGGTGAAGCGCATCGTCGTCGAAGTGGCGAGCGACTGCGCGGTGCTGAACGCGGACGATCCGCTGGTCATGAGGATGTCCGGCTACACCGAGGCGAAGCACATCTGCTACGTGACCATGAACCCGCAGCACGCGCTGGTGCGCGAGCATATCCGCGCCGGCGCGCGCGCCTGCGCGCTGGAGGCGGGCGTCAACGGCCAGATGATCACGCTCTACGACCGCGGCGGCCACATCCCGCTCCTGTGGACCCACCTGATCCCCGCGACCCTCGAGGGGCGCGCCACCCACAACGTGCAGAACGCGATGTTCGCCGCGGCGCTGGCCTTCTCGCTGGGGATGAAGTTGGACGCGATCCGCCAGGGCCTGCGCACCTTCGACACGACGTTCTTCCAGGCGCCGGGCCGCATGAACATCTTCAGCGAGCATCCGTTCAAGGTGCTGTTCGACTACGGGCACAACGCGCACGCGGTGGGCGTCATGAGCGAGCTCGCCCGGCGGCTCGACGTCACCGGCCGCCGCATCGTGGTGCTCGCCGGTCCGGGCGACCGGCGCGACGAGGACCTGGTGGCGATTGCGCGCGCGGCCGCGGGCAGCTTCGATCATTACATCTGCCGCCGCGACGACGCGCTGCGCGAGCGCGGGCCGGACGAGGTGCCGCGCATCCAGGCAGCGGCGCTGCGCGAGGCCGGGGTTCCCGAGGATGCGATCAGCGTCATCCCCGACGAACAGCAGGCGATCGACGCGGCGCTCAACATGGGGCGTCAGGGCGATCTCATCCTGATCTTCGCCGACGCGCTGGTGCGTTCATGGAAGCAGATCACGAAGTTCAAGCCCCAGGGCGCTGCGGCACGCGTCGGCGAATCCCGGCCGACCGCCGCGGCCCCTGCGTACGGCGCGGCGCGCGGTGGCGGTAACGGTCAGCTCGCCGCGGCGGCGCCGGCGGACGGCGCCGGCCAGGCGGGCCAGCCGCCGGAGGCGCCGGCGCCGGCGCTCAGCCTCGAGGGCCTGATCCGCGACGAGCGCGGCGTGCGCTTCGCCCCCGACGCCGAAGACTGAGCCATGACCGCACTGCCGTTCGACGCCTCGCGGCGTCTCACCGGCGCCAACCTGTTCTTTGCCTCCCCCGGGGCAGTGCTCGAGCTGGCCGGCGTCGATCCCGACACGGAGCTGCTGGAGGCGTGGCGCACCCGCGTGGAGCGGATGCGCGCCGCGCTCGACTGGCGTATGCCGGGAGTGGTCGCCCGGCCGCACGCGCGCGGGGCATCGCTCGCGCTGGCCGCGCCCCTCGATCAGCTGCTGGTGGCGACCGAGGTCAACGAGTGGGCGCTGTGTGCCGCGCTCTACGCGCGCGATCCGCAGGCCTGGGCCGGCCTCGAGGCGGCGCTCGCTGCGGCCGCGCTCGAAGAAGCGGCGGACCCGCACACGGTCGTCCGCCCGGCGCTGGAGGAATCGGCGGCGCTGGCGCGCTTCGCGCATCTGGCCGTTGCTGCGGCGCGCCCGCAGCTGCTCGCGCTCGTGGATCGAGCCGATGCGCGTGCGCTACCGCACGTGCTCGATGACAGCCAACTCACGCTGGGCGCCGGCGCGCGCGGCCGCGACTACCAGCTCGGCGCGCTGCCGCAGGCGGCGGCGGTGCCGTGGGGCGAGCTCGGCGGTATCCCGACCGCGCTGGTCACCGGATCGAACGGCAAGACCACCACGGTGCGGCTGGTGGCGGCGTGCGCGCGCGAGCACGGCTGGCCTGCTGCCTACAGCTGCAGCGACGGGGTGTTTCTCGACGGCGAGCTGCTGGCCGGCGGCGACTACTCCGGTCCCGACGGTGCGCGGCGCGTCATGCGCGAGCGCCGCGCGTGCTGCGCGGTCCTCGAGACGGCACGCGGCGGTATCCTGCGCCGCGGTATCGCGGTATCCCGGGCCCAGGTCGCAGTGATCACCAACGTGAGCGCCGATCACTTCGGCGAGTACGGCATCGACGATCTCGCGGGCCTCACCGCGGTGAAGCTGACGGTGGCGGGGGTGCTGCCCCCGGCGGGGCTGCTGGTGCTCAACGCCGACGATGCGGCGCTCGCGGCGGGCGCGGCGCACCTCGCGCAGCGCTTCGGCCACTGCCCGCGGCTCGGGTGGTTCGCCCTCGACGCTGATCACCCGCGTCTGTGGGAGTACCGTGCCGCGGGCGGCTCGACCTGCGGCGTGCGCCGCGGCCGGCTGATCCTCAATCACGGCGGGATCGAGCACGACCTCGGCGCGAGCGCCTCCATGCCGCTCAGCGTCGAGGGGAGCGCCGCCTACAACATCGCGAATCTGGCTGGCGCGGCGCTGGCCGCCGCCGGCCTCGGTGTGCCGCCGCGGATCATCGCGGCGGTGTTCGCGCGCTTCGGCGCGACGCCCGGCGACAATCCCGGGCGGATGATGCGCTTCACGGTCGACGGCGTGTGCGTGCTGGTCGACTACGCGCACAATCCCGAGGGGCTGCGCGGGCTGCTTACGGTCGCGGAGCATCTGCGCGGCGGCGTCGGGCGCCTGGGACTTCTGCTCGGGCACGCCGGCAACCGCCAGGACGCGCAGATCGAGGCGCTGGCGCGCGTGGCCGCGGAATTCCGTCCGGCACTGATCGTCGTCAAGGAGAACGAGGCGCAGCTGCGCGGCCGCGAGCCGGGCGAGATCCCGCGCATCATTCACGCGGCGCTGGTGCGCGCCGGATTCTCCGACAGCGCGTTGCCGCAGTGCGCGAGCGAGCTCGCGGCCGTACACCACGCGCTCGAATGGGCGCGCCCCGGCGATGTGCTGGCATTGCCCGTGCACTCGCCAAGCGCGCGCGCCGCGGTGCTGGCGCTGCTCGCCGGCGCGGCTCAGTGAGGCGCGATCAGCGCGCTGTAGCCGCTCCAGACGATCTCGATGCCGATACACATGAGGATGAACGCTGACAGGCGCACCAGCACCTCGAGACCGGTGGCGCCGAGCAGCCGCCCGATGGTCTCGGCGAAGCGATACGCGAGGTAGATGGTGAGCGCGATGGCCACCAGCCCGAGCACCGCACCGGTGGCGTGCTGCGCCAGCTGCGACAGCGGCGGCAGGCCGGCGGGCTTGCGGCTGCCGATGGTGATGGCCACCGACATCGAGCCCGGTCCCACCGTGAGCGGCATGGTGAGCGGGTAGAAGCTGCCGACTTTTTTCCCCGGCGCTCCCTCCAGCCCGGCCGAACCCGCGTGATCCGACCACTGCTCCTGGGTCAGGAGCTTCCAGCCGAGCGCCGTCACGACGAGTCCGCCGGCGATGCGCATCACGGGCAGCTCGATGCCGAAGAACTCGAGCAGATACGGTCCGAGCGCCATCGAGCCGAGCAGCAGCGCAAAGCCGTTCACGGCCGCCTTGCGCGCGAGCACCTGACGCTCCTGGGCGGTGAGCTCCGCGGTGAGACCGAGGAAGAACGGCGCCGCCTCGAGCGGGTTGACTATGGGGAACAGTCCCGCGAAGGTCAGCAGGAATGCGCTCGTGACGCCGTTCACTTCGTATACCATCCCGGCACGATCGTTGGCGCGGCGAGTATGAACGGCAATGTGTGCCTCGTCACCCGCGCCTGAGACGGGCACGAGAGAGGTTGCTCAATGAGTCGGGCGTTCACCCGCGAGTCCGACGATCCGGCGCCGCTGCCCGAGCGCGCCATCAGCGCTCATCCGAACCTGGTGACGGCGCGGGGACTGGAGGCGATCGAGGCGCAGATCCGCGCGCTCGAGAGCGAGCGGCAGGCGGCGCGCGCCGCTGACGACAGCGCGCTGCGTGCGCGCGTCGAGCGCGACCTGCGTTACTGGACGGCACGGCGCGCCAGCGCGCGGGTGGTGCCGAAGGTCGAGGCGCCCGACCGCGTGCGCTTCGGCGTTAAAGTCACGCTGCGCAGCGCAAGCGGCGCCGAGCATACCTTCCGCCTGGTGGGCGAGGACGAGGCGGACGCCGCACGCGGTCTGCTGAGCTGGGCGGCGCCGCTCGGGCAGGCGCTCCTCGGCCGCGCGACAGGCGACAGCGTGGTGTTTCAGGGTGGCGAGGCGCAGATCCTGCAGCTCGAGCCCTGACGCCCGGGCGGCCCGCGGCCGCGTGCGCCTTCGCGGGCGTCGCAGTCCGGCGCGACCTCAGAAGCCCCGCGACAGGTACAGGACGGCGCTCGGGATCTTGTAGAAGCTGTCCGGCCGGTAGCCGGTGGGGTCGGTCGGCAGGACGTGATCGCGCGCGATGTTCTGGCCGTAGCGGGCATCGAGCCCCAAGTCCCAGCCTGGCAGCCACGAGCCGAGGAAATCGTGGAACAGCAGGCCGGCGCCGCCGTAGAGGGAGTACGCGGGGGTGGCGAGGTCGTAGCGGTCCACCCCGATGAACATGCCGAACGCGACCGTATTGAAGCGGTAGCGCCAATCGACCGCACGCACACCGATGAGCGAGTGGCCCTGGATCTCGTCGAGCTCGAGCCGCACGCCGAGGTCGTTGTTGTCGGAGACCGCGCGGCGCGCGCCCAGGCCGAAGTGCGGGCCGAAGCCGGTCGCCGTCGTGGTGATCGGCAGATTGCTCGCCAGATCCTCGCGCACCTTGTTGACGTTTACGCCGGCATCGACGAACAGCTCCGAATTGCGCTGGCCCGGCAGGCCGCCGTAGGGCGTTTCCGTGCCGTCGCCCTCGCCGCTGTCGGCCTGGGAGTGCTCCGGGCCGCCGTAGCGCAGGAATCCCGACAGCCGTGTGAATGATTGTCCGTAAACGTCGCGTCCGACGAGCGCCTCGCCGCCCACGGTCAGTCCTTTCCACGGGTGCGAGTAGGTGAGGCCGATGTCGTAGTAGTGGAAGTACGGGTACGGCAGCGGCTCGCCGACAAAATACTGGCGGATATCGCCGCCGTAGTAGCTCTGGTTGACGAGGCTGTGGAGGCGCAGCTCCAGGTATCCGCCGAACGGCGGTTCCCAGCCGATGCGCAGCATCTGCCCGCGGGCGCCGACGCCGTCGCCGAAGTTGCGCTGATCGGCGCCCCAGTTGCCGAGCACCAGGCCGTAGCTGGTCATGCCGTCGAGGAAGATGTTGTGCACGTACCAGATGTTCTGCCACTCCGAGATCTCGTAGGTCAGGTCGAAGCGGCGCCACAGGCGCGGAAAGTCGATGCCGGCCGAGAGCGCCGCATTGCCGAGCAGGTAGCTGCCGCCGTCGGAGTTGTCCTCGCCGGCGTACTGGAAGTAGACCGCGAACGGCGTCCGGCCGGGGAACAGGAAGCGGCTCACGTAGGAGGCTTGCTGGTTGCCCTGTGTCTGCGACAGACCGCTCGGCTTGAAGAAATCATGCAGCAGGAAGTTTGCCGAGTCCGGCAGGCCGCTGCCGCCGCCGTACTCGAGCAGGCGGTTGACGCCGACCGACCAGCCGGGGAACGGCTCGAGCGACAGCTGCATGCCGAGCAAGCGCGGATTGCCGCGGCTGGTCACGCCCTGGTAGTCGATGTTGTTGCCGGGGAGGCTCTGGCCGACGTTGCTGCCGGTCTGTGTCAACCGTCCGAGGAACAACTCGTACTGGATGCCGAGCCGCGTCATCGGCTCCCAGTTCGACAGCGTCGCCGACAGCATGGTGGGAGCCTCGGTGCTCATCAGCATGCTGCCGGTGTCGGTCATGGGTGACAGCCAGTGGTCGCGCCAGCCGACGTCGAGCTGCGCCCAGCTGTTGCCGAAGCTCAGCATCGAGCCGGTGGGCACGGTGCGCCCGGCGTAGCCGATGCCTCCCGCGCTCACCAGCAGGTAGTCGCTCGGCTGAATATAGCCCTGCGCGGACGCTTCCCAGCCGCTGTCATTGGTGAGTCCGTGCTGATTGGCGAGCACCACGTCCGCGCCGCTGTGGAGCGAGCCGGTCGCGCTCGCGTGCGTCAGGCCGTAGGACTTCTCATAGCGTTCGAGGTAGCGCTCCACCCGCTTGCACAGCGGCGCGTCCACTTTGCAGGCCTCCGGCAGTGCCGCCCGCACCAGCGCCACTGGAAACGGCCGCTTGAGGATCGGCTCATCGGCGAGGATCAGCACCCGCTCGATCTGACGCTCCATCTCCGGCTCGAGGTTGAGCGGCAGATAGCCCGACAGGCCGTCCGCGAGCGCCGTAGCGCTCAGCGCCCACGCGATGCATGCGGGCAGCGCCACACGCCTGAAGAGCTGCTTGCCCGCTGCCACGATCGTGATCCCCTCCTGACTTTGCGGTACAAAGGCCAGCCGCCACCCGCCGTCGGAGTACACACAGCGCGCGCGCCGCCGTCAAGCACCGCGCACGCCGCGCAGTCGCTCGGCGCGCGCCCGCGCGGCGCGCGCCGCGTCCGGCATCCGCCTCAGTCGCCACCGCCCGCGCCGACCGCCACCCACGCGAGCTCGGAGTTGGAGACCGAGCCGACGTTGAAGGTGCGCGCCGCCGCCGCCATGCGGGTCAGCGCCTGCGCGAGCGGCATCGGCGCGCGCGCGTCGCCGCGCTTTGCCTTGTGGAAGCGCACCGGGTTGATGCGCGCCACCACATAGTTGCGCAGGTACGGCGAACGAAAGCCGCGCGTCTGCAGCGTGGCGATGATGCTCTTGACGCGTGTGTCGATGTCCAGCAGCCGCGCCGCGTAGCCGCCGCGCTCCTTCAGGCTCGCGGCCAGCGTGCGTTCGCTGAAGCGGTCGACTTTCTTCAGGAACGGGCTGTAGGCCCCGCCGGCAAAGCGCGGTGCGCTCTCGTAGACGATGCCGAGCGTGAGGAGCTCGGGCGCCTCGAACTCGGCGGTGAAGCCGGCTTCCGGCTCCCGGCCGCGGGTCCTGGCGAGATTGCGCGCCATGCGGATGACCTCGAGGCTCCGGTCCTTGAGGTTGTGGGCCTTCTCGGTGTTGAGCGCGAGTATCCGGTAGGCGAGCGACTCGTCGGGGGAGATCAGCGCGGTGATCTGCTTCAGTCCCAGCACCTTGGCGGCCGCAAGCCGATGCCGGCCGTTGGGCGTCCACAGCCGTCCGTCCTCGCCGCGCACCACGATCAGCGGATCGAGGAACGCCTGCGTCTCGTCGATCTTCGCGGCCAGGCGTTTGGTGTGCGTCGGCGACAGGTCGCGCTGGAACGGTGTCGGTTGCACGGCCGCGAGCGGCAGGCTGGCGAGCAGCAGCGTGCGCCCGCCAAGAGGCTCGCGGTAGGCGCCGATCGCGGCTCCTCCGGCTTCGCGCACCAGCGCCACGAGCGCGGCAACCGCCGGGCTGTCGAGCGGTGTTGCCATCTCCGCGGCGTCGAGGCCGCGCGCGCTGCGCCCCGGGGCGAGGCGCCCGCGCCGCCGGGCCGCGCTGCGCGCGGCTCGCGGCGCGCCGCTCTTGCGTGTTGCCATGTGTGCGAGAATGAACGATCCCCGCGGATGTTGCCATGGATTTCCGGACCAACTCGCCCAGCATCGCCCACAGCCTGCCGGCGCAGCGCTTCGACTCCGCCGGCCGTTCGCACGTCGACCAGCGTGCGGTGCTGGCGCTGGCCCTGCCGTTGATGGCCAACAGCGCGGTGCAGATCGTGCTGAACCTCACCGACATGTGGTTCATGGGGCGCATCTCCACCAAGGCGCTCGCGGCGGTGGGCGCGGTGCAGTGGCTGGTGATCGTGGTGGTGCTGGTGCTCGGCGGCGCCGGCACCGCGGTGCAGACACTGGTGGCGCAAAGCTTCGGCGCGCGGCGTTACCGCCGCGCCAGCGCGGCGGTGTGGACCGCGCTGTACGCGATGGCGTGCGCCGCGCCGCTGTTCGTGCTGCTCGGAGCCGCGCGGCACCTGATTCTCGCGCCCTTCGGCTTCGATCCCGGCATCGAGCAGCTCGCGGCGGCCTTCTGGTTCCCGCGCGTCGGCGGCGCGTGTGTCGCGGCCGCGGTGTGGGCGATGCTCGGCTTTTTCAACGGCATCGGCCGGCCGCGCATGACGCTCGCGATTACCCTCGTGACCACGGTCACCAACGCGCTGCTCAACCAGCTGTTCATCTTCAGGCTCGGCTGGGGCATCGCCGGGTCCGCGTGGGCGACCAACGCCGCGCAACTCCTGGGACTCGGGTTCGCGCTCAGCATCTTTCTCGAACCCTATTACCGGCGGCGTTACGGCTCGCACCTCACCTGGCGGCCGAACGCTCGGCGGCTGCTCGCGCAGCTGCGCCTCGGCGTGCCGATGGGCCTGTCGCCGGCTGCCGACCTGCTGGGGTTTGCGATCTTCCAGATGATGCAGACCCGGCTCGGCACCGCCGGCGGCGCCGCGACGCAGATGGTGGTGATCCTCACCTCGCTCGCCTACATGCCCGGTTTCGGCATCGCTTCCGCCGGCACGACGCTCGTCGGCCAGTCGATCGGCGCCGGCGCGCTCGACTGGGCGCAGCGGGTCGGCAACCGCGTCATCGTACTGGCGGCGCTCTACATGGGCGGCATCGGCGTGCTCATTGCGCTCGGGGGACGCTGGATCCTGCCGTTCTTCACCGGTGCTCACGATGCGGATGCGACCGCCGCGGCCACGCTCGGCGTGCAGCTGCTGTGGCTGGCGGCGGGCTACCAGTTCTTCGACGGCCTGAATCTCGGCAGCAGCTTGTGCCTGCGCGGCGCGGGCGATGTCAGGGTCCCGGCGGCGCTGGTGCTGGTGGTGTCGTTGCTGCTGTTCGTGCCGCTGGCGCACTCCCTCACCTTCGCGCCGGGCGCCGGCTGGGTGCATTTCCTGCCGCAGTTCGGCTGGGGAGCCTTCGGCGGCTGGGTGGCGGTGCTCATCTACGTGATGGTGCTGGGCTCGACACTGTTCCTGCGCTGGCGCTCGCGGGCCTGGCAGGCGATCCGGATCTGAAGAACGGAGCCGAGGTCGATGCTCATTACCCTGAAGATGATCCTGCGGACCCTGCTGCTGCCGCCCGCGGGCCCGCTGCTTGCGGCGGCGTTCGGGGTGTGGCTGTCGAGGCGGCGCACGCCGCGCGCGCGGCGCACCGGCTGGGTGCTGCTGGGCGCTGCGCTGGTGACGCTGTGGCTGTTGGCGACGCCGATGGTTGCGAGCGTGCTCAGCCGGCTCGCCCAGCGCTGCCCGCCGCTCGATCTGAGCCATCCGCCGAACGCCCAGGCGATCGTGATACTCGGCGGCGATTCGGCGCGCGGATTCGCTCCCGAGTACGGCGGACCGATGGTCGGCTCGGAGCTGCTCGAGCGCATCACCTACGGCGCGTTCCTCGCGCGGCGCACGGGACTGCCGCTGCTGGTCTCCGGGTCGGGGGCGGAGACGCTGGCGATGCGCGCCAGCCTGGCGCGCAACTTCGGTATCGGCACCCGCTGGGTCGACCGGCAGTCGCGCGATACCTTCCAGAACGCGGCTGATTCCTCGCGGCTGCTGCGCGCGGATGGCGTCACGCACATCATCCTGGTCACGAGCGGCGATCACGAGTGGCGCGCGGTGCAGGAGTTTGCCAGCGCGGGACTCGAGGTCGTGCCGGCGCCGACCGATCTGTGGGCACCGCACGGCCGCGGCGTCCAGCTGTACCTGCCGAGCGCGCTGGGGCTGTGGCGCTCGAGCGGGGCACTCTACGAGCTCATCGGGAATGTCGTCCGCGAGCTGTTCGCGCTCACGCACCTGCGCCGGCAGAGCCCTTAGAGCACGGGTACCGCCTGCGGCCGCCATGAGCGTCGAACCTCCCGTCACGGTGTATCGCTCGCCTCGCCGCAGCCGCTGCGATGAGCGCCTGCTGGTGCTGATGGCCGTCGGCATCGCGGGTGTGGTCGTGCAGGGGTACGGGGAGTTCCTGCTGCAGGTGGATGCGCGCGATGCGGCCGATGCCCTCCGGCAGCTGGCGCAGTACGAAGCGGAGAACCGCGCGCCCCCGCCCCAGCCCCCGCCGCCGCGCCTGTATCCGCACGCGTGGGTCGGATGTCTCCTGTATGCCGCGACGCTCATCGGCGTAGCGTCGGCGATTTCCGCGGGTCTGGTGCGGCTCGACGCTTTCGACCTGGGCGTACTCGACTGCGCGCGCGTGCAGGCCGGACAGTGGTGGCGCGCGTGGACCGCGCTCACGCTGCACCTGGACGCGCCGCACCTGGTCGCCAATCTCGGCGCCGGGATCTGGTTCGGCTGGCTCGCCGCGCGCCACCTTGGCGCCGGCCTGGCATGGCTCCTGACCGTGAGCGGCGGCGCGCTCGCGAATCTCGCCGAAGGGCTCTCGGGTCCGCCGGAGCACAGCGCCGTCGGCGCCTCCACCGCCGTGTTCACCGCGCTCGGTGCCATGTCAGCCTACTCGTGGCGCGAGCGTTGGCACGTGCGCGAGCGCTGGGCGCGCCGCTGGGGGCCGCTGGTCGCCGGTGTGGTGCTGCTCGGCTGGACCGGATCCTCGGGCGAGGGCACGGATCTCGTCGGACACCTCGCGGGGTTCGTTGCGGGAGTACTGCTCGGCGCCATGGCGGCGCAGCCGCGCCTGCGGCAGCTGCTCGATCGCCTGCCGCAGTGGCTCGCGGGCGTGGTGGCGCTCGGTCAGATCGTCGTCGCCTGGACCTGTGCGTTGCTGAGCTAGGGTCCCTCGACCGCGTAGCCGCGCGCCTTGAGAGCTGCTAACGCGCCGTTATCTCCGAGCAGCCGGTCCATCGATTGCAGCGCGAGCGTGCCGCGGTTACGCGCCAGGCTGTCCTCGACCACCAGCAGCCAGTCGTCCTGCGCGCGCTGGATGAGGCCGCGCACGCGGTCGGAGGTGGAGACGGCGGCGACGCACGCGGTGCGCTCGTCCGTGTGCGGCAGCTGACGCAGCTGCTGCACATCCCCGAGCGCCCAGGCGCGCGCGCGCTCGCGCATCGGGCCTAGGTCGGTCTCCAGCCGCGTGACGACCGCATCCATGCAGGCGATCTCTCCGGACAGCGGTGCGGTGCTCACATCCTTGAGCACGTGCACCGGGTCGTCGATCCGCAGCTTGTCCTGGCGCACCCTGACGCCCTGCTCGCGCGCCAGCCTGAGCACGGTCTGCTGCACCTCGTTGTGCAGCGCGAGTCCGTTGGCGTCCAGCACCCGGGTCATCAGCCGTTCGGCCGCCAGCATCGGCCGCAGCTTCTCGAGCGTCGGGTCGCGCGGGTCGTAGCGCGCCTCGAGGGCCTCGACACGTGCGTAGAGTGCCGGCGGCAGCGTTTTCTGCAGCGGCAGGTGGTCGGGGGGCTTCTGCAGTCGCCGCCACTCGATGTACACGCGCAGCGCGGTGAACGGATTCGCGCCAATGCCGTAGGCCGGCCAGGCCGGCACCACTTCCTGCGACTGCTGCAGCACCGTCTGCACCGCGTCCGGCTGCCAGATCATCTTCTTCGGCAGCGGGGTTACTGTCCCGAGAATCCACAGCACGTGATCGCCGCTGCGCACGGTCCACATACGCGGGCCCGCGTGCCGTCCTTCGACCACCACCTCGGCCACTGGGGCTTCCGCGGCCGGCGCCGCCGGCGCGTTTTCCTGGGCGGGCGGCTGTGCACCTGGCGCGGCGAGCAAGCCCCGCGCCGCCAGCAACCCCGCAATGGCTACCGTCCTGCTGCCCCTGACTCCTCTCATCATTCGTGTAATTGCGTCGCGCGGCCTTGGGTTCAGTCGGTGTTGGGCTGGCGCGGTGCAGCCTCCGCGCGGTCATAGACGCGCTTCAGCTCGATCGCCGGCAGCTCGTACGGACCGATATGCAGCGTCTCCACCAGGTGCTGACCGTCGGGGGACAACTCGTAGGTCTCAACCACGCTCGGACCCATCTGCGCCTTGTCGCGGATGACGTACTGGTGGCCTTTCCAACCCGAGGTTCGGTCCGCCACGCCGTTCTCCGCCGACACCACACTGCGCCCACCGGGGGTGAAGCTGCGGACCGAGGAGCCGTAGTCGAGCACCAGCTCGTCGCTCGATTGGCGCACGGTAAGAAAATCGCCGCGCTCGATCGCTTCGGCGAGCACGTGCATCATGGGAGAGCGCCGCAGCGGATCGGCGCGTGGACTGGACTGATCGGGGGAAAACACCTGCTCTCCCGACGGCACGGGCGGCGGCGGGCCGCCCCGTGGCGGCGGCGCGTCGACCTGTGCCAGCGCCCGCTCCTGCGCCAAGCCCAACTTCTGCATCTGCTTGAGCGCTTCCGTGCGCATCGTGTGGATGACCACCTGCGGGTCGTCGCTCTTTGCGTGGTCGAGCCTCCAGGTACCGGCCAGCGACACGCCCGCCGGGGCATCGGCCTTGAACCCGGTGGCGCAGCCGGCGAGCTGCGCGGCGAGGAGCGCGGCGCTCGCGGCAAGGCCGGCCTTCATGCAGGCGGTAGCGCTCATGATTGGCGTATCCTCGCACGATGCCACGACGCAAGGCCATCGAGCTCGAAAGTCTCACCCGGCGCATCACGCGTCTCGATGCCGACAGCATCGACGAGCTGTACGGCCTGCCACCGGTGTACGAGCCGGGCGCGGGCGAGCCCGGAGGGCTTGCGGCAGAGGAGTTCGTGGCGGTGCGCTGCCCGTACTGCGGCGAGCGCCTGGAAACACGCGTCGATGTGACGGCGGGCGCGCTCACCTACATCGAGGATTGCGAGGTGTGTTGCCGCCCGATCGAGTTCGGCGTCGAATGCGATGAGCTCGGGGCGCTGACCGCGGTACGGGTCAGGCGCCTCGACTGACCGCCGGGGCGGCCGCGCCACCCACTGCGGCCTCGAGGAACGTGAGACTGCGTGCACCGGCATCGAGCCGCACGCGTGTCCCGAGCGGCACCGGCTCGTTGAGGTCGCCGTGACCGACGGGGAAGCCGGCGGCGCAGGGCAGGCCGGTCGCGGCGGCGAGATCCCGCAGCACGTCCGCGCTCGAGTAGGGCGCCGCCGGCTCCTCGCAGCCGCTGAAGTCGCCGAGCGCGATGCCGCGAACGCGCGCGAACACGCCCGCCAGCGCCAGGTGCGTCCACATACGGTCGAGCCGATAGGGTCGCTCGCCCCGGTCCTCGAGCAGCAGGATCGCCCCATCGAGCGACGGCAGGTAGGGAGTGCCCAGCAGTCGCGTCACCACCGACAGGTTGCCGCCGAGCAGCGGACCTTCGGCGACGCCTGGCACCAGCGTGTGGCTGGCGAGCAGCGCCGCTGCCGGCTGTGTGCTCTCGAGCAGCGCGAACAGCCGCGCGTGCGTCGCTTCCGGCAGGTGGCCGAGCTGGGTGAGCACCGGTCCGTGGATGCTGGTGGAACCCAGGCTCTGCAGCCACAGGTGCAGTGCCGTGATGTCGGAGAATCCCACCAGCGGCTTGGCCGGGAAATCACCCAGCGCGCGCAGCTCGCCGAGCAGGCGCATGGCCCCGTAGCCGCCGCGCGCGCAGAACACCGCCTTCACGGCCGGATCGGTCAGCGCCGCCGTGAGCTCCTGCAGCCGGCGCGAGTCCGCACCGGCAAGATAGCGGTGCCGCTCGAAGATCGACGGCTGGTAGCGGGCCTCGTAGCGGGCGGCAATCACCGCCAGCCCGGCCTCGAACGATTCGCGGTCGAAGGAGCTCGCCGGAGCGATGACGGCGACGCGATCGCCGGCGCTGAGCACCGGGGGTCGCCTGCATGTTGCGGCCGCCATCATATGTTATAAGCGTGAAGTCTACGCCAGCGGCGTCCCGGGGTCGGAAATGATCGCATTGCTGTTGTGGCTGCTGCTGTTGGTGTTCTGCTGGCCGCTGGCGCTCCTGGCGCTGGTGCTGTACCCGCTGGTGTGGCTGCTCAGCCTGCCGTTGCGGCTCGTCGGGATCGCGGTCGAGGGTGTGTTCGCGCTGCTGCGCGCGCTCATCCTGCTGCCGGCGCGCGTGCTCGGCGGGCGCGTCCGCTGAAATCCGCCGGCCGCCGGGCCGGTCGTCGTCGGGCGAGTCAGTCGGCGAGCGCCTTCAGGTCGCGCAGCAGCGCGGCGCGCCCGCGGTCGAGCTGGTCGAGGCGCTGCGCGGCATCGCGCAGCGCCACCAGGTTCTTTACCGGGGCAGCATGCAGGCGGCGATAAGCGTTGCGCGCCGCCATCCACAGGCGGTTGGCGCGTGTATAGCGCTCCGCCAGCTCGCGACGCAGGGTGATCACGGCCAGGTGGCTGGAGTGCATGGCGGCGGCTTCAGGGGTCGTGCTGCGTGAGCGGACGGTGGTGCCGGGGCTGCTGGAGCCGCAGCATGCCGGCGCTCGATGACAGGAATGCGACAGTGCGGGGCACGGGCGCCATCTCGCTTGAAAGCGCCGCCCGACAACAGTGCAGCCGTCACAATTCGCAGCGCGCGTGATGACCCGCGGCGGGCGTTTTCTCACGCCGAACTCACAGCCCGCGCAGTAGCGTAGCCGACCTTCGCAAACTCACCGGACCGTCCGCCGTGGACTTCATCTTCATCCTGGGCGTGCTCGCGCTGTACGCCGTGACTCACGCCCTGATCCTCGCCGTCGCCCGGCTGCGGAGCACGGAATGAACGTGATCTACGCCGTAAGCGGGTTGCTGACGGCGGCGCTGTTCGTCTACCTGCTGTACGCGCTCGTGAAGCCCGAGAAGTTCTGACATGAGCGCGTCCGGCGTCGCTTTGATCGTGGGATTCCTGGTCCTGCTGTTGCTACTCGTGAAGCCGGCGGGACTGTACATGGCGAACGTGTTCGACGGCCGTCCCGTCTGGCCGCTGCGGTTGGGGGGGCCGCTCGAGCGCTGGATCTATCGCCTGTGCGGTGTCGATCCCGCGCTGGAGACGGGCTGGAAGCCGTACACCGTGAGCCTGCTCCTGTTCAACGGCTTGGGGACGCTCGCGGTGTACGCCCTGCAGCGTCTGCAGGCGTGGCTGCCGCTCAACCCGCAGAAGTTCGCGGCTCTGTCACCCGACTCGGCCTTTAACACCGCGGTGAGCTTCGTTACCAATACCAACTGGCAGGGCTACTCCGGCGAGTCGGCGATGAGCTATCTCACGCAGATGAGCGGACTCGCCGTACAGAACTTCCTGTCCGCCGCCAGCGGCATCGTGGTGGCGATCGCGCTCGTGCGCGGGCTGGCGCGCCACAGCGCGCGCACCATCGGCAATGTCTGGGTCGATCTGACGCGCGCGACACTTTATGTCTTATTGCCGCTCGCGCTGCTGCTGGCCCTGGCGCTCGTCTCGCAGGGCGTGATCCAGAACTTCAGCGCCTACAAGGACGTGAGCACCGTGGAGGCGCTCACCTACCAGCAGCCGAAGACCGACGCCGCCGGCAACCCGGTGAAGGATGCCGCCGGCAACCCCGTGCAGGAGACGGTCACGACCCGCACGCAGACGCTGCCGATGGGGCCGATCGCTTCCCAGGAGAGCATCAAGGAGCTCGGTACTAACGGCGGCGGTTTTCTCAACGCCAACTCCGCGCACCCGTACGAGAATCCGACCGCGCTCTCGAACCTGCTGGAGATGCTGGCGATACTGATCATTCCCGCCGGCCTCACCTACACCTTCGGTCGGCTGGTCGGGGACACCCGCCAGGGCTGGGCCGTGCTCGCCGCCATGGTGCTTCTGTTCGTCGCACTGCTGCAGCTCTCCCTCTACAACGAGAGCCGGGGCAATCCGCTGATCGCCCGGCTCGGGGTCGATCAGGCCGCGAGCGCGACCCAGTCGGGCGGCAACATGGAAGGCAAGGAGACGCGCTTCGGCATCGCTGCATCCGTGCTGTTCGCATCCGTCACGACGGCGACTTCCTGCGGCGCTACGAACAGCATGCACGACTCGTTCACGCCGCTGGGTGGTTTCGTGCCGCTGTTCCAGATTCAGCTGGGCGAAGTGGTGTTCGGCGGCGTGGGCACGGGGCTCTACTCCATGCTGATCTTCGCCATCGTCGGCGTGTTCATCGCGGGACTGATGATCGGGCGCACGCCTGAGTACCTCGGCAAGAAGATCGAGGCCTTCGAGATGAAGATGAGCTCGATCGCGATCCTGGTGATGCCGTTCATCGTGCTGACCGGCACCGCCGTGGCGGTGAGCCTGGACGCCGGGCGGTCCGCGGTCGGCAATCCCGGCGCGCACGGGTTCTCGGAGATCCTCTACGCCTTCTCCTCGGCCGGCAACAATAACGGCAGCGCCTTCGCCGGCATCTCGGCGAACACCCCCTTCTACAACGTCGC
This sequence comes from Steroidobacteraceae bacterium, assembly GCA_035603345.1. Lineage (GTDB taxonomy): Bacteria > Pseudomonadota > Gammaproteobacteria > Steroidobacterales > Steroidobacteraceae > 13-2-20CM-66-19. The sequence continues at coordinate 123,706 of DATNKO010000075.1, read as the reverse complement.
GCTCGCTCTGGTCATGTGGCTCGGGCGCTTCTGGCCGATGGTGGCGGTACTGGCCGTGGCCGGTTCGCTCGCCGCCAAGAAACGCATCCCGGTGAGCGAGGGGACCATGCCGACGCACGGCCCCACGTTCGTGGTGCTGCTGATCGGCACGGTGCTGCTGGTCGGAGCGCTCACTTTCGTGCCGGCGCTCGCGCTGGGTCCGATCGTCGAGCACGTGATGCTCTGGGTGCATGCATGAGCCGCCGAAAGCTCGCGCTCTTTGATCGCGCGCTGCTCGCTCCGGCGCTCCTCGACTCGTTGCGGAAGCTCGATCCACGGGTGCAGTGGCGCAATCCCGTGATGTTCGTGGTGTACATCGGCAGCATTCTCACCAGCGTGCTGTGGGTGCAGGCGCTCGGCGGGCACGGCGAGGCGCCGGCATGGTTCATATTCAACATCGCGCTGTGGCTGTGGTTCACGGTGCTGTTCGCCAACTTCGCCGAGGCGCTCGCCGAGGGGCGCAGCAAGGCGCAGGCGGCAGCTCTCAAGGGCCTGAAGCAGACGGTGTGGGCCAAGCGCCTCTCCGACCCGAACGTTCGCCAGCACTCCACCCGGGTGCGCGCCGACAATCTGCGGCGCGGCAACGTGGTGCTCATCGAGGCCGGGGATTACGTGCCGGCCGACGGCGAGGTGATCGCAGGGGCCGCCTCGGTCGACGAGAGCGCCATCACCGGCGAATCCGCTCCCGTGATCCGTGAGGCGGGCGGGGATTTCTCGGCGGTGACCGGCGGTACGCGCGTGCTGTCCGACTGGGTCGTGGTGCGGGTCACGGTCAACCCCGGCGAGACCTTCCTCGACCGCATGATCGCCATGGTCGAGAGCGCCAAGCGCCAGAAGACCCCGAACGAGATCGCGCTCACCATCCTGCTGGTGGCGCTGACGCTGGTGTTCCTGTTTGCGACCGCCACGCTGCTGCCGTATTCGATCTACAGCGTCGCGGTGAGCAAGCTCGGCACGCCGATCACCATCACCGCGCTCATCGCCCTGCTGGTGTGCCTGATCCCGACCACCATCGGCGCGCTGCTCTCAGCCATCGGCGTCGCCGGCATGAGCCGCATGCTGCAGGCGAACGTCATCGCGACCTCGGGGCGCGCGGTCGAGGCGGCGGGCGATGTCGACGTGCTGCTGCTCGACAAGACCGGGACCATAACTCTCGGCAACCGTCAGGCAGCCGCCTTCATCCCGGCGGCCGGGGTCAGCGAGGAGGAGCTGGCGGATGCCGCGCAGCTCGCCTCGCTCGCCGACGAGACCCCGGAAGGGCGCAGCATCGTGGTGCTCGCCAAGCAGCGCTACAACCTGCGCGAGCGAGATCTCGGCGCACTCGGCGCCTCTTTCGTGCACTTCTCGGCGCATACCCGCATGAGCGGCGTGAACATCGGCGCGCGCCAGGTGCGCAAGGGCGCGGCCGATGCCGTGCGCCGGCACGTCGAGGCGCTCGGCGGCGCGTTTCCGAAAGCCGTCCTCGACCTCGTCCAGGACGTCGCGCGCCGCGGCAGCACTCCTCTCATCGTCAGCGACGACGCGCACGTGCTCGGCATCATCGAGCTCAAGGACATCGTCAAGGGCGGCATCCGCGAGCGCTTCGGCGAGCTGCGTCGCATGGGCATCCGCACCATCATGATCACCGGCGACAATCCGCTCACCGCCGCGGCGATCGCCGCCGAGGCCGGTGTCGACAGCTTCCTGGCCGAAGCGACCCCGGAGGCGAAGCTCAAACTCATCCGTGAGCACCAGAGCGCCGGGCGTCTCGTCGCGATGACCGGCGACGGCACCAACGACGCGCCGGCGCTGGCGCAGGCGGACGTGGCGGTGGCCATGAACACCGGCACCCAGGCCGCCAAGGAAGCCGGCAACATGGTCGACCTCGATTCCAACCCGACGAAGCTCATCGAGGTGGTCGAGACCGGCAAGCAGATGCTGATGACGCGCGGCGCCCTCACCACCTTCTCGATTGCCAACGACGTCGCCAAGTACTTCGCCATCATCCCGGCGGCGTTCGTTACCACTTACCCGCAGCTGAACGCGCTCAACGTCATGCATCTGGCGAGTCCCTTCTCGGCGATTCTCTCGGCCGTGATCTTCAACGCGCTGATCATCGTGGTGCTGATTCCGCTCGCGCTGAAGGGCGTGCGCTACCGGCCGCTCGGCGCGGCGACGCTGCTGCGGCGCAACCTCGTGATCTACGGGTTGGGCGGGATCATCGTGCCGTTCATCGGCATCAAGCTGGTGGATCTGGCGCTGCTCATGACGCACCTGGTATGAGCGCATCCCCCGACATGCCGGCGCAGGCCGCACGGGCCGAAACACCGGCCGACGCATCCGGTACGCTGCGCGCGAGCCTGCGGCCGGCGCTGGTGCTGTTCGTGCTGCTCACCGTGCTGACCGGCATCCTCTATCCGCTGGTCGTCACGCTGCTCGCCCGGGCGATGTTTCCGCGGCAGGCGGCCGGCAGCCTCATCGAGCGCCACGGCGTTGCCGTCGGCTCGCGTCTCATCGGCCAGGGTTTCAGCGATCCTGGGCACTTCTGGGGGCGGCCGTCGGCGACCACTCCCCAGCCTTACAACGGCACGGGCTCCACCGGCTCGAACCTGGGGCCTTTGAACCCTGCACTTGTCGATGCGGTCAAGGAGCGCATCAAGGCGCTGCGTGCGGCCGATCCCGCCAACACCGCCGCCGTGCCCGTCGACCTGGTGACGGCATCGGCGAGCGGTCTCGACCCCGACATCAGCGTTGCGGCGGCGGAGTACCAGGCGGCGCGGGTCGCCCGCGTGCGCGGCCTGCCGGTGGAGCGGGTGCAGGCATTGATTGCAGCGCACACCGGGGGTAGGTTGCTCGGAGTGCTTGGTGAGCCGCGTGTCAACGTGCTGGAGCTGAACCTGGCGGTCGACGCGCTGAAGTGAGACCGCATGGCCGAAGCGCGGCCTGACCCGGACCGACTGCTCGAGCAAGTCAAGGGCGAGGAGGCGCGCGCAGCGCGCGGGCGCCTGCGGATCTTCTTTGGCGCTTCCGCTGGCGTCGGCAAGACCTTCGCGATGCTCGAGGCGGCGCACAACATCCGCGACTCGGGCATCGACGTCGTCGTGGGCTACGTCGAGCCCCACGGGCGCGTGGACACCGAGCGACTGCTGGACGGCCTGGAGCGGCTGCCGACGCTGCCGGTCACCTATCGCGGCATCGTGCGCCAGGAGTTCGATCTCGATGCCGCGCTCGAGCGCCATCCCGGCGTGCTGCTGGTCGATGAGCTGGCGCATTCCAACCCCGTGGGCGGAGAGCCGGCGCCGCGTCACCCGAAGCGCTGGCAGGACATCGAGGAGCTGCTGGCGGCCGGCATCAGTGTCTGGACCACGGTCAACGTCCAGCACCTCGAGAGCCTCAACGACCTGATCTTCCAGACCACCGGCGCGCGCCAGCGCGAGACCCTTCCCGATCGCGTGTTCGACGAGGCCGATGACATCGAGCTCATCGACCTGCCGCCGGACGACCTGATCGCGCGGCTGCAGTCCGGCAAGGTGTACGTCGGCGACCACGCCGGCGAGGCGGTCGAGAGCTTCTTTCGCAAGCAGAACCTCATGGCGCTGCGTGAGATCGCGCTGCGCCGCGTCGCCGACCGGGTGGAGGCGGCTTCGCGCGAGCTCCCGGCCGATCGAACCCAGGCGCCGGTGCGCATCGCCGGCGACCGGCTGCTGGTTGCCGTCGGTCCCGACGAGCAGGCCGAGCAGCTGGTGCGCGCTGGCAAGCGCATGGCGGATGCGCTCGATGCGCACTGGACCGTCGTGTACGTGGAGACACCCTGGCTGCTGCGCCTCTCGGAGCAGCAGCGCAACCGCCGCATCGACGTGCTGCGGCTGGCGGAATCGCTTGGCGGGGAGGCCGTGACGCTCGACGGTCCGTCGGCGGCCGAAACCCTGATGGAATACGCACACACGCGCCACGCCACGCGCGTGCTGGTCGGCGCTCCCAAGCGCCGCGGCTGGCGCGCGTGGCTGCGCCCCTCGACCGCCACCGAGCTGGTGCGCCGCGCGCGCCACTTCGACGTCGTGCTGATTGCCCCGGGAACCGACCGGCCGGCGGCGCGGTTGCCGGCCACCGGAGCCGGCGGGCGCCCCACCGACAGCGTGGCATGGCGGCGCTATGGCTGGGCGGTGGGCGTCACCGCGGTGTGCACGCTGGTTGCCTCCCTTATATATCCGCACTTCGAGCTCTCCAACCTTGTGATGATCTATCTGCTCGGAGTGACGGTAGCGGGCCTGAGGCTCGGGCGCGGCCCATCCGCGCTCACCGCCGTGTTGAACGTCTCGGCGTTCGACTTCTTCTTCGTGCCGCCGCGCTACTCGTTCGCGGTCTCCGACGTCCAGTACCTGGTCACCTTCGGCGCCATGGTCACGATCGCGCTGGTGATCGCCACGCTCACGGCGAGCGTCCGCCAGCAGACCCGCGTCGCCGGGGCGCGCGAGCGGCGCACCGCGCTCCTCTACGCTATGAGCCGTGAGCTGGCCGCGACCCGCGGCATCGCCGATCTCGCGCGGGTCGCCGTTCGGCACGTGGCGGAGGTGTTCGAATGCCGGGCCGTAGTGCTGCTGCCGACAGCGGGGGGGAAGCTCCGCTATCCGGCGGATGCGCCCCTCGAGAGCTCCTTCCGCCACGCGGATCTGGCGGTTGCGCAGTGGGTGGCCGACCACGGGCGCCGTGCCGGCCTGGGCTCCGATACGCTGCCGGCCGCGCCAGGTCTGTACGTGCCGCTCGGGCGCGAACGCAGCACCGTGGGTGTGCTCGCGGTGCTGGCGAGCAACGTACGGCGGGTGCTGCTGCCGGAGCAGAGCCATCTGCTGGAGACCTTCGCCGGGCAGATCGCGCTGGCGCTCGAGCGCGCGCATCTTACGGAAGTCGCCGAGCAGTCGAGCCTCGCCGCCGAACGCGAGACGCTGCGCAACACGCTGCTCGCCTCCATCTCGCATGACCTGCGCACGCCGCTCGCCGTGATGGCGGGCGCCGGCGGCACGCTCGCGCAGCACGGCGCGGCCCTCGACGAAGCGACGCGCGTCGAGCTGGCGCGCTCCATCGAGAGCAGGGCGCGCGAGATGTCCGAGCTGGTCTCCAACGTGCTCGACCTGGTGCGCTTCGAATCCGGGCAGGTGCTGCTGCGACGCGACTGGCAGACGCTCGACGATCTGGTGGGCAGCGCACTCAGCCGCGACGCCGACAAGCTCGCCGCCCATCCGGTGGAGGTGCGCCTGCCGGCGGACCTGCCGCCGGTGTACGTGGATGCGACACTGATCGTGCAGGTGTTCGCCAACCTGTTCGACAACATCGCCAAGTACACGCCGGCGGGAACACACGTGACAGTGTCCGCGATCGCCGACGGCGACCGCGAGTTCGTGCGCGTATGGGTCGACGACGACGGGCCAGGGCTGCCGCCCGGCGAGCCGGCGCGACTGTTCGACAAGTTCCAGCGCGGCAGCGGCGAGGGGGCGGCGGTGGGCGTGGGGCTCGGGCTCGCGATCTGTCAGGCAATCGTGCGCGCGCACGGCGGCCTCATCGAGGCCCAGCGCCGTGAGACCGGCGGGGCGCGCTTCGCGTTCACGCTCCCGGCCGTGGAGCCCGCCGCATGACCCAGGCGATGCATCAGGTGCTGGTCATCGAGGACGAGCCTGCGATCCGTAACGTGCTGCGGGTGCTGCTCACCGCCGAGGGCTACCGCTGCATCGAAGCGGACACCGCTCTGCGCGCCGAGATCGAGGCGCGCAGCCACAAGCCCGACCTGCTGCTCATCGACCTGGGATTGCCGGACGATGATGGACTCAAAGTCATCCGCCGCGTGCGTGCCTGGTCGCCGGTGCCGATCGTGGTGCTGTCGGCGCGTACGATGGAGGAGCAAAAGGTTGCCGCGCTTGATGCGGGTGCCGACGATTACGTGGCCAAGCCCTTCAGCGCCGCCGAGCTGCTGGCGCGGCTGCGCGCGGCGCTGCGCCGCAGCGTGCGCAGCACGTCCGCGGCGCCGCTGCAGTTCGGGGCGGTGCGCATCGATCTGGCGCGCCGCGAGGCGCACGCGGGCGACGCCGAGATCCATCTGACGCCGCTCGAGTACCGCCTGCTCGAGTGCCTGGCGCGCCACCTGGGCTCGATCGTGATGCAGGGACAACTGATCCGCGAGGTGTGGGGACCGGAGCGCCAGGACGACTCGCGTTCGCTGCGGGTGTGCATCAAGAACCTGCGCGGCAAGCTCGAGCCCGACCCGCGCCAGCCGCGCTATCTGGTCACCGAGACCGGGCTCGGCTATCGGCTGCGCGCGGACGAGGAAACCGCTGCGTAGGGCAGGGAGCCCCGCCCGAAACAGTCTTTCCCCGGGCCGCCGTAAATCCGTCCCTGGAGGCTGCGGGAAAAACGTCCCTGTTTTTCACGCCCCGGGGAAAGACTGTTTCGGGCGTGCCTCCCACCGGCGAGCGGTTGCTCGCCGCGCAAGTGCGGCGGGAGGGCGGGTCTGGCGCCAGTCGATAAGCGGGGACGAACACCTCCGCGTCGCAGCGATAACTCAGCCGCATTGTTCGATTTCGGTACGAAGCCGGCGAACCCATGAAGAACACGCCACCGTGCAGGTAGAGAATGACCCGAGCCGGCGTTTCGACGGCACAGACCGATTCAATGGCGAGCCCATCGATGGTGTGGTCTTGGAACACGAGCCTGGGGAACTTGCGCTGCAATGCTTCGCGCGAGACGCGAGCGAAGCGCTCGAAGCGGGCACGCATCGTCAGCGGCGAGGTGTTGGCCCCGAATAGCGTGCTCGTCACGAGTCCGTAGGCGCGTAGCGAAAGCCAGCGCTTCAAGGAGCGGACAAGCCCGGCCCCGACAGGTGTGCTCGCCTGGATTGGCGACTCCCCTTGCATGTCTGCGCCCTTGTCCTGGGAGGGGCGAAGAGAGAATGCACTGAGGAGACAGTCTCAGGCAACGTAGCGGCGTGTTTGTCCGCTTCGGCCACCCTGCGTGGCCGCTAATGGGTAAGGCCGAGGGACCGCCCTGGGTCAGTGGACGTTGCGGCACCTCGTCGTCGCAGCGCGTGAAAAACAGGGACGTTTTTCCCGCAGCCTCCAGGGATGGATTTACGGCGGCCCTGGGAAAGACTGTTCGGCCGAGCCTACGTGAGAGATACGACCAGTTTGGCCGAGTGGCTGCGCCAGTTGATCGGGATGATGAACGAGCGCAGTCCGGGCTTCTGCGGGATGTCGGGCTTTTCCCCCGACAGCACGCTCGGCACCGAGATCACGAAGTCGCGGCCGAAGTCCTTGCGGGCGTTGCCCGAGATGGTGTTGGCGACCTCGCCGACCAGGTCGCGCATGGTCTCGTGGCTGAAGTCGTTCTCCTGCATCTTCATCAGCAGCACGGTCAGCATGGCCTTGGGTGCGGTGAAGTACACCACGCCCTCGCGCTTGCCCGAGATGTTGATCACGCCGGTGTACTCGTGCACCGCGGGCGTGCCTTCCATCAGGTACGGCGAGCCGATCGAGGCCGGCTGCTGGGCGGCGACCTCGAAGAAGTTCGTCGTCCCCTCGACGAAAGTCTTCAGCTCTTGTTCGTACAGCATGGCAGAGTGACCTCAGTGCTCAGCGCATCAGATCGGCGATCGCTTCGTTCAACTGTCGGTCGGTGAACGGCTTGTTGAGAAAGCCGTTGGCGCCTTTCTCCATGGCTTCCACCGCGGTCGCCTTGTCTGCCAGTGCCGAGATCACCAGGATCCGCACCGCCGGCTTGAGCGCCACCAGCCTGCCGATGCACTCGATGCCGTCCATGCGCGGCATGGTCAGATCCATGGTGACGACGTCGGGGTCGGTGCGCTTGAAGAGCTCGAGTGCCTCCACGCCGTTGCCGGCGGTACCGACCAGCTGCAGCTCCTCGAACTGCTGTGAGCGCTCGATGCGCCGCCGCATGATGTTGGAATCATCGACGATCATCAGCTTGAACGATCGCTTGCGGTTCATCGGTTTGCCGTTGGTGCTGTTCATGCGCAAGCCGTCAGCTCGCTCAGGCGACCGCGCTGCTGGCCGCATCCGCCGCCGGCAGCAGGATCTTGAAACGGGTGAACTTGCCCGGGTGGGTGCTGACGCCGATCTTGCCGCCGAGCGCGTACACGCTGCGGGCGACCACGTCCATGCCGACGCCACGGCCGGCGTCCATCGAGACGCCGTCCTGGGTGGAGAAGCCCGGCCGGAAGATCAGTGCCATTGCCGTGCGCGTGTCCATGCCGGCAGCCTCTTCCTGGGTGATCAGCCGGTTGCGCACTGCGGCGGCCTTCAGTGTCTCTGGCTTGATGCCCGCGCCGTCGTCCTCGAATACCAGCTCGTAGCCTTCGTCGCTCTTGCGGAACTCGACGCTCACGACGCCGGTTTCCTGCTTGGTATGCGCGCGCCGCACGTCGGGCGCCTCGATGCCATGCACCGCCGAGTTGCGCAGCATCTGGATGACGCAGTCCTTGACCGTGGCAGCGTAGTGGGCAGGCACCGCGCCGAGCCCGTTCACCTTCAGCCTGATGCGCTTGGCGTGATCGCGCGCCAGGCGCTCGGTCATCGCCTGGAGCGTCGGCGCCAGATCCTCGGCGGGGCGTGCGGTGGAGGCCGCCGGCAGCGGCGGCGCGCCGGCGGGCGCGGCGCTGCGCGGCTCGGCCGGGGCTGCAGCCGTGACCGGGGCGGGGATTGCGGCCGGGACCTGCGTGCCGCTGTCCCTGAGCACGGTCAGCCGCGCCGCCATTTCGCGCACTCCGCGCAGGTGCGCCAGCAGCTCGTCGAGCTTGAGCACGATCGGCAGGAAGTCGCCCCCGGAGAGCTCGGGCTTGTTCTTCTGTTCGCTGACCAGGTCCTCGAGCGCGTGCACGCGGCTGGTGACGCTGCCGAGGTTGAGCGCCGATGCCTCGCCCTTGATCGAGTGCAGCTCGCGGAACAGACCTTGCAGCTTCTTGCGGAACTCCGCATCGGTGCGCGCCGGCTCCTTGAGGATGGTGTTGACGAGCTTGAGCCCCGTTTCGGCGGTATCGAGGAACGTCATCATCTGCAGCGGATCGACATGCAGCATGCTGAGCATCATGTCGAGCTGGCTGTTGGCGTTTTCCTGCGACTCCTGCAGCTCGCGTGACAGCAGCACGCTGGAGGTGATGTCACCGACCGCGCACAGCACGTGCTTGATGCCCGCCGCGCCCATGACGCGGTGGAAGTCGAACTGCAGGTAGCGGGTCTCCTTGCCGCCGTGGCCGTTGTCCATGCTGATCTCGAGCTGACCGAGCGGATTGATGCTCTTCATCAGGTTCTCGTGCGCGCGCTCGCCCCACAGCAGCTTGATGTACTTGGCGGCGGTCGAGAGCGTCGCCGGCGGCACCAGGCCGGTGAGCAGCTCTTCGAAGGTGAGCCCGGCGAAATCCGCGCGACCGAACATGCGCGTCAGCGCGTCCGACCACACCGTGCCGATCCGGTATTCGGCGTCCAGCAGGAACAAGCCCTCGCGCACGGTGCGCAGGATGTCGCGCGTCTGCTCCTGCGCCTCGCGTGCCACACGCTCATGGCGCGAGCGCGTGAACTGGAAGTAGGCGGCCGCTGCGGCCAGCACCAGCGCCGCGAGCACGCCCGCCGACAGCAGCGCGCGCAGGTTGTTGGCGGCGGTCGAGGCGTCGTGCTGCAGCGTGCCGGCAAGCGTCGCCAGTGCGCCCTGCAGCTCTTGGGCGTTGTCGGCGGCAAACAGCTGCGCGCGCTTGACCGCCGCATAGTGCTCCCGACCGTCGCGCGACAGCACGCTGCCGGCGGTGTCCGAGTCGACGTACGGCTGGCCCTCGAAGCTCACCACCGGCTCGAGCACCGGGCGGTACTGCTCCCACAGCTGCAGCGCGCGCCGCAGCTGTGGCGAGGCGGCGGCGCGGGCGGTCTCGAGCTCGCGCAGCTGCTGGTTGAAGCGTTTGACGGTGCCCTGCAGGTCGGCGAGCGCCTGGCCGGAGTAGGCGCGCGTCTCGAGGCGGTCGCGCAGCGTTGCCAGCTGCTGGCTGATGTCGTCGGGGTAGTTCTGCAGGGCGCTCGCGGCCTGCAGCGCTCCGATGTTGGCGCGCATCTGAGTCGCTAGCCGGAAGCCGAGCACCAGCGCTGCGCCCATCACCAGGGTGAGCACCGTGCCGATGCCGGCGGTTGTGAGTTGGCGGCGGCGTTCTGCGCCTGTGAGCGTCATCGGCTAGTTCTCCCGGTTGTCACTTCGGCAGCTCGAAACGCACCAGGGCGCGCGTCGGTACGGCGATCGGCGCACCGTTGAAGACCGCGGGCGCGTAGCGCCAGTGGCGCACCGCGTTGAGGGCGGCCTTGTCGAACACTCCGGCCGGCTTCGATTCGACTACGCTGACGTCGCGGGTCGTGCCGTTGGTGTCGACCGTGAAAGCGACGATCACACTGCCGCTGATCTGATGCTGGAGGGCGTCCTGCGGATACTCCGGCGCGGTGGTGCGCGTCGCCTTCAATCTGGCAGCGAGCGCCGCCAGGTCGGGGGCAGCGGCGGCCTTCGGGGCGGCGAGCTGCTGCACGGTGAGGATGTCCTGCGGACTCGCGCCCCAGCGCCGCGCCTCACTGAGATCCGGGTCGGGGCTGCGGCCGGCCTGCACCGCGGAGCGTGCGCGATCGAGGAGCTTGGCCGCCAGATCGTGGCTCGCCTGCGCCACAAGCGCATTGTTCGGATCGCTCGCCTGCAGCTGGCCGAGGTAGTAGGCGGCGCTCTCCTGCGCGGGCTCGGTGAGGTGCCCGTCGCGCAGTGCGTCGCGGACTTGCTGCGCGAGGCGGTCGTTTTCGACCTGCGCCGCCTTGGCGCGCGCGCCCGCGACGTCGCTCTGCAAGGAGCTGATATCGGCGGCGCTCGCGCCCACGGCGCGCGCCTCGTTGAGCCAGCGATCCGCATCGGCCTGGTTGCGGGCGACCGCCGCGTCGTGCGCCTTGCGCAGGTAGGCGGTGGTCAGCTCGCGCCGCACGCGCTCGGTGGCCGCGTTGGCCGGCGCGCTCGCTTCGAGCTGACGCAGGTAGGCCTTGGCGCTGTCGTCGGCGGGATCGGAGAGCTGGCCGTCGTGAATGCGGTCCTCGGCGAGGCCCGCCAGGTGCTCCACCTTGGCGTCCTCCTGACGGCGCGCGAGGTCGGCGCGCCACTTGGCGAGCTGATCGGCGGGGACGCTGTGATTCTGCTGTGCCTGGTGCAGCAGCGCGCCGACGCGGTCGTAGTTGCCGTCAGCGAACGCCTTGGAGACTTCCGCGCTCGCCAGCCGCGCATCGAGAGCGGCGCCGCGTGGATCGGCGGGGGCGGCGGCCTTGAAGTTGGCGAGCGTCTGTGCCGCCTCGTCGAAGCGTCCGGCGCTCAGCGCCTCCTCGACGCGCCCGGCGAGGACCGCGGCGACGCGCGACAGCCCGTCGCGAGCCTCGCTGTTGGAGGCATCGGCGGCTGCGGCGGAACGGTAGTAGAGCAGCGCGTTGTCGCCGGCTGGCTCGGTATAGCGCCGCTCGCGCATCGCCTGGCGCGCCTTTTCCAGCAGGTCGTCCACCTTGCCCTGCACGATCGAGAGATCGGCCGTGGGCGCCGGCGGCAGTGCGGCGGTGCTGCCCTCGGCCGGGGCTTCCCGGGCGGTGGGCACAGCGGCTGTGGCCGCCACGCCGGCCGGCTGGCCTGCACCGCGGCTGTGCATGAAGAACCAGGCTGCACCCCCGGCGAGCGCCAGCACGACGGCGGCGGCGGTGAGGATCAGTGTGAGGGGCTTGCCGCCACCCACATCCTCATCGGCGTCGGCATCGGCTGCGGCCGCCGGGTGCGGCCGAAAGGCGCCGATCGACAGATCGGCGGAAGGCGCAGACGCATGCGCTGCGGCCCGCGCTGCGAGCGCCGCCTCGATGACACTGCCGAACACCGCCTGTGTCTTGGGCATGTCGAGCGGAGTCGGCAGCACCGCGAACACCTTCGAGCCCCTGAGCGCCGCCGCCACCCGCTTCGCGAGCGCTTCGGTGGCGAACACCAGCACGACCGCGTGCGGCGCGCGCGCGTGGGCGGCGTCGACCGCGGCGCGCACCTCGGGGACCTCACGCGCATCGAGCACCAGCACTTGGCCGCGCTTACGGCTGCCGATGCTCTCGAAGGCGGCATCGAGGGAGTCGACCGGGCGGATCCCGGCCTGGCCGCCGAGCGCCTGGCCGAGCTCGAGCAGAAATTCATCGCGGGTGGTGACGGCGGTGACGTCCACCTGCGGCTGGGAGGCTGCCGGCTGGGCGGGCGCGCCGCTTGCAGGGCCGGAAGTGTGGCGGGACTGACTGGGTGCTGGACTGGCCACGTGGAGTCTCTACCAACCTTTGTTCGAAATCACTGAACCAGAACGGGTCTCCGTGCAGTGCCGCCAGCCGCGGACGCGTCTGCGCCACGCGCAAAACCTCGCGGTAGCAGGATATGTAGCCTCAGCGGCAACGCAGTGCGTCAGTTCACAATAACGACAGCCTGCGTCGGGCCGCTGCGACGGCGCTCCTCAAAGTCTGAAGCACTGCTCGCTTCGCACCGCTGCCGCCCGCGGACCGCACATTCAGCGCGCTGGTGCGCGCTCGAGGTGCAGCACGCACCGCGCGCACCGCTCAGCGCGCGATGCACTGCGCGCGGCGCGAACCACCACTGTGCATCAGGGGCGCGCCTCGCGGGCACATCTGAGCGCCGCTCGCGGCGTTCGGCGGCGGTGGCGCACCGCACTGCCGGGCGGGGCGCGCTTTGCAATCAGTCACTTAAGGTCGCGCTAGCGGCGGCCGCCGTCGCCGGTGCGCAACTGGAACTGGCGTCCCGGCGCCGCTTCAGTGAACAATCGGCGCTTGTGACCGTCTTAACGTAATAGCTGTATCAGGATCGGAAGGCCGTCACTCTTTGGGTACGGCGTTGGATTTAAGTTAAGAATCGCTGGCACTGCCGGCGTCGCCGGCACCCAGGCTCGAGGCCGAAATTGAGCCCACGGGAGGATGGATGATGCGAGCGCTCGCTGCTGACCAGGAATCACACGGCCCCGGTACCGGATTCATCGACACGCTGAGCTCCTTCAGCCGCCAGCATCGTGCGCAGCGCTGGGAAGGCACGTTCGGCGAGTTCCTTACCAACATCCTGCCGACGCGGCCCGCGGCGTTCGCGCGCAGCAGTCATGAATACATCTGGGACATGCTGCGCTGGCATGGCCGCGCCGCGCAGCCGGAAGCGCCGGAGAACATGCGCGCGCGCGAGCTGTTCAAGCGCGAGCTGTTCGGAATCGACGAGCCACTGTCGCGCGTGGTCGACTACTTCAAGGCCGCGGCGGCGGGCTCGGACGTGGGCCGGCGGCTGCTGCTATTGCTCGGGCCGCCGTCGGGCGGCAAGTCCACCGTCGCGATCCTGCTGAAGCGCGGGCTCGAGGAGTACAGCCGCACCGACGAGGGCGCGCTCTATGCGATCCGCGGCTCACCGCTGCGCGAGAACCCGCTCAACCTGATCCCGACGAGCCTGCGGCCGGAATTTCGCGAGCGCTACGGCGTGCACGTTCAGGGCGAGCTGTCGCCGTGGGCGCGCGATTTCGTCGAGCGCGAGTTCGAGGGCGATTTCGTGCGCGTACCGGTCGAGCGCGTGTTCCTCGCGGAAGCCTCGCGCATCGGCATCGGCACCTACGCGCCGCATGATCCCACCACCGCCGACATCGCCGACCTGGTCGGCTCGGTCGACCTCGCCAAAGTTGCGCAGATCGGCGACGAGGGCGACCCGCGCGCCTGGTCGTGGTCGGGCGCGGTCTACGCCGCCAGCCGCGGCATGCTCGAGATGATCGAGGTCCTGAAGGTGAAGCGCGAGTTCCTCTACCTGCTGCTCACCCTCACGCAGGAGAAGAACGTCAAGGTGTCGCGCTTCCCGCTCATCCACCTCGACGAGACCATCCTCGCGCACACCAACCTGGCGGAGTTCCACAAGTTCCTCCAGGAGAAGGAGAACGAGGCGCTGCTCGACCGCATGGTGATCGTCAAGATCCCCTATTCGCTCTCCTACCGCGACGAGGCGCGCATCTACCAGAAGCTGGTGTCCGGCGCGCCGGCATTCCGCAACGTACACCTCGACCCGCACGTGCTGAATCTCGCGTCGGTGTTCGCCATCCTGACGCGCCTCGTCAAGCCCGAGCGCGAAGGGCTCGATCTGGCGAAGAAGCTGCGCCTGTATGCCGGCGAGGCGGTCGAGGGCATGCCGGAGACCGAGGCCGTGCGGCTGCGCGCCGAGGTCCCGGAGGAGGGGATGACCGGGGTCAGCCCGCGCTTCGTGATCAACGCGATTTCCAATGCCATCACCCGCGGCAATACCCACAGCCTGACCAGCATGGAGCTGCTGCTGGCGCTCAAGGACGGCATCGAGAGCGATGCGCGCATGGACGCCAAGCAGAAGAAGGCCTGGATCGACCACCTGGTGACGGCCCGCAAGGAGTTTTACAACCGCTGGGTCAAGGAGGACGTGCACCGGGCGATGTTCGCCTCCTTCGAGGCGGAGGCGCAGCAGCTGCTCGAGAAGTACCTGGATGAGGTCGAGGCCTCGCTCGATCACCGTCAGGTCACCGATCCCATCACCGGTGAGAGCCGCCCGGCGGACGAGCGCTTCCTGCGCTCGGTCGAGGAGAAGATCAAGGTGTCGGATTCCGGCAAGCTGTCGTTCCGCCAGGAAGTAGTGCGCAAGGCCATGGTGGCGTTCAAGGCGGGCGAGAAATTCAAGCTGGCGAGTCACGCGCGCATGCGCGAGGCGATCGAGCAGTACCTGTTCGAGGAGCGCCGCGACGTGCTGAGGCTGGTCACTTCGACCGCGCGCCCCGACGATGACGCGCGCCAGAAGATCTCGGTGGTGCAGCAGCGCCTGGTGAGCGAATACGGCTACGACGAGCACAGTGCCAAGGAGGCCTTGAGCTACGTGACCACGCTGCTCGCGCAGGAATAGGCTGCGGGCGCCGCAACGGGCTCTGGCGGCGCCGCGCAAAAAGGAGTACGAGTAGCACATGGAAGGGGACCAGGGCAGGCGCGGCGAGAGCGCGCCCGGCGGCGCGGACAAGTGGTACGAATTGTTCTCGCGCGGCGCGCGCGACTGGCTGCGCCACGATGAGAAGGTGCGCGAGGCGGTGCGCGCCAACCTGCCGGAGATCATCGCCGGCGGCGAGGTCATCAACGACAGCGCGCGCACCGTGCGGGTGCCGGTGCGCATGCTCGAGCACTATCACTTCCGGCTGAGACGTCCCGAGGAGAGTCAGGGCGCGGGGCAGGGCAACGCCAAGCCTGGCGATGTACTGTCCGATCCCGCGCGCGAGCGCGGCCCGGGCGAGAAAGGTGCCGGCGGCCGCGACGAGGGCGAGGTGCAGCTGCTGCTCGAGTTCAAGGTCGACGACATCGTCGACTGGCTGTGGGAAGAGATGCAGCTGCCGAACCTCAAGGCGCGTGTCGGTCCGTCGGAGGAGACCGAGTGGACGCGCGAGGGCTGGGACCGGCGCGGTGCGCGCTCGCGGCTCGACCGGCGCCGCTCATTCAAGGAGATGGTCAAGCGCCGCGGCGCACCGGGGGCAACCCCGACCTTCACCGATGAGGACCTGCGCTTCCGCCAGCTGGCGCGGCGCCGCCAGCCCGCGGTGCACGCCGTGGTGTTCTTCATGCTGGATGTCTCCGGCAGCATGTCCGATCGCGACCGCAAGCTCGCCAAGACGTTCTTCTTCTGGGTGGTGCAGGGGCTGCGCCGCCAGTACCGCTCCATGGAGACGCTGTTCGTCGCCCATACCACCGAGGCCTGGGAATTCAACGAGCCGGACTTCTTCCAGGTTACCGGCACCGGCGGCACCGTCGCCTCGACCGGATTGCTCAAGGTGCGCGAGATCATCGACGCGCGCTTCAACCCCGCACGCAGCAACATCTACCTCTTCTATGCCTCCGACGGCGACAACTCGGTGAGCGATGCGGCGGAGGCGCGCGCAGCGCTGGCTTCCGTGGCCGCCGACACCTGCTTCACCGGCTACGTCGAGGTGTCCTCGGGACTCTCGCGCCAGCTCGCAACCGAGACCGGCAAGCTGTTCGCCGAGCTCTCCGGGGCCGGCTGTGCCGCCGGCAGCTACGCGCTCAACGACTTCGACGACGTGTGGGGCGCGGTGCGGCACTTCTTCACGGCGGAAAGCAACGCCCCCGACGGTCCGGGCGGCGGCCCGCGCACCGACAGCCCATGAGCGACGACTGGCGCAGCTACATCCAGCGCATCGAGCAGCTCGCGGCGCGCTCCGGACTCGTGTTCAATCCGGTGGACTTCGAGGCGGTCCCCGACAGCTTCATGATGGAGATCGCCATCTATGGCCTGCCGGTGCGTATGCCGCACTGGTCGTTCGGCGTGCGCTACATCTATCAGCTCATCCAGCGGCGCATGGGCCACTCGCGGCTGTTCGAGGTGGTGTTTCCCGGCAACCCGGGGCACGCCTATCTTGCCGAGAGCAACGGGCTGGCTGAGAACATCCTGGTCACCGCCCACGTGCTCGGGCACGCGGATTTCTCGCGCAACAACCTGCTGTTCCGCCGCTGCCAGCAGCAGGTCAGCGAGCGCATCGTCGAGCACGCCGCCAGCCATGCCCGCCAGATCCAGCAGAACATCGAAACGCATGGCGCGCAGCGCGTGGAAGCGGTGCTCGATGCGGCGCTCGCTCTCGAGCAGCACATCGACGTCGATCAGGACCTGCGGCGCGAGCGCTACCCGCCGTACCTCGCCGACCCGCAGACCCTGGTCGACGACACGTTCCGCAAGCGCTTCGCCGCGCTCGAGCCCGCCGCCCGCTCCGCCAGCATGGAGCGCAAGCGCGCGCCGGTTCCGCCGCACCCGGAGCGCGACCTGCTGTGGTTCGTCGCCAACTACGCGCCCGAGATGGAGAGCTGGGAGCGCGACATCTTCCTGGCGGTGCGCGAGGAGTCGTTTTATTTCTATCCGGTGTTCGCCACGCAGATCATGAACGAAGGCTGGGCGTCCTATTGGCACGCGCGCCTGCTGCGCGAGGCGGACTTCGTGCCGCAGCAGTCGTACCTGGATGCCATCAAGTGCCACTCGGATGTGGTGCGGCCGATTGCCGCCGAGCAGCAGGTATCGCTCAGCGTCAATCCCTACCACCTCGGCTTCGCGATGTGGGAGAGCATCGTCGAGAGGGACGGGCTCGAGGCTGCGCGCCGCATCATGGAGCAGGACGACGACTTCGCGTTCGTGCGCAACCACCTGACGCGCGAGCTGGCCGACGAGCTCGGCCTGTTCCGGTTTAGCGCGCGCAGCGACGGCCAGATCAAGGTGCTCGAGCACGACGTGACGGCGCTGCACGAAGCGGTGCTTGGACCGAAGTACAACTTCGGCGCCCCGGTCGTGTCCGCCGCGCACATACGCAACGACGGCACCCTGGAGCTCACCCACGACAGCTCGGTCGACGGCCGCGGACTTGACCTCGAGCGCAGCCGTAAGGTACTCGACTACCTCCACAAGGTCTGGCGCCGCCCGATCGTGCTCACCACTGTTAACCAAGCCGGCTCCGCGCTGGAGCTGACGGCGCCCTGAAACGCATTGAGCCACGCGCAGGGCTCGACGAGACCTGCCGTCGCCGACCGCGGTTCTAGCCGCCGCCCAGCCCGGCGGAGTAGGCTTTCACCTAACCGGTGATGCTCCTTACGGGCACCGCTAGTCCAACAAGCCGGGGAGCTTTCGCCATGGGGTACGCGACGTCTGGCATCCGTAACATTGCCCTCGTCGGACAAGCCGGCGGGGGCAAGACCTCCCTCACCGAGACGCTGCTGCTGCAGGCGGGCGCGATCCGCAACCGCGGCAGCCTCACGCGCGGGTCCATGGTGTCGGACTTCGACCCCCAGGAGAAGCGCCTGCAGCACTCGCTCGACACCGCGATCTGCAGCTTCGATTCCAACGGCACCCGCATCAACCTGATCGATGCGCCCGGGTACGCGGACTTTCTCGGCAAGACGCTCGCGGTGCTGGAAGCGGTCGAGGCGGTCGCGGTTGTGGTGAGCGCCGTGAGCGGGGTCGACACGCTCACGGCGCGTCTCATGGACGCCGCGCGTGAGCGGGGCCTGTGCCGCCTGGTGATCATCAACAAGATCGACTGCCACGATGCGCACTGCGCCGACGTGCTGGCGCAGCTGCGCGAGATCTTCGGGCGCGAGTGCCTGCCGCTGAATCTGCCGGCCGGCGGCGGGGATTCGGTGGTTGACTGCTTCTTCCAGCCGCACGGCCGGCCTGCGGATTTCTCCACCGTCGAGGCCGCGCACACCCAGATCATCGACCAAGTGGTCGAGCTCGACGAGAAGCTGATGGCACTCTACCTCGAGCAGGGCGAGGAGCTGACGCCGGAGCAGCTGCACGACCCTTTTGAGCAGGCGCTGCGCGAGGGGCACCTTGTGCCGGTGTGCTTCGTGTCCGCGGAGGCCGGGGCGGGGATCACCGAGCTGCTCCAGGTGTTCGAGCGCCTCATGCCCAATCCCGCCGAGGGCAATCCGCCGCTGTTCCTCAAGGGCACGGGGGAGGCAGTCGAGCCCGTAGCAGTGAGCCCCGATCCCGCGCGCCACGTGCTCGCGCACGTGTTCAAGGTGAGCATCGACCCGTACGTGGGCAAGCTCGGCGTGCTGCGCGTACACCAGGGAACGGTGCGCCAGGGCAGCCAGCTGTTTATCGGCGACGGGCGCAAGCCCGTCAAGATCGCGCACCTCTACAGCCTGCTCGGCAAGGACACCACCGAGATCGCCGCCGCGGGACCCGGCGACATCTGCGCGACGCCCAAGGTCGATGAGCTGCACCTGGATGCGGTGCTGCACGATTCGCACGACGAGGACCACTACCACCTCAAACCCGTGTCGTTCCCGCCGCCGATGCTCGGCGTCGCCATCGAGCCGGAGCGGCGCGGCGATGAGCAGCGTCTCGCCGACACGCTGCACAAGCTCACCGCCGAGGATCCGTGCGTACGCATCGAGCATCACGCGGCGGTGAACGAGACCGTGCTGTACGGCATGGGCGAGTTCCACGTGCGCGTGCTGCTCGAGCGCATGAGCGAGCGTTACGGCGTGCACGTGAAGACCCACCCGCCGAGCATTCCGTACCGCGAGACCATCACCCGCGCCGCGGACGGCCACTGCCGCCACAAGAAGCAGACCGGCGGCGCCGGCCAGTTCGGCGAGGTGTACCTGCGCATCGAGGCGCTCGGGCGCGGCGTGGGCTTCGAGTTCGTCGACGACGTGGTCGGCGGCGCGATCCCCGGGCAGTTCATTCCGGCGGTGGAGAAGGGCGTGCGTCAGGTGCTCACTGAAGGCGCGCTCGCCGGCTTCCCCCTGCAGGACGTGCGCGTCACCGTATACGACGGTAAGCATCACGCGGTCGACTCGAAGGAGGTCGCGTTCGTATCGGCGGGACGCAAGGCGTTTCTCGACGCATTGCTCAAGGCCGCGCCGATCGTGCTCGAGCCGATCATGAAAATGGAGATCACGGCGCCGGCGAGCGCCATCGGCGACATCACCGGCGATCTCGCCACCAAGCGCGCCCGCATCAGCGGCAGCGACTCGCTCCCGGGGCAGCGTGCGATGCTGCAGGCGCTGGTGCCGCTCGCCGAGGTTTCCGAGTACCAGTCGCGCCTCAAGGCGCTCACCGGCGGCCAGGGTGCCTACACCATGGAGCTGAGTCACTACGATCCGGTGCCGCCGCGCAAGCAGCAGGAGCTTGCCGCAGCCTGGCGGCCGCGCGAGGCGCAGGAGTAGTGGCGGCGGAGGGCGGCGCACCACCGCCCGGGCGGCGACCCTACCTCGCGTTCGTACGCGCCGGAGGCGAGTCGCTCCACCCGCGACTGATCGCGGAGGATCCGGCGCGCAACTGGGACTGCTGCGTGAGCTGGTACGTGCCGCCGCGCGCCGAGGCGCTGGCGGAGTTCTACTGCCACGGCGGCTTCAACAAGCTCGACGGCTTCCTCGAGTTCTGGCGGCAGCGGCCACAACCGTTCGAGTACGGCTACATCGCGCTGCTCGACGACGACGTGTACCTGCGCCCCGGGGAGCTGTCGCGGTTCTTCGCGCTGTGCGCGCAGTACCGCACCTACCTGTCGCAGCCTGGGCTGCGCTGGTTCACGAACACCACCATCAATGCGCTGGTGCGCAACCCCGTGTGCCTGCTGCGGCGGGTGAGCTTCGTTGAGGTGATGGCGCCGTGCTTCTCGCTGGCGGCGCTCACCGAGCTGCTGCCGACGTTCGGCATGACGCGCAGCACCTGGGGAACGGATCTCGCCTGGGCGGGCAGCATCGGCAGCCGCCATCCGATCCAGGTGGTCGATGCCGTCGCCATGGAGCACACGCGCAGCGGCGGCGGTCGTCCGACCGCCTTCTACCGCAAGCTCAAGGAGATGGGTGTCGATCCGGGCGAGGAGCTCGAGCGCGTGCGCCGGATGTATCCGGCGTTCCGCGGCTCGCGCACGCTCGCCGGCGGCCACGTGTATCGCCGCGGCGTGCCGCGCGCGCTGGCGCCGCTCCTGATGCGCTGCTTCGAGCAGCTGAAGTTCATCGTGCGCTGGCGCAAGCACCTGATGTTGCACCTGCGCACCTGGCGCGCGCATCTCGAGGACCTGGGAAGCTCGCGCTGACGGCGCCGCGGCGTGCGCCCCGCCTCACCCCGCCGTGTGATCGTGGCGGCGCGACTTCAGCCGGCTCAGGTCGCCGCATTGCGCCGCTCGAGCAGCGCGCGGATTCGCGGCCATTCGTTCGGCAGCAGCCCCAGCGCCTGCGGCTGGCGCCCCTCGAGGACGCTGAAATCCGTGGCGAGGTACTCGGCGATCAGCGGCTCGAGGTTGTCGGCGAGCAGGCGCGATTCGGGGTCCGGATGCAGCACGATCCCCAGTCCCGTGGGCGGGGTGGCGATGGTATGCACCAGCAGATCCGGGCGGCGGGCGCGCAGCAGCAGCAGCAGCCGCCAGATGTCCCCGCTCCAGAAGCGCGTCGTCTGCTCGCGCTGCGCCGTGCGCGCATCGAGCGGGTAGCAGTCGTGCAGCAGGATCACGGAGCCGCGCGCCGACACCCGCTCGACGTTGATGAAGTCGCGCAGCGCGAACTCAAAGCGATGCATGCCGTCGATGAATGCCAGGTCGACCGGGCGCCCGCCGAGCTCGGCGCGCACGTCGTGCGCGGCGAAGAACTGGTCGCTGGTCTCGCGGAAGATCCGCTGATTGGGTCCCGGGGGGTTGGCGAGCTGCGGCTCGGGATCGATGCCGAGCACCTGTGTCTGCGGCAGCACCCGCGCCAGCGACTTGCCTTGCGACACGCCGATCTCGAGATAGCTCCGGGGCTGCAGGTAGCGGTGGATGCGCCCCAGCACCTCGAAGTAGTCCTCCCCTGGAAGGGACAGGCGCGACATCAGCGAGTAGGCGCGCGAGTAATCGGCGTGCGTCACCGCCTGCCGGCACAGCGCCAGGGCCTGCTCGCGCCGGCCGAGCCAGCTCTGCAGGCGTGCCCGGTGGAACAGCGCGCGCGCGGCGCGCCGGTCGCCCGCCTGCGGCCCTGCCTCGCCGGCCGTCACGACCGAGCCTCCGGCGCGTACTGCCGTGCGTACCACTTGCGGTACTCGCCGCTCGCCACGGCCTGCCACCAGGGCTCGTGGGCGAGATACCAGTGCACCGTGGCTTCGAGCCCGGCGGTGAGCTCGGTGGCGGCGCTGAATGCGAGCCGCGCGCGGATCTTGCCCGAGTCGACCGCGTAGCGGCGGTCGTGCCCGGGCCGGTCGCGCACGTGCTGCATCAGGCCGCGCGCGGCCTTGCCCTGGGCGGCGGGGCTGCGCGGAAAACGCCGTGTGAGCGCGGCGTCGGCGGCGAACGCGGCATCGATGAGATCGCAGAGCCTGCCGACGACCGCGATGTTGGGTTCCTGGGTGCCGCCGCCGACGTTCCAGGTTTCCCCCGGCGGCGACTTGTCGAGGATCAGGTCGATCGCGCGGCAGTGGTCGCTGACGTGCAGCCAGTCGCGGATCTGCAGGCCGTCGCCGTAGATCGGCAGCGGCCGTCCCTCGAGGATGTTGAGAATGCACAACGGCAGCAGCTTCTCGGGGAACTGGTACGGCCCGTAATTATTCGAGCAGTTGCTGATGGTGCACGGCAGGCGGTAGGTGTGCGCGTAGGCGCGCACCAGATGATCGGCGGCCGCCTTGCTGGCGGCGTACGGGGAGTTCGGGGCATACGGGGTGCTCTCGGTGAAGCCGGCGGCCTGCGCAGTCAGCGAGCCGTAGACCTCGTCGGTCGACACGTGATGGAAGCGGCAGCCGCGCTGCGCCGCCTCCGGCCCCCAGGCGCGACGCGCCGCCTCGAGCAGCACCTGGGCGCCGAGCACGTTGGTGCGCAGGAACGCCGCCGGATCCTCGATCGAGCGGTCGACGTGGGATTCCGCCGCGAAGTTGACCACGGTGTCGGGGCGCTCGGCTGCGAACAGCGCGCCGATGCGCGCGGCATCGCCGATATCGCCGCGCACGAACCGGATCCTGCCGGCGTCGATCAGGGACGAGAGGCTCGCGAGGTTGCCGGCGTAGGTGAGGGCATCGAGTACCACCACGTGGTCGGCCGGGTGCGCCGCGCTCCAGTAGTGGCAGAAGTTCGCGCCGATGAAGCCGGCGCCGCCCGTCACCAGCAGCCGCTTCATGCGAGCGTGTCGCGCAGCGCGCTGCGCCAGTGCGGCGCGTGGCGCCCGAGGAGTTTCTCGGTGGCGCGCTTGTCGAGCAGGCTGTAGGGCGGCCGCACCGCCGCAGTCGGATAGTCGGCGCTGCCGATCGCGAGGATCGCCGGCGCGGACTCGAGCAGTCCGGCGCGCAGGGCTTCCTCGGCGATCGCCACCGCGAAGTCGTACCAGCTCGCCACCCCGGAGTCGCACCAGTGCATGAGACCGGGCGCGCGGCGGGCGGCGAGCGCCCACAGCACCTGCGCGAGCCCGGCGGCGTGCGTCGGCACGCCCACCTGGTCGCTGACCACCGCGAGCTGCGGGCGGCTCTTCATGAGCGCGAGCATTCTCGCGGGAAAGCCGCCGGCGGCGCTGTAGAGCCAGGAGGCGCGCACCACGGTGCTGCGCTCGGGGAGCTCCCGCGCCACCGCGAGCTCGCCCGCGAGCTTGGTGCGGCCGTAGACCGAGAGCGGGTTGGGGTCTGCCTGCGGCTCGTAGGGTCGGCCCTGGGCGCCGTCGAATACGTAATCGCTCGAGACGTGCATGAGCCAGGCGCCGGTGCGGCGGCAGGCGGCCGCCAGCACCTCAGGTCCGAGCGTGTTGGCGCGCGCGGCCGCCTCAGGTGCGCTCTCGGCGGCATCGACCCCGGTGAACGCCGCGGCGTTCAGCACCACCTCGGGAGCGTAGCTTTGCATGAGCGCGGCCACCGCCGGCGCGTCCGCGATGTCGAGCTCGGCCCGGGCGACGGCGCGCAGCTCGCTGCCCGCGGGGGCTGCGGCGATCAGGGCGCGCCCGAGCTGGCCGCCGGCGCCGGTGATGAGCGCCTTCAGGCGAAGGTCTCCGCGCGCGCGAGCGGCTCGCCCTGTGCGTCCTTGGCGGACAGGATCGGCGCCACGTCCGCCGGCAGCGGCCAGCGGATGCCGAGTGCCGCATCGTGCCAGGCGAGCGTGCGCTCGGCGTCGCGCGTCCAGAAGTCCGTCACTTTGTATGCCACGCGGGTGTCGTCGGCGAGCGCGAGAAAACCGTGGGCGAAGCCCTCCGGCACCCACAGCGAGCGCGGCTCGCGGGCACTCAGCGACACCGTGCAGCTGCGACCGAAGTGGGGCGAGGAGCGCCGCAGATCGACTACGACGTCGAAGATCTCGCCCGCAAGCACCCGCACCAGCTTGCCCTGCGTGTGGTGGATCTGGTAGTGCAGGCCGCGCAGCACCCAGCGCTTCGACACGCTGACATTCTCCTGTACGAAGCGCGCGCCGAGGCCGGCGGCGGCAAACTCGCGCTCGTTCCAGCTCTCGAAGAAGGCTCCCCGGGCATCGTCGAACTGCTGGTGCTCGATCAGCAGCAGCCCGGGAGCGGCAAGCGCGCTGCTGCGCATCAGAACACCCGCTCGTTGAGGATGCTCTCGAGATACTCGCCGTAGCCGGTGCGCTTCAGGCCCTGCGCGAGCCTGGTGAGCTGGGCGCGATCGATGAAGCCCTGGCGGTAGGCGATCTCCTCGGGGCAGCAGATCTTGAGCCCCTGCCGCCCCTCGATGGTCTCGACGAAATTCGCCGCCTGCAGGAGCGAGGCGTGCGTGCCGGTGTCGAGCCAGGCGGCGCCGCGGCCCAGCACCTCGACCTGGAGTGCGCCCTGCGCCAGGTAGGCGCGGTTGACGTCGGTGATCTCGAGCTCACCGCGCGCCGAGGGCTTGAGGTTGCGCGCGATCCCGACGCAGCCCGCGTCGTAGAAGTACAGCCCCGTGACCGCGTAATGTGAGCGCGGCGCGGCGGGCTTCTCCTCGAGTCCGACGGCGCGGCCGTCGGCGTCGAACTCCACCACGCCGTAGCGCTCCGGGTCGCGCACGTAATAGGCGAACACCGTGGCGCCGCGAGTGCGCGCGGCCGCGGCGCGCAGCTGCTCGGGCAGTCCGTGGCCGTAGAACAGGTTGTCGCCGAGCACCAGGCACACCGGCTCGTCGCCGATGAACTGCGCGCCGATCAGCAGCGCCTGGGCGATGCCGCGCGGCTCGGGCTGCGCCGCGTAGCTCAGCCGTATGCCCCATTGCGAACCGTCGGCGAGCAGCCGCTGGAACAGCGGCAGATCGTCCGGGGTCGAGATGAGCAGCACGTCGCGGATTCCCGCCAGCATGAGCGCCGCCAGCGGGTAGTACACGAGCGGCTTGTCATACAGCGGCAGGAGCTGTTTGGAGACTGCGCGCGTCACCGGGTACAGACGCGTTCCTGAGCCGCCGGCGAGTACAATGCCCTTGTTGGTCATGAAGTTAGGAATCCTAGCGTGTCCCGCGAACGGCGACAAAAGTAGCACGCGCACGTGTCATGTGCGCCCGGCGCCGAACCCGAGGCGGCGCTCGGGGAAGCTGCGGTAAAGTGGCGCCGTGAAACTACTGGCGATGCTCGCGGTCCTCGCGGCGCTCGGTGTGGCGGGCGCTGCCGCGCCGGTGCGCGCCGATCCCCCGACGACCGAGGCCCCCGCGAAGGCGATCTCGCTTGCGCCCCACCACACCGGGCAACGCGTCT
Organism: Steroidobacteraceae bacterium; assembly: GCA_035603345.1. Classification (GTDB taxonomy): domain Bacteria; phylum Pseudomonadota; class Gammaproteobacteria; order Steroidobacterales; family Steroidobacteraceae; genus 13-2-20CM-66-19. Next base: position 98,463 of record DATNKO010000075.1, on the reverse strand, counting down.
ACGGTGCACCGATCCAGCCTCCGATCCTGCACTCGCGCAAGCGCAAGCCGGCCACGCACCGCAGCGCTTCTTCGGCGTCCGGGTCCCGGTCGCGCGCCGCGGCCCCGCAGCCGTGAGCGCCACGGCGGCCGAGGTCACAGCGCAGCTCGCGCGCGCCGGTACGCTCCTCGACGAGGGGAAACTGCGCGAGGCCGAGGGCGCCTGTCTCGCGGTGCTCTCGAGCCAGCCTGCCAACCCCGCGGCGACGCATCTGCTCGGACTGATCCGCGCCCGCGGCGGCGATGCGGCGGCCGCCGAGCAGCTGATCCGCCGCAGCATCGAGTTCTCCCCCGACGATCCGAATCTCAGGCTCAACTTCGCGACTTTCCTCAGGCGTCACGGCCGGCTCGCGGACGCCACGCGTGCGTACCGGCGCGTGCTGCAGCTCGATCCGGGGCAGCTCGCCGCGCGGCACGGGCTGGCGCTCAGCCTCGAGGGGCTCGGACGTGGCGCGGAAGCAGAGGCCGAGTGCCGCGCGCTGCTGGCCGCAAGCCCGCGGGAGGCGCGCGGCTGGAGCGCCCTCGGGTCGATCCTCATGCGCCAGAACCGCCTCGCCGAGGCGGAGTCCGCCTACCGGCAGGCGCTCGCGCTGAACCCGCGCCTGGGACCCGCGCACCAACAGCTCGGCGCGCTGCTGGCGCGCCTGGACCGTGCCGAGGAAGCGCTCGCCGCGCTCGGGCGCTCGCAGTCGCTCGGCGTGCGGGGATTCGACCTGAGCCTGGCGCGCGCCCGCGCCCTCGTGCAGCTCGGGCGCGGGCAGGAGGCCGAGCGTGAATTCGCGCAGGCGGTGCGGCTCTCGCCGCGGCACGTGCCGGCGCAACTCGAGCTGGCGCGGTTGCGGCAGGCGCGCGGCGATCAGGACTTCGCGCGCGCGCTGATCGCGGCGGTGCGCCAGGCGCCGGAGGACTTCGAGCTGCGGGCGAACCTGACTGCGCTCCTGACGCGCACCGGCGGCGCCGAAGTCGCCGAGCAGCTGCTGCGCGAGGAGCTCGGGCGCTCAGGCCCGCTGCCGCCGTTGCGTCTGCTGCTGTCGCAGGTGCTGCGCGAGCGCGAGCAGCTCGCGGAGGCCGAGACCCATGCGCTCGAGGCGGCGGCCGCGCTCCCCGAGGACGCGGCGGCAGTGGAGAACCTGGTGTCGATCCTGCTGTCGCGGAGCCGGCCGCAGGAGGCGCTGGCGTTCATCGGCATGCAGCGTGCGCGGCAGCCGCTCTCGCAGCGCTGGCTGGCCTGGGAGGCGACGGCCGCGCGTCTCCTCGGGCAGGACTCGTACCGCGAGTGGTTCGACTACGCGCGCCTGGTGCGCTGCTACCCGCTCGAGGCGCCCGCCGGCTTTGCCTCCGTGGCGGCGCTCAACACGGCCCTCCTCGGGGTGCTCGCCGCGCGGCATCGAGCCGGCACGCAGCCGCTGGCAGAGACCGCGCGATTTGGCAGCCAGACGGCGCACAACCTGGGCGCGGATCAGGAGCCCGCGATCCGGGCGGTGCTCGCCGCCTGCGGCCAGGCCCTGGCGGATTACACCGGCTCGCTCGGGTGCGACGCGCGCCACCCGTTCACCGCGCGCAACGTCGGCGGAGCGCAGATCGCCGCCGCCTGGTCGGTGCTGCTCGGGCGCGACGGCTATCACGTCAACCACTACCACGACTACGGCTGGATCAGCTCGGCGTATTACGTGGCGGTACCGCAGGAGTCGGACGACACGGCGCTGCGCAGCGGCTGGCTGAAGTTCGGCGAGCCGCGTTTTCCGGTGCCGGGCGCGACCGCGGAGCTATACGTGCGTCCGGTGCCGGGGATGCTGGTGTTATTCCCGTCCTATCTGTGGCACGGGACGAATCCGATCCACGCCACGCAGCCGCGAGTCGCGCTGGCGTTCGACGCCGTGCCGACCGGGGGCCGCGCCTGATTCGGACTGCGAACAGCCCCTAAGCGGCGGGCTTGCGCGGCGGACCGCGCCAGCTCACGCGGTCGCCGACGGCAAGTCCCAGCTTGGCGGCTTCGCCGCCCTTGAGCTCGACCACGGCCCCGACCACCTGCCCGGAGGACAGCGTCTCGAGCGACAGCGGCCGGGCGCGCTCGGTGATCTTCACGACCCTGCCGTCGGTGCCGACGAACAGCATGTCGAGCTCGATGTAGGTGTTCTTCATCCACATCGCCTCGACCTTCGGTGGTTCGAGCGGAAACACCATGCCCTGCGAGTCCGGCAGGTCGCTGACAAACATCAGTCCCTGCTCGGAACGCGCCTCGGTGTCGGCGATCCACACGTCGAACTGGTAGTGGCGGTCACGGTGCACGACCTCGAGCGTGGTGCGCGGGAAAGTCGCCAGGTCAACGGGCGGCTGCTCCTGGGCGCGCGCGGCGCTGCTCGCGCCGAGGAGGAGGGCGAGGCTGAGGGCGGCGCCGGGAACGCTCGTGCGTCTTGAGGTCGGCATGTGTGTCAGAACCTGCTGCCAGTGCCGGGCGTTGCCACCGGCGGCTGGTCGCCGAAGGTCGCCCGCCCGGCGAAGTCAAAGCTGCTGATGAGAATGCGCTGCGCGTTGTTTAGCGTGCTCGCGGGCAAAATGCAAAAGCCCCGTGCCACTACACGGTAGGAGCGCGCGGCGCCGCCGCCGGCGTCGAGTCGCTCCTGGTGCAGCGTATCGACGGTGCAGTGGTCCTCGCCGCGCGTCGCGAACAGCCGCCCGTCGCCTTCGAGGATCACCGTGAGGTTGGTCGGCAGCTCGTGTCCGCTTCTGCCCTCGTGCGCTCTGGCGATGCCGAACACGATGCGCAGGCGGTGCCCGCGCGGGCCCGCCGGGCCGGCGAAGATGACGCGGACCGCGGTGCCGTCCGGGCGCTCATCGCCCCCGCACTCGAGCTCGGCGTTGCGCCAGTTGAGGTCGAGGTTCAGCGCGCCGCGGATGCGCGCCCGCAGGTAGCCGTTGCCGGCGGGCAGGCAGCCGCTCTCGGGCAGGGTGACGGCGGGCACGGTGCTCTGTGCGACTGGCGCGCCCGCAGCACCGGTGAGCGTGCACCCGAGCACAGCCGCGAGGATTGCCCTAGGCACCTGGTTCTACCAGAAGCACCTTGGCGAGGCGCGCGTGTCCGCGGGCGATGCCACGCGCCGCGTGCATCAGCAGAGTCAGGATCACGACACCGAGGACCACCTCGATGACAGCGACGGGGAACGAGTCAGGCGTCCCGGTCGACCAGTCGTCGATCCGGATCACCCCGAACTGCGCGTCGGGCGGAAACCACCCCATGGACAGCCCGGCATAGATCACGGGAGCCACGGCAAGGCGCAGCCCGACGGCGAGCCCGGCGATGGCGATCGTGAAGTAAAGAATCCCGAGCGGCAGCATGAGCAGCAGGTACAGGAGCGTGGTCCAGGTGCGCGCATCTTTCAGCATCTCGCCGATGCGCGTCCACCACCCCGCCGGCAGCCCGGGATGCACCGGGCGGCGCGGCATGCGCTCGCCGGTGATCGCCTCCAGCAGCCGCCCTTCGCCGAGGGCGATTACGCGCGCCATACCGATGAAGGCGAGGAAGAACGGCAGGCCGATGATGAGGATCGCCAGCCCCGCCGACAGCGACAGGCCGGTCACGACGAAGGTGAAGTACACGATACCGGTCGCCAGCGTCAGCAGCATGTAGAAGAGCGAGGTGTAGGCGCGGGCGTCCATGAACACTCCGAAGAAACGCCTGGCGCCCGAGGTCTGGGCGGCGGCTCGCGGGGCGGGCGTCTTAAGTGCCGCCTTCACCTTCACCTCGGTGTCGCGGTAGGCCGCCGCGACCTCCTCGGGCGCGCCGTAGGTGCTCGCGATGAGCTCGAGCACGTCGGCCTCGGACTTGTCAGGATGAGCGGCGACTTCAGCGCGCAGGTACTCCTCGGCGTCGTAGAGCGCGTCCTGGATGAGCGCCGGATCCTGCCCCTCGAGCGCGGCGCGCAGCTGCCTGAGGTATTCGTCGGTCGAGCGGGGAGCATGAGCACTCATGAGTCGATTCCTTCAGTGAAGCGGTCGACGAAGCCGCGCGTCTGGCGCCAGATCTCGCTCCACTGGCGCAGCAGTGCGCGGCCGTCGTCCGTGATGCGGTAGTAACGGCGCGGCGGTCCGGAGTAGGAGGGCACCACACGGCTGGTGAGCAGTCCCTGTGCGGCGAGCGCGCGCAGCACCGGGTAGATCGTCCCTTCCTTGAACAGCGCCTCACCTTCGTTCGCCTTCTGCAGCCGCTTGGCGATCTCGTATCCGTAGAGGTCCTCGGGCGTGCGATCGAGCACGGCCAGGAGCACCAGCGCCACCAGGCCGCCATTGAGGTCCTTCTGGAACTTGCGTGCCTGGCTATCATCCACAGGATAGTACTATATAGTTACTAGTAGTATTGAGCAACCAGTATTATCTGCTCAAGGGGAGCGCGGGTCAGCGTCTCTCCCGGGAGCTTCCGGCAGACGCGGCCGCCTTGGAGGTTGCGGTGCTTCCTGCCGATCGCTGCGGGTCTTCGCTGCTAGACTCGGCCGCCTGCCCCCCTCGAAAGCAGGTGATGAGAAACCCGCTCCTTGAAGTCACCGCGGTCATCCCTTCGGGCCTGTCGAGGCTCCCGGAGCTCGCAGGCAACCTGCTTTTCAGCTGGCATCGGCCGACGCGCGCGCTGTTCGAGGATCTCGATCCCGAGCTGTGGAAGCAGACCGGCGGCAATCCCCGCCTGACGCTGCGCTGCATCGACCAGGCCACGCTCGACCGCTGCGCACGCGACGAGCAATACCTGGCGCGCTATCACCGGGCGCTCGAGACCCAGGACACCTACCTTGCCGACGGCGCGCCTGCCGCGGATGCGCCGCTCATTGCCTACTTCTGCGCCGAGTACGGCTTCCACGAGAGCTTTCCCATCTACTCCGGGGGCCTCGGGGTACTCGCCGGGGACTACTGCAAGGCGGCGAGCGACGAGGGCGCCAGCTTCGTCGCCGTGGGGCTGCTCTACGAACAGGGCTATTTCACCCAGACGCTCGACACCGACGGCATCCAGCACGCCGAGTACCGCGGGCGCGACCCGCGCGACCTGCCGGTGGAGCCGGTGCGTAACGGCGGCGGCGAGTGGCTCAGGGTGGGCGTACGCATCCAGGGACGCGAGGTGGTGGCACGCGTCTGGCGGGCGCAGGTGGGGCGCGTGCCCGTGTACCTGCTCGACACCAACTGCGAGGAGAATGCGCCGTCCGACCGCGACATCACCCACCGCCTCTATGGCGGGGATGAGTCGACGCGCGTGCGCCAGGAAATGATCCTCGGCATCGGCGGACTGCGGGTGCTGCGCGCGCTCGGCGTGCAGCCAGCCGTCTGGCACCTGAACGAAGGTCACGCCGCGTTCCTGATCCTTGAGCTGCTGCGCGAGCACGTCGCCTCGGGGCTGCCGTTCGCGGCGGCGCTGGAAGCAGTGGCGGCCGCGTGCGTGTTCACGACGCACACGCCGGTCGCCGCCGGCCATGACGCCTTCAACCCCGACCTGATCGTGGCGCACTTCGCGGATTTCATTCGCGAGCTCGGCATACCCGTCGAGCGCTTCCTGGAGCTGGCGCGTTCGCCCGGCGCACCGCAGCTGTTCAACATGACGCGGCTGGCGCTCAACGGCACGCGCCACGTGAACGGCGTGAGCCGCATTCACGGCGCCGTCTCCGCCCGGCTGTGCGCGGATCAATGGCCGGAGCTCAAGCCAGAGGACAACCCGGTCGGCTACGTGACCAACGGCGTGCACGTGCCGACCTTCCTGCACCAGCGCTGGATGGAGTTCTTCGATCGCGAGCTCGGGCGCGAATGGCGCGAGCGGCTGCGCGACCCGGATTACTGGCAGGCGCTGGCGCGGGTGCCCGACGAGCGCTACTGGGCGACGGCCCAGGACGTCAAGGCGCGCATGCTCGGCGCGGTGCGCGAGCGGCTGCAGCGCGAATATGCGCGCAAGGGCCTGAGCCCCGCGCAGCTGCGCCACGTGACCCGCTGGCTCGATCCGCAGCGTCCCGGGATCCTGACGCTCGGCTTTGCGCGGCGCTTTGCCACCTACAAACGCGCGGCGCTGCTGCTGCGGGACCGGGCGCGGCTCGCGCGCCTGGTCAACGACCCGGAGCGCCCGCTGCTGCTGCTGTTCGCCGGCAAGGCGCATCCGGCCGACGAGCCCGGCAAGGCGGTGCTGCGCGAGATCCGTCAGGTGATGATGAGCCCGGAGTTTCTCGGCCGCGTGGTGTTCCTCGAGGACTACGACCTGCAGCTGGCGCGCAGTCTGGTCGCGGGGGTTGACGTCTGGCTCAACAATCCGATCACGCCGCTCGAGGCGAGCGGCACCTCTGGCATCAAGGCGGCGATCAACGGCCGCCTCAACCTGAGCATTCTCGACGGCTGGTGGGGCGAGGGCTGGATGCAGGACAACGGCTGGGGGATCCCGCCCGCCAACGTGGCTGACCCGGAGCGGCGCGATGCGCTCGAGGCCGAGCTGATCCTCGACACGCTGACCGAGGAAGCGCTGCCGCTCTACTACAGCGGCGACGCCACCGGCTGCCCCCTCGAGTGGGTCCGGCGCAGCAAGCAGGCCATGATGACGGTGATCCCGCGCTTCAATATGCGCCGCGTGCTGTTTGACTATCTGCAGGGGCTGTACCAGCCGGCGGCGGCGCAGTACCGGCGACTCGCCGCCCAAGGCCACACCGGGGCGCGCACGCTCGCCGAATGGAAGCAGCGCGTTCGGCAGGCCTGGCCGAAGGTGCATCTGCGGCTGCTCGCGGACGCGGCGCGCGACGTGCCGCGCGGTGAACGGCTGCGGCTGCGAGTGGCGGCCGGGCTCAACGGCCTGGCACCCGCAGACGTGCGCGTGGAGTTTCTCGCCCGGCGCCTGGTGCCGGAGACCGACCGGGCGCCGCCGCCGCTGGCCTCCTACCGTCGCCAGCCCCCGGCCGGGGACTGGCGGGCGGCGCTCGCGACCACCGACGAGCACGACGCCGAGGGCGCGGTCGTGTTCGCGCTCGACGTCGAGCCGTCGGAGTGCGGGCAGTTCGCCACCGAGGTGCGCATCTACCCGTGGCACGAGCTGCTGACGCACCCTTATGAGCTCGGGCTCATGAAGTGGCTGTAGCGCAACCCATGCAGGCCTCGCGCCGCGGCGCGGTTGCGCCGCGTGCCGGCGTTGCGCTGTAGTAGCGGTCATGTCCCGTCAGCCCGCGCGAGCCTCTTCCGGACGGTACGTCAGCCGCCTCACCGGCGGGGCGCTGGCGGTCATCATGGCGGGCGGGCGCGGCGAGCGGCTGGGCGATATGACCGTGCACCGCTGCAAGCCCGCGACGCCCTTCGGCGGCAAGTTCCGCATCATCGACTTCGTGCTGTCGAACTGCGTCAACTCCGGCATCCGCCAGATCTCGATCCTGACCCAGTACAAGGCGCAGTCGCTCATCCAGCACGTGCAGCGCGGCTGGAGCTACCTGCGCGGCGAATTCGGTGAGTTCATCGAAGTGCTGCCGGCGCAGCAGCAGCTCGGGCCGGTCTGGTACCGCGGCACGGCCGACGCCGTCCACCAGAACATCGAGCTGATGGCCTCGCATCATCCCAAGCACGTGCTGGTGCTCGCCGGCGATCACATCTACAAGATGGACTACGGTCCGATGATCGCCTACCACGTGGAGAAGGGCGCCGACATCACTGTGGGCGTCGTGGAGGTGCCGGCGGCCGAGTCGCGCAGTTACGGTGTGCTGACCGCCACCGAGTGGAACCGGGTGACGCGCTTCGCCGAGAAGCCCGCGGTGCCCGACACGCTGCCGGCGCGGCCCGAGGTGATCCTCGCCTCGATGGGCATCTACGTATTCAACATGCGGCTGCTGCAGGAGCTGCTGGCGGCGGATGCGGCCAGCGAGTCCTCCGCCCATGACTTCGGCAAGAACATCCTGCCGGATGCGATTGCCGCCGGGCGTCAGGTGTTCGCCTACCCGTTCCAGGACGTGAAGACCCGCGCCCAGAGCTACTGGCGCGACGTCGGCACCATCGACGCCTACTACGACGCCAACCTCGAGCTGGTGCACGTGCGGCCGGAGCTCAACATCTACGACCACGACTGGCCGATCTGGACCTACCAGGTGCAGCAGCCGCCGGCGAAGTTCGTGCTCGACGAAGACGGGCGCCGCGGCACCGCCATCAACTCCATGATCTCCGGCGGCTGCATCGTCTCCGGCGCCGTGGTGCGCGAGTCGCTGATGTTCAGCAACGTGCGCCTCGAGGAGCGCACCAGCGTCTATCGCGCGGTGATCCTGCCGAACGTCGAGGTGGGACGCGGCTCCGTGATCAACAACGCGATCATCGACGAAGGCTGCGAGATCCCCGACGGCGTGCAGATCGGCGTCGAGCGCGCGGCGGATGCGCGCCGCTTTCATGTTACCGAGAAGGGCGTAGTGCTGGTGACGCCCGACATGCTGCGGCAGCTGCCGCGGACCTGAGGCTCCGTGGCGGACCGTGCGCGCCTGCCGGTGATTCTGCTGTGGCACATGCACCAGCCGCAGTACCGCGACGCCTTCAGCGGGCAGTACACGCTGCCGTGGACCTACCTGCACGCCATCAAGGACTACACCGACATGGCGGCGCATCTGGAGATGAACCCCGCGGCCCGGGCGGTCGTCAACTTCACACCGCTGCTCATCGAGCAGCTCGAGGAGATCGCGGCGCGGGTAGCCGAACACCTGGCGAGCGGCGCGCCGCTCCCCGACCCGGTGCTGGCGCTGCTCGGGCCCGGCCCCGTGCCGGTCGACCCGCTGCAGCGACTCGCGCTGCTGCGTGCCTGCCTGCGCGCGCAGCGCCAGCAGATGATCGAGCGCTTCGGTCCGTACCTCGAGCTGGTCACCCTGGCCGAGACCCTCGCCACCCCCGAGCGCATCGCCTACGCCTCCGACCAGCTGATCCACGATCTCGCGGTCTGGTATCACCTCGCATGGCTCGGCGAGACGGTGCGGCGCGCCGACCCGCTCGCCGGGGAGCTCACCGAGCGCGGCCGCGACTTCAGCGCAGCGCAGCGCCGTAGACTCCTCGCGCTGATCGGCGCCCTGGTGGGCGAGGTGCTGCCGCGCTACCGCAAGCTCGCCGAAGTCGGCCGGTGCGAGCTGTCGGTGACCCCCTACGGGCACCCGATCATTCCGCTGCTGCTGGATTTCGGCTGTGCGCGCGACGCCGTGCCCGCGATGCCGCTGCCCGCGCACGCCGGGTACCCCGGCGGCGCTGCGCGCGCCGAGTGGCACATCGCCGAGTCCATCCGGGTATTCGAGCGCGTGTTCGGCACGCGCCCGGCGGGATGCTGGCCCGCGGAGGGGGCGATCTCGGCGGCGACCTTGCAGCTCATCGCCGCCGCAGGGTTTCGCTGGGCTGCGAGCAGCGCGGCGGTGCTGCGCGGCAGTCTCGCGCTCGCCGACCCCGAGGCCGCCCGGGAGCCCGCGAGCTTCAACCGTCCGTACCGCATTCCGGGGACCGGCCTCGACTGCTTCTTCCGCGATGACTCCCTGTCCGACCTGATCGGCTTCACCTACGCCACCTGGCACGGCGACGATGCCGCACGGAATCTGGTCAGCGAGCTCGAGCGGCTGGCGGCGAGCTACGAGCCGGACCGCAACCGCGCGATCCTCATCGCTCTAGATGGTGAGAACGCCTGGGAGTATTACCCCTTCAACGGCTACTACTTCCTCAAGGCCTTGTACGCATCGCTCGCGAGCCACCCGGCGCTCGAGCTGACGACGCTGTCCGGATGCCTGGCGCGCGGCCTGCAGTCGGCGCCGCTGCCGCAGGTCGCCGCCGGCAGCTGGGTGCACGGAACGCTCGCCACCTGGATGGGAGATCCCGCCAAGAATCGCGCCTGGGACCTGCTGTGCGAGGCAAAGGAAGCTTTCGACAAAGCGATGCAGGGCACGGCGCTCGATCCGGCACAGCGGGCCGCAGCCGGACGGCAGCTGGCGCTGTGCGAGAGCTCAGATTGGTTCTGGTGGTTCGGTGACTACAACCCGGCGGAGGCGGTGAGCCAGTTCGACCGCCTGTACCGCCGGCAGCTGGTGACGCTCTACCGGCGATTGAACCTCGCGCCGCCGGCAGAGCTGGCGCAGCCGATCTCCGTGGGCCACGGCGCGCCCGAGCATGGCGGGGCCATGCGCCGCGCGCAGGGCTGAGGGCGTCGGGTCTCGAGGCGCGCCGTGGCAGGGATGCGATTACCTGTGTTCGATCGGCGGCGCGCCGGGGTGCTGCTGCCGCTATCGGCTCTCGAGGCGCCGCTCGGGCGCGGCGGCCGCGCGTTCGTCGACTGGCTCGCGTCCGCCGGCTTTTCCGTCTGGCAGATGCTGCCGGTCGGTCCCGCCGGCGCCGACGGCTCGCCCTTCTGGACGCGCGCGGATTGCGCGGGGGACCCGACGCTGCTCGATCCCGCCGAGCTGCCCGACCCGGCCGCGCCTCGCGAGGCCGCTTTTCTCGAGGCGAGCGCCCCGTGGCTCGCCGACTACGCGCTGTTCGAAGCGCTGACGCGCGCGCATGCGGGCGCGCCCTTCTGGAGCTGGCCGCAGGGGCTGCGTGACCGCGAGCCGCAGGCACTGGCTGCGGCGCGCACGCGACTCGCCGCCGAGGTGGCGCTCGTCGAACGCGAGCAGCACGGGTTCTACGTGCAGTGGCACCGCTTGCGCGACCACGCGCATTCGCGCGGCGTGCGCCTGTTCGGCGACATGCCGTTCTACGTCGCACCGTCGTCGGTCGAGACCTGGGCGCACCGCGAGCTGTTCAAGCTCGGCCCGAGCGGCGAGCCGGCGGTGGTGAGCGGAGTGCCGCCGGATTACTTCACGGAGCTCGGCCAGCTGTGGGGCAACCCGGTGTACGACTGGGACGCCGCCCGGCGCAGCGGCTTCGAGTGGTGGCGTGCGCGGGTGCGGGGCCAGCTCGCGCGCTTCGACCTGCTGCGCCTCGACCACTTCCGGGCGCTGGTGGCGTACTGGGCGGTGCCGGCGGGCGCGCCGGATGCGCGCGGCGGCGCCTGGCATGACACTCCGGGCGAGGAGCTGCTGCGCCGGCTGCGGGAAGAGCTCGGCGACCTGCCGCTGGTGGCGGAGGATCTCGGCGTCATCACCCCCGACGTCGTCGCGCTGCGCAAGACGTTCGGGCTTCCCGGCATGCGCGTGCTGCAGTTCGCCTTCGACGGCAACCCGCAGAACCCGCATCTGCCGTACATGCACGAGCACGACAACGTCGCCTACACCGGTACCCACGACAACGACACCACCCGCGGCTGGTATGAGCGGCTGGATGCCGGCACGCGCGAGCGTGTCGATCTGTATCTGCGCGCCGGTGCCGAGGCCATGCCCGAGACGCTGCTGCGCGCGGCGCTCGGATCGGTCGCAGGCCTCGCGGTCATACCCGCCCAGGACCTCCTCGGGCTCGGGAGCGAGGCGCGCCTCAACACGCCCGGGACGGCGGCGGGCAACTGGAGCTGGAAGCTGCCGCCCGGCGCGCTCGCTGCGGAGCTCGCGCGGCGTTATGCGCGCCTGAACGCCTGCTTCGGGCGCGCCTGACCCAAGCGGCGCCGCATTGCTACCATGGCACCGATGCGTCCGATGCCTGGCAACCCTCTATCCGCAGCGCTGATGCTCACCGCGCTGCTCGCGGCGGGCTGTGCGCTGTCGCCGAAGTTGCAGGCACCGACGCTAACCATCGCCAGCGTGCAGCTGGTGTCCGGCACGATCTGGGAGCAGCACCTCAAGGTACGCCTGCACGTGCTCAACCCGAACGACCGCGCTTTGCCGGTGAAGAGTCTGGAGTACACGCTCACGGTCGACGGCCAGCCCTTTGCCAGCGGCGTGTCCGATGAGAGCTTCGTCGTTGCGGCACTCGGGGAGACCGAGTTCGACATGAGCATGACGACCAACGTGACCGGTACGCTCATCAGGCTTCTCGGCCGCGGTCCGGACGCCGCGCAGAGCGTTCCCTATCGGCTCACGGGCAAGATCTCGCTGGCGCACGGGCTGGTGCGCTCGATTCCGTTCGAGCAGAGCGGCGCGTTCAGCCTGCAGCAATGAGCCGCCGGTAGAGCTCGAGGTACTGCCCCGCCTGGCGCTGCCAGGAGAAGTCCTTGCGCATGCCGTTGCGCATCATGCGCGCCCAGTGCGGCGGCTGCGCGTACAGGTCGAGCGCGGTGTTGAGCGCCCATTCGAGCGCCGGCGCGTCGAAGTCGTTGAACACCACCCCGTCACCGCTGCCCCGCTCGCGGTCGTAGTGCTCGACCGAGTCGGCGAGCCCGCCGGTGCGACGCACGACCGGCACCGTGCCGTAACGCAGGCTGTACATCTGGTTCAGCCCGCACGGCTCGTAGCGCGAGGGCATGAGGAACAGGTCGCTCGCCGCCTCGATCCAGTGCGCGAGCTCCTCGTCGTGGCCCTGGCGGAACACCACCCGGCCCGGAAACTGCTGCGCAAGGGCGGCGAAGAACTCCTCGTAACGCCGCTCGCCGCTGCCGAGCGCGATGAAGCCGAGCTCGCGCGCCGCGAGCACCCTCGGCAGCGTCTCGAACATGAGCTCGATGCCCTTCTGCACCGCGAGGCGGCTGACGATGCCGGCGAGCGGCGCCGTCGGCGCGCTGCCGAGCCCGAGCCGCGCCAGCAACGCGCCCTTGAGCTCACGCTTGCCGGCCAGATGCTGCGCGTCGTAGTGCACCGGCAGGTAGCGATCGCGGCGCGGGTCCCACTCGTCGTAGTCGACGCCGTTGAGGATGCCGGTGAGCGCGGCGCGGCGCGCCCGCAGGCTGTCGTCGAGCCCCATGCCGTACTCGGGCGTGCAGATCTCGCGCGCGTGGGTCGGACTCACCGTGGTGATCGCATCCGCGTACAGGATGCCGTGGCGCAGCGCGTTGATGAGACCGGCGGCGAGATCCGGCGCGTACAGGACCTCGCTGCTGGGTCCCAGGTCGGCGGCGTCGGCGGCGGAAAATATTCCCTGGTAGCCGATGTTGTGGATCGTGAGCAGCGAGCGCGTCGCGGCGAATGGCGCTTCCGCGCGGTACTCGGCCTCGAGCAGCAGCGGCGCGAAGCCCGAGTGCCAGTCGTTGCAGTGGAGGATTCCCGGAGCCCAGCCGAGGCGCTGGCAGGCGCTGAACACCGCGCGCGTGAAGGCGAGGAAGCGCAGGTGCTCGTCGGCATCGCTGGTGTAGACCGTGGCGCGCGCGTACAGCGCCGGGCAGTCGATCAGGTACAGCGGCGCGCCGCCCGGGAGCGCCGCACGCAGCACCGAGAATACGAAATGGTGGGCGCCCACTTCGAGCGGCAGATCGGTGAGACCGGCGAGTGGCTCGGAGCTGAGCGGCTGGCGCGCGGCCCTGGCGTAGTGGGGAGTGAACAGACGCGCATCCTGGCCGGCGGCGTGCAGATGCTTGGCGAGCGCCGCCGCGACGTCCGCCAGCCCGCCGGTCTTGGAGAACGGCGCGACTTCGGATGCGAGCAGACAGATGGCGAGAGGTTCGGTCACCGGCGCAGCGCGCGGCCTTTATGCGTCAGGTTATGATGACAGGATGCGGCGCTTGCTGATCGGTCTTGCGCTGGCGTTGCTGCTGGTCGTCTCGATCGGCGTCGGCGTCGCGGTCGCGCGCTGGCCCTACTGGCGAGTTTAACCCGAGCGCAAGAATCGGGTCGCGTGCACAGGTCCGGTAACTATCATGGGCCGCATGCAGGAGACCCTCAGCCGCCCCTTCGTCGGCCATCGCGACTTCCGGCGCATCGCCCACGCGATCGGCTACATCGACGAGCATTTCCGCGAGCAGCCGCGTCTGGCGGCGATCGCCTCCGCCGCCGGGCTGTCGCAGTTTCATTTCAACCGCCTGTTCCGGCGCTGGGCGGGTGTTACGCCGCGGCAGTATCTGGCATTCATCACCGCCCGGGCGGCTGGCGCGGCCCTGTCGGGATCCGCCTCCGTTCTCGAGGCTTCCTATGCGGTGGGGCTGTCGGGTCCGGGACGGCTGCACGACCTCATGGTGACGCTCGAGGCGCTCACCCCGGGCGAGCTCAAGGCGGGGGGCGCGGGCGTCGCCATCCACTACGGCTTCAGCGATACGCCCTTCGGCACGGCACTCCTTGCGCGTACCGCGCGGGGCGTGTGTCGCCTGAGCTTCTGCGACGGGGGCGAGCGGCGGGAGGCGCTCGAGCTTCTCAGGGCGAGCTGGCCGCGGGCGAGGCTCGAGCGGGATGATGACGCCGCGGAGCAGCAGGCCCGCCGCATCTGGCGCACGCAGCAGGGCGGGGGTGGCGCGAGCGCACCGGTCAGCATTGCCGTCCAGGGCACCAATTTTCAGCTCAAGGTCTGGCGCGCGCTCCTCGAGCTCGGCGCCTCTGGGCCCACCAGCTACAGCGCAGTCGCACAGGCCGCCGGGCTCGGCGGCAGCGAGCGGGCGGTCGGCAACGCGGTGGCGGCCAACCCCGTCGCCTGGCTCATTCCCTGTCATAACGTCCTTCGCAAGGACGGCTCGCTCGGGGGTTACCAGTGGGGCGAGGACCGCAAGCGCGCCATGCTCGCCTGGCAGGCCCGCGAGACAATCGGGTACCGTGCACGTTCCGCTCCTGTCAAGGGCAGCGTCCGGGCACTTACTAGTAACTCATTGTTTTAGATAAATAAATTGTCAAACGCCGAGGGTTTGAGCACGGCGGCGGTGGTAAACTTGAGCCCGTTCTCTCCCTGGGTGCCCACCGCGTTCAGACGCGCAAGACCGGAGCCGTTCATCGGCCTTGCGCAGCTTCGGAAGGTCCATGTCCGCCTCGCCCTACAAACAGCTCGAGCAGGAGTTCAAGCGCTTCCACGCCTTCCGTGGAGCGCTGTCGCTGCTGCGCTGGGATGCGGCGGTGATGATGCCGCGGGGCAGTGCCGACGTGCGCGGCGAGCAGCTTGCCGCGCTCGAGACCGAGTACCACGCGCTGCTCACTGCGCCGCGCATCACGCGGCTGCTCGACCGGGCGCAGGCCAACACCCAGGGACTCGCCGACTGGCAGATCGCGAATCTTCGGGAGATGCGCCGGCAGCGCGACCATGCCATCGCGACGCCGGTCAGCCTGGTTGCCCGCCTGACCAAGGCCGCCTCCCGCGCCGAGACGCACTGGCTCGAGGCACGTGCACAGGGGAAGTTCGAGCTGTTCGCGCCTCACCTCGAGGAGATGGTGCATCTGGTGCGCGACAAGGCGGCGCTCCTCGGGCAGGCGCTCAATCTCGCCCCCTACGACGCGCTGGTGGATGCCTTCTCCCCGGGGATCACTACCGCGGACATCGACGCGATGTTCAAGGCTCTTTCGCGCCGGCTGCCGTCGCTTATCCGCGAGGCCATCGTCGCGCAGGAGGGCCGCGTGCTGCTGCCGCTCGGCGGCAAGTTCGCCGCCGGCAAGCAGCGCGCGCTCACCGTCGAAGTGATGAAGGCGGTCGGCTTCCCGTTCGACCGCGGCCGCCTCGATGAGAGCGAGCAGCCCTTCACCGAAGGGGTGCCGGGCGACATCCGCGTCACTACCCGCTTCTCGCCCGATGACCTGTTCTCCGGCCTCCTGGGCGCGCTTCACGAGACCGGTCACGCCATGTACGACCTCGGTCTGCCGCAGGACTGGCGCGACCAGCCGGTCGGACGCGACCGCGGCATGGCGCTCGAGGAGAGCCAGTCGCTGCTGATGGAGATGATCGTCTGTCGCAGCCGCCCGTTCGTGCGCTACCTGCTGCCGCTCATTACCAAGCACTTTGGCGTGAGCGGACCGGAGTGGGACGTCGAGAACATCTACGGGCACCTCACCCGCGTGCAGCGCGGACCGATCCGCGTCGACGCCGACGAGCTCACCTACCCGCTGCACATCATGCTGCGTTACGAGCTCGAGAAGCGGTTGCTCGCCGGCGAGCTGGCGGTGCGCGACCTGCCGGAGGCCTGGAATACGGGCATGGAGCAGCGGCTGTCGATCCGGCCCGCGAGCGACGTGGAAGGCTGTCTGCAGGACATCCATTGGGCGGTCGGCTCGTTCGGCTATTTCCCGTCCTACGCCCTGGGCGCGGTGATCGCCGCGCAGCTCTACGAGAGCCTGCGCGCGGACGTCCAGGGGCTGGACGAGCAGCTGGCGCGCGGCGAATTCTCCGGGCTCCTTGGGTGGCTGCGCACGCAGGTGTACGGACTCGGCGCCAAGGTGCCCGTACAGGAGTTGCTGAAGAGCGCAACCGGCAAGCCGCTGTCGGCCACTTCCTTCATACGCTACGTCGAGGCAAAGTATCTCGAGAGCACCGCGAGCGTGGCTGCGGCCTGAAGGTCCGGGCCGCCCGCGCCCACGGGCCCCGGAGGATCCCGAGCCAGTGACAGCGCCCAGCGCGAAGCCGTCCCGCACCCTGAAGCGTCTCGCGGCGCAGCTGCGGGGGTCGGTTGGCAAGGCCATCGCCGACTTCGGCATGATCGCCGAGGGCGACCGGGTCATGGTCTGCCTCTCGGGTGGTAAGGACTCGTACACGCTGCTCGACATCCTGCGCTCGCTCCAGCGCAGCGCGCCGGTGCGCTTCGAGCTGACCGCCGTGCACCTCGATCAGCATCAGCCAGGGTTCCCGGCGGAGGTGCTGCCGCGTTACCTCGCCGGGGAGGGCATTCCCTACCGCATCATCAGCCAGGACACCTACAGCGTGGTGAAGCGCGTGATCCCCGAGGGGCGCACACTGTGCGGTCTTTGCTCGAGGTTGCGCCGCGGGGCGCTGTACCGCTTCGCGCTCGAGAACGGCATGAACCGGATCGCCCTCGGGCATCACCGCGACGATATTGTCGAGACGCTGTTCCTGAACCTGTTCTTCGGCGGACGCCTGAAGGCCATGGCGCCGAAGCTGCTCTCCGACGACGGCCGCCACGTGGTCATCCGGCCGCTGGCTTACGTCGCCGAGCGCGACATCGCCCGCTACGCCCGCGGCCGCGGCTTTCCGCTCATTCCCTGCAAGCTGTGTGGCTCGCAGGACAACCTGCAGCGCGTCGCGGTGAAGCGGATGCTCGCGCAATGGGAGCAGGAATTTCCCGGCCGCACCGAGTCGATCTTCTCCGCGCTGCGCCACGTCGAGCTCGAGCACCTGGCAGACACCGGCCGCTTCGACTTCGCTGGCCTGGACGCCAAGCGCGGCCCCGACTTCGGGCGCGTGGCGCCCATGAGTCAGGCGGAGGAGGACGCGATCGCCGACCGCTTCCTGACGGCTCCCGCCTGAGCGGTCCGCCGCATGGCCGCATCGCCTTTGTGACATCCGCGCAGCTGCCGCTGCCGAACAGCTACTGGGTGCTGCCCGGACAGCTGCTCGCGGGGGAACATCCCGGCGGATCTGCTCCGGAAGCGACACGCGCCCGGCTCCAGAGCCTGCTGGCGGCCGGCATCGAGTGTTTCTTCGACCTCACGCAGCCCGGGGAGATTGGCCGCCGTCCTCCCTACGAGAGGGAGCTCCCGGCGGGCATCGAGCATGTGCGCGCGCCTCTCACCGACCACACCGTCCCGAAGGAGCGCGCGCAGATGGCCGCGATTCTGGCGGCGCTCTTCCGCGCGCTGGGCTCGGGGCGCCTCGTGTACCTGCACTGCCGCGCAGGAATAGGGCGCACCGCTATGGTGGCTGGGTGCCTGCTGGTCGAGCGCGGCATGACCGGGGATGAGGCGCTCGCCGAGCTCAACCGACTCTGGCTGCAGAGCGCCCGCTCCAGCGAGTGGCCCGGCGTTCCCGAAACTCCGGAGCAGACGCGCTACGTCCGCACCTGGGTGCCGTTGCGTGCTGCGGCAGAGTCGGACCCGCTGCTCGAGCCCGCGACGCTCGCTGCGGCGCGCGGGCTGCGGGGGCGCTTTGTCGGGGCGCTGGTCGGTCTCGCCGTGGGAGACGCCGTCGCCGTCGCCACCCAGTACGGACGCCCGGGCCGGTTCGCGCCGGTCGGCGACATGCTCGGCGGCGGCCCCTACGACCTGCCGCGCGGCGCCTGGAGCGACGATACCGCCATGGCGCTGTGTCTGGCCGAGAGTCTGCTCGAGAGCAACGGCTTCGATGTGCGCGACCAGGTTGAGCGCTACCGCCGCTGGCAGAGCCAGGGCTACCTGTCGGCGACCGGGCAATGCGTGGGCATTTCGGCCGGTGCCGCGGTCGCGCTCGCGCTCGCGCAGTGGCGCGACCAGCGATTCTGCGGCTCGCACGACCCGAACGCGCAGGACCCGGAGGCCCTGTCGCGGGTCGCCTCGGTAGTGATGTATTTCTTCTCGCACGAGCCGGCTGCGATCGAGCAGGCTGCAGAGTCGGCGCGCACGACCTGCCAGGCGCCCGCGGTGCTGGCGGCGTGCCGCACGCTGGCCAGGGCTTTGCATGCGGCCCTCTCGGGACGGCCGCGTGAGGTCGTTCTGGCGCAGACGCCCGCACTCCTCACGCAGGCCGCCGCGGTCGGCGAGTCCGGCGGCGCGCGCCGCGCGGCCGATGCCCGCGGCCGGACGCGTGGTCCCGCATTTGCCGCGACCGGGGTCACGGCTCCCGCGGCGCTCGCGGCCGCGTTCGATTGCCTCGCCAGCACCTCCAACTTCCGCGATGCGGTGCTGGCCGCCGCCAATCTCGGCGGCCACTCGGACGTGGTCGCAGCGGTGGTCGGGGCGCTCGCCGGGGCGCACTA
The DNA here is from genome assembly GCA_035603345.1 of Steroidobacteraceae bacterium. Classification (GTDB taxonomy): domain Bacteria; phylum Pseudomonadota; class Gammaproteobacteria; order Steroidobacterales; family Steroidobacteraceae; genus 13-2-20CM-66-19. The sequence goes on along the minus strand of DATNKO010000075.1, from coordinate 79,818 downwards.
TACTGCAAGCGCCATCCCCGCTATGTGGCGCAACAGCCTGATGAAACAGGATTTGATCGAAGCCTTCGCCGACCGGCTGCTCACCCACGCGCTGCTCGGACTCTCCTAGATTGGCGCGTCGCGCCCGCGGCCGTGCAGACAGCGCGCGCGCGCTTCGGCTAAGCTCATCCCGGTAAGCTTCGCCTCCCTAGGGCCTCAGAAAGCTCAGCGCCCGTATGTTTCGCAGCCGTGCCGTCCGCCGCACCGCCAACACGCGCGTCGCGCGTCGCAGGCTTGCGTGGACGCGGCTGCCGGACGAGCAGCTACTCAAGATGCGCTTCTGCGATCTCAAGCTCTCCATGGGCCGCGCGCCGCTGCGGCGCCACATCGCGCGTCTGTACGCGGACCTGAAGCATCGCGGCATCCGCGTCCGCCCGCACGTGTGGCTGTCCGAGGAGTGGTTCTCACCCGACGGCGTCCCCGGTATCGCGGTGCCGTTCTATCTCGCCCATCCGCGTCTCGAGCGGCTCGAGCGCCGCATCATGCACGAGGCCGAGGGCGGCAACTCGCGGCTGCTGCTGCGGATCCTGCGGCACGAGGCGGGCCACGCGCTCGACAACGCCTACCGGTTGCGGCGGCGCCGCCGCTGGCGCGAAGTGTTCGGTCCGGCCTCGCGCCCGTACCCGGCGCGCTACCGCGCCCGCCCCGGGAGCCGGCGCTACGTGCACCACCTCGGCGAGTGGTACGCGCAGGCGCACCCGAGCGAGGATTTCGCCGAGACCTTCGCGGTGTGGCTGACGCCGCGCTCCGCATGGCGCACGAGCTACGCGGGCTGGCCGGCGTTGCACAAGCTGCAGGCGGTGGAGGAGCTGGTGGCGAGCGTGCGCGACCGCGTGCCGCCGGTGCGCAACCGCACGCGCATCGAGCCGCTGGGATCCAACACCCGCACGCTGGCGCAACACTACCGCAGGAAGCTGCGGCGCGAGCGCCAGATCCGGCGCGGACTCGCCGACGAGCTGCTGAAGCGCGCCTTCGCCGCCGAGCGTACCCGCCGCGGCGCGCCGCGCGCGGCGGCGCTGCTGCGCGCCAGCGGGCGCACGCTGACGGCCGCGGTGGTACGCGAGCTCGCACTGACGCCCTACAGTGTCGCGCAGATCCTGCGCATGCTTATCGAACGCAGCGAGCACCTCGGGCTGTACGTGCGCGGCAGCCGCCGCGATGCCCTGCGTTACGCGCGCTGGATGCTCGGGCGGCTTGCCGGCTTGTACTCCCAGGGCGAGACTCCACACCTGCCCTTATGAGACGGCTGCGCACGCTCGTCGTGGTGCACGCGAGCCTGGTACCCCCGCAGAGTCTCGAAGGTCACGGCGAAAAAGACATCGAGGAGTGGCGCACCGAATACGACGTCACCAGCACGCTGCGCCAGCTCGGACACGAGGTGCGCTGCGTCGGCGTGCTCGACAGCCTCACCGAGCTGCGCACCGCGATCGCCGAGTGGGAACCCGACGTCGTCTTCAACCTGCTCGAGGAATTCGACGGCATCGTCACCTACGACCAGCACGTGGTGGCGTTATTCGAGCTGCTGCGCCAGCCGTATACCGGCTGCAACCCGCGCGGCCTGTTGTTGTCGCGCGACAAGTCGCTGTGCAAGCAGCTGCTCGCCTACCACCGCATCGCCACGCCGCAGTTCAGCGTGTTCCGCCGCGGCGCGCGCATTCACGTGCCGCGCCGGCTGCGCTTCCCGCTGTTCGTGAAGTCGACCGTCGAGGACGCCTCGCTCGGTATCGCGCAGGCCTCGGTGGTCGAGGATGCGGCCAGGCTCAAGGAGCGCATCGAGTTCGTGCACTCGCAGATCAAGTCCGACGCGCTGGTGGAGGAATACATCGAGGGGCGCGAGCTGTACGTGGCGGTGCTCGGCAACGAGCGGCTGACGCGGCTGCCGGTGTGGGAGATGGTGTTCGGCTCCATGCCGAGCTCGCTGGCGGCGATCGCGACGCGCAAGGTGAAGTGGGACAAGCGCTACCAGGAGAAGTACGGCATCACCACGCACGCCGCTGAGGACCTGCCGCCGCAGGTGCTCACCTCCCTGGACCGGCTGTCGCGCCGCATCTATCGCGCGCTCGGCCTCTCCGGCTATGCTCGCATGGATTTCCGCGTCACGCCCCAGGGCCAGGTGTACGTGCTCGAAGCCAACGCCAATCCCAATCTCGAAGCGGCCGAGGATTTCGCCGAGTCGGCGCGCGCCGCGGGCACGCCGTACCCGCAGCTGCTCGAGCGCCTGATGGACCTTGGGCTCAAGTACCGCGCGCAGTGGCGGGCGACCTATGGCTGAGGGCAGAGCGGCACGGGGGCGGCTCGCGACGCTCACTGTCGCGGCGGTGGTCGGCCTCGGCGGCTGCGCCAGCCAACAACACCACAGCAGCAAGGTAAAGGAAGGCGACCTGATCGGCATGTTGGCGGTGTTCCCCGGCCGCTACGACAACACGGCGCAGGCGCAGCAGGAAGCGAGCAGCGGTGTGCGGCGGCCGCACGACGCGGTCGCTCTCACCGTCACTCATGTGTTCACGCCGCGGCTCGGGAAGTACGTGTACTACGCCCAGGAGACGGCGGTGGACGACGCACGCCGCGTCCTCAGCCAGAGAATGTTCAGCTTCCAGGTCGAGGAGAAGCGCGGCATCGTCGAGACGGTCTACGAGTTCATCGAGCCGGTACGCTGGCGCGACGGGCAACTCAACAAGGATCTGTTCACCAGTGTCGAAGTCGAGGACGTACAGGCCGAGGGCTGTCTGCTCCTGTGGAAGAAAAAAGATCAGCGCTATGTCGCGACCCACGATCCGAAGGCCTGCCCCGATCCGGGGGGTGGTGCCCCCGTGACGCAGGCGGAACTCAGCCCCGGTGAGCTGACGATCGGCGACTACAAGTTCCGCAAGAGCCCTTAGCTGCTCGCCAGCGCAGCCACTTGCGCGAGGGCTGCTGCTTCAGTTCTTGAGATGCGCGTCGAGCCCCTGCGTTCCCGCATCAACTTGCGCGAGGGCTGCTGCTTCAGTTCTTGAGATGCGCGTCGAGCCACTCGAGTACGGTGTGATACCACTCGAGGCTGTTGGCGGGCTTTAGCACCCAGTGATTCTCGTTCGGGAACAGCAGCAGCCGGCTCTCGATGCCGCGGCGCTGCAGCGCGGTGAATGCACCGATGCCCTGTGAGTAGGGAATGCGGAAGTCCTGCTCGCCGTGCACCACCAGCATCGGCGTGCGCCACTTCGAGACGAAGTCGAGCGGATTCGCCTGCTCGTAGCCCTGAGGGTTCTGGTACTGCGGGCCGCCCATCTCCCACTCGTTGAACCACAGCTCGTCGGTGGCGTAGTACATCATGCGCTGATCGAACACGCCGTCGTGGTTGACGATGCAGCGGAAGCGGTCCGGCCAGTTGCCCTCGATCCAGGCCATCATGAAGCCGCCGTAGGACCCCCCGAGCGCGCAGGCGCGCTCGCCGTCGATCCACGGGTACTTCTCGAGCGCCGCCGCGAGCCCCTTCTGCAGGTCGACGAGCGGCTTGCCGCCCCAGTCGCGGCTGATGGAGTCGGTGAAGGCCTGGCCGTAACCCGTCGAGCCGTGGAAATCGATCATCACCACGCCGTAGCCATGAGCGGCAAACACCTGCGCGTTCCAGCGATAGGTCCACTCGTTGCCAAAGCTCCCCTGCGGGCCGCCGTGCACCAGGAAGGCGAGCGGGTAATGTCCGCCAGGCTCGAAGCCGTAGGGCTTGACGACGTAGCCGTACACGGTCTCGTCGTTCCAGCCTTTGAAGCTGAACTGCTGGAACTCGCTCATGCGGCGCGCGGCCAGCAGGTCGTGATTCGCGTCCGTGAGCCGCCGCGGCGCGCCGCCGCGCACGCCGATCAGGTACAGGTCCGCGGGCCCGCCCAGACCCTCCAGGCTGTAGACGATGCGCTCGCGCGCCGCGGTGTAACCGGCGACCTCGCCCGTGCCGACGAGCTTCAGCGGCACGCCGCTGCTCACGTCGATGCTGTAAAGGGCGTGCTGCCCGAGTTCGTCGACGGTGGCGAGCAGATGCCGGCCGTCGGGCATGACGCCGAGGCGGCTCACCGAGCGGTCCCAGGTGCGCGTCAGCTCGCGCACTTCGCCGCTACGCGCGCTGCGCACATTGACGTGGAAGCGGTCGGACTCGAAGCCAGGCCGGTCCTGCGCCAGCCAGGCGAGATCACCGTCCGGCAGGAATACCGGCTGCGCATCCCAGGCCGGATTGGCGGCCGTGAGATCGACCGGCGCGGCCGAGCCGTCGGCGGGCGCCGCATACAGGTCGAAGTTGGTCGACCAGGGCTCGGTACTCCCGGCGATGCGCGCCGAGAACACCAGCTGCCGGCCGTCGGGGCTGAAGGCGTAGTCCTCATCGCCGCCGAAGGGCTTGGAAGGGATGTCGGCGTCGAACGACTTCGACACATCGACCGCAGCCCCGGCCGTGCCGTCGGAGTTGAGCACGGCGCTAAAGAGGTGCGAGCGCGTGCCATCGCTCCAGGCGTCCCAGTGCCGGATGAACAGCCGGTCGTAGACGCGCCCCGTGGCTTGGCGTTTCGCGCTCGCGTCCAGGCGGCTTCTGGTGCAGGCAAGATCCGCGCAGCCCGGGAACACCTCCATCGATAGTGCGAGTCGATCACCGCGCGGGGAAACCTTCAGCGAGCCGACGTCCAGGGGGTAGTCGCTGACGCGCTGCGCGGTGCCGTCGGGCACTGTGACGCGCCACACCTGCGCGCTGCCCGAACGGTTCGAGAGGAAATACAGCGTGCGGCTGTCGGGCGCCCAGCGCGGGCTCATGTCGCCGTTCTTCGCCTCCGTGAGCCGCTGCGGCACGCCGCCGTGAGCGAGATCGATGAGCCACAGGCCGTCGCGGCCCTTGTTGGCCTGCAAGTCGGTCTCGCGTTCGACGTATGCCACCCAGCGGCCATCGGGCGACAGCTGCGGATCGCTCACCCGGTTGAGCAGCACCAGATCCTCGGCCGTGAAGGGTGCACCCCCGCCCGGGTCTGCCGCGCGCGCCGCCGGCGCGGCCGGAATGACCGCCGCCATAGTGAGCAGCCAGCCGAGCACAGGATGAGCGGCACGCGCATTGATCGTCATCGGGACTTTCCTTGGTGTTATTGGCGGCGGCAGGCGCCGCCGATTGTGCAGCGAATGACCGGGGAAATCGCCGGGTGAACCGCCCGCCGGTCAGGCGACCTCTTCGCTGGCGATCGTCCAGGGCTCGCGCTGGGCGGCCTGCAGCCACTGTTGCAGCGCCGTGTCCTCGAGCACGCTCGCCATGTACCAGCGCGCCGTGTCGGAAATGCGTGCCCCGTAGGTGTTGAAGCGCAGCACCACCGGCGCGTACATCGCATCCGCGATCGAGTATTCGCCGAACAGCCACGGGCCGCCCGCGCCGAAACGGTGGCGGCAGTCGTTCCAGATCTCGTCGACGCGCTCGATGTCCGCTTCCAGCGCCATCGTGGTGGTAGTACGGCGGTTGCGCGCCCGGGCGTTCATCGGCCACAGGCTCCGCAGCGTCGCGAACCCGGAATGCATCTCGGCGGATACCGAGCGCGCCACGGCGCGCGCGGCGGCGAGCCGCGGCCAGCCCGTGCCGGTGAGCTCGTGGATATATTCGCAGATCGCGAGCGAGTCCCAGATGGTGAGGTCGTCGGCGAGCAGCACCGGCACGCGGCCGCTGGGCGTGTAGCGCTCGAGCTGCTCGCGTGTCGCCGGCATGTCGAGCGGGATCACGACCTCGTCGAACTCGAGGCCGGCGCGCTTCATGAACAGCCACGCCCGCAGCGACCAGGAGGAATAGTTGCGGTTGGCGATGACCAGGGTGAGCTGCGGCACTTGAGTGGTAACCTTCGCCGGTGCTGAACGACGTGCGGGCCGTCGCATTCGACCTCGATAATACACTCTGGGACGTGGAGCCGGTGCTGGCGCGCGCCGAGGTGCGCCTCATCGAGTGGCTGCACGTGCACTGCCCGCGCATCCCGCAGCGGGTCTCGCTCGCGGACATGCGTGCGGCGCGCGAGCGGCTCGCGCAGGCCGAGCCTGAGCGAGCCCACGACGTCACCTACCTGCGCCTGACCACGCTCGAGCAGCACGCGCGCGAGTGCGGCTACGACCAGGACATCGGCGCGCGGGCCTTCGAGGTGTTTCTCGCCGCGCGCAACGAGGTGGACGTCCTGCCGGATGTGCGGCCGGGGCTCGAGCGCCTCGCCGCGCGCTACGTGCTGGCCTCGCTCAGCAACGGCAACGCCGATCTCAAGCGCATCGGGCTCGACGCCGCGTTCACGCTATCGCTGAATGCGCGCCAGATCGGCGCTGCCAAGCCCGATGCGCGCTGCTTCGAGCGCCTGGCGCGCGAGCTCGCGCTCGCGCCGCACAACATCCTGTACGTCGGCGATGATCCGTGGCTGGACGTGGCGGCAGCGAGGGCCGCGCACCTGCGCGGCGGCTGGATGAACCGGCGCGCGGCGCTCTGGCCCGAGGACCTCGCGCCCGCCGAGCTCACCGTCGGCGATTGCCTGGAGCTGGCGGACCGGCTCGGTGCCTGAAGTCTCAGGCGGGCAGGGCGCGGCCGCGCGTCTCGACCATGACGAAGGAGGCCGCCGCCGCGGCCGCCAGCGGCACCATTCCAACCCAGAACAGCACCTGCATCAGCGCTGCGCTCGAGCCGCCCTGGGCCGCCGAGAGCAGTCCCACCGCAAACGGCGCGGGGGCGGCGATCACCCGTCCGAGGTTGTAGCACAGGCCGGCGCCGGTGGCGCGCAGCCGTGCCGGAAACAGCTCCGGCAGGTAGAAGACGAACGCCCCGAAGACGCCGAACACGCCGGCGCCGACCGGCAGCAGCATGGCGAGACGGTGCGCCGGCGACAGGGTCGGCCCGAAGGTGGCGAACAGCGCGAGCGCCGACCACAGGAAGTAGGCGACGAACATCGGACGGCGTCCGAGCAGGCGCGCGAGCGGTATGGCCGCGAAGGCGCCGAGCAGGCCGCCGACGTTGAAGGCGTTGGAGGCGTGTGCCTTCCAGGCCGCCTGCAGGGCGCGGCTGGCCGCCGGGGCAAGCCCCGCGTGCCGCGCCTGCTCGGCGGCGAGGCTCGCGCCGAGGGAGGGGATGAAGGCATTGCACGCCCACCAGGTGATTATCGCCACCACGGCCGCGAACAGCCCGCCGAGGGTCGCGGCGCGCAGCCCGGGCGCGAACAGCTCGCGCGGACTCGGCGGCCGCGCGTCGGCGCGGCTCGCCTGCCACCGCGCGCTTTCGCGCAGCAGCGTACGGACCCCGACCGCCACGACCGCGGGCAGGAGTCCCGCGAGGAACACGTAACGCCAGGCGAGCTGCGGCTGGCCGAGAAACCACACTGCCGTGATCTGGTAGTTGACCGCCGCCGCCAGCACTACGCCGAGCGGTGAGGCGGTCTGCAGGATCACGCCGGCTTCCACACGCCGGTTCTCCGGCACGGCCTCCGCCACCAGCGTGGCGCCGATGCCCCATTCGCCGCCGATCCCGAGGCTGGCCAGCGCGCGGCACGCCAGCAGCTCCCAGATGTTGCCCACCAGCGCGCAGGCCGCCGTGCCCGCCGCATACAGCGCGATGGTGACGAACAGCGCGCGCTTGCGACCGATGCGGTCTGCGATCCAGCCGAACAGCACGCCGCCCGCGGCCCAACCGAGCAGCAGGACCGCGGTGATCGTGCCGGTCCAGTACAACACCGCGGCGCGCGCGGCCAGCGAGCCGGGCGCAAGTTTGAGCAGCTGCGGGATGCACTCGGGGGCGACGAAGTTGAACAGCACGGCGTCGTAGACATCGAAGCCCCAGCCCGCCCAGCCCGCGGCGATCACCAGCCAGTGATAGCCCGACAGCCCGAGAAGGCGCGCGCGTGAGCCAGTTAACGGATCCGCAGCCAAGCGGGCCTCCCTTCAGGACGCAGTTAGCACTCGCGCGCGCATGCTGCCAACAGCGTAGGTGTGTGCCAACGTCAATCAGCGTAGCGCATCACGGTATTGCGGGCGTAGCCGAGTGAACCACGCACGGGGAGCGAGCGTTTTTACTGTATAGAGTGATAGTGAAAACAGGAGGTGATGAGCGTGGCTGACGACCGCGTACTTCCGGTTGCTAATCTCAAGGAGTTCTTCAAGGACTCCCTGCACGACGCGCTGCTGAAACAGCACTTGGCGGTCGAGGATCTGACCGAGCATTACGTGGTGAACCTGCTGACGCTGTTCGCCCGTTCCGAGGCGCTGTACGCCGACGCTCCTCCCGGAACCCCCGGGACGCGGCCACTGGTGGCGCTGCTGTGCGAGGCGCTCGAGGCGCCGTGCGCCACGCAGCGCAATCGCGCCCTGCAGCGCCTCGGCGATGTGTCGCTGTTCGTCGCCGGATTCTTCGCACGCAGCTTCGCCGCCAAGCTGATTGACATCGACTATCACATCGCCATGGGCGGGCGCGCCTACGGGACCCTGGCGCAGGTGACCGCGCGCGGCAGCGGGCGGGCGCTCGCCGGCGTGTTCGCCGAGCTCTCGGAAAAATTCCAGCCGATGGTCGATGCGCTCAACGACATCAGCGAGAGCTCGTACCACCATACCGACCGCGACATCCTCAGGCTGTACGAGCTGTGGCTGAAGACCGGGAGCGGACGCTGCTACGCCATCCTCAAGCGCCTCGGGGTGCAGCCGACCCTCGCTGGCAGTACGGCGTTGGTGCACTGAAGCCATGCTGCTGTCGCGCCTGCAGGCTCTCATCGGCGGCATCTACGATGTGAGCGTCGGCTACGACATCTATGACTTCCTGATCACCGACCGCGGCCGCCTGCCCCAGGAGGCGCACACCGCTCTCGGCGACGAGGCGCTGATCGTCGCCGCGGAGCCCGCCGGCGATGGCGCCGTCGGCATGTCGCTGTACCTCGATCCGCAGCTGCTAGCGCGGCTGGCGAGCGCCGACCCGCTGGTGCGGCTCGATGCCGCCAACGTCGGCGACTACTGGACGGTGCTCGAGGGCGTGAGCCACTTCCTGTACGTGGCGTGGAACGCCGGGCACGACAAGCCGGTGTCGCTGCTCGAGCTGGAGATGCAGGCGGAGGTCGACAAGTATGTGGCGAGCTACTGGCTGATGCGCCGGCAGTATCCGCGGCACTTTCCCGCGGAGCTGCGCCGCGCGCTGTTCGAGCGCACACACGTCGATACGCGCCTCACGGCCGGGCCGCGCGAGCTGTATCGCGAGGCGAGCCATTACGCCGAGCGTTTTTGCCGGCGGCTCGAGCATGATCTGGGGAGCGCCGCCGAGAATGCCGTGCTCGCCGAGCTGCGCCGCTTCTATCGCCTGACCCACTCCTGCAAGCGCGCGCACATCGAGCGCACCGCCTGAAGGCACCCGCCGCTCACTTACCGTCGTCGCCGCCGCCGCTTTTCTTGCGCTCTTCGAGCTCGCGCATCATCTTGATCCAATCGGACAGCCGGCGCAGATCGGTGCGCGTCCGCTCGCCGGGCCTGGGGCTGTCGCGCAGGCCGCCGCGTGCGTACGGGTCGTAGGTTTCCTCGTTCTTTACCGACAGCTTCGGCTCGCTGAGGATTTCGAGCACCGGGCGGCGCTCGCCCGGCGGTGCATCGCGCCAGCTGACGGAGGCGTTGCCGCGCTCGTCGTGCACGACCGTGCCGATGCGGCGGCGCTCAGTTTCCTTGGCAGCGGAGTCCCCTTGGGTGGGCTTTTTCTTGCTGGTGTCGTTCACAGATTATGGTGCCGGGCGCGGTCAGGGGCTTGTGGCAGCAGCAGCCTAACCGGGCGGCCGAGCGCCCTTCCGCGACACCCGTCACGGATTAATTCCCCCGCTAGAACACGGCCTCAGGAGCCGGTCCGTAGCGCGCGCGCAGCAGGCCGACCGCGGTCTTACAGTCGGTAATAGTGCCGCCGAGCGCCCAGTCGCAGGCGGTCTCGAGCGGCAGCCAGTGGATCTCGATGACCTCGGAGCGCTCGTGCCCAAGCGGCGCAGGCCCGATGCCGGTGGCGAGATAGAGGTGCAACACCTCGGTGAACACCCCCGGCGAGGACAGGCAGGTGCCGAGCGGGCGCCACGCGCGCGCGCTCACACCAGCTTCCTCGGCCAGCTCACGCTGCGCGGTCGCGAGCGGCGGCTCGCGCGGCTCGAGCTTGCCCGCGGGCAGCTCCCACAGCCAGCCGCCGGCGACATAGCGGTACTGGCGCAGCAGACACACCCGCCCGGCCTCGTCGAGGGCGACGGCAGCGGCGCCGCCCGGGTGATGCACCACCTCGAGCTCGGCGCGCCGGCCGTTGGGCAGCTGCACCAGGTCGGTGCTCACGGTGACGACGCGCCCGCGGTAATGGACGGTGCGGCTGTCAGGATTCAGGGCGGGGTTCATGACGTGGTTCGCAGCGTGCGTGTCCGAGTTCATGCATTGCATGGTAACCGGTCGCCAGCGGATGTTGCTGCGGCTATAGTCGGCGCGATTTATGCCTACCACAGCGCATCTGGACAAGCTCAACGGGCCGCAGCGCAAGGCGGTGACGCACGGCGAGCCGCTGCCCGAGAAGGGCTACGCCTCCGGCCCGCTGCTGATCGTCGCCGGCGCCGGCACCGGCAAGACCGACACGCTTGCGTACCGCGTCGCGCATCTGGCGATCCACGGCGTCGACCCGGCGCGCATCCTGATGCTGACTTTCACGCGGCGGGCCGCCAACGAAATGCGCCGCCGGGCGCACGAGATCACCAAGCAGGCGCTCAACGAGCCGCTCGGGGGCCTGAGCCAGCAGATCGCGCAGCGCCTCACCTGGGCCGGCACCTTCCATGCGATCGGCAACCGCCTGCTGCGCCACTACGCGGCGCACCTGCAGCTCGATCCGCACTTCACAGTGATCGACCGCGCGGATTCCGCCGATTTGATGGACAGCCTGCGCCAGGAGCTGGGGTTCGCCGCGAAGGAGCAGCGCTTCCCGCGCAAGGAAACCTGCCTGCAGGTGTATTCCAACCGCGTCAACACCTGCGCCCCGCTCAAAGACACCCTCGAGCGCAACTACCCGTGGTGCGTGCAGTGGGAAGAGGGGCTGACGCAGCTCTACCGTGCCTACGTGCAGGCCAAGCAGCGCGCCCGGGTGCTCGACTACGACGACCTGCTGCTGTACTGGCACACGATGATGCGCGAGCCGCGGCTCGCGCAGCACATCGGCGCGCATTTCGATCACGTGCTGGTGGACGAATACCAGGACACCAACCTGATGCAGGCACAGATTCTGCACGCGTTGAAACCCGACGGCGCCGGGCTCGCGGTGGTCGGGGACGACGCCCAGGCGATCTACTCGTTTCGCGCCGCCGCGGTCGAGAACATCCTCGGCTTCCCCGAGCGCTTCAATCCGCGCGCCGAGGTCGTCACGCTGGCGCAGAACTACCGCTCGACCCAGCCGGTGCTGGATGTCGCCAACATGCTGATGGCGGAAGCGCCGCGCCAGCACCGCAAGTACCTGCTCGGGGTGCGCGGCGAGGGAGTGCGACCGCGCCTGGTCACGGTGGACGAGCTGCAGACCCAGGCCGAGTACGTCTGCAGTGAGGTGCTGCGGCGCCGCGAGGCGAATGTGCCGCTGCGCCGCCAGGCGGTGCTGTTCCGCAGCGCCAGTCACAGCGACATTCTCGAGGTGGAGCTCGCCAAGCGCAAAATCCCGTTCGTGAAGTACGGCGGCCTCAGGTTTCTCGAGGCTGCGCACATCAAGGACCTGCTGGCGCTGCTGCGCTGGGCCGACAACCCGCGCAACACGCTCGCCGGCTTCCGCGTGATCCAGCTGCTCCCCGGCATGGGTCCGGTCAACGCGCGCGGCGCGCTGGCGCAGCTCGAGGCGGGCGGCTACTCGTTCGCCGCCCTCAAGGGTTTCGCGACACCGCAGAGCGCGGAGATCGGCTGGCGGCGGCTGATCGAGCTGCTACAGGGGCTCGCGGATCCGGAGCGGCCGTGGCAGGGGCAGGTCAACATGGCGCGCGAGTGGTACCGGCCGCACTTCGAGCGCCTCTACGAGCACTTTCACACGCGGCTCGGCGACCTCGACCAGCTCGAGCACCTCTCGGGCCAGTACCCCTCGCGCGAGCGCTTCATCACCGAGCTCACGCTCGATCCTCCCAACGCGACCAGCGACCTGTCCGGCCGGCCGACGCTCGAGGAGGATTACCTGGTGCTCTCCACGATCCACTCGGCGAAAGGCATGGAGTGGGACACCGTGTACGTGCTCAATGTCGTCGACGGCAGCTTCCCTTCAGAGTTCGCCACCGGGAGACCGGAGCTCATCGAGGAGGAACGCCGGCTGCTGTACGTGGCGCTGACGCGCGCGCAGAACGAGCTGGCGCTGATTGCGCCGCTGAAGTTCCACCTGACGCACCAATCGCGCCAGGGGGACGCGCACGTCTATGGCGGCCGCAGCCGCTTCCTCAGCGAGAAGGTCCTGAAGACGCTCGATGCGGTCGCGTTCCAGGGTATGGCGGCCGGCAGCGGCGAGAGCCTCGCGGACAGCGGCGCGGCGGTGAGCGTGGATGTAGGCGCGCGGCTGCGCGAGATGTGGTAGGGCGGACCGTTACTTCAGCGGCTTGACGAACTTGAGCGTGAAGCGGTCGCTCTCGCCGATCGCTGCGTACTTGTCGTGGTCCTTCGCTCCGAGGCGGTAGGTCGGCGGCAGCGTCCAGACACCCTGCTGGTAATCCTTGGTGTCCTTCGGGTTGGCATTCACCTGTGACTGGCCGACCAGCGTGAAGCCCTGGGCCTCGATCAGCTTGATGGCGTAATCCTCATTGACGTAACCGCTCTTGGCTTTCGGGTCCTGCGCCACGGCGGGATTGCCACGGTGCTCGGTCACGCCCAGCACGCCGCCGGGCTTCAGCGCCCGGTACAGGGTGGCAAAGGCCTGCGCGGCCGCATCCTGCGCCATCCAGTTGTGGATGTTGCGGAAGGTCACCACCATGTCGAGCGTTCCCGGGGGCACGACGTCGCTCCCATCGAGGGGGAAGGCGACCACCTGTACACGGTCGTAGAGATCCGGGCGGGAAGCCAGCTTCTGCCGGTAATCGTCCAGGCGCTGCGTGATGTGCGCGTTGCCCGGCTCGGCGGCGATCACGCCGGCGTAGTACTTGCCCTTGTCACGCAGCAGCGGCGCCAGGATCTCGGTGTACCAGCCTGGCTCGGGCCACACCTCCAGCACGCTCATCTCCGGGCGGATGCCGAAGAACAGCAGCGTCGCCTTGGGATGACGGTATTGATCGCGCTCGCGGTTCGCCTCCGAGCGCTGGTTGCCGGCGAGGATCCCATCGAGGGCTTCGCCGGTGCTCTGGCGCGAGCTATAGGTCGCGCAGGCCGCGAGCAGCGTCGCGGCCGCGGCGATCGCGGCCGGCTTGAGGGCGAATCTCATGTCAGTGACGTAAGTCGCGTACCTGGGTCGAACACTCCGCTTTGCTGCGGCAGGAAAAACCCCGCGCGCGGCGGGGTTTTTCCTCGGCTGCCGTCAGCGGCGGAAGGGGCCGCCGCCCTGGCGCGGGCGCTGCGGGCGCTCCTGCGCCTCGTTGACTCGCAATGGGCGACCGTTCATCTGAAAACCGTTCAGAGCCTGGATCGCCGCTTGTGCCTCCGCCTGGGGCATGTCGACGAAACCGAAGCCGCGCGGCTTGCCGGTCTCGCGGTCGTTGATCAGCTTGACCGACTCCACCTTGCCATGGCGTTCAAACAGGACCTTCACATCCTGCTCGGTGGCGTTGAAGGGCAGGTTACCCACGTAGATCGTCGTCACTGGAGAGTCTCTCTTGAAAAGCGGACAGCGGCGCACCGCACGCGGCGGAGGCATGTCGCGCGTGAACAGTAGAACAGGTTAAGGCTTCAACGCACACGATCGGCAGTTTCAGTCAATGCGCAGCGCTTGGGCCGGCGGCCTGCACCTGCGTTCGCGCACGGATGAGAGGCGCGGGGCGGGAGATGAAGTCAACACACTCTAACAAGGCGCACTCATCCATGACGGATACGAACGCCCGTCGGATGCTACTCCCGGCCCCCACGGGACGCAAACAGCCGGCCGCCTCGCCCGAGGCCCGCGCCCGGTCCGCGAGTGCTATGCCCCAGCCGGCTCCAGGTAGGCGTAGCCGTCCAGCTCGCTCTCGTAGAAGCGCTTGATCGCCTGGCTCTCGGCGATGGTCATGCGGCCGTCGCGGATCGCGCGCTCGCAGTCGCGGGCGAGCGCCGGATAGAGCTCGGCGACGTCGTACTCCATGTACTCGAGCACGCGGTTGGCCGTGTCACCCTTGACGATTTCCTCGATCCACCAGCCGCCCTCGTCGTGCAGGCGCACGTGCACCACGTGCGTGTCGCCGAACAGGTTGTGCAGGTCGCCGAGCGTCTCCTGGTAGGCGCCCACCAGGAACACCGCCAGGTAGTACCTCTCGCCCGCCTTGAGCTCGTGCAGTTCGAGCGTGCGCTTCACATCGCGCAGTGAGACGAAGTGATCGATCTTGCCGTCTGAGTCGCAGGTGATGTCGGCCAGCACCGCGGTGCGCGTCGGGCGCTCGTCCAGGCGGTGGATCGGCAGGATCGGAAACAGCTGATCGATCGCCCAGCTGTCGGGCAGCGATTGGAACACCGAGAAGTTGCAGAAGTAGGTGTCGGAGAGGATCGACTCGAGGTCCTCGAGCTCCTCGGGCAGGTGGGCCGCCTTGCGGCAGGCGTCGCGGATCTTCGCGCAGGTCGCCCAGTAGAGCCGCTCCGCCAGCCCGCGGAACTCGAGCGACAGGAGTCCGAGGTTGAACATCTGCAGCACCTGCTCGCGCGCGGTGAGCGCGTCGTGGTAGCACTCCACCAGGCGCCGCTCGCTCACCGCGCGGTACGCCTCGAACAGGTCCTGCACCGGCTGCGGCAGCTCCTCGTCGCCGCTGTAGTCCTCGCCGCGATCGCCGGTGACGCGGAACTTGTCGAGCGCCGAGGAGCCGAGCGCATCGAAGATCAGCACGCTATGGTAGGCGGCTACCGCACGTCCCGACTCGCTCACGATCATCGGGTGCGGGATCTCGCGGGCGTTGCACACGCTGGCGACGCGGTACACCACGTCGCTCGCGTATTCGTTGAGCGTGTAGTTCATCGAGGAGGCGAAGTTGGTGCCGCTGCCGTCGTAGTCGACCCCGAGGCCGCCGCCCACGTCGAGGTACTGCAGGCCCGCGCCCATCAGCTTGAGCTCGGCATACACGTGCGCCAGCTCGTTGATCGCTTCCTTCACGCGGCGGATGTCCTGCAGCTGGCTGCCGGGGTGGCAGTGCACCAGCTGCAGGCAGTCGAGCATGTCGTGCGCCTTGAGCACGTTGAACATCTCGAGGATCTCGGTGATGAACAGGCCGAACTTGGATTTCTCGCCGGCCGAGGCGCTCCAGCGTCCCGAGCCCTCGCTGAACAGCTTGACGCGCACGCCGATGCGCGGCCGCACCTGGTAGTTCTGCGCGTGCTTGAGGATCAGGCCGAGCTCATCGAAGTTCTCGACCACCGGAATGATGGTGCGGCCGAGCCGGGTGGCGAGCGTTACCGCCTCGATGTAGCTGTCGTCCTTGAAGCCGTTGCAGACGATGAGCCGCTCGGGGGCGTTCTCGGTCATCGCCATGACCGCCAGCAGCTCGGGCTTCGAGCCCACCTCGAGCCCGAAGCCGTACTCCTTGCCGTAGCGGTACACCTCTTCTACCACCAGGCGCTGCTGGTTCACCTTGATCGGGTAGACGGCCGCGTAGCGGTTCTGGTAGTCGTTCTCGGCGATCGCCTGCGCGAACGCATCGTGCAGGCGCTTCAGGCGGTGCGCCAGGATGTCCGAGAAGCGCACCACGACCGGGGTCGTCAGGTCGCGCGCTTCCAGCCCCTCGACGACCTCGTATAGATCGATCTCGCGCCGTTCGGTGCCATCCGGGCGGACCACGACGTGGCCTGCCGCATTGATGGCGAAGTAGCCCTTGCCCCAGGCGCGCACGTTGTAGAGCTCGAGCGAGTCCTCGATTCCCCAGGGCTGCGCGGGGTTGTGTTTGCGGTTGCCATTCAGGGCAACTTTCGGATCTGCGGCCACCGCCGCCTTATATCAAAATTGTGTGGCCGGGAAGAGTGCTTCAGCGCGCGCTTTCGGGTCCGAGCGCCACCGCGTGCCCGGGGTCGCGGATCCACTCGCTCCACGATCCCGGGTAGAGCCTCGCGCCCGGGAGTCCCGCTGCTTCGAGCGCCAGCAGGTTGTGACAGGCGGTGACGCCCGAGCCGCACATGGAGATCAGCGTCGCCGGGTCGCGGCCGGCGAGCGTCGCGCGCCACATGCGGCGCAGCTCTTCGGGCGCGAGCCAGCGCCCGTCGGCGTCGTGATTGCGCGCGAACCAGTGGTTGCGCGCGCCGGGGACGTGGCCGGCGACCGGGTCGAGAGTCTCGTTCGCGCCCGCGAAGCGGTCGGCGCTGCGGGCGTCGACCAGCAGCGGCGCGCCGCGCGCCAGCGCCCCGCTCGCAAGCCAGGCGGCGATCTCGCCGCTGGTGACGATGCGCTCTGCGGCCGGCTGCGGCACGAAGCGCCGCGGCGCGCGCTGCTCGTCGGCGCTGCTCACCGACAGTCCGGCGCGCTGCCAGGCGGCCATGCCGCCGTTGAGCACCGCGACTGCGCGGTGACCGAGCCAGCGGGCGAGCCACCACAGCCGCGCGGCGTACGCCCCCGGCCCCTGGTCGTAGGCGACCACCTGCACCTGCGCGTCGATACCAAAGCGCCCCAGGGTGTCGGCGAGCGCCGCCATCGCCGGCAGTGGGTGCCGGCCGGTCGCGGGAGTCACCGGGCCGGACAGGTCGCGGTCGAGGTCGGCGTGGAGTGCACCGGGGATATGGCCGGCCCTGAAGCTGTCGGCACCCCAGGCGGGACGCGCCAGGTCGAAGCGGCAGTCGAGGATCGCCCAGTCGGGGTTGCCGAGCTGCGCGGCGAGCTCGTGCGGCTCGATCAGAGTGGTGTACATGCGCAGTAAGCCTCTCGCGCGGTGGTGCGCATTCTCGGTTGGCGCGCTTGCCGTTACAATCGCTCACCTGACCTCGCGCGGGGGACCGATGGCAATCGAAGTCTACTGGGGCAGCGGCAGTCCCTTCGCGTGGCGGGTGCTGCTGGCGCTCGAATACAAGCGTTTGCCCTACGTCAGCCACCTGCTGCAGTTCTCCAAGCAGGAACACAAATCCCCGCAGATGCTGGCGCTCAACCCGCGCGGCCGGGTGCCGGTGCTCAAGGACGGCGACTACGTGTGCTTCGAGTCGCTCGCCATTCTCTATTATCTCGATCTCAAGTACCCGCAGCCGCCGCTATTCGGGCACACGCCCGAAGAGGGCGGCACCATCATGCGGGTCATCAGCGAGTACGGCGCCTACATCGAGCCGCACGTGCAATGCATCACGCGCGCGGTGTTCTTCGGCGGAACCGATCTGGCCGGCGACGAGGTCACCGCGGCGATGCACGCGGTGGCGAACGAGGCGCGCACCATCGAAATGCGCCTCTCGAAGTCCGACTGGATCGTCGGCGAGAGTCTCTCGGCGGTGGACCTGGTGATCTTTCCCGGCATCCAGCTGCTCAAGCGCGCGCTCGAGCGGCCCGCGGCCGAGGCGCTTTCCTCGCGCTTCATGCCGCTCGAGGTCAACTATCCCGCGCTCGGGCGCTGGCTCGCGCGGGTCGCGGCGCTGCCGGGCTACGACCGTACCTATCCGCCTCACTGGAGGTGACACCGCGCGCGCGCCGCGATTTGAGCCGCGCGCCTGCGATTATTGATACGCTCACCGGCTGCGAGGCGCGGCCGCTGCTGCGGCCGCGCGCGTTTATCG
Source organism: Steroidobacteraceae bacterium (assembly GCA_035603345.1). Classification (GTDB taxonomy): domain Bacteria; phylum Pseudomonadota; class Gammaproteobacteria; order Steroidobacterales; family Steroidobacteraceae; genus 13-2-20CM-66-19. The sequence goes on along the minus strand of DATNKO010000075.1, from coordinate 61,986 downwards.
AGTGTCAGGAATCATGAGCAACGAGCACAAAATTCACGTCGAGTTCCCCGGGCGGATGCTGTTCATCGGCTTCGGCAGCATCGGTCAGGGCGTGCTGCCGCTGGTGCTGCGGCACATCCGCATCGCCCCCGAGCGCATCACCATCGTCACGGCCGAGGACAAGGGACAGGAGGAGGCGGCCAAGTACGGCATCAAGTTCGTCAAGGAGCGCCTGACGCGCGAGAACTACCGCCGGCTGCTCAACCCGCTGCTTGGCCGAGGCGATTTCCTCGTCAACGTCTCGGTGGACGTGTCGAGCATCGCGCTGATCAAGCTCTGCTGGGAGAAGGGCGCCATGTACCTCGACACCTGCATCGAGCCCTGGCCGGGCGGCTACACCGATCCGACCGTGCCGCTCGCCCGGCGCACCAACTACGCGCTGCGCGAGGAGGTGCTGGGGCTGCGCGCCGGCAACGCGCACGCCCCGACCGCGGTGCTCACGCACGGCGCCAACCCCGGGCTGGTATCGCACTTCATGAAGCAGGCGCTGCTCAACATCGCGGCCGACACCGGTGTCGATGCCGGCAAGCCGGGCGCGCGCGCCGAGTGGGGCGAGCTCGCGCGCCGCCTCGGCGTCAAGGTGGTGCACATCGCCGAGCGCGACACGCAGGTGTCCTCGCGGCCGAAGCAGCCCGGGGAGTTCGTCAACACCTGGTCGATCGACGGCTTCGTCAGCGAGGGCTCGCAGCCCTCCGAGATGGGCTGGGGCACGCACGAGCGCAACTTCCCGCGCGATGGCCGGCGCCACGACTTCGGTTGCCTGGCGGCGATCTACCTCACACAGCCGGGCGCCGCCACGCGCGTGCGCACCTGGACGCCGCGCGCCGGCTACTTCCACGGCTTTTGCATCACGCACAGTGAAGCCATCTCGATCGCCGACTACTTCACGGTGCGTGACGGCGCGCAGGTGGTGTATCGCCCGACCGTGCACTATGCCTACCACCCGTGCGATTCGGCGGTCATGTCGGTGCACGAGCTCGCCGGCCGCAACTACGTGCAGCAGGAGCGCCAGCGCATTCTAATGGACGACATCATCGGCGGCATCGACGAGCTCGGCGTGCTGCTCGCCGGACACAAGAAGAACGCCTACTGGTACGGCTCGCAGCTGTCGATCGGCGAGGCGCGCAAGCTCGCGCCCTACAACAACGCCACCAGCCTGCAGGTGACCGTGGCGGTGCTGTCGGGCGTGATCTGGGCGATGGAGAATCCCAACTGCGGGATCCTCGAGCCGGACGAGGTGGACTTCCGGCGCACCCTCGAGATCTGCATGCCGTATCTCGGGCCGGTGGCCGGGGAGTACACCGACTGGACGCCGCTGCACGAACGCGAGCGGCTGTTCCCCGAGGACATCGACAAGAGCGATCCCTGGCAGTTCAAGAACGTCAGGGTGCTGTGGTAATCGGGCAGAAGTCACCTGCGGCGCTTTTGCCGCCTGCGCTTCAGCGTTGGTACTCGATCAACACGATCATGTAGACGCGCGTCCCGCCCGGGGCCTCCACCGTCACCTCATCGTCCAGGCGCCTGCTGAGGAGTGCGCGACCGAGCGGCGAGTCCATGCTGACGTAGCCTGGCACCATGTCGAACTCGTCGGGGCCAACGATCCGGTAGCGCGCCCGCGCGCCGTCGTCCTGCGACTCGAGCGACACCCATGCGCCGAAGAACACCCGGCGCGGATCGGCGGGCGGCTGGTCGACCACGACCATACGATCGAGTCGGCGGCGCAGGTGCCGCACCCGCTGGTCGATCTCGCGCAGCCGCCGCTTGCCGTAGATGTATTCGGCGTTCTCGGAGCGGTCGCCCTGGGCCGCCGCAGCGGCCACGGCCTGGGTGACCCGCGGGCGCTCGTGGCGCCAGAGCTCCTCGAGCTCCTCGCGCAGCCGCCTGTGCCCCTCCGGGGTGATGTATTTCGAGCCGGCTGGAGTCGCCGGACGGAAGCGTCCCATCCCAGCAATTCCTGTGATTTACGTCGCACTCTTTTGTACAGAAATCCGGGGTTCTGTGGAATATCTCACGGACGCTGGGCGGCCGGCGCTAATACGCTCGCCATCGTGGCTACCAAGTACTACACGCACTTCGTCACCGGCAGCGACCGCGCCCACAGCGTTCCGGGCAACGAATGGAGCGGGGTGGTGGAGCTGCGCGAGCCACTGAGCCAGGCGCGCGCCAACCGTGAGCTGCGCGCGCTGCTCGCACAGAGTTTCGATCTGGATACGGACGAGATCCGCATCCTGCACTGGGCCCGATTGCACTGAACGGATCCCCTGGCGGACTTCCTTCCCTTCATCGAAGGTCCGCCCTTCAGACCCCAGGCCTCAAAACCTGGGGTTTTTTTTGTCAGATCGGCTCATCCAGTGACTTCGCGAGCGGCGTGAAGGTCTTCGGGCCAGCCTCCGTCATGTACCAGCAGTCCTCGAGACGAATGCCGAACTCACCGGGGGTGTAGAGCCCCGGCTCGTCGGAGAAGCACATCCCGGCCTCGAGCGGTGTGGGATCGCTGCGCACCAGGTACGGCGCCTCGTGCACGTCCATGCCGATGCCGTGCCCGGTGCGATGCGAGAGGCCCGGCAACCCGTAGTTCTTGCTCCAGCCCCGCCCTTCGTAGAAGGTGCGCACCGCCCGATCGATGCCGCCGACGGGGCTGCCGAGCTTCGCCGTCGCGAGCGCCAGCTCCTGGCCCTGCTTCACCGTATCCCACACCTGTCGCTGGCGGCGCGACGCGGCGCCCAACACCCAGCTGCGGGAGATGTCGGACTGGTAACCGTGCACGCTGCACCCCGTGTCGATGAGGATGACCGACCCCACGCGCACCTGCTGCGGCTTGATCGAGCCATGCGGATATGCGCTCGCTTCATTGAGCAGCACCAGCGAGAACTCATGGGTGCCGCCCAACGCGCCGGTGGCCGCGATCATCATGTCGAGGATGTCGGCGCCGTGCATGCCGGCGTCGACGTGGGCATGCGTGTAGCGCAGCGCCGCCAGCGTGACGTCGTTGGCGGTCTGCATCAGCGCCAGCTCCGCGGGTGACTTGTGCATCCGGCACGCCCTTATGAGTTCATCGCCGGGCACCACCGCGTGCCCTTGACCGGAAGCCGCCGACAGGCGCTCGACGATGAACAGTCGGGTGGTCGGCTCGACGGCCAGCGGGCCGCCGCCGGCCGCACGCTCGCGCAGCGCTCCTGCGAGCAGCTCGAAGGGACTCTCATCCTCCTTCCAGGTCCGCACGTCCGCTGGCACCTTGAGCGTCTCGCGGATCGAGGGCTCCTCGAAAAAGGGAGTCACGACGATCACGCGGCCGTGGGCGGGAATCAGCGCCGCGGTGGTTCTTTCCGAGCGCCACCAGCGCACGCCGGTGAAGTACTCGAGCGAGGAGCCGGCCTCGACGAGGAACGCCGCGACTTTGCCCTGCTGCATCAGTGCCTGGATCCTGGCAAGACGCGCGCCGTGCTCCGCGGCGCTGATGGGCTGCGCCTGGGCGGTCATCGGACGCAGGTCAGCGAGCCCGTTCTTGACGGCGGCGGCCACGGCCTTGCCGCCGAGCGCGAAGGTCGCGCCGGCGGCCGTCAGCGCCAGTGCGTCGCGTCGGGAGAATGTCGTCATGTTGTCTCCGCTGCAGGGTCCCAGGCCCGGAAAAGAGCATAACCCATGAGGTGTACAATCCCGCCCCCGGAGCTCGAAGGAAGCAGATTCATGGTCAACAAGGGGAATTCGATCCGTGCCTGGTCAGCCGTGGTGGCGGCGGCCGCGGTGCTTGGACTGTCCGGCTGCGGCTATAACAACCTGCAACAGCAGGACGAGAGCGTCAAAGCTGCCTGGTCGGAGGTCGTGAATCAGTATCAGCGCCGCGCTGATCTCATTCCCAACCTCGTCAACACCGTCAAGGGCTATGCCGCCCAGGAACAGAGGGTGCTGATCGGGGTCACCGAGGCACGCGCCAAGGCCAACTCCATCCAGGTGACACCCGAGGTGCTCAGCAACCCGCAGCTGTTCCAGAAGTATCAGGCAGCCCAGGGCGAGCTCACTCAGGCGCTCAGCCACCTGATGGCGGTGAGCGAGAATTACCCGCAGCTGAAGTCGGATCAGAACTTCCGCGATCTGCAGTCGCAGCTCGAGGGTACGGAGAACCGCATCACCGTAGCGCGCGACCGCTACATCCAGGCGGTACAGAGCTACAACGTAACCGTGCGCTCGTTCCCGCAGAACCTCACCGCAAAGATGTTCGGCTTTCAGGTGAAGCCGAACTTCACGGTCGCGAACGAACAGCAGATCGCGACGCCCCCCACCGTGAGTTTCGACACCTCGACGACCGCGACGCCCGGGCAGCCGCAGCCGCCTGCCCCGAGCGCGGCGCCTGCAGGAGCGCCCAGCCACCAATGAGCGCGGCTCGCCGCCGCGCCGGTGGCCGGCTGGGGCTCGCGCTGCCGCTGCTGCTCGCGCTCGGCCTCGCGGCCGTGGCGGCCGATGCTGCGCCCGACACGCACGGGCTGCAGCCGACACCGAAGCTCACCGCGCGCGTCACCGATCTCACCGGGACATTGACCGCCGAGCAGCAGACGGCGCTCGAGCAGAAGCTCGCGGCGTTCGAGGCGGCCAAGGGATCGCAGCTGGCTGTGCTGATGGTGCCGACCACGCAGCCGGAAGACATCTTCCAGTATTCGTTCCGGGTCGCCGAGCAGTGGAAGCTCGGCCGCGCCACGGTCCGCGGACAGCGGGTGGACGACGGAGCGCTGCTGGTCATCGCCAAGAACGATCGCCACGTGTGGATCCAAGTCGGCTATGGCCTGGAGGGCGTCCTCACCGACGCCACCTGCCGGCGCATCGTCGACGAGACGATCACTCCGGAGTTCCGCCAGGGAAATTTCTACGGCGGGATCGACGCCGGCCTCGACCAGATGATCCGCCTTGTCCAAGGTGAGGCGCTGCCGCCTCCCGAGCAGGGATGGCAGCCGGGCCGCGCCGTCGGCCACCACGGGAGCCTGTTCCCGGGGCTGCTGTTCGCGGTGCTGGTCGGCTCGGTGGTACTGCGCGGGATATTCGGGCGCACGCTCGGCGCGGTGTTCACCGCCGCGGGCGCCGCTGCGCTCGCCTGGGTGGGAGGTCTCGCGCTGGCACTGGTGGTGCTGGCGGCGGTGGCAGGCTTCGCCTTCTCCATGCTCGGGGGACTGGCACGCGGCAGCGGCTGGACTAGCGGCGGCCTGGGCGGTGGCTGGGGCGGTTTTGGTGGGGGCGGTTTTGGCGGCGGCGGTGGCTTCAGCGGCGGCGGTGGCTTCAGCGGCGGCGGTGGCGGGTTTGGCGGCGGCGGCGCCGGCGGGAGCTGGTAGAGGTGGCGCTATGAAGCTCATGCGTCTCGTGCGTCACATCGCCACGACCCGCTGGAGCACTCGCCGGTACTTCAGCGCGAAGGTGCGCGCGGCCATCGGCCAGGCCATTCGCGAGTGCGAGGCGCGGCACGATGGCGACATCCGTTTCGTGGTCGAGACGGCCCTCGACATCCCGGAGCTATGGCACGACATGCGGCCGCGGCAGCGCGCGCTGCAGTTGTTCGGCCAGTTCGGGGTCTGGGACACCGCCGAGAACAACGGCGTCCTCGTCTACGTACTGATGGCCGATCGCGCCGTCGAGATCATCGCCGACCGCGGCATTGCCGCACGCGTCACCGAGGCCGAATGGGCGACGGTGTGCCGGCAGATGCAGCACCACTACCGCGAAGGACGCTTTCGGGAGGGCTCGATCGTCGGCATCCTGGGGGTGGGCGCGCTTCTCGGCCGGCATTTTCCTGGCAGGGCCGCGAGCGGCAACGAGCTGCCGCACCAGCCAGTGCTCCTGTAGCGCATCGACGACATTCGCCTCAGGGCGACATCGGTCATAATCGTCTCACCATGAAGATTGCTACCGCCCGCACTACGCTCGCGGGCCTTTCCTGCGTGCTGCTCGCGGCCTGCTCTCTGTTCGGCGCCTTCAGGCACCCGGCGCCACCACCACCACCGCCGCCACCCCCCGCACCGCCGCCCCTGCCGCTGCCGGTGGCCAACGAGCGCTTCGAGCTCGCACCCGGACAGGACATCGTGGGCTTGGTGCAGGTCACCAAGGTCGGGCCGGACGATACGCTCAGCGACATCGCGCGGCGCTTCAACGTCGGCTACCAGGAGATCGTGCGCGCCAATCCCAAGGTCGACCCCTGGCTGCCGGGCGTCGATCGCGAGGTTGTCGTACCTACGCAGTTCGTCCTGCCACAGGCCCCGCACACGGGCATCGTCATCAACATCGCGGCGATGCGCATCTTCTATTACCCACCGGTGAAGCCCGGCGAGCGCCCGGTGGTCTTCACCCACCCCATCGGGATCGGCAAGGTCGGCTGGCGTACTCCCGAGGGCGTTACCAAGATCGTACGGCGCCAGAAGGACCCCACCTGGCGCGTGCCAGTGTCCGTCCGTAAGGAGCATCACGAGAACGGCGAGGACCTCGAGCCCGTGATCGGCCCCGGACCCGACAACCCGCTCGGCAAGTACGCCTTTTACCTGCAGTGGCCGAGCTACCTGATCCACGGCACCAACAAGCCGGCTGGCGTGGGACTGCGCTCGAGCCATGGCTGCATCCGCCTGTACCCGGAGGACATCGAGCAATTCTTCAACATGGTGCCGATCGGCACGCAGGTGCGGGTGGTGAACCAGCCGTTTCTGTTCGGCTGGCAGGACAATCAGCTGTATTTGCAACCCTACGGCGAGCTCGAGGACGACACGCGCGACTGGAACAAGGCGCAAAAGAAGCTGCTGACGCGCGAGCTGGCCGTGACGCTGCAGCGCGATCTTAAGTCCCATAACGAGCAGATCAACTGGGACCTGGTGTCGGCGCTCACGCACGACTCGCGCGGCATACCGGTAGCGGTCTCGAGTGCGGACGCGAGTCTCGAGCAGGTGCTTGCCGCCGCTCCCAGAGTGCAGAACGTGCTGCCCGAAGGCTCCACCTGGGACGGCAAGTCTGATCTACCGATGGATGAGGCGTCGTTCAAGCAGCTGACGTCAGAGATGGAGCCGGGTTCCGCTCCGCCCGGTTCGAAGCCCGGGGCCGCCCCGGCCGCGGACGCACCATCGGCCGGCAAGGCACCCGCGGCGAGCGCCCCGGCGACCAATGCGCCTGCCCTCCCGCCCAAGGGCGGCGGTGGATGAGCGGCGATACGCCGCGCGCACTGTCGGAGTGGCTGCGGCTGATGCTCGCGGAGATCGCAGCCAAGCGCGCCGACCGGGAGCGCGCCCGCTGCGAAGCCAGCCGGCGCGACGCCGAGAGCGCTGCGGCGCCGCCGCACGCGCCGCAGCCTGCGACACTCGAGGCGCCGGCCGCACCGACGCGCACGCGTTGAGTCAGCTGTTAAGTTGACGAGCGCCTCGCCGATTGCCGGCCATGGCGCGCTGCGGCTGTGCTAGAGTCGCGCAGGCAGATGCATAAAGGCGCTCGAGTGGCAGACAGCCTTAGCGCAGGCGCAGAACTCGAAAAACAAAGCCGCGACTGTCACGCGATCGAGCGCGTGCCGACCGGAGTCACCGCCTTCATCGGCCGCACCCTGCGGGGTCCGGTCAACCAGCCGCTCACGGTTCGCTCGTTCGGGGAGTTTCAGCAGCATTTCGGCGGGCTGTGGCAGCCCTCGACGCTGTCGTACGCGCTCGAGCAGTTTTTCGAAAACGGCGGGCGCGAGGCGCGCATCGTGCGGGTCGTCAACGGGGCCGGCCCACCCACCATCAGCCTGCCGGCCGGACGCGGCGTGCTGACGCTGGCGGGGCTCAACCCCGGCTCGCGCGAGTACCTGCGCGCCTCGGTTGACTACGACGGGATCTCGGTAACCGAGGACGACCGCTTCAATCTGGTCGTGCAGCGCGTGCGCGCCGCCGGCTCGGAGCTGGTGGACGACCAGGAGATCTATCGGCGCGTGTCGATGCGGACGGTCTCTGGCCGCTTCATCACCGACGTGCTGCTCGAGTCGCGCCTGGTGCGGGTCAGCGGCGCTTTGCCGGCTGTGCGCCCCGATCGCTCCGCCGGCGGGCCCTATGGCGTGGCCGTCGGCTACACGCTCTCCAATCCCGACGGCGATGACGGCGCCGCGCTCACCGACTACGACGTGATCGGCTCGGCGATCGGCGGCACCGGACTGTTTGCGCTCGGCGGCGCCGGACGCTTCAACCTGCTGTGCATCCCGCCGCTGGCTCGCGACAAGGACGTGGGGCTTGCGACGCTGCTGGTCGCGGCGCGGCTGTGCCGCGAGCACTGCGCGCTGCTGATCGTCGATCCGCCGTCGACCTGGACCAGCGCGGGCGCGGCGCTCGATGCGCTGCGCAGCTGGCCGTTCCGCAGCGGCAGTGCCGTCATGTACTACCCGCGCGTCCAGGCCTTCGACCGCCTGCGTGGCCGGGTGGAGAGCTTCGCTTCGTGCGGGGCGGCGGCCGGCATGATCGCGCGCGCCGACGACAGCCGGCCCGTCTGGACCACCGCCGAGACCGAGGACGCGATCCTGCGGCCGGGACTGCGGCCGGCGGTGGCGGTGTCGGACGCCGAGCGCGCGCGTCTGGCGCAGGCGGGCGTCAACACGCTGCTCGCCGTGCGCGGCGGCGCGCGCACCGGCGTGAGTCCACGCACGCTGGCCAGCGGCGGGCGCGGCGCCGCGGACTGGCGCTACCTGTCGGCGCGGCGCCTGGCGCTGTTTGTCGCCGCCAGCGTCGAGCAGGGCACCCGCTGGGTGCTGCTCGAGCACAACGGACCGGCAACCTGGGAGCGCGCGCGGCTGCAGGTGCAGACCTTCCTCGAAACGCTCGCCGCGCAGGGCGCGTTCGCCGGCACATCGAGCGAGGAGACTCACTTCGTCATCTGCGACCAGCGCGTCAATCGTCCGCTGACGCTGGCGGAGGGCAAGTTCAACCTGCTGTTCGCTTTTGCCACCACCAAGCCCGGCGAGTTCGACACCTGGCTGGTGACGCATCGCGCCGGCGGCAGCCGTGTACGGCCGGTGTCGGTGAACCGCTCCGCGACCTCGCGGCAGCGAGTCGAGTGGGAGATCGAGACCGCCATACTGCGCGGCTGAAGGCCCGCGGCCTTGCTATTGGCCGCACCCGGTCTGCGAAGTCAGGGCGGTTTTTTGCATCGATCGTATCCACCGCCATACCACTAGACATAACGTGCTCGAGCACTAGACATATCGTGCTCAAGCGCTCATTCTTATGACAGCGCGATCTCGAGATGCGATCCAGCTGGACACGTCCCGAGACCGAGCCAGGCACCGATAAGGGCAAACCCGTTCGAAAGGCGGGGACGCAAAGCCACCGGTCTAAGGGCGCAACAGCCTAAGACAGCGGGGTTGCCACTCCACTCCCGGGTGTGAGCGTGCAAGCTCGTCTGCATCAGGTCTAGCGCTCTCCCGACCGTGACGTTCGTTTCAGGGAGCGCTTATGAGATCAACATCGTCAGATCCCACTGGGCCGGACCCCCATCCAGTGCATCGGGCGCAGGCTGCCACTGGCCATTTCATGCTCACGCTGTGCCAGCTGGCTGCACCCGTGACCATTCGGCCGCCCCAATCACCGCGGCTGAAGCCTTTCACATTCTTCATCAGTCGCGCGCGTCTGCCGGATGGCAGTGAGCGGTTGTACCTCCACATGGGGTACTTCGAGACGCTGGCGAAGGCCGAGAGATGGGTGGAAGCCGTGCGTCGCCATTATCCCAACGCGTTCGCAACCCTCGCCCCGGTCAAAGATGAGTCGTTGACCGATACGCAGGTCCTGAAAATTCTGGAAACGCGCCATGTTTCCGCAGATCAGGACGACGTTGGTGGGCGGAATTGCGATCAGATCGAGTTGCTGCGCCCCGACGACACGGGTACTCGGCAGGCTTTGAAGGCGGCTGTCGTTCAGGGTGCACCGGTTTGCTTCGCCGTGCAGCTCCACTGGTCGGCACAGTCGATCGACCTGAGCCGCGTGCCGTCGCTCGCTATATTCAAAGCACATACGCTTTACGCGACAGAAACCCGCCGGCAGGGGCGTTCCCGTTGTTTTCTTCGGTTGGGTTTCTTCGCAGATCCGTTCTCGGCGAAGCAAGTCGCTGTCCAGGTGCGCTCGACCTTCGCCTCCGCAGCTGTGGTGCCGGTTCTCGAGTGGGAGGTCGCGCGTGCACGCGAAGCCGTCATGGGCAGCTCTGCAATCCCGTATCTGGCGGAACAACGAGTCGATCGGGAGATCGATTCCGAGCCTTTGAGTGACGCACCGCGCCGCGTCTCCCGAGGCACCGAGGCAGTCGAACGGACACGCGAGCCACTTGCCCAGAGCGAAATGTCGAGTGACCCCGACTCACTGAGCGACAGCGGCGTGCGCCACCTGCGAGTCGAGGTGCAAGAGAGCTCGACGGGTCGCTGGAGAATCATCCGTCTGCGCGCCACGCCGTCGGACACGGGGGATATCTACGCCTGATCCGTCCGGGATCGAGTCTCCGATCACTCTGCTTTGCCGAACCCCCCGCCGCCGGGCGTCAGCACGGTGAGCTCGTCGCCCGGCGCCACCTCGAAGTGCGCGGTTGCGCCGAGCTGCTCGATCGTGCCGCCGGCGCGGCGGATGTGGGCCGCGCCGCGCGCACCGGGCTCGCCGCCCACGAGCCCGAAGGGCGCGACGCGGCGATGATTGGCGAGCAACGCCCCGGAGAGCGGCGCGCGGAACTCCAGCCGGCGGATGACGCCGTCGCCGCCGTGGTAGCGGCCGAGGCCGCCCGAGCCGCGCCGAATCGCGAACTCGCGCACCAGCACCGGGAACTTCTCCTCGAGGATCTCGGGATCGGTGAGGCGCGAGTTGGTCATGTGGGTCTGCACGGCGTCGCAGCCGTCAAAGTCCGGGCCCGCGCCCGCGCCGCCGGCGATGGTCTCGTAGTACTGCAGCCGCGCATCGCCGAATGTCAGGTTGTTCATCGTGCCCTGGGATGCCGCCAGCACTCCCAGCGCGCCGTACAGTGCGTCGACGATGCACTGCGAGGTCTCGACGTTACCAGCCGCGACCGCGGCGGGTGGCTGCGGATCGAGCATCGAACCGCGCGGGATCACGATCTCGAGCGGCTCGAGGCAGCCTTCGTTGAGCGGAATCGGCCGGTCGATGAGCGTGCGGAACACGTACAGCACGGCCGCGATGCACACCGCGCGTGGCGCGTTGAAATTGTGCGCGCCCTGGGCGGAGGTGCCGGTGAAGTCGACGCGGGCGCGGCGCCCGGCGCGGTCGATGTCGACACGCACCGCGATCACCTGTCCGGCGTCCATCTCGTAGCGGAACTGCCCCGGGCGCAGCCGCTCGATGGCCGCGCGCACGCACTGCGCGGCGTTGTCCTGCACCTCGCGCATGCGCGTGTGGACGCTCTCGAGCCCGTAGCGGCGCACCGCGCGCTCGAGCTCGGCGATGCCACGCGCGTTGGCGGCGAGCTGCGCGCGCAGGTCAGCGAGGTTCTGCAGCGGCCGGCGCGCCGGCCAGGGGCGCGCCGACAGCTGCGCTAGCAGCTCGCGCTCGCGCAGCACCCCCGAGCTCACCAGCGCGAAGCACTCGAAGAGGATCCCCTCCTCGGCGATCGTGCTGCTGCCGGGCGGCATGGACCCGGGCGTCATGCCGCCGATGTCGGCGTGGTGGGCACGCGAGGCGACGAAGAAATCCGGTCGCGAGCCGCCGCCGATGAACACCGGTGTGACCACCGTCATGTCCGGCAGATGCGTGCCACCATGGTACGGGCTGTTGAGGAGCCAGGCGTCGCCGGCGCGCAACTCGTTGCCGCGGGCTGCGATCACCGCCCGCACGCTCGCGCCCATCGACCCGAGGTGCACCGGCATGTGCGGCGCATTGGCGATCAGCCCGCCGGACGCATCGAACAGCGCGCACGAGTAATCGAGCCGCTCGCGGATGTTCACCGACTGCGCGGTCGACTTGAGTACCTCGCCCATCTGCTCGGCGATGTGCATGAAGAGGTTGTTGAAGATCTCGAGCCGGGCGGCAGCCGCGGTCGTGGCGGGCAATGCATCCCCGGGAGCGGCGGCGCGGCCGTCCGTGTCCTCGAGCAGCAGCTCGCCACCCGGCAGGCGCCGCGCCCGCCAGCCCTGCTCGAGCACCACGGTACTGTGCGGCTCGACGATCAGCGCGGGGCCCGCCAGCTCGCCCGCGAGCGTGCCGAGCGCCTGCACCGCAACCTCGTGCCAGGCGCCGAACCAGGCGCGCACACGCTGCGGCAGGTCGACCGGCGGCGGTGCCGGCACCGACAGTGCCGCGGTATCCACCGGCGAGACGCGCGCCTCGAGGCGCGCCGCTTCGATCACCGCGTCCAACGCCTGCGCGGCAAATCCGAAGCGCTTCAGGTGCTCGGCGTCGAAGCGGCGGCGCACCTCATCGAGCGGCGCCATCGGCACCGAGAGCGACACGTCGCTGTCGCCGGCGCGGACTTCGAGCAGCATCGCGACGCGTACCGGGCGCGGCGCGCCCTCGTGCGTCGCGAGATCCGCGCGCGCTTGGGCTTCGAGCCGCTCGAGCGCGCTGCCGGCCGCAGCGAGCCCAGCCGGCGTGAGCGGCTGGCGCACGCTCGCGCGCCGCACGGCCAGGCGGTCCGCCACTCCGATGCCGAGCGCCGACAGCACGCTGGCGAGCGGATGCACCAGCACGCGGCGCATGCCGGTGGCGCGCGCCACGCGGCAGGCGTGCTGGCCGGCCGCGCCGCCGAAGCAGAACAGCGTGAAGTCCGCGGCGTCGAGCCCCTGGCGCGTGGAGACCTGGCGGATTGCATTGGCCATCGACTCGACACCCACCTCGAGGAACGACTCCGCGACCATCTCCACGGTGCATCCGTGGGCGGCCTGTGCGGCCACCTGCGCAGTCAACGTCGCAAACCTGTCGGCTACCACCTGTGGGTCGATCGGACTCGCGCCATCGCGTCCGAACACCGGCGGCAGCGTGTCGGGACGCAGGTGCCCGAGCAGCACCTGCACGTCGGTGAGGGTAAGAGGACCGTCGCGCCCGTAGCAGGCCGGACCGGGGTCGGCGCCGGCAGAAGCCGGCCCGACTGCGAAGCGCCCGTCGCGGAACGCGAGAATCGAGCCGCCACCGGCGGCGATGCTGTGCACGTCGAGCATCGGCTGCGCGAGGCGCACGCCCCCGATCAGGTGCTCGAAGCGCTGCGTGAGCTCCCCGTCGAGCAGCGACACGTCGGTGGAGGTCCCACCCATGTCGAAGCCGATGAGGCGCGTCTCCCCGAGCCGCTCCCCGGCCCAGCGCATCCCGATCAGGCCGCCGGCAGGTCCCGACAGCACGCTCGCCATGGCATGGAAGTGGTGCGCGGCTGCAAGTCCGCCGTTGCTCTGCATGAGACTGAGCGCCGCGGCCGGATCCAGGGCCGTGAGCCGCGCCTCGAGCGCGCCGACATAGGCGCGCAGCGGCGGCGAGAGATAGGCATTGAGCACGGTGGTGTCGCCGCGCGTCACGTAGCGCACCAGCGGCGACAGCTCGTGCGACACCGATACCTCTTCGAAGCCGAGCTCGCGCGCACAGGCGGCGGCGGCGCGCTCGTGGCGCGGGTGCCGCCAGCCGTGCAGCAACACGATGGCGACCGAGCGCCGCCCCGTGTCGCGCGCGCGCGCCAGATCGCGCTTCAGGCGCGCCAGGTCGAGCGGGGTGAGCACGCGGCCGTCGTTGTCGATGCGCTCCTGCGCCTCGATGACTGCGGCGTACAGCGGCGTCGGCAGCACGATGTGGCGCGCGAAGATGTCGGGCCGGTTCTGGTAGCCGACCCGCAGCGCATCGGCGAAGCCCGCGGTGGTCACGAGCAACACCGGCTCGCCGCTGCGAGTGAGCAGTGCGTTGGTCGCGACCGTGGTGCCGGCCTTCACGGCTGCCACGGGCGCGCGCGGCGTGCCGGCCGCAGCCAGCAGCGCCCGCACCGCATCCAGGCCCGGATCGCCCGCCGCGGACCCGGCCGGCACGGACAGCACCTTGCGCACATGCAGCGTGCCGTCGGGCGCAAGTCCCACCACGTCGGTGAACGTGCCGCCGCGATCGATCCAGAACTGCCAGCCGGGCGCTGCTGCTGGCGCCGGCGCGCCGGGCGGTTGGCTTAAGGTCGGCATTACCTGCATTATTTGCCCATGGCCGTCGAGAGCCCAACATTCCGCGCCGCGCCCGGGACACCCCCGCCGTGACGCGTCAGGTGGTGTTCTCTCACGGACAGGAGAGCGGCCCCTGGGGCCGCAAGATCACGGCGCTCGCCGAAGTCGCCCGCAGCGAGGGCTATGAGGCCCATTCCGTCGATTATCGCGGTATCGAGGCGCCGCGCGCACGGGTGGCGAAGCTGGTGGATTTCTGCAAGGAGATCGGCGGCGACCTGGTGCTGGTCGGCTCGAGCCTGGGCGGCTACGTGTCGGTGGCATCCGCGTCGCTCCTGCACGCGCGCGGCGTGTTCCTCATGGCGCCGGCGCTCTACATGGCGGGATTGCCGGAGCTGCGCTCAGGCGGACTCGACTGCCCCGCGGCGGTCGTGCACGGACTGCACGATGACGTGGTGCCGTACGAGCACAGCGTGCGCTTCGCGCAGGCGCACCACGCCTCGCTCCACCTGCTGCCGAGCGATCACCGTCTGCACAACCAGATTCGCGTCATCCAGCATCTGTTCGAGTTCTTTCTCATCGGGCTCGATCTGCCTCCGGTCGCCTTCGAGTAGCGGCTGCCCGCGGCTCGCGCGCCGCGCGGCCTCAGCCCCGCAGGTAACCCAACCCGCGCGCCATGCATGCCGCGCACAGCAGGATCACGACGATCGCGGTCAGCTCGACCATCATGCACAGGCGGACGCTCCGCACCCGTCCGCCCGGGATCTGCGGGGCGGCCCCGGCTTTCAGAGTCTTGTTCCACGACAGGAAGGTGAGCGTCGGATGAATGGAGATCAGCGCGGCGGCGACGAACGCGGCGAACTTCAGCAGAAAGAACCCGTCGTGCCAGTAGTACTGCGGTCCCTTCTCGAAGTATTCGACGCGCAGTATGCCGACCACGAGCACGATGGTCGCCGACGCTCCGAAGATCATGTCGGTGCGCAGCAGCCGCCGCGCCTGCACCACGGTGAGGGGCGGCTTGAAGAGGGCTACTTCCACCGCCAGCGCCGCCACCACGGTGAAGGCCGCGAGGTGATGCAGAAAGGCCATCAGTGCGGATGCGTACATCTGGGTCATTTCCTGCTCCTCCCGGCTAGTCCTGCCAGCTCACCCTGCCGCGCAGGCGCTTGGCCCGCTGCCGGCGTGCCTTGCCCTCGAGCCGGCGTTCGCGCGCGGCGCGCGGCGGCGCCGTCGCCTTGCGCGTCTTGGGCACTATCAGCGCCCGCCGCACCAGCTCCGCGAGGCGCGCGTGCGCCTCGCGCCGATTCTGCTCCTGGGTGCGATGGTTGCGCGCAATGATCAGCAGCGCGCCGTCCGCCGTCAGGCGGCGGCCGCTCAGGGTGCGCAACCGTGCTTTGACCTCGGCGCTGAGCGCCACGCTCCCTGCGAGGTCGAAGCGCAGCTGCACGGCGGTCGCGACCTTGTTGACGTTCTGGCCGCCGGGTCCGCCGGCACGCACGAAGCTGAGGGTCAGCTCGTTATCCGGAATCTCAACCGTGCGCGAGATCGGCAGCGACACGTAAGCGCGCAGCCCCGTCGGCCGTCAGTCCGCAGCCTGGTCGCGCCCCGGGTCCGCGACGCCCCCGGGCACGCCACCGCTCGGATGCGGCCGGCGCGCCCGCGGCCTGAGCAGGCGCGTCTCCTGTTGCGGCACCGGGATCTGCACGCCATGTGCCTGGAAGATCCGCCAGATCGCGCGGTTCACGTCCGAGCGCACGTTGTTCACGCCGTTCACCGGATCGGCGATCCAGAAGCGGATCTCGAGGCGCATGCCGTAGTCGTCGAAGCTCATGAGACGCGACACCGGCGGCGGATCGCGCAGGATGCGCGGGTGGTTCTCGGCGGCTTCCAGCAGCAGCTTCAGCGCGATCTCCGGGTCGTCGTCGTAGCTCACCGTCACCGGCAGCTTGATGCGCACGCGCTGATCGGAGTAGCTCCAGTTGATGAACGCAGTGGTGATGAGGTTCTGGTTCGGCACCAGCGTGTCGACCCCGTCGCGATCGCGCACCACGACGTAGCGACCGCGCAGCTCCTGCACCCAGCCGAAGTTGCCGGTGGCAGCTCCGGTAGCGCCGGTGAAGCTGATGACGTCACCGGGCTTGATCGACTTGTCCATGAGCAGCACGAAGCCGCTGACGAAGTTGCTGGCGACCGACTGCAGACCGAAGCCGAGCCCCAGGCCGATGGCGCCGGTGAGCACATTGAGGGTCGTGATGTCGACGCCGGCGGCGTTGACGCCGAGCAGCATCCCCAGGCCCACCAGCAGGAAGTAGGTGAACTTCGAGACGCCGACCCGGGTCGAGACCGCCAGCTGCTCGAGCCGCATCACGTGCCGCTCGATGGCGCGCGCGATCAGGCTCGCCACCACGACGAAGGCGGTCACCACCACCAGTCCCTTGAGCAGCGCCCACAGGCTGAACTGCGACTTGCCGGGCACCACGTTGATGCGGTTCAGGAGCGCTTCGATCGCATCGAGCCACCCGAGGAGAGCGACCGCGACGATGACCGAGAGGACCACCGTGATGCCGAGCTCGCGGCCGCGCACCCAGGAGGCGGGCCCGAGGAGCTGTCCCAGAGCGTACACGCCGAGGCGCACGACGACCCAGGCTCCGGTCACCCGCGCCGCGCTGTCGACCAGCGCGGCGCTGCTGCCGGCGGCGGCCAGCACGCCGTGCGCGGCGAGCAGCACGGCGAGCGCCGCGAGCAGCGGCGCCAGGCGCACCGCGGCCGCGAGCACCCGATCGGGGCCACTGAGCGGGCGCGCTGCGGGGGTGGCGGTAGTGCCCACGACGCGCCACGAGCGCGCCGCGCGGGCGATGAGTAGCGCGATGCCAGCGGCGATCAGCACCGCCACCACTTCGGACAGAAGCTGCGGCGATACCAGCCGCGAGACCACGCCCTGCAGGCGGCCGTCGGCGCTATCCATCAGGCACGCAGAACGTCAGGCATTCAGGTCCGGGATCAGCTGGCTCTCGAGGCGCGCGATCTGGTCCTTCAGCATGAGCTTGCGCTTCTTCAAGCGCTTCAACTGCAGCTCGTTCACGTGCAGGTCGAGCGTCAGTCGCGAGATGACCTCGTCGAGATCCCGATGCTCGATGCGCAGCTGACGCAACTTCTCCATGTTGCGAAACAGTTCGCGATCGACGTTGTCTTCAATTTCCGCCATGAATGACAGGTGGCCCACAATGTTGAAATGGGCTAGCGGACGGCTGGGGCTGCCGGCGGCGACCGTCCCCTGAGTCAAGCTTAGCCGAGCGCCGGGCGGAGTGCCATGCTTCCACCCCCGTCGGCCGGCGCGGGGCGGGGGAGTCCCGTCGGAGGTCAGCGGCGTCGGCCGTGCGCGCTGCGGCCGGCCCGCGCACTCTTGCCGCCGCGGGGCGGCGGGCCTTGACGGCGGCCGCCGGCGTGCGGCCGATGGCGAGAGCGGGCCGGGGCGCTGCCCGCAACCACCCCCTGGGCCAGCAGGTCCGGGGTGATCGGGGCGGAAGGGATCTTGTGTCCGAGGTAGTCCTCGATCTCCGGCAGCGAGACCGCGAATTCCTCGCAGGCAAAGCTGATGGCGTCGCCCTCGGCGCCGGCGCGCGCGGTGCGGCCGATGCGGTGTACGTAGTCGGGGGCATCCTGCGGCAGGTCGAAGTTGAACACGTGGCTGACGTCGGGAATATGCAGCCCGCGGGAGGCGACGTCGGTCGCGATAAGCACCGCGAGCTTGCCGTCGTGGAAGTCCCTGAGGAATCGCAGCCGCTTGTTCTGCGGCACGTCGCCGGACAGCGCCTGCGCCTCGAAGCTGTTCGCCTTGAGGATGCTCTCGAGCCTCTCGGCCATGCGTCTGGTGTTCACGAACACCATGGTGCGCACCGCCTCGCTCTGGTGCAGCAGCCCGATCAGCAGCGGCACCTTCTCCTCCATGGCAGGGTAGTAGATGATCTGGCGCACCTGGTCGACCGTCAGCTTGTCGGGCTCGATCCGTACCAGCTCGGGGTTGTTCATGTGCTCGTAGGCGAGCTCGAGCACCCGGTGCGACAGCGTGGCCGAGAACAGCATCGACAGGCGGCGCTCCGGGTGCGGCAGCCGCCGCAGGATGTAGCGGATATCGGCGATGAAGCCGAGGTCGAACATGCGGTCGGCCTCGTCCAGCACCAGCACCTGGGCGTGCCGCATGTCGAACACATGCTGCTTGAAGTAGTCGATCAGGCGCCCCGGAGTGCCGATCAGCACATCGCAGCCCTCGCCCAGCTGCTGGCGCTGCTTGTCGTAGTCGATGCCGCCGAACACCACCAGGTGCTTGAGTCCGGTGTGCGCGCCGAGGATCAGGGCGTCGTGGTGGATCTGCACGGCGAGCTCGCGCGTCGGCGCCACGATCAGTGCGCGGATCGAGGTCGGCGCGCGGTTGGCGGGCGCCGGCCGTGTAAGCAGCGCCTGATAGAGCGCGATGAGGAACGCGGCTGTCTTGCCGGTGCCGGTCTGCGCCTGCCCGGCGACGTCGCGGCCGGCGAGCGCGATCGGCAGCGCCTGCGCCTGGATCGGCGTGCAGTAGCTGAAACCCGCCGCGGTAACGCCCTGCATGACCTGCGGCTTGAGGCCGAGAGTGGCGAATGCAACCTGTGGAGAATGTGGATCAGTCATCAATCGGGGCTTGGGTGTTATTGGAAAAATGGCGCTGCAGACTTGAAAATCGGGTCCGGAAGCGCTACAAAGTAGTCTAAGTCAGCGGGCCATCAGGTCCGCACCTGCCGGCTTAAGATTCCTTAATCCCGTAAGACTCATAGTCAAGTCACAAGTTTAGTGTAACCGTTTGCCGGGCGCCTCTGGCACCGCGATTCGCGCGGCTGCCGGCCC
Organism: Steroidobacteraceae bacterium; assembly: GCA_035603345.1. Classification (GTDB taxonomy): domain Bacteria; phylum Pseudomonadota; class Gammaproteobacteria; order Steroidobacterales; family Steroidobacteraceae; genus 13-2-20CM-66-19. Next base: position 42,986 of record DATNKO010000075.1, on the reverse strand, counting down.
GCGGGGATTTCCCAAATTGTTCGCTCGCTCTGCATCGACGGAGGTTGAACCGCGTGAGTAGTCCGCACATTGTGCACACCACGGACGCCACCTTTGCACAAGACGTCCTCAAGTCCGACAAGCCCGTGCTGCTGGACTTCTGGGCCGAGTGGTGTGGTCCGTGCAAGATGATCGCTCCCATTCTCGAGGAGATTGCGAGCGAGTACCAGGATCGCATCAAGATCGCCAAGCTCAACATCGACGAGAACCCGCAGACCCCGCCGAAGTTCGGCATCCGCGGCATCCCGACGCTGATTCTGTTCAAGAACGGCACCGTGGAAGCGCAGAAGGTCGGCGCCGTCTCCAAGTCACAACTCGCGGCATTCCTGGACAGCAACCTGGATGCCGATGAACGGCTCGAGCAGCGCGAATGAGAGGCTACCTCGGTAATCAGGGCCGCAACCGGCCCAACAAGGGTCCGCGCCACGGCAATCGCGACGGCAACCGCGGCAATATGGGTAACGGCGGCGGACGTCCCGACGAGATGCTGCACGACCCCGAGCCGTTCGATGTCGACGATTCCGAGATCATAAGTCCCGCCGAGCTGACGCAGTCGCGCAGCTCCATGAACCTCACGGAGCTCAAGGCCAAGCCGATCCACGAGCTGGTCAAGATGGCCGAGACCATGGGTCTCGAGAGCCTCGCTCGCTCGCGCAAGCAGGACATCATCTTCTCGATCCTGAAGGCGCACGCGCGCAACGGCGAGAACATCTACGGCGACGGCGTGCTCGAGATCCTGCAGGACGGCTTTGGCTTCCTGCGCTCGGCCGACGGCTCCTATCTCGCCGGTCCCGACGATATCTACGTCAGCCCGAGTCAGATCCGCCGCTTCAACCTGCGCACCGGCGATACCGTTTCCGGCCTGATCCGCCCGCCGAAGGACGGCGAGCGCTACTTCGCGCTGCTCAAGGTGGGCGAGATCAATTTCGATTCGCCGGACAGCTCGCGCAACAAGGTGCTGTTCGAGAACCTGACGCCGTACCATCCGACGAAACGGCTGAAGCTCGAGCGCGGCAACGGCTCCACCGAGGACCTCACCGCCCGCACCATCGATCTGGTGGCGCCGATCGGCAAGGGGCAGCGCGGTCTGATCGTCTCGCCGCCGAAGGCCGGCAAGACGATGCTGCTGCAGAACATCGCCACCGCCATCACCTCCAACCATCCGGAGGTCTACCTGATCGTGCTGCTGATCGACGAGCGGCCCGAGGAAGTCACCGAGATGCAGCGCACGGTGAAGGGCGAGGTGGTGTCGAGCACCTTCGACGAGCCGGCTGCCCGGCACGTCCAGGTGGCCGAGATGGTCATCGAGAAGGCCAAGCGACTGGTCGAGCACAAACGCGACGTGGTGATCCTGCTCGATTCGATCACGCGCCTGGCGCGCGCCTACAACACGGTGGTGCCGTCCTCCGGCAAGGTGCTTACCGGCGGCGTGGACGCCAACGCGCTGCAGCGCCCGAAGCGCTTCTTCGGCGCGGCACGCAACATCGAGGAAGGCGGCAGCCTGACGATCCTGGCGACCGCGCTCATCGACACCGGCTCGAAGATGGACGACGTCATCTACGAGGAGTTCAAAGGCACCGGCAACAGCGAGATCCATCTCGACCGGCGCATCTCCGAGAAGCGCGTATACCCGGCGTTCAATATCAACCGCTCCGGCACGCGCAAGGAAGAGCTCATCACCGACCAGGGCGAGCTCGCCAAGATGTGGATCCTGCGCAAGCTCCTGCACCCCATGGACGAGCTCGCGGCGATCGAATTCCTGCTCGACAAGATGAAGGACACCAAGTCGAACGGCGAATTCTTCGATGCGATGAAGCGCTAACTCCAGGGGCCCAAATTCACCCCGCCGCTTAGCGGGCAAAAGTCACGCCTTTTGCCCGCGTGCATGGCTCAATCGCTTCAGTGGCCTGCGGAAAACGCCGTAGGCGTTTTCCGCCAGTTGAACCAGTTCACGTCGCCGAGGGGCGACGCTGGCACATCGGCCGCGCAGCTCAGTAAGATCCGTGGCACCCGCGCCCGCGGCACCCAGGGAGACCAACCAGCATGCGCTTCTGGCCCGCGCTCGCCGCGGTGCTGCTCGTGGCCCCGGCCGCCCCGGCGCTCGCCGACCGGGATCCGCAGTCGGGGGCGCCGCTGCCGCCGCACAAGGCCCGGACGTCGAGCCCGATCACCGATCGTTTCTATATCAGCGGGGCGTTCTACGCGCCCGCGGTGTACACGAACCTGCGGCTCGATCCCGGGAACGCCGCTCCCGGCGTCACCGGCACGCCGCTCTATGCGGAGCGCGATCTCGGGCTCCCGAGCCGGCTCGACCAGGGAGTGGTGGAGTTCATGTTCCGGATGCGTGAGCGCAACAAGCTGCGCGTCGATTACTTCGAGGCGGACCGCTCCGCCAACTACCTGCTCGCCAACACCGTGGTGTTCGGCAACCAGACGTTCCTCGCCGGCCAGATGGCGCAGTCGTCGATCCAGTGGCGCATGTTCGCCCTGACTTACACCTACTCGTTCTATCGCAGCGATCGGCTCGAGATCGGCACCGGGCTCGGGGTGTACTTCATCCAGGCCCAGGCATCCGCTGCGGTACTGGCCGAAAGCGAGTCGCAGAGCGTGTCGGCGGCGGATCCGATCCCGACGCTGCCGCTCGACTTCACCTGGTGCATCTCGAGGCACTTTGCCTTCACGGCGCACGCCAACTACGCCGAGGCGAGGATCGACCAGGCCCGCGGCTCGTTCACCGACCTGCATTCGGAGCTGCAGTATCGCTGGAACCCCAACTTCTCGATCGGCGCGGGCTGGTCCGAGATGCGCATCGCGCTCGAGCGCGATATCGGTAGCATTCCCGGGGCGGTCGCGATGCGCTTCAGCGGTCCGCAGGTGCTGCTGCGCTTCAGTTTCTAGCTCACTGCGGCCAAGTGCCTCAGGCGTGCGGTGCCCGCGCGGCGAGGTACGCGTCGGCTTCCGGCACCAGTGCCTGCTTCTGTGTCAGCCGGAAGCGCGCGCCCTCCATGCCTTTCTCGATCTGCGGGCCCATCTGCGCACCCACGTGCGCCTTCAGCCAGCTGTGCATCTGCTCGAGCGGCATGCTGTTCCAGAAGATCTGCGGGATGTACTGCGCCTCGACGAGCGGCGCCAGGTTGCCGAACGGCGACAACAGCAGCCCGACATTTGCGCTGAAGGTGCGCCAGGCGAGCTGCGGCTGCTCCTTGTGCAGCGTGATGAACATCCCGAGGCGCAGCTGCACCGCCTGCGGCGGGATCTCGGGGGCGAGCGCGATCTTCGCCGCCTGTGCGGCGAGCTGCGGGTCGCGCACGCCGGCGAGCGCGGTGTACAGGCGGTGTTTCTCCGACTCGTCGTGCGATTCTCTGGCGAGTGTGTGCAGCTCCTCGAACGTGGCGGCGTCGGCGTGCAGCCCGACGACGTTGAGGATCATGCTCTGATCGTCGGGGGCAATGGCGCTGTGGTCGTGTACGAACGCGGCAAAGCGCCGCTGCGCCTCGCTGATGACCCGCGGATCGCCCCACAGGCCGAGATCCTCGATTACGGTGCGGCGCAGCGCCTGCAGGTCAGCAGTCTCCCCCGCCCGGGCGTCCCATCCGAGACGGGTGGCGACGGGCTCGAGGAGCGAGCGCGCATACGCGGCAAACGCGGCGTGCCCCGGCGTGCCGCGCTCGTCGTACTCGATGGTCCCCAGGGCGCCGGCGATCTGCCGCCACGCGCGGGCATCGAGATCCGTGCCCATGCGCTGCGCGAGCGCGAGGTAGCTCGCCAGCGGTGCGCTGTGCGCCTGGACCAGCGCCCACTGGTCATCGAGAAGCGCGATGCGATCGCCGTCGGGAAGCGTGCCGAAGGCGCGGGTGTTGGCTGCCAGCGCCGAGGCATCGTAGCTGGCGCGGTAAAAACCGATGGCACCGGCATCGACGCTGAGGGGCTCCTGGCACGAGCCGGCTGCGAGGCTCTGTCCGTCGTGCGTCAGCAGCAGCGGCTGGGCGGGAGCCGTCGCGCCCACGCGGATTTGCAGCGGTACGCTCCAGTGCACCGACTCGAGGCTGCGGTCGGCCGGCGCGCTCAGGAAGAAGCGCCGCTGCGACAGGGAGATCGTGCGCTTGCCCGCATTGCAGGCAGCGGCGACGCTCACCAGCGGGAAACCGGCCTGCTCGGTCCAGTCGGCGGCGATCCGGCCCACCTGCTTGCCGCTCGCGGCGCTCAGCGCATCCCACAGATCCGCGGTGGTGGCGTTGCTGAAGGCACGGGCCTTGATGTACCGGCGGATGCCGTCGCGGAAGGTGTCCGGACCCAAGTACGCCTCCAGCATGCGCAGTACCGCCTGGCCCTTGTCGTACGTGATCGTCGGATCGAAGGCGTTGGCGGCCTGCAGCTCGTCGGTGACATGCACCTGGATGGCGTGCGAGGACGTGCGGGCGTCGGCTTCCATCGCGCCCTCCTTGGTGGCGTCCTCGCTCTCCCACCATTTCCAGGTGGGATTGCGCCAATCCGTCTCCTTCGCGGCCATCCAGGACGCGAAGCTTTCGTTGAGCCACAGGTCGTCCCACCACCCCATGGTGACGAGGTCGCCGTTCCACTGGTGCGCCATCTCGTGCGCCTGGGTGGCGTAGACATTCTGTATGTCCGCCAGCGAGCTGTTCTTCGAGAGCAGCAGTAGCTCGTCGTTGTAGGTGATCGCGCCCCAGTTCTCCATCGCGCCGGAGAATCCGCCCGGGATGGCGATGGAATCGAGCTTCGGCAGGGGGTACGGATAACCGAAGTAGTCGTCGTAATCGGCGAGGATCTGCTCGGCGTTGGCGAGCGCCGTGCGCCCCTCGGACTCGCGGCCGGCGACCGCCCACACCCCGAAGTGCACCTTGCCGCGCTGCGCGCCGATGTCACGCAGATTGCCGGCGGTGAATTCCACCAGGTACGACGGCATCCTTGGGGAGCGCTCGAAGGTCGTGGTCGCGAGCTTGCCGTGCACCTCGCGCTTTGCAATCGGCATGTTGCCCACGGTCGCCCAGTCCGCCGGCACCGTGGCGGTGAGCGCGAAGGTCGCGCGGAACGCCGGCTCGTCCCAGCACGGGAACATGCGCCGCGCGTCGGTCGACTCCATCTGGGTCGTCAGCAGCAGCCCCTGGCCGCCGCCGCCCTCCCGGGAATAGGGTTGCACGAACAGCCCCTGCGGCCGGGTCTCGATCACTCCCGAATAGGACAGCGTCAGGGTGTGCCGGCCCGCCGCCGCCGCCGCCAGCGTGAGCGTCGTCAGCTGCGCGGCGTTGTCGGTGGCGACGCGTGCGACCGGCTGGCCGTCGAGCCGCACGTTGCTGAGCGTCAGGTTGAGCGTGTTGAACACCACTTTGTCGGTCGCGGTGCGGAACTTGAGCGACACCGACTCGGTGCCGGTAAAGGTTCTGGCAGCGGCGTCGGGAACGACGGCGATGTCGTAATCCAGCGGCACGACATTCTTGGGAAGGCGCCCGGAGGCCTTGTCGAAGTCGAACGGCGCCTCGGCGGCGGTCGCGAGGCCGCTGGTGAGCGCGAGCGCGATCACGGTCGCGACGAGTTGGATCGATGGCACCTTGAGTCTCCGCTGAGCGTTGGCAACCCCGCCATTCTAGTGCGGCGTCGGCACGTACGCCCGCGCAAACAGCTGCGGCATCCGCGCGGCGTGCCGCGAGTCGAGATTGATGCATACGTACTCGGTCACGGCGCGCGCCAGCGTCCGGCCGTCGGCCGGCCGCACGACCTGAAAGCGCCGCTCGCACCTCAGTCGGCCGTCGCTGCGCGCGATCCAGGTCGCAACCTGCACGGCATCGCCGCGCACCGCGGCGAGCAGGTAGTCGATCTCGGTGCGCAGCGCCGCCATGCCGCGCCGCATCGCGATGCAGCGTTCGAGCGGCACCCCGAGAGCTGCCGAGTGCGACCAGGCGGCGCGGTCGAGCCAGGTGAGATAGATCGCGTTGTTGACGTGCTGGTAGGCGTCGATGTCGGCCGGCTCGACGCCGAGCGCGATGACGTGGGGGTGAGGGTGGTCGAACTGCACGCGTCAGACGTCGAGCGCGCGCTGGCGCTCGACCGCGAGGTAGCCGATGTCGCTGCGGTAATGCATGCCCGGCCAGTGCACCGCGGCGGTCAGCGCGTACGCCTCGCGCTGCGCGGCGGCGACGTCTGCACCGAGTCCCACGGCGCACAGCACGCGCCCGCCGCTGGTGAGCACCCGCCCGGCCTCGAGCCTGGTGCCGGCGTGGAAGATCTTCCCCGGCAGCCGCGCGGCGTGGTCGAGCCCTTCGATCACGTCGCCCGTGCGCACCTCCTCCGGGTAGCCGGCCGCGGCCATGACGACGCCGAGCGCGGCGTGCGCATCCCACTCGGCGCTCAGCCGATCGAGCCTGCCGGCGAGCGCGGCTTCGCACAGCGCCGGCAGATCGGATTGCAGCCGCATGAGGATCGGCTGGGTCTCGGGGTCGCCGAGGCGGCAATTGAACTCGAGCACGTTCGGTGTGCCGTCGGCAGCGATCATGAGTCCGGCGTACAGAAAGCCCGTATACGCCATGCCGTCGGCGGCCAGGCCGCGGATGGCGGGCTCGATGACTTCGCGCATGATGCGCGCGTGCAGCGCCGGCGTGACCACCGGCGCCGGCGAGTAGGCGCCCATGCCGCCGGTGTTGGGTCCGCGATCGCCGTCGTCGCGGCGCTTGTGGTCCTGGGAGCTCGCCAGCGGCAGGATGTGCTCGCCGTCCGCCATGACGATGAAGCTCGCCTCCTCGCCCGGCAGGAATTCCTCGATCACCACCTCGCGGCCGGCCGCGCCGAAGCGGCCGGCGAACATGGCTTCGGCCGCGGTCAGCGCTTCAGCGCTGGAGGCGGCGATCACCACCCCCTTGCCGGCGGCGAGCCCGCTCGCCTTGACGACGAGTGGCGCGCGTTGCCCGCGCACCCAGGCGGCATCGAAGCTCTCGCGGGTAAAGGTGGCGGAGCGTGCAGTGCGTATGCGGTGGCGGGCCATGAACTCCTTGGCGAAGGCCTTGGAGCCCTCGAGCTGCGCGCACGCGCGGCGCGGTCCGAAGCACTTGAGACCGGCGGCCTCGAATGCGTCGACCACGCCGGCGACCAGCGGCGCTTCCGGTCCGATGATCGTGAGGTCGACACGCTCGGCGGCCGCGAGGCGCACCAGGCCGGCGATGTCCTCGGCGGCGATGCCGACGTTGCGCACCTTGGACTCGGTGGCCGTGCCGGCGTTGCCGGGAGCGACCAGCACCTGCGTGACGCGCGGCGCTGCGGCGCATTTCCAGGCGAGCGCGTGCTCACGGCCGCCGCCACCGACAACCAGGACCTTCATCGCGCCCGCCCTCAATGCCGGAAGTGCCGCATGCCGGTGAACACCATGGCCATGCCGTGCTCGTCGGCCGCAGCGATCACCTCCGCATCGCGCACGCTGCCGCCGGGCTGGATGACCGCGCGGATGCCGTACTGCGCCGCGACATCCAGGTTGTCGCGGAACGGCAGGAAGGCATCGGAGGCCATGACGGCACCGGCGACCGTGAGCTTGCCGTCGGCGGCCTTGAGGGCCGCGAGACGCGTCGAGTAGACCCGGCTCATCTGCCCGGCGCCGATGCCGATGGTGGCGCGGTCGCGCGCAAACACGATCGCATTCGACTTGACGAACTTGCACACCGCCCAGGCGAACCCGAGGTCAGCAAGCTCGGACTCCGTGGGCTTGCGGCGCGTCGGGACCACGGGATCCCCGGGAGGCAGGCCGGCGCGATCGCGCTGCTGCACCAGCAGTCCGCCGGTGACGCTGCGGAATTCGAGCTCGCTGCCCGCTGCGCTCTTCAGATCGCCGAGCGCGAGCACGCGCACGTTGGGTCTGGCCGCCAGCACGCGCGCGGCATCGGGGTGCACGGCGGTCGCGATCAGCACCTCGACGAACTGGCGTTCGAGGATCGCGCTCGCGGTCGCCTCGTCGAGCTCGCGGTTGAAGGCGATGATGCCGCCGAAGGCGGAAGTGGGATCGGTGCGGTAAGCGCCTTCGTAGGCCTCGCGGGCGGTGGCTGCGAGCGCGACCCCGCAGGGGTTGGCGTGCTTGACGATGACACAGGCGGCTTGCGCGAACTGCCGCACGCACTCGATCGCGGTGTCGGCGTCCGCGATGTTGTTGAACGACAGGTCCTTGCCCTGGCGCACGACGGCCGTCGCCACGCTCGCGCCGCGGGGCGCGGGCTCGCGGTAGAACGCCGCCTGCTGGTGGGGGTTCTCCCCGTACCGCAGTTGCTGCACCTTGTCGAAGACGAGCGGCAGCACTGCCGGAAAACGCTCGGCGGGTTGCGCGTGCCGGGCCGACAGGTAGGCGGCCACCATGGTGTCGTAGTGCGCGGTGTGCGCAAAGGCCTTGGCGGCCAGCCGGTTGCGGGTGGCGAGTGCGCTACCGCCGCCGTGCGCGTCGAGCTCGGCGAGCAGTGCGGGGTAATCTGCCGGATCGACCACCACCAGCACCGAGGCGTGGTTCTTTGCCGCAGCGCGCAACATGGCGGGACCGCCGATGTCGATGTTCTCGACGGCGTCCTCGTAGCTCGCGTCCGCGCGTGCCACGGTGGCCGCGAACGGATACAGGTTGACCACCAGCAGATCGATCGGGGCGATGTCGTACTGCGCCATGACGGCATCGTCGACGCCCCGCCGCCCGAGCAGCGCGCCGTGAATCTTCGGGTGCAGCGTCTTGACGCGTCCGTCCATGATCTCGGGAAACCCGGTGTAGCTGGCGACCTCGCGCACGGCGACGCCGTGTGCGGCGAGCAGGCGTGCCGTACCGCCGGTGGAGAGGATCTCGATCCCGCGCGCGGCGAGCGCCCGGGCGAGCTCGATGAGGCCGGTCTTGTCGGATACCGACAGCAAGGCGCGGCGGATGGGCAGCGACATCGGGCCCCTCACGAGTGCCGGCGTGGCGCCGGCGGGCACCGCCAGCCTATCAGGAGCCGGCGAGTCCGAACTGCTTGAGCTTCTTGCGCAGCGTGCCGCGGTTGATGCCGAGGATGCCCGCGGCGCGGCTCTGGTTGCCCTCGGCGTAATCGAGTACCACGCGGAACAGCGGCTCCTCCACCTCGCGCAGCACCAGGTCGTAGAGATGAGCGGGGCGGTGGCCGTTGAGGCTAGTGAAGTAGTCGCTCAGGGCGCGCTCGGCGTGATTGCGTAGCGGCAGCTCCCGTCCGTTGACTCGTACGGCAATGGCTTCACGGGCTCGCGTCTTTTTCTTGGCCGTCATCGTGGGGACCCCCTGGAAGAAACCATTCGTCGGGCCGGCGCCGCCGCAGAATAATATCACGCACCTCGGCGCGCAGAAGTGACTGCGTCGCAATTTCACAGTGAAGCTGCCGGTTGACACTGCCGAAGATACGTGACGCAGCGCGCGCACGCGCCGCGCGCGTCGCATGCGCGCTCGAGTCCTACTCCGACCGCGCCGGCGAAATCAAGTACCTCGCGCGTTTTGTGCGAGCGCGATGTCGCAAGCCGGGAACAGCGCCGCGAGCGGAGCATCGTTCGCGCACCAGGGCCCGCGGATCGCGGCTAGCGGCTGGTACCGTCGTTGGCGCATGCGATCGCGCCGCCGCCGGTCGGCAGGCAGGCGTCGATCTCGAATCCGACGGCGCTCGAGCCCGGGTCGACGAACGCCATCTCGGCGTCGATGCGTTGATCGACCGACAGGAACGAGGCCGCCGGCACCGCGCCCGGCAGGTAATCGCGCGGCGACACGTCGCGCGAGGCGAGGCGATTGCCGAAGCGATCCTGCAGTGTCACGCGCAACAGGGGCAGCGGCTGCGGTTGCACACCGCCGTTGCGGATGCTGGCGCGCACCGTGATCTCTCCCCCGCTGCCCGGGCCCAGCGAGGCGCCGAGTTGCCGCACGTCATACGCGTGCAGATCCCAGTGCGGCACCAGCGGCATGCCGAGAGCTGCGTAGAGCGCGGTGAGCGGCCGATTGAGCCGCGCGTGCGTCGCGAGCGCATCGCGCGAGTGGTTGACCGCCTGGGCCACGAGCACGATGACGAGCACCGCGGCACCGATCGCCCACGGCGCCGACTCGCGTGCGGTCAGGCGGGAGAGGCGGCGGGCGAGAGGGTGCGGCGTAAGCAGCATCCCGTCGGCCTCCGCGTCGGTGAACTCTGCAGCGCTCTCGTCTGGCCGCGGGGCTGCTATGCTGACTGCAGCCGCAGCGGTCTCGCCCGCGGCGCGCGCTGCGACGGACTTCCCCGTCTCGGGCGCGGGCGCCGCACGCGGCGTCGGTGCCGGAGGCGCTGCGACGGCTGCCGCTGCCGGCCGGGGTTGCTCGCCCTGCACGATGCCCGAGAGGAATGCTGCGTCGATCTCGACTTCGACCGGCGCGTCCGATGGCGCGGCTGCCGTTTCCTCGCTGGTCACGCGCATCGCCTTGAAGGAGCCGGTGGCGGCGGTCCACTGCGGGTCCGGCGACGGCTCGACGAACACCGAATTCACATCCGTCCGCGAGGAGTCGAACTCGAGCGCGTCCTCGGGGATCGAATCTTCGTCGGCGGGAGCCTGCGGCGGTGGCTCGGGCGGCTGCGGTTCGCCGCCAGCCGGCGCGCGCGCAGACCGACGCGGCTCCTGCGCGGGAGGCGTCGAGGCCGCGGCGGGCGCCGGGCTCGCGCTGGGCGCGGAGGCCGCGGCGGGCGGCGAGACCGCGGCAGTTGCACCGGCCGCGGCTGCCTGGCGCTCGTCGCTCAGCTGAGCCAGTGCATTGAAGACGCTCGAGCAGCGCCCGCAGCGCACGTAGCCCTGGGCGACGCGCAGGTCCGCCGCGGTCACCACCAGCGTCAGGGCACACTTTGGACAGACGGTGAACATCTAGTGACGCTGCCCGGCGAGACACACCCACTCGTCGCGCTCGCCGGCCACCGCGACATCAAACCACGCAGCATAAGCGGCTGTCACCTCGGACACCTCGTGCTGCATGAGTCCTGCGAGCACGATCCGCCTCCCCGCGGCGACCCGGTCCGCGAACTGCGGCGCGAGCGCGCACAGGGGCTGCGACAGGATGTTGGCGAGCAGCAGGTCGACCTCCCGGGGGAGCGTCGCGGCCGCCTCGTGAACGCGCACCAGGTCGCCGACGTCGTTGGCGCTGGCGTTTTCGCGCGTGGCGGCGAGCGCCTGGGGGTCGATATCGAAGCAGTCCACCTGGCCTGCGCCGAGCTTTGCGGCAGCGAGCGCCAGAACCCCCGAGCCGCAGCCGTAGTCGATGACGCGCAGCGGTGATCTGGGCATGTGCGCATCGAGCCATTCGAGGCACAAGGCGGTGCTCGGGTGCGACCCGGTGCCGAAGGCGAGCCCCGGATCGAGCTTCACCACCACCGCGCAGGTATCGACCACCTGCTCGTGATGCGGACACACCCACAGCCGCGTGCCAAAGCGCACGGCGTGAAAGTCCTTGAGCCACTCGCGCTCCCAGGCGCGATCGGCGACCACCTCGGCGCGGATCAGGTGCGTGGCGAGAGCGAGCCGCGCGGCGAGCCGACGGGCGAGCTCGCCCGCATCATGCGGCTGCTCGAACAGCGCCCTCAGGCGTGTCTGCGTCCACAGGCGCAGCTCGCCGGGCAGCGGCTCGAGTACCGGGTCGTCGTGCGCGTCGACGAAGGTCACCGCCTGCGCGCCGAGCTCGAAGCAGGCGGTTTCCGCCGCCTGCGGATCGAGCGACCCCAGGTCGAACGTCAGCGTGAGGTGCGAGGAGCCCATGGCTTCCGTCCACCACAGACTAACGCAGTCCCAGGCGGCGCTCGAGGTAATGGATGTCGGTGCCGCCCTTCTGGAAAGCCGCGTGGTTGCAGATTTCCTGGTGCAGAGCCACGTTGGTCTTGATGCCCTCGATCACCATCTCTGCAAGCGCGTTCTTCATGCGCGCGATCGCCGTCTCGCGCGTGTCGCCGTACGCGATGATCTTGGCGATCAGGGAATCATAGTACGGCGGGACGTTGTAACCGGAGTAGACGTGGCTGTCGACGCGGATGCCGGGGCCACCCGGCGCATGCCACAGCCGGATCGGCCCGGGTGAGGGAATGAAGGTCTTCGGGTCCTCGGCGTTGATGCGCGCCTCGATCGCGTGGCCGCGAATCTGCACGTCGCTCTGGGTGTACGGCAGCGGCTCGCCGCTCGCGATCAGCAGCTGCGCCTTGACCAGATCGATCCCGGTGACCAGCTCGGTCACCGGATGCTCGACCTGGATGCGGGTGTTCATCTCGATGAAGTAGAACTCCCCGTCCTGGTAGAGGAACTCGAGCGTGCCGGCGCTGCGGTAGCCGACCGCGCGGCAGGCCTCGACGCAGCGCTCCCCCATGAAGCGCCGCTGGCGCGGCGATATGCCGGGCGCCGGCGCCTCCTCCAGCACTTTCTGATGGCGGCGCTGCATCGAGCAGTCGCGCTCGCCGAGGTGGATGATGTTGCCGTGTCCGTCGGCGAGCACCTGGAATTCGATGTGCCGCGGCCGCTCCAGGAATTTCTCCATATAGACCTGGTCGTTGCCGAATGCGGCGCGCGCCTCGGCGCGCGTGATGCCGATCGCGTTGAGGAGCGACGCCTCGGTGTGCACCACGCGCATGCCGCGCCCGCCGCCGCCGCCCGAGGCCTTGATGATGACCGGGTAGCCGATATCGCGCGCGATGCGCAGGCTCTCGTCGGCGTTTTCGCCGATCGGGCCGTCGGAGCCGGGCACGCAGGGCACGCCCTGTGACCGCATCACGCGGATGGCCGAGACCTTGTCGCCCATGACGCGGATCGTCTCGGCCTTGGGGCCGACGAACACGAAGCCGCTCTTCTCCACGCGCTCGGCGAAATCGGCGTTCTCCGACAGGAAGCCGTAGCCGGGATGGATCGCCACCGAGTCGGTGACTTCCGCGGCCGAGATGATCGCCGGCATGTTGAGATAGCTGGCGGCCGACGGCGGCGGCCCGATGCATACCGACTCGTCCGCGAGCAGCACGTGCTTGAGGCTGTAATCCGCGGTCGAATGCACCGCGACCGTCTTGATGCCGAGCTCGCGGCAGGCTCTCAGGATCCGCAACGCGATCTCGCCGCGGTTGGCGATGACGAGCTTCTCGATCATGGCCCGCTTATTCGATGACGAACAACGGTTGACCGAACTCCACCGGGTCGCCGTTCCTGGCCATGATCGAGGCGATGCGCCCGGCCTTGTCGGCCTCGATCTGATTCATCATCTTCATCGCCTCGATGATGCACAGCACCTGGCCGACCTTGATTTCATCCCCGATCTCGACGAACGCCTTGGCGCCCGGTGACGGCGAGGCGTAGTAGGTCCCCACCATGGGGGCGGTGATCACGTGCTCGTTGGGCTTTGGCTTCGCCGCGACGCTTTCGGGGCCGGCCGCCGGCGCAGCTGCGGCGGCGGCGCTCGAGGGCGGCAGTCCCGGGGCATGTACCAGATGCGTGACCGGTTGAACGGGGTAGCTGCCCGCCGGGGGCAGGCGGCTGATCCGGACCGCTTCCTCGCCCTCCTTGATTTCGATCTCGGCGATGCCCGATTCCTGCAGCAGCTCGATCAGTTTTTTGATTTTTCGAATGTCCATGTAAGGGCATGCCCCCAACAGCAGTGACCGAGGAATCCCGACTTCAGCCCGGTCGGGCCAGGCGCTGGGCCGCGGCGCGCACCGCGAGCTCGTAGCCGAGCGGCCCGAGACCTGCGATCACGCCAACGGCGATGTCGGAGAAATAGGAGTGACGGCGGAAGGCCTCGCGGGCCTGGATGTTCGAGAGGTGCACCTCGATGAACGGCAGCTGCACAGCGAGGATGGCGTCGCGTAAGGCGATGCTGGTGTGTGTGAAGGAGCCGGGATTGAGGATCATGAAGCGGGTGCCGGCTCCCGGCGCGCCGTGAATACGCGCAATCAACTCGTGCTCCGCGTTGCTCTGGAAGGCGATGAGCTCGTGGCCCAATTCCCGGCCGAGCGTTGCCGCCCGCTTCTCGATCGCCTCCAGGGTGTCGGTGCCGTAGACCTCGGGCTCACGCGTGCCGAGCAGATTCAGGTTCGGGCCGTTCAGCAGCAGCACTCGGGCCATGGCTTGAGCTCTTCTTCGCGCGCTCGCGGGTCCTAAGCAAAGCGGCGCGAATGTAACCTAATTCGGCTCAATTTGGGATAGTTCTTGGGGCGATTTGCGATGATCTTGCAAAAACCTCGCCCATCGTCGCCGTTGGGGCTGGGGGCGACCTATGGGGTTGCCGCAGCCTTGGCCACAGCCCTGGCGGACTCCAGCCGCTGGATACCGGAGGCGATCTGCGTGCGGGCGGCTGCAAGCGTCAGCCGGCCCTGGTCCAGGTCGCGGAGGTGATCGAGGATGAGGCGTGCCTCATCTTGATGCAACTCGCCCACCTTGAGCGTCACGACATCGCCCCGGGCGTCCGCGAACACGCTGAACGGAAGGACCGTGTCCATGCCGAACGCCTCGACAGCCTCGAGGCCGCCCGTCTCCCCGACCAGCACCGGGTAGTTCATCCCGAGCTTTTGGGCAAACTCGCGTACCGCATCGCGATGATCGAGGGCGATACCGACTATTTCGATACGGTTCTTGGTACTTTCGCGGCGAATCGCTTCGAGCAGAGGAATCTCGCGCCGGCACGGCTCGCACCACGTGGCCCAGAAATTGATGAGGAGGGGCTGCCCCTTCCAGTCCGAGAGCCCATGGGTGCGCCCATCGAGGCCCGGGAGGCGGAAATCCGGCAGCGTCTCGGGGATCTTTCGGGGGGTGGGTGATTGCGCTGCAGCCGCCTGAGCGGCAGCCGCCGTGGCGGCCGCCTTTCCGATGGGGGCGGAGTAACCGGGCGCCACGCGCAGACCCGAGGGCGTGGGAGCGGCGAGCCGATAGGCTACGAACCCGATCAGCCCCGAGAGCAAAAGGATCCCGGCCAGCAGCGCGCCGGCCGCGGCAGGCCGGCCGCCTTTCACCCCGGAGGGCGCGCTCACGATGAAGTCCGCAGCGCCTCTTGCGCGTGCCTGGCGAACGCCTCGGCGCTCATGTACCCGACCACGCGGTCCTGACTACGCTCCTGCCCGTCGCGGCCGTAGAAGGCGATAGTCGGCGGTCCGAATATCCCGAAATGCTTCAGCAGCGCCTGATCGTCAGCGGTGTTGTCCGTCACATCGGCGCGCAGCAGCGTCGTGCCGGAGAGTGCGGCCTGCACGCGGGGGTCGGTGAAGGTATAGCGCTCCATCTCCTTGCAGGAGGTGCACCAGGCCGCCGAGAAGTCCACCAGCACGCCGCGGCCGTGGGCGCGCGCCGCGGCGACCGCAGCCTCGAGATCTGGCAGCGAATGGATCGGCTGAAATTGCAGCTCGTGGGTGCGGTTCCGGGACAGCGGGATCGGCGCGAGCGGATCGTTGCCGCCGAGCGCTGCACCGGTGGCCAGAGTCACGCCGTAGAGCGCCGCAGCGAGTCCGGCGGCGCGCAGCACCCAGGTGGCGGCCGCGCGGCTGCGCGCCTCGCGCCACAGCAGCCACGCCAGCGCCAGCACCGGCACCGCCCATAGCAGCAGCATCAGACGCCCGGGGACTACGCGTGCCAGCATCCACGCCGCAACCGCGAGCATCATGACGCCGAACAGACGCTTCACGAAATCCATCCACGGTCCGGCTTTCGGCAGGAGCTTGCCCGCCGAGGCGCCCACGATCAGCAGCGGCGTGCCCATGCCGATCGCCATGATGAAGAGCGCCGCGCCGCCGCGGGCGATCTGCCCTGTCTGACTGATGACGAGCAGGGCTCCGACCAGCGCGGGACCTACGCAAGTGGTGACGATCAGCGCCGAGAGTGCCCCCATGAGGGCCACGCCGCCGAAGGTGCCGGCGGACTGGCGGTTGCTCAAGCCGGCGAGGCGGGTCTGGATCGCGGCCGGCATCTGCAACGTGAAGAGTCCGAACATGGACAGCGCGAGCGCGACGAACACCGCCGCGAACAGCGTCAACACCCACCACTGCTGGAAGACCGCCTGCACCTGGCTGCCGGCCGCCGCGCAGGCAACCCCCGCGACCGCATAAGTGACCGCCATGCCGAGCACGTAGCTCAAGGAGAGCGCAAACCCTCGCGCGGCCGTGATGCTCCGGCCCCCGCTCACGATCAGTCCCGACAGGATCGGCACCATCGGCAGCACGCAGGGCGTGCAGGCGAGCAGCAGTCCCGCGACGTAGAACCCGGCAAGCATGAGCAAGGGATTGCCGCGCACGAGCGCGGCGAACCAGCCCTGGTCGGGGCCGGCGCCGGCTGCCTGGTCCGCGCCGCCGCCCGCCGAGCGGGAGCCGACGGAAGAGGTGCCGCCCGAGACGGCGCCTCCACCACCAAGCGCAACCGTCACGGTCTTGGTAATGGGCGGGTAGCACAGGCCCGCCTCTGCGCATCCCTGGTACGTCACCTGGACCGGAAGGTCGAACGCCTGGCCGCTGGCGCGGGCCACGGGCACGGGCACGGACAGCTCGTGGTGGTAGATCTCCTGTCGCCCGAAGTACTCGTCCGTCTTGAACTGGCCGCGAGGAAACTGCGGATTTCCGAGCTGCGCCCGCGTGCTCGGGGTGCTGACCTTGATCCTGGCCTGATACAGGTAATAGCCGTCGGCGATGTCCCAATGCAGCTTCACTCGGTCGCTGCCGTCGGCCTGCGCATCGAAGCGGAACGCCTGGTCGGGGGGCAGAAACTTGTCCTCGTCCGATCTCGCCCCGGCGAGGACCGCGTTGATCCCGGTCGGCCCGGCGCTGGCGGGTGCGGCGGTCGCGGAGGGCGCGGACGGGAGTGAGCCGGTCCCGGCCGCGGGGGATTGGGCCTGTGCAAAAGACGCTGCGAGGAGCAGCGCAACCGGGAGAATATGTCTCATCGCTTGGGACATGGTGGTGACTTTAGCCCATGCCTTGGATGACCGGCAGGAACTGTGGTTCATTGCATGCTCAACGCCCCCAGGGCCCCCAGCGCCGGCCCTGCGGCCTCCCCGCTCCAGGGTCCCGAGTGCCGCGAACGGCGAAAAAACCTCCCCGGACGGCTTGAATTTGGAAGCGGCCTCCCTATCATTAGCAGCCGCACCGGGTGAGTGCTAATAGCCATCCGGTTGGGCAAAGTCAATCCAAATCAACGAGATTTAAGGAGCGTTCAACATGAAGATCCGTCCTCTTCATGACCGCGTCATCGTGAAGCGCCTGGAAGAGGAGCGTACCTCCCCGGGTGGCATCGTGATTCCCGATACCGCGGCTGAGAAGCCGATGCAGGGAAAGATCGTAGCGGTCGGCAAGGGCAAAATTCTCGAAGACGGCAAAGTACGGCCGCTCGATGTGAAGGTCGGCGACAAGATCCTGTTCGGCAAATACAGCGGGAACGAGGTCAAAGTCGACGGTGAAGAACTCGTGGTCATGCGCGAAGAAGACGTCATGGCCGTGATTGAAAGCAAGTAAGCGAGGATCACGACAATGGCTGCCAAAGAAGTCCGGTTCAGCGACGACGCACGTTCGCGCATGTTCAAGGGCGTGAACGTGCTCGCCAACGCCGTCAAGGCAACTCTCGGTCCCAAGGGACGCAACGCCGTGCTCGAGAAGAGCTTCGGTGCGCCCACCGTCACCAAAGACGGTGTGTCGGTCGCCAAGGAGATCGAGCTGAAGGATAAGTTCGAGAATATGGGCGCGCAGATGGTGAAGGAAGTCGCGTCCAACACCTCCGACGAGGCGGGCGACGGGACCACCACCGCGACCGTGCTCGCGCAGGCGATCATCCGCGAGGGCCTCAAGGCCGTGTCCGCGGGCAGGAACCCCATGGACATCAAGCGCGGCGTCGACAAGGCGGTCACCACCGCGGTCGAGGAGCTCAAGAAGCTCTCCAAGCCGTGCAAAGACTCCAAGGCCATCGCGCAGGTCGGTACGATCTCCGCGAACGCCGACGAATCGATCGGCAAGACCATCGCCGAGGCGATGGAGAAGGTCGGCAAGGAAGGCGTCATCACGGTGGAGGAGGGCTCGGGCCTCTCCAACGAGCTGGAAGTGGTCGAGGGCATGCAGTTCGACCGCGGCTACCTGTCCCCCTACTTCATCAACAATCAGCAGAACCAGACCGCCGAGCTCGAAAAGCCGGTGATCCTGCTGGTCGACAAGAAGATCTCCAACATCCGGGAGCTCCTGCCGCTGCTCGAGAGCGTGGCCAAGGGCGGGCGGCCGCTGCTGGTCATCGCCGAGGACGTCGAGGGCGAGGCACTGGCGACCCTGGTCGTCAACAACATCCGCGGCATCCTCAAGGTGGCCTCCGTCAAGGCACCGGGCTTCGGCGATCGCCGCAAGGCCATGCTGCAGGACATCGCCACCCTCACCGGCGGCACGGTGATCTCCGATGAGGTTGGTCTGTCGCTCGAGAAGGCGACCATGAACGACCTCGGCGAGGCGAAGAAGGTCGTCGTGGAGAAGGAGAACACCACGATCATCGACGGCCACGGCAAGCCGTCCGACATCAAGGCGCGGATCGAGTCGATCCGCCAGCAGGCCGAGGAGGCCACCTCCGACTACGACAAGGAGAAGCTGCAGGAGCGCGTAGCGAAGCTCTCCGGCGGCGTTGCCGTGATCAAGGTCGGTGCCGCCACCGAGATCGAGATGAAGGAGAAGAAGGCCCGCGTCGAGGACGCGCTGCACGCCACGCGTGCCGCGGTGGAGGAGGGCGTAGTGCCGGGCGGCGGCGTGGCGCTGCTGCGTGCACAGAAGGCGCTCGAGAAGCTCGAGGCCGCGAATGAGGACCAGACGGTCGGCATCCGCATCCTCGCCCGCGCGATCGAGGAGCCGCTGCGCCAGATCGTCGACAACGCCGGCGAGGACGCCGCCGTGGTGTTGAACCGCGTCAAGGAGGGCAGGGGTGCGTTTGGTTACAACGCTGCTACCGGCGAGTTCGGCGACATGCTGGAGGCCGGGATCCTCGATCCGACCAAGGTAACGCGTCTTGCACTGCAGAACGCCGCCTCCGTGGCGGGTCTCCTGCTCACCACCGAGGTCATGGTGGCCGAAGCTCCCAAGGACGACGAGCACTCCCATGCGGGCCCGCCCGGCGGCATGGGCGGAATGGACATGTAGGAGCCCCTCTAAAGAGGTATCGATTCTGTAACCGACAGCCGATAGGCTTAAGTTAACTGTTAAGGGTCTGGGGCTCGACTCCCGGTTGGGCAACAACCCCTAAAGACGCGGAACAAGACCCCCTATTCCGCGCATCATTCGCAGGCCCCCTCGTGGGGCCTGTTTTTTTGGTTTATCGTCTTACCAAGTGGTGTCCGCAGTTTGAGGAGGCTCGCCATGGGTTCGCTCAAGGCTCGCGGCGGCGCGGCCGCCGCCGGTATCGCGCTGCTCGTGCTGGCAGGTTGCGCTCGTCAGGACGACACGATGAGCTGGGCGAAGGCGGCGCTGTCGCGCAACGACAGGCTCCAAATCGTAGCCGTCGATCCCCAGAGCCGCACTTTCACCGTGCGCATGAAGGATTCCGGCGAGCTGCGCATGATCAAGGCCGACGACGTGATGGGCGCTCCGGCGCCCGCAGCTTCGACAACGGCTGGCGGTGCGACTCAACCGGCGTCCACTGCGGCCGGTTCCTCCGGCGCCAACGCCGCCGCGGTCGCGCCGCCCGAGGAGGCCTTCCCCAACACCGCCGCGCCGGCCACGGCCGCCGCACCTGCGGGCCCCGGCGTCGAGCCCGCCGTACCCGAGACGCCGGCTGCGCCAGCCGCGCCGCCCTCCGCCATGGCGCCGCGCGGCGCTAACGCCTCCCCCTCGGGGCAAGTGTTGGAGTCGGGTCCCGGATACAGTATCGAGGCCGGGGCCCGGGCGGTGATCCCGGTGAGCAACATCCGCAGCGGCGATGCCAGCGTGACCAGCGCGCCGCTCGAGCGGCGCCACGAGCCGATTGTCTGCCAGGGCTCGCGCATGCTGCATATCGATAACCGCAATCTCGAGTTCGACGGCGATGCGGTCAGCGCCGAGAACGGCTGCGAGCTGTACATCACCAACAGTCACATCACCGCGACCGGCACCGGCATTTCCGTCAGCAATGCCAACGTGCATATCGACAACAGCCTGATCGAGGGCGACGCGGCTTCGCTCGACGCCCAGCACGGCGGCCAGATCTACGCCGAGTCTTCGCGCTTTCACGGCATGAGCCGCCAGCTCGATACCGCGGCGGTGCACGATCTCGGGGGCAATGTCTGGGACTGATCGCCTGAGTCCCTTCAGGCGCGCGTTCGCCCCGGGCAGCCTCGGCAGCGCCGATCTCGAGAGCCTGGTGGAGCAGGCGCTCGAGGCGCTGGCCGCTGATGCCGGCGCCCAGGCGGCGCTCGCCGCCGCCTCCGCCGCGGTCCGCGAATCCCTGCCGCGGGTGTTCGCCTGCAGCGGTTTCCTCGCGCAGTCCTGCGCACGCGACCCGCGGCTCCTGGTAAGTCTTCTGTCGGGCGGTGACCTCGAGCGGCCGCTCGCGGCAGGCGAGCTGGGCGCGCGAGTGCCGGCGCTGCCCGCTGACGCAGCCGAGCCGCAGGTACAGCAGGCGCTGCGCCGCTGGCGGCGGCGCGAGTTCGCGCGCATCGCCTGGCGCGATCTGGCGGGCTGGGCTGAACTCCCCGAGACCTTGAGCGAGCTCACGGCGTTCGCCGATGCCGCCATCGGGTTTGCCGTCGAGTGCGCACGCCGTGCGCTCACCGCGCGCTACGGCGAGCCGCGCTCCGTCGCCGGAGAAGCGCAACCGCTCGTGGTGCTCGGGATGGGCAAGCTCGGCGGGGGCGAGCTCAACTTCTCCTCCGACGTCGACCTGGTGCTGCTGTTCCCCGAGCACGGCGAGACCGATGGCGTACGCCCGATTGCCAACGAGGAGTTCTTCACGCGTCTGGGCCAGTCGCTGGTGCGGCTGCTCGAGTCGCCCACGGCCGAGGGCTTCGTGCTGCGGGTGGATCTCAGGCTGCGTCCGTTCGGCGGCTCCGGGCCGCTGGTGGCGAGCTTCGCCTCCTTCGAGGACTACCTGCTGCGCCATGGGCGCGACTGGGAGCGCTACGCGTACGTCAAGGCGCGTCCGATCACCGCCGCGGCGCGTTACGTCGAGCTCGAGGCGGCCGCCGTGCGGCCGTTCGTGTACCGGCGCTACCTCGACTACGGCGTGTTCGAGAGCTTGCGGGAGATGAAGACTCTCATCGGCCGCGAGGTCGAGCGGCGCGAGCTGGCCGACGATATCAAGCTCGGTCCGGGCGGCATCCGCGAGATCGAGTTCATCGCGCAGGCGCTGCAGCTGACGCGCGGCGGCCGCGACCGCCACTTGCAGACGCCGTCGCTGCTCGCGGCGCTGTCGCGGCTCGGCGCGGCGCGCGTGCTGCCCGCCGCCGCGGTGACCGAGCTCACGCAGGCCTACCGATACCTGCGCCGCCTCGAGAACCGCCTGCAGATGCTCGCCGACGCGCAGGTCCACGCGCTGCCGGCGGAGCCGCTGGCGCGCGAGCGGGTGGCACTGGCGCAGGGTGCGCGTGGTGACTGGGATGCGCTGCTCGCCGAGCTCAACGCGCACCGCGAGCGTGTCAGCGTCCACTTCCGCCAGGTGATCCTCGGCGGCGCCGCCGCCGCCGACAGCCACGCCGTGCGCATCGACCTCGGGCGCTTCTGGGACAGCGAGGCCGAGACCGCGCTGCTCGCGGAGTCGCTCGGCCGCGCCGGCTTCACCGAGAGCGCCGAAGCCGCACGGCTGCTGCTCGAGCTGCGCGCTTCCGCGCTGGTGCGCAAGCTGGATGAGCCCGGGCGCAGGCGTCTGCAGGCGCTACTGCCGGCGTTGCTCGAGGACATCGCCCGCAGCCGCACGCAGCTGCCGGTGCTGCGTCGGATACTCAGGATCATCGAGGCGACCGGCAAGCGCTCGGCGTACTTCGCGCTGCTGCGCGAGAACGGCCCGGCGCGCGCGCGACTGGTCGAGCTGTGCGCCCACGGTGAGTTCCTGGCCGAGCAGATCGCATCCCAGCCGCTGCTGCTCGATGAGCTCATCGACGAGCGGCTGCTGTCGCAGCACCCGGACCGCACCAGCCTCGCCGCCGAGCTCGAGCAGCGCATGCAGCAGCTCTCGGGTGAGGAGGATCCCGAGCGCCAGGTGGAGGTGCTGCGACATTTCCAGAGCGCCGCCATGTTCCGCATCGCGGTCGCGGACCTGACCGGCGTGCTGCCGCTGATGCAGGTCAGCGACCGGCTCACCGATGTCGCGGAGCTGATTCTCGAGCGCGCCATGCAGCTCGGCTGGCGGCAGATCACCGCGCAGTTCGGCGTGCCGATGTGCGCGTCGGGCGGCGGCACGCGCCCGGTGAACATCTGTGCGCTCGGCTACGGCAAGCTCGGCGGCATGGAGCTCGGCTACTCGTCCGATCTCGACCTGGTGTTCCTGCACGATTCGCACGGCGAGCGCCAGGAGACCAGCGGCGCTGCCCGCCCGATCGACAACCAGCTGTTCTTCGTGCGCCTCGCGCAGCGCATCGTGCACCTGCTCACCATGCACTCCGCCGCCGGCCGCCTCTACGAGGTCGACGTGCGGCTGCGCCCGAGCGGCAAGGGCGGCATGCTGGTCACCAACATCGGGGCGTTCGCCGACTACCAGCGGCGCGAAGCCTGGACGTGGGAGCACCAGGCGCTGCTGCACGCGCGCAGCGTCGCCGGCTCACCGCAGCTGCGCGCCGAGTTCGAGCGCGTGCGGCTCGACGTGCTCTGTAACCACGTGCGGCGCGACACGCTGCAGGCGGAGGTGCGCAACATGCGCGAACGCATGCGCCGCGAGCTCTCCAGGGGCGGCCCCGGGCGCTTCGACATCAAACAGGATCCGGGCGGGATCGCCGATATCGAGTTCCTCGCCCAGTACTGGGCGCTCGAGTGGGCGCAGCGCTACCCGCCGGTGGTCATGTTCGCCGACACGATCCGGCAGCTGGAATCGGTGGCTTCCGCCGCACTCGTTCCGCAGGCGCTGGTCGACACGCTGACCGGCGCCTACCGCGCCTATCGGGGCAGGGCGCATCGGCTATCGCTCGCCGGGACCGAAACAATCGTGCCGGCGGAGGAGTTCCCGGATCTGCCTCGGGACGTGACCCGCATCTGGAATGACACGATGCGCTAGGGCCTGTCCACGGCGGCGCGGGTATAATCCGCCCGCCATGGTCGCGTCCGTCAAACCGCTGCTGCAGCCCAATGCGCAGAATCAGTACGAAGTAACCGAGGCGGACCTGCCGCTCTCCTGCCCAATGCCGGAGATGTACCTGTGGAATTCGCATCCGCGCGTGTACTTGCCCATCGCCGAGACCGGCTGGGCGAAGTGTCCGTACTGCGGCGCCGAGTACACGCTGCGGCCATGATCTGACCGCGCGTCGCGGCTTCAATCCTCGTCGGCGAAGTTCACATCGCGCGGCGGCGCGAGCTCCGGTCGTACCATCGCGAGCTTGGCGGCTTTCAGTTGCCTGTTGAGCGCGCCCAGATCGGCCGCGAGCCCGCGCCAGTCGGCGAGCAATACCGCGAGCTCTTTCTGGGCCGCGTCCGCGGCGCTTTGCTGGGAGACAGTGGGCGCGGCGTCGGCGCGCGTTACCTCTGTATAGAGACCGTAAATGCGTTCCTGCACATCAGGTAGCGGGACGCGGGGCGCAGTGCCGGTCGGCCGTGCCTCGTCCGCCGGCTTTTCCCCGGTTCCCAGCAGGTCCGCGAGGCGCCGCTGATAGGCGTGGACCGCCTCCGCTGTGGCGCCGGCGGGCTTCAGGGCCTTGAGCTGTGCCTCGATCGAACGGGCCGAAAGCACCGCCCGCGAGCTCTCGGTGAGGAGATCCGATAGCTCCCTCGCGAGAGTCAGCTGCCCCTCGAGCGCGCCCGCGGAGGCGGGCACGCGCGGATCAGGCTGCACGTCGAGCGGCGCCTCGTAGTGCCGTCCGTCGACGGTAAGCCGCACGAGGTAGCTGCCGGGCAGCGCGATCGGACCCAGCGGCTGCTCGGGGGTCGCGTGCGGCACGGCGGAGATCGGGTAGCCGTGGGTCGTCGCGACGGGTGGGGCGTAGCGCAGGTCCCACACCCAGCGGTGCATGCCGGCGCGCCCCGGCAGCACGCGCGCGGGGGCAATCCAGTAGCGCGGGATGAGCTCACGGGCGAGCTCCTCGGGGCTTGGCACGGGCGCATCGTCGCTGCGGTAGCGGCGCACCAGCGCGCCGTGACTGTCGAGCACCTCGAGCACGACCGGGTGTGTGGCATCGCGCGGCAGGAAGTAGTCGATGATGGCGCCCGCCGGCGGGTTCGCGGCCGTGGGCTCATCCGGCGGTATCGGAGTGTCGGTCCAGGTGCTGCGGTGCATGCGATAGGCGGCCGCGGGGCGGTACAGCGCCGTGGCGCGCGGCGGCACACCGTCCTCGAGCTGCCGCAACCGCGAGATGTCATCGAGGATCCAGATCGAGCGCCCGTGGGTGGCGGCGATGAGATCGGCCTCATGGACCACCAAGTCGCGCACCGAGGTGTGCGGGAGGTTGAGCTGCAGCGACTGCCAGCGCCCGCCGTCGTCGTAGGAGACCCACACACCGGTTTCCGTGGCGGCGAACAGCAGCCCGCGGCGCGCCGGGTCCTCGCGCACGCTATTCACCGGGCCGTCCGCCGGGAGCCCGTCGACGATCGTCTCCCAGGTGCGGCCGCGGTCGCGCGTACGGTAGATGTAGGGCTGCAGGTCGTCGATGCGCATGCGGCTCACCGAGACGTAGGCGGTGTCGGCATCGAAGTGGGAAGGGTCGATCTGCGTGACCTTGCTCCACGGCGTGAGCGCCGGCGGCGTGACGTTCGACCAGTGCGAGCCGCCGTCGGCAGTCAGCCATACGAAGCCGTCGTCGGTCCCGGCCCAGAGCACGTCGAGGTTGAGGGGAGAGGGTCCGAGCGAATAAATCACACCGCGCTGCTTCTCGGCGCCCCGTGGGTGCAGCGCGCCGACGCTCGCGGGCACGTTGCCGGCCTCGCGTGCCAGGTCCGGACTGATGGTCTGCCAGCTCACGCCGCCGTCGCGCGTGCGGTACAGGCGGTTGGCGCCGTAGTAGAGCGTGTGTGGATCGAGCGGCGAGAACATCAGCGGCTCGGTGCGGTCGACGCGCACGTCGGGGCTTCGCACCGGGATCGGGGTCACGTTCTGCACCTGACCGGTCGACCAGTGATACTTGGAGACTTCGCTTCGCCCGGCACCGTAAATGATATCGGGGTCGAGCGGATCCGGAGCGACGTAGCCGTACTCGATGACTCCGACCGGATGCCACTCGCGCTCGGTGATCTCACCGTCGTTGCCGCGGCTGGCGATGCACACCGAGCCGCTCTCCTGCTGCGCGGCGCACACCCGGTACGGGAAGGTGGGCGCGACGCTCACGTGGTAGAGCTGCGCCGTCGGCTGCGTGAACCACGAGCTCCAGCTGGTGCCGCCGTTCACGGTGATGACCGCGCCCTGGTCGCTGACCAGCGCCATGATGTGCGAGTCAACCGGGTTGATCCACAGGTTCTGGTAATCATCGCCCCCCGGCGCGCCGCGCAACGGTTCCCAGCTGCGCCCGCCATCGACCGACTTCATGGTGACGATGCCGGTGCAGTAGACGACGTCGGCGTTGGTTGGATCGACGCGGATGATCATCAGGTCGCCACCGCCGATACGCAGCGCCGGGCGCGGATCGTCGGTGATGCGCCGCCAGCTCTCGCCGCCGTCGTCGGAGCGGAACACGCCGAGCCCGGCGCCGGAGGAGTAGTCCCCCGGCTCGGTCGTGCCCACAGCCGCATAGAGCCGCGAGGGCATGCTCGGCGCAATCGCGATGTTGATCTGAGTCAGGTCCGCCGGCAGGCCCATCTTCAGCTGCCGCCAGGTCGTGCCGCCGTCGGTCGACTTGAAGAGTCCGCCACCGGTACCGTTGAACTCGTTCTTGTCTTCCCAGGGACCCAGGCGCGCCTGCCACAGCCCCGCGTACACGATCTCGGGATGGCTCGGATCGAGCGCCACCGCCGAGCCGCCGGTGTCGTCGTCCTTGTAGAGCACGCGCTGCCAGCTGAGGCCGCCGTCCAGCGAGCGGTAGATGCCGCGCATGGCGTTCGGTCCGTACGGGTGCCCGAGCACCGCGGCGAACAATCGATCGGGATTGCGCGGGTCGACCGCGAGCTCCGGGATCTGTTGGCCCTGGGCGAGCCCGCGGTGCGACCAGGTGCGTCCGCCGTCACTGGAGCGGTACATCCCGTCGCCCACCGACAGGTCCGGCCGCAGCAGCCCTTCGCCGCTCGCCGCGTACACGATGTCGGGGTTGGACGGTGCGACCGCGATCGCGCCGATCGACTGCGTCGGCTGGGCGTCGAAGATCGGCTGCCAGGTGCGTCCCGCGTCGTCCGTCTTCCAGACGCCGCCGTCGACTGCCCCGATGTAGAACACATTCGGCTGCAGCGGCACGCCCGCGACCGCGCGCGTGCGGCCGCCGCGGAACGGACCCGTCATCCGCCAGGCAAGACCGTCATAGGCCTCGCCGGCCGGGCGCTGCGCCGGCCCCGCGACTGCGACCCAGGTGAGGCCGGCGCAGGCCAGCGCCGGCAGCAGCGGGTTTGTGCGCATCGCCGCCAGCTCAGTGCTGCGCGGGCGGCGTGGCGCCGGGAATCGGGCTTACCGGGGAAGGTGCAGGCGGCGAGCCGCCGTCTTCCGGGCGCGGGCCCATCCATGGGCAATGCATGCCGCCGCGCATCCCATCGTGCATGGCGCGCATGCGGTGACCGCGATGGGCGGCGGCGAATATCGCCCCGAGTATCACCAGGCCGGCCAGCGTGAAGGCCCAGAACCCCAGGTATCTCCCGAAGGTGCGCAGGCCGCCTTCGGCTCGGCCGGAGAAGTACAGGACGAAGTAGCCGGCGATCGTCAGCGCCGTCGCCGGGAGCAGCGCCAGAAAATAGATCAATCGAGCACCCCGCCCGCGAGAAGAGGTTGGGCCGCAATCTTACCCCAGCGCGGCGCCCTCTAGCGGTACTGCCGGTACGACTTCTCCTCGACGATGCGCGAGCCGAGCAGCTCGTTGATGCGCTTCTTGATGGCCGCGCGCTCGTCGTTCGAGACGTAAACGGCACGCGCCAGCTCGATGAACTCGCGGTCGAAGATCTGCTTTGCTTCCTTGTCGCGGATGCGGTCCTCGATGTCCCACAGCTGCTCGTTGACGTGCTGCAGGGCGTGCTCGTGCTGACTGACGTCGTGGGCACCGCCTCCCGCATTGCTCCAGGCCTGCTCCAGGAGCGTGAGTTCCAGCTTCACGTTGGCGAGCTTCGCAGCGTCGAGGATGCGCGCCGCCTTGATCCTCAGGATCGTGATCTTGTCGAGCAGCTCGCCCGGGGAGACGGGTATCAGAACGTCGTTCATGGACGCGATCCTAACAACAGGCAGCACCTCGCCGCGACCTCCCCGGCGTCGGCGCGCCTGATGGTGATAAACTCGAGCGCTCCCATGACAGATATCCCTGATCGCCGACCGCCGGAGGACCTGCAGCGTGCCGGCGGTGCGGCGCAAGGCGGCGCAGCTGCGGATTCGCGCTCGGTGAGCGGGCGCTGGGGGGTCCTCGGCTCCGAGGTGAAGCGCAGCGCCGTCGCCGGCGGCGTCATGCTGTACGACAGCTCGCGGGCGAGCAACCTCAACGCCAGTTGGTTCGACCCGGAGCACTGGCGCGCGCGCGGCGAGCTCGAAGGCACGGCGCAGGGACGCGGCGCCACCTGCTACATCCGCGCCGAAGGGCAGCGCTACGCGCTGCGCCATTACCGCCGCGGCGGCTGGATGGCGCGGCTGTCTGCCGACCACTATCCCTGGGGGGGCGAGGAGGCCACCCGGCCGTTCGCGGAGTGGCAGCTCACCTACCGGCTGCACCGCGCGGGCCTGCCGGTGCCGGCACCGATCGCGGCCCGCTACACGCGCCGGGGCCTGAGCTACACCGGCGATCTCATCACCGAGCGGCTGGCGACGGTGGGCTCGCTGTACGAGTGTCTGCGCAGTGGCGCGCTGTCGATCGCCACCTGGGTCTCCATCGGCCGCTGCGTACGCAGGTTTCACGACCTGGGTGTCTGTCACGCCGACCTCAACGCCCACAACATCCTGCTGAGCGAGGAGGCGGTGTATCTGATCGATTTCGACCGCTGCCAGCTGCGCGGCGGCGGGTTGTGGCGCGACGGCAACCTGGTGCGGCTGCGCCGCTCGCTCGAGAAGCTGACCTGGAGCCTGCCAGCCGACCGCTTCGGGGAATCGGACTGGCACGCGCTCCTCGACGGCTACCGTCAGTCCGAAGGGCGCACGGAACTGCGCCCGGCGGGCTGACGCCGGGGCGCCCGCTTGCCGCTGCTCTACAGGCTGCTTTACAACCTCGCCGCCTACCTCGCCGCCCCGATCGTCTCGGCCGTCTTCCTGTGGCGCGGCATCCGCGACCACGCCTACTTGCGCAACTTCCCCGAGCGTTTCGGATTCGGGCCGCCGAGGTCGCCCGACGGGGTGTGGCTGCACGCCGCCTCGGTCGGGGAAGTGCAGGCGTGCGCGCCGCTGGTGAGCGCGCTCTACCGGGACCATCCGGGCGTACCCCTCACGGTCACGACGCTCACGCCGACGGGCGCGGCGCGCGCCCGCGCGCTGTTCGGCAACCTGGCGCAGGTCAGGTACCTGCCGTACGACCTGCCGGGCGCGGTGCGGCGCTTCTTGCGGCGCGTGCGACCGCGGCTCGCCGTGATCTTCGAGACCGAGTTGTGGCCGAACCTCTATCGCGAATGCGGCCGCCGCCGCGTGCCGCTGGTGCTGGCGAGCGCGCGCGTCTCGGCGCGCTCGGCCGGACGTTACCGACGCCTGGGGGCGCTCTTCAGCGGTGCGCTGTCACACGCGGCGGTGGTCGCGGCCCAGGGCGAGGGCGATGCCGAGCGTTTTCGCGCCCTGGGCGCCGATCCCGGCAGCACTCACGTGACCGGCAATCTGAAATTCGATTTCGAGCTGCCGCCGCACATCGCGGCGAGCGGCGCGCGGCTGCGCGCGCAGTACGCGCCGCAGGCGCCGCTGTGGGTCGCCGGCAGCACGCACGCCGGCGAGGAAACAGCCGCGCTCGAGGCGCACCGGCGCGTGCGTGAGCGCAACCCGGGAGCGCTGCTGGTGCTGGCGCCGCGCCATCCGGCGCGCTTCGCCGAGGTAGCCCGTGAGCTGGCTGTGTGCGGTATGCCCTGGGCGCGCCGCTCGCAGACCGCGGCCGCCGCGGCCCCCGGGATCGCGGTGCTGCTGCTCGATTCGCTCGGGGAGCTGCTCGACTTCTATGCGGCGTCGGACCTGGCCTTCGTCGGCGGGAGCCTGGTGCCGGTCGGCGGCCACAACCTGCTCGAGCCCGCAGCTCTCGGCGTCCCGATCCTGACCGGCCCGCACAACTTCAACAGCGCGGAAGTGGTGCGCCTGCTCACCGTGCGCGGCGCCGCACTCATCGTGCACGACGCGCGCGAGCTCGGTGCCCAAGTGAATGCGCTGCTCGCCGACCCTGCCGCGCGCGAGCGCATCGGCACGCTGGCGCGCGCCTCGGTGGACAGCAACCGCGGGGCGCTGGCGCGGCTGCTCACCCTCATTGAGCCGCTGCTGGAGGCGAAGTCGGCGCCCTGACGGTGAGCCAGCCGTTGATCTCGGCGAGCTGTGCGCGGTCGAGGTTCCCGGCCGCAAGCCGCAACTGCAGGATGCTCACGATGTAGTCGTAGCGGGCGGCGGCGTAGTCGGTTTGTCCCTGGACCAGCGTCTTGCGGGCGTTGAGTACGTCGACCGCGACACGCGTGCCGACCTCGTATCCCGCCTCGGTCGCCTGCAATGCCGTCTGGTCGGAGTCCAACGCCTGGCGCAGCGCCTGGACGTGCGCGATGCCGCTGATGACGCCGAGATAGGCATCGCGCGCCTGCCGCTCGGCGGCCCGCGAGCTCTGCACCACGCCCTCCTTGGCGGCGATCCAGCGGTACTGGGCCTCGCGCACTTTGGACTGGGCGTAGCCGCCGCTGAACAGTGGCACCGTGAGCTGCAGCGTGATCTGGCGGTCGTTGTCCTTGCTGGCGACGTCGGGGAAGTTGAAGCCGTCGAGGGTCTCGTTGGCGTCGGATTTGTTGTAGGAGCGGCCGGCCAGCAGATCGATGGTCGGCAGGTGCCCGCCGAAGGCGATGCGCACATTGTCGCGGGCGATGTCCGCGGCCAGGCGGCTCGCAATCAGCGACAGATTCTGGTCGAGGGAGATCTCCACCCAGCGGCTCTCGTCGGCGGGTTCGGGGCTCGCAAGCGGCATGTTGCTGCCGGGCTTCTCGAGCGCGTCGTACTGCTGCCCGGTGATCTCCTGCAGCTGGTATTCGGCCGTCGCGAGCGTGCGCTTGGCGGCGATCACCGCCGCCGCGGCCTGGTCGTGCGCGGCCTTCGCCTCCTCCACGTCGGTGACCGCGATCAGCCCCACCGCGAAGCGCGTGTTGGCCTGATCGAGCTGGTGCGAGATCGCTTCGAGCGAGGCTGCGTTGGCCTCGACGACGTCCTCGGCCGCGAGCACGTTGAAGTACGCCTGTGACACCCGCAGGATCAGGTCCTGCTCCGCTGCCGCATAGGTCGCTTCCGCCTGCGCGACCTCGCTGTTCGCCTGTTTGAGCGCCACCCAGTTGGCCCACGAGAAGACGTTCTGCTTCAGGTTGAGCGCCCACTGGTTGGTGATGGTGCCGGCCACGTTCTCATAGGGGACCACGGTCACCGGGCTCGAGGGCGTGAGCTGAACGATCTGGTCCTGGTAGCCTTCGCTGTGGTCGCGCGTCTGGCTCGCGGTGCCGTTGACCTGCGGCAGCACCGCCGACCAGGCCTGCGGACGCGCTTCGCGCGAGGCGAGGCGGTTGGCGTTCGCCTGGCGGATGACGGGGTCGGCCTGCAGCGCGTCCTGGAAGACCCCGACCAGGTCTTTCCCCCACGCCGTGCCCGCCAGAGTCAGCGGTGCGAGCAGCGCCACTCCCAGGGTGAAGATACGCCCCATGCTAGAAGACGAACGCCGGAGTCCGCGGCGCGTTCACCAGCGGATCGATGACCGTCTCAAAGAGGCTCTCGGTAGTCCAGGCGCCTTCGCTGACGCGCCGGATGAGGCGCGCGTCCATCACCGGCGGCTCGCCCACCGCCACGAACAGCCGGCCGCCAATCTCCAGCTGCCGCTCGAAGCACGGCTGGTAGAGCGGCAGCGATCCCGTCACGGCGATCGCCGCAAAGCGCAGTCCGCCCGCCGCGGCGAGCGCATCGGCGGTCGCGACCTCGACGTCGCTCATGCCGAGGGCGGCGAGATTGGTGCTGGCAAGCGCCGCGAGCTCCGGGAAGATCTCGAGCGTGCGCACTCGCGTGCCGGCGGCGCGCAGACAGGCGCTGATGAATCCGGAGCCCGCGCCAACCTCGAGCACACGCTCACCGGGGGTAAGCTGCAGCGCCTGCAGTAGCCGCCCCACGACGCTCGGCCGCAGCATGTGCTGCCCGCACGGCAGCGGCACCTGGGCATCGGCGAAGGCCGCGAAGGACTGCCCCGCGGGCACGAACAGCTCCCGCGGCACCTGGCGCAGGATCGAGAGCACGCGCACGTCCAGGACGTCCCAGGCGCGCACCTGTTGTTCGACCATCTGTTCGCGGGCGTCGGCCGTCTGCATATCTCACCCTTCGATCTGACTTATTGCGGAAGGTTTGAAAAGGCCGCAGAAAGTTAAGGGTTTTCCGCCACCGTGCCAAGCCGGCTTGCGACGAGATATGGTGAAATGCCGACGGGGCGAAGGCTGGCCGCGCTATGCTTGCCTGGGTCTGCGTCCGCCGGCGCTAGAAGTCAAACCAGAGCGCCGCACGGGCGCTTAAGGATTCCAGGCGGAAGGACCTCGAGAAGAACCAGATGCTGCCTATTGCCGGGCTGTTGTGCCTCCTGTTCGCGCTGGTCGCAGCCCTGTTGTTCGGCGGCCTCTACGGATTTCAGCGCCGTGAGCTGCGGGCGCTCCGCGAGCTGTCCCAGCAGCTGCAGCGCATCGCCATCGGCGGCCGGCTCGAGGGCCGCATCGAGCTGCCGAGCAGCAAGCCGGAGGTCGCAGCGCTCGTCACGGCGGTCAATCACCTGCTGACGCGCGCCGCGCCCGGCGACGCTGCCGAGGCGGTCACTGCGCCGAAGCTGTTCGCCGACCTCGGTGATCGCATCCACGAGGCGGTGCTGGTGCACCGCGACGTCATCCTTTACGCCAACCGGCAGTTCGCCAGCTTCGTGGGCGTCGATCGGGTCGAGCTCCCCGGGCGGCGGCTCGGCGACCTCGTGCCGCCGGAGTATTCCGAGCTGGTGAACGACAACATCACCCGCCGGCTGGCGGGCGAGCCGGCCGCCGAGCGCTACGAGATCGACATGGTGGGCGTGCAGGGCCAGGTGAGCCGCCTC
Organism: Steroidobacteraceae bacterium; assembly: GCA_035603345.1. Classification (GTDB taxonomy): domain Bacteria; phylum Pseudomonadota; class Gammaproteobacteria; order Steroidobacterales; family Steroidobacteraceae; genus 13-2-20CM-66-19. Next base: position 10,531 of record DATNKO010000075.1, on the reverse strand, counting down.
GAGATTTCCTCCTCGGTGGTCGATTACGACAAGGGCAACGCGCTCCTGATCACCGGCGTCGAGATCATCCCGACCATGACGACTCCGGCGCTGCGGCTCGGGGCCGGCGCCGCAGGCGGCGCCGCTTCGCCGCAGCTGCTGGCACTCAATTCGCTCCCCGAGGCGATCATCGCCACCGACGAGAAGGGTGGCATCACCTTCATGAACACAGCCGCCGAGCAGCTGACCGGCAGCGATGCGGTGCAGGCTTCCGGCAAGACGCTCGAGGCGATCGTCAGTCTCGTCGACGAGACCGACCGGCGACTGCTCGCCGACCCGGTGCATCAGGCGCTCTCGAGCGGCGCGCCGGTCACCCTGAGCCGGCGCGCGCTGCTGCTGTCGCGCGCCAATGGCAGCGAGCGCTCGATCGAGCTGTCGGCCTCGCCGATCCGCAACGAAGCCAAGGAGCTGGTGGGGGCTGCGGTCTGGCTGCACGACGTGACCGAGTTGCGCGGGCTGGCGCGCCAGATGTCGTACCAGGCCACCCACGATGCGCTCACCGGGCTCGTCAACCGGCGCGAGTTCGAGCTGCGGCTCGAGGAAGCGATCGAGAGCGGCCACCGCGGCGACGGCCAGCACGTGCTGTGCTACCTCGATCTGGACCGCTTCAAGCTGGTCAACGACACCAGCGGCCATCTCGCCGGGGACAGCATGCTGCGCGAAGTTGCCAAGCTGCTGCGCGACGCAGTGCGCGACAGCGACACGGTGGCGCGGCTGGGGGGCGATGAGTTCGGCATGCTGCTGATCGGCTGTCCGCTCGACAAGGCGCGGCAGATCGCCGACGACGTCTGCCGCTCGGTCGGCGACTACCGCTTCGTGTGGCGGGACCGCATCTTCAACATCGGCGTGTCGCTCGGGCTGGTCGAGATCTCGCGCGAGAGCGGCACGCTGGAGGAGCTGCTGGCCGCAGCCGACACCGCCTGCTACGTCGCCAAGAAGCAGGGCAGCGGCCGGGTGGCCGTGTACTCGGCGCGCGATGAGGCGTTGGCGCGTCACACCGGTGAGATCCAATGGCTGCAGCGCCTGCAGAGCGCGCTCAAGGAAAACCGCTTCCACCTCTACCATCAGGCGATCGTGCCGGCGCACGGCGATGACACGGGGCCGGCGATGGAGGTGCTGGTGCGCCTCGAGGACGAGAGCGGTCAGACTCTGGCGCCCGCGGAGTTCATGCGCGCCGCCGAGCGCTACCGGCTGATGGGACTGGTGGACCGCTGGGTGGTGCGGACCACGCTCGCGGCGCTCGGCCGCGGCGCGATTGCGCTGACCGCCAACCACAGCGTCGCCATCAATGTCTCGGGCCAGACGCTCGGCGACCTGCAGTTCCTCGAGTTCGTGGTCGAGTGCCTCGACAGCACGGGAGTGGCGCCCGGACAGGTGTGCTTCGAGATCAGCGAGAGCGCCGTGGTCGCCAACCTCGAGCAGGCGCGGCGCTTCATCGGCGTGCTGCACGGCATGGGCTGCCAGTTCGCGCTCGATGATTTCGGCTCGGGCGTCGGCTCGTTCTCGAACCTGAGGAACCTGCCGCTCGACTACCTGAAGATCGACGGCTCCTTCATGCGTAACCTGGCGCGCGACACGGTCAACCAGGCCATGGTGGCCGCCATGATCAAGCTGGCGCGCACGCTCAACTTCAAGGTCATCGCCGAGCAGGTCGAGGACAGCTCCGCCCTGGACGCGGCGCGCCGCATGGGGGTCGATTATCTGCAGGGGTACGCGGTCGGGCGGCCGCAGCCGCTGCTACTAGCGGCTTGACGGCAGGCTGCCGCTACTGCGTGCGGCCGTAAATGAAGAAGCCGACTATGCCGGGCTGTCCGCCGCGGTCGAGCACATTGATCTGCATCGACCCGGAGGCCATCTTTCCCCCGGAGAGTTTCACGTCGTAGTTGAGCTGGTAGAGCTGAGCGCCACCCTCGCTGGGAAGCCCCTGGAAGCCGGCGTACGCGGCCGAATCGACGTTGCCGACCAGCTGCTTGAGCTGCGAGACCGTCTGCGCGACCTTGTCCCGCGTGACCTGGTTCTTCGCGTAATCGTCCAGCGCATCGTACAGCCCGTCCACGTCGCCGCGGTCGTAAGGTCCGGTGACGCGCTCGGCAGTCTGCGCCAGCACAGCGTCGGTGTACTCCGCCGGCAGGGCGGCGGCCTGTGGTGCCGATGCCGCAGCGGAGTGCGGCGGCTGCCGCAGCAGGATCGCAATCGCGAGTCCGGCGACCAGCAGGTTCGCCACCGCGACCACCAGAACGGCGATCAGCAGCCCCCTGGACGACCCGTTCGACATGGAGCGCGCGCCGGGGATCAGCGCTTCGCGGGCTCGAAGCGCAGCGCCACCCCGTTCATGCAGTAGCGCTCCCCGGTCGGCTGCGGGCCGTCCGGAAACAGATGCCCGAGGTGACCGCCGCAGTTGGCGCAATGCACCTCGGTGCGCCGCATTGAGTGACTGGCGTCCTCGCTGGTGGCGACCGCACCGGGTATGGGCCTGAAGAAGCTCGGCCAGCCCGAGCCGCTCTCGAACTTGGTATCGGCGGTGAACAGCGGAACGCCGCACGCGGCGCAGCGGAACACGCCGTCGCGGTGCTCGTAGTTGAGCGGGCTGGCGCCGGCGCGCTCGGTGCCGTGCTCGCGCAGCACGTGGTAGGCCTCAGGACTCAGCTCGCGCCGCCATTCATCCGCGGACTTCCGTACCGGGTAGTCATCCTTTGCGGCCATGTGCGCCTCCTTTGCGGAAACGAAGCTGATGTCCGCCGAAATCGCCGCAGGCGATTTCGGCCAATCTAACTACAACAGTGGCACCAGCAGCAGCGCCACGATATTGATGATCTTGATCAGCGGATTGATCGCAGGGCCAGCGGTGTCCTTGTAGGGGTCGCCGACCGTGTCGCCGGTGATGGCAGCCTTGTGGGTCTCCGAGCCCTTGCCGCCGAAATTACCCTCCTCGATGTACTTCTTGGCGTTGTCCCAGGCGCCGCCGCCGGTGGTCATGGAGATGGCGACGAACAGGCCCGTGACGATGGTGCCGATCAGCAGTCCGCCGAGCGCGCGCACGCCGGCTCCCGGCCCCATGAGCGCGTTCATGACGAACACCAGCACGATCGGCACCAGGATCGGCAGCAGCGACGGCACGATCATCTCGCGGATCGCCGCGCGCGTCAGCAGGTCGACGGCGCGCGAGTAGTCGGGCTTATCGGCGCCGGTCATGATCCCCTTGATCTCGCGGAACTGGCGGCGTACCTCGTTCACGACCGCGCCCGCGGCGCGGCCGACGGCCTCCATGGCCATGGCAGCGAACAGGTACGGCACCAGCCCGCCGATGAACAGCCCGATGATGACCGCCGGATCAGACAGCGAGAAGGTGGCAGGCTTGCCGGCCGCCTCGAGGTTGTGCGTGTAGTCGGCGAACAGCACCAGCGCTGCGAGCCCCGCCGAGCCGATGGCATAGCCCTTGGTCACCGCCTTGGTGGTGTTGCCGACCGCATCCAGCGGGTCGGTGACGTTACGCACCTCTTTCGGCAGGCCGGCCATCTCGGCGATCCCGCCGGCGTTGTCGGTGATCGGGCCGTAGGCATCCAGCGCGACGATCATGCCGGTGAGCGATAGCATGGAGGTGGCGGCGATCGCGAGGCCGTAGAGGCCGCCGAGGGTGTAGGCGCCCCAGATCGCCAGGCACACCGCAATGACCGGGAGCGCCGTCGCCTTCATCGACACGCCGAGGCCGGCGATGATGTTGGTGGCGTGCCCGGTCTGGGAGGCGGCCGCGATCTTGCGCACCGGACTGTACTCGGTGGAGGTGTAGTACTCGGTGATCATGATCATGGCGGCGGTGAGCGCGAGCCCGATCAGCGCACAGAAATACAGGCTCCCCGCGTTGCCCGGCATCAGCCGCTGGGTGATGAAGTAGAACAACACCGCCGACACGAGACCGGCGACGATCACGCCCTTGTAGAGCGCGCCCATGATCCTGCCGCCCGGGCCCACCGACACGAAGAAGGTTCCGAAGATCGAGCCGACGATCGAGGCGGCGCCGAGCGCCAGCGGGAAGATCACCGCGTTCAAGTCGGCCTGCGCGCCCTGCGGGGCGAACAACAGGCCGCCGAGCAGCATGGTCGCGACCATGGTGACGGCGTAGGTCTCGAAGAGATCCGCAGCCATGCCCGCGCAGTCGCCGACGTTATCGCCGACGTTGTCGGCGATCACCGCCGGGTTGCGCGGGTCGTCCTCGGGGATCCCGGCCTCGACCTTGCCGACGAGGTCCGCACCCACATCCGCGCCCTTGGTGAAGATGCCGCCGCCCAGGCGCGCGAAGATCGAGATGAGCGAGCCGCCGAAGGCGAGTCCGACCAGCGCATGCAGCGCGCCCCCGGGGCCGACGGCCGGGAACTGCCGCAGCAGCAGGTAATAGCCGGAGACGCCGAAGAGCCCCAGGCCCACCACCAGCATGCCGGTGATCGCGCCGCCGCGGAACGCGACTTTGAGCGCCGGATTCAATCCGCCGGTCGCGGCCTGGGCGGTACGCACGTTGGCGCGCACCGAGATGTTCATACCGATGTAGCCGGTGAGGCCCGAGAGCAGCGCCCCGACTGCGAAGCCCCCGGCGGTCGGCCAGCCGATCGGCGAGAAGCCGATCAGCAGGAACAGCACCACGCCGACGATGAGGATCGTGCTGTACTGGCGATTGAGATAGGCCTTGGCGCCCGCCTGGATCGCCGCGGCGATCTCCTGCATGCGCGGACTGCCGGCCGGCAGGCGCAGGATCGACACCGTCGAGAACACGCCGTAGAGAACGGCGAGGACACCGGTCGCAACGGCGACCCACAGCCACATGGTGGCATCCATCGAAGAAACCTCCCCCAGATCAATTGTTTCGAGCGCGCGGCCTACCGCCCCAGGCAGTGCCGTGGGTGCGCTCCGCGGCCAAAAAGGCCGCGCAATATAACACGCTGCCTGTCAGGGCCGGCGGCAGGCTCATGGTCAAGCTATAGCTTGAACCCGGTCGCGAGTTTCCGGCGCACTGAAACACCCTTGATGCGCACGTAGTCCGGCAGACCATTGCGGTATGGCGGGTAGGCCTCCCCGGCGATGAGCGGCTCGAGATAGCGGCGGCAGGCCTGGGTGATGCCGAAGCCATCCTCGCGGATATAGGCGGGCGGCAGCTTCTTCTCCTGGTTGGCGACCTCGCCGAGCGGCACGTGGCCGATCACCCAGCGGTAGGGCCTGGAGGACTTGCGCACGATGGTCGGCATCACCGCGTTCACCCCCTTGAGGGCGAGCTGCACCGCCGCCTTGCCGACCGCATACGCCTGCTCGACGTCGACGCGCGATGCGATGTGGCGTGCGGCGCGCTGCAGGTAGTCGGCGACTGCCCAGTGGTGCTTGTAGCCGAGCGCTTCGCGCACCATGTTGGCGACCACCGGGGCCACGCCGCCAAGCTGCGTGTGGCCGAAGGCGTCCTTGGTGCCGGCCTCGGCGAGGAATCTGCCGTCGGGATACGCCGCGCCCTCGGAGACGACGATGACGCAGTAGCCGTGCCCGGTGACGCACGCGCGCACCCGCTCGAGGAACTTCTGCTGCTCGAACGGCACCTCCGGAAACAGGATGATGTGCGGCGCCTCGTCCGGGCCGCGGCCGGCGAGCCCGCCGGCGGCTGCGATCCAGCCGGCGTGCCTGCCCATCACCTCGAGCACGAACACCTTGGTGGAGGTACGCGCCATGGAGGCGACGTCCAGCGCCGCCTCGCGCGTCGACACCGCGACGTACTTGGCGACCGAGCCGAACCCTGGACAGCAGTCGGTGTGCGGCAGATCGTTGTCGACGGTTTTGGGCACGCCGACGCAGGTGATGGGAAAGCCGAGCGCGGCCCCGATCTGCGACACCTTGAGCGCGGTATCCATCGAATCGTTGCCGCCGTTGTAGAAGAAGTAGCCGATGTCGTGCGCGCGGAAAACCTCGATCAGGCGCTGGTACTCGGCGCGGTTCTGCTCGATACCCTTGAGCTTGAAGCGCGCCGAGCCGAAGGCGCCGGCCGGTGTGTGCCTGAGCGCGCGCAGGGTCGCGGCGCTTTCGCGGCCGACGTCGATCAGATCCTCGGTGAGCGCCCCGACGATGCCGTCGCGGCCGGCGTACACCCGGCCGATGCGCGGCGAGCGCAGTGCGGTCTCGATGACGCCGCAGGCCGAGGCGTTGATGACGGCGGAAACGCCGCCGGACTGCGCATAGAAGGCGTTGCGGCGCGCTGGTCTGCTCATGGGTGTCGGGCGGTGCGTGTGTGTGGCGCGCAAGAATAGCGCACGCCCGGCAGAGGCGCGCGCGCCGAAGGTCAGCTCGCGCACCGCGCATGGTGCCGTTTGACCTCTCCGGAAGGGGCCGGTAACGTGCCTGGCCAGCGTGCCAGCGGCACGGGTCTCGTTACAAGAACATCATGCGCATCGTTCTGTTGGGTGCCCCCGGGTCCGGCAAGGGCACCCAGTCGCACCGCCTGGTCGCGCGCTTTGGCATCCCGCAGATCTCGACCGGGGACCTGCTGCGCGCGGCGGTTGCCGCGGGGACCGAGCTCGGGCTCAAGGCGAAGGCGGCCATGGACGGGGGGCGCCTGGTCGAAGATGCGCTGGTACTGTCGATGATCCGCGAGCGCCTCGGCGAGCCCGACACCCGCGCCGGCTTCATCCTCGACGGCTTCCCGCGCAACCTCGCGCAGGCGCAGGCGCTGGAAGCGATGCTCGCCGGGCTCGGACAGCCGCTCGATGCAGTCGTGCAGCTCGAGGTGGACTACGGTGAGCTGACCCGCCGCATCTCCGGCCGGCGCACCTGCGCCGATTGCGGGCGCGTATTCAACGTGCTCACGGCGCCCGCTGCCGGGGCGGACGAGCTCTGCCCCAAGACCGGCGCGCCGCACCGACTCACCCAGCGCCCGGATGACAACGAGGCGACGGTCGCCGAGCGGCTGCGCGTGTACGACCAGCAGACGCGACCGCTGATCGACTTCTATCGCTCCCGGGGCCTGCTGCGCGTGATCGACGCTCAGGGCGGTGTCGATGAGATCACGCGGCGGCTCGAGCGGGCGCTCGCGCCCCGCTGAAGCGCCGCAGGCGCCGGCGGCCGAAACCGGCCTGCCGGGTAGCCGGCAAAGGCCCGCTGAAAGCGCCGCAGGCGCTTTCAGCCAATTAAAGAGCAGCCAGCAGCTGCTCGCCGACGGCAGCGCGCCGCCAGCCGCGCAGCACCGCGGCATCCTCGAGCCCCGCCGCGAGCTGCTCGAGATCACGGCGGGTCGCCAGCACCTCGGGGGCGATCGCGAGCTCCGCGGCGACGTTCTGGACGATGGCGGCGAGCTTTCTGAGCAACGCGGCGCGTGTCGGATCGGACGGCGGCCGGTCGGGCACGGCCGGGGCGGGATCAGGCACCGCGGCCGCGGTCACGCACGCGAGCAGCTCCGCGCCCCGGCGCTGCACCAGTCCCGCCGGCAGCTCGCGGATCTGCGCCAGCGTCTGTGCGGTGCGCGGCACGCGCATGACGATCTCGCGCAGCCCCGCGTCGTCGAGGATCCAGCCGCGCGGGCGGTCGTGCTCCACGGCGCGTCGCTCGCGCCAGGCGGCCAGCTCGCGCGCCAGGCGCTCGCGGCCGGGGTCGAGTCCGCGCAGCCCCTTCAAGCGCCGCCAGGCCTGCTCGGGGTCGACGATGAAGGCGCCCGGATCCTCGAGCGCCGCGAGCTCCTCGCGCAGCCACTCGAGCCGGCCGAGCTGCCCGAGGCGCGCTTGCAGTTGCTCCGCGAGCGGCAGCAGATAGCGCACGTCGTCGAGCGCGTACTCGAGCTGCTCGGGCGAGAGCGGCCGGCGCGACCAGTCGGTGCGGGTGTGCGACTTGGCGAGCTCGCGGCCGAAGAGCCGGCGCACTAGCTCGGCGTATCCGACCTGCGCGGGGAATCCGGCCAGCGCGGCGGCGATCTGCGTGTCGAACACCGGCGCGCTGAGCCCGGCCACGGGAAACAACACCTCGAGGTCCTGCCGCGAGGCGTGCATCACCTTGACGACGGACGTGGCCGTGAGCACCGCCACCAGCGCGGACAGATCGCGCAGCGCGAGCGGATCCACCCAGGCGGCCTCCGTGGGCGATGACAGCTGCACCAGGCACAGCTGCGCGCGGTAGGTGCGCTCGCGCAGGAACTCAGTGTCCAGGCCGACGCGTGTCTGCTGCTGCAGCCGCGCACTCAACTCCTGAAGGCCGGACGCCGTGGTGACGCCGTGCGCTGTCGTGACGCTGTGCTGCAAACGCGATCGGGAGGCCCTGTACAATCGAACTGCGACATTATGTGCGGCCGGCGCCGGTAGCGGAAGTCATGCGTGAGGTGATCAGACTGTTCGTGCAGATCGCGCTGCTCAAGCGCGGGCCGCAGGATCTGCCGGCTTCGACCTTTCTGCTGGTCGCGTCGGTGATCGGTTACGTCGTGGTGAGCGTCGTGGTCAGCGGCCTGCTGCCGCCCTCGGGCGCCTGGATCACGGAGCTGGTGATCGACGTGCTGTTCACGCTCGCGTGGTACATCGGTCTGCTGCGGCTCCTCGGCCGACCCGAGCGCACCGTCCAGACCTTGACCGCGATGTTCGGACTGCAGGCGGTGGTCGCGCCGCCCCTGATCGCGTCGCAGTGGCTGATGCGACGCTTCGGCCAGGACAGCGAGTGGCAGCTGGCGATCGCCTTCGGCGGCCTGGTGCTGGTCATCTGGCTGATCGCAGCGCTCAGTCAGGTCGTCAAGGCGGCGCTCGAATGGTCGACCGCGGCGAGCGTCGCGCTGGTGATTCTGCAGATCGCTGTCGGCCAACTGCTGGTGCTGGCGGTGTTTCCGGCCGGGCCGCCCGGCTGAGCCGTCCCGTGCACCTGCACATCCTTGGCATCGGCGGCACTTTCATGGGCGGGATCGCCGCCATCGCGCGCGCCGCCGGCCATCGCGTCACCGGCTCCGACCGCGAGCTCTACCCGCCGATGAGCACGCAGCTCGAGGAGCTCGGCATCGAGGTGCTCGCAGGCTACGAGGCCGCGCAGCTCGACCCGCCCCCCGATGTCGTCGTGGTCGGCAACGTCATGACGCGCGGCCAGCCGGTGATCGAGGCGCTGCTCGACAGCGCGCTGCCGTACGTCTCCGGTCCGGAGTGGCTGGCGCGCGAGGTACTCAAGGACCGCTGGGTGCTCGCGGTCGCGGGCACTCACGGCAAGACGACGACCGCGTCGCTCCTCGCCTGGATCCTCGAGCACGCGGGGCTGGACCCCGGGTTCCTGATCGGTGGCGTGCCCGAGAACTTCGGCGTGAGCGCGCGCCTGGGTACCACGCCGTTCTTCGTCATCGAGGCCGACGAATACGACAGCGCGTTCTTCGACAAGCGCGCCAAGTTCGTGCACTACCGGCCGCGCACGCTGATCCTCAACAATCTCGAGTACGATCACGCCGACATCTACCCCGACGTCGGCGCCATCCAGCGGCAGTTCCATCACCTGGTACGCATCGTCCCCGGCAGCGGCCGCATCGTCTGGAACGCCGGCGACGCGCGCCTGGCCGAGACGCTCGCCATGGGCTGCTGGACGCCGCTCGAGGGCTTTGCCCGCGCGGCGGACGGCGCCGCGGCGCTGTGGGCGGCGCGGCCGGCGGCCGGCGCCGCGGACTTCTCGCGCTTCGAGGTGCTGGAGGACGGGCGCGTGCACGGCACCGTCGAGTGGGGGCTGATCGGCGCGCACAATGTCGAGAATGCGCTGGCGGCGATCGCCGCTGCGCGCCACGCCGGGGTGGCGGCGCCGCGGGCGATCGAGGCGCTGCGCAGCTTCCGCGGCATTGCCCGGCGCATGCAGCTGCGCGGCGAGGCTGGCGGGGTGCGCGTCTACGACGACTTTGCGCATCACCCGACCGCGATCGCCACGACCATCGACGGGCTGCGTCGCCGGGTGGGCGCGGCGCGCATCCTCGCGGTGCTCGAGGCGCGTTCCAACACCATGCGCATGGGCGTCCATCAACACACGCTCGCGCCCGCGCTCGCCGGCGCCGATGAGGTGTGGCTCTACACCCCGCCCGACCTCGGTTGGGACGCCGCCGCGGCGCTCGCCGCGCTCGGCGAGCGCGGCCATGCAAGCGCCGACGTCGTGACGCTGGCGCGCGAGCTGGCGGGCAGGACGCACGCCGGCGATCACGTGCTGGTCATGAGCAACGGCGGCTTCGGCGGGCTGCACGGCAAGCTGCTCGCGGAGCTCGAGAAGCGCGCTGCCGTGCAGTCGCCGGCTGCCGACCGGCCCGCTGGTTAGCGGGCAAGAGTCACGCCTCTTGCCCGCGGGTGCGCCGCGGCCGATGGGTTGGCCTGCGGAAAGAGCCGCAGGCCGTTTCCGCCAGTTTATTCTGTGAGCGCCGCGAGCGCGCCCACGACTTCCTCCATGCAGTTGCGTACCCGCGGACCGCCGCCGGCCTCGGGATCCGGCATCGGGCGCACGCCCGCGAGCAGCGCCACGACCGTGTCCGCGAGTGCCTGCGGCT
>DATNKO010000066.1:0-90269 GCA_035603345.1 Steroidobacteraceae bacterium | reverse complement strand
GGGGGGCCGCCGATGCGGCGGCGGCCGCCCGTGGGGATAACGCTGCCAGTACGGGAGGTAGCGGCCGCGCTGCGCGTACCACGGTCGCCCGCGGTAGTAACTGTCCCAATAGGTCCCGAACGTGAAGGTGACCAGGGGAACCCCGATCGCCACTCCCGCGCCCGAGAGGATCATGGGGTGACCCCCGGAATCGACCTGCAGGAAATCGGCGTCAACCCAGCCGCGGTTGGGGCCGGCTTGCACGTCGCACCAGGCATACGCCTGCTCGCAGCCATACACCTCGAGCGGCGTGCCAGAAATCAGTACCGCGACTCCCGGGTACTCGACGCTCGGGCCGGCGCGCATGTGCACGGTGCCCACCACGTGCGCGGGCATGGCGAAGGCGGCCGTTGCCAGCACGGTGAGCAGCACCGCGGGCAGCACGAACCTGAGGGTGCGGGACAGATTGAGCGTCATGCGTCGGCCTCCGCGCTGTGCGGGCTGCGTGAATTCTACGCTTCCCGCGAGTGGAGCGCAGCGCCTAGGAACGCGGCGCGGCGTTCGGCTCAGGCACCAGCACATCCGTCCGCAGCCGCGTGCCCCCGGGTGTCAGCTGATTGGGGATGCAGTTCGAGCTGTAGTCGACGTTGCGCGTCGTGAACAGCGGCAGCAGGCTCTGCTTGATCTGCTCGACGAGCTCGCAGTCCCCGGCCGCGGACAGCGGATCACGGTCGAGGCGCAGGTCAACCGTCTTCCACTGCGCCGCCACGGGCGGTGCCCCCGCAGGAGCCGACTTCGAGTCGAGCGTCACCAGCACGTGCATGTTTATGGTCACGCCGGGGAAGGGATCGGGCCTCCCGAGCGGCGTCGAGCACGGGGTCTCGCGCACCTTGAGATCCGGCCGCGCGCCGAGCTCGAGCAACGCCTTCTGTACCTTGTCGCGCAGGCCGTCACAGGAATAGTGAGCGGTGAAGCCCTGGTAGATGAAGCGCGACTGTCTGGGAGCCCAGACTGCCGCCTGCGGGGGCGCGGGCTGAGCCGACATGGCCGCGCCACCGCCCGCCGGGGTAGCTTGCGCGCCCGCCCACCCCGGCAGCGCCGACAGCAACACCAGTGGCATCCAGCCGACCTGCCTGCTCCCCGAGTTACGAAGCTGCATGACTGACCTCCGCTGCGCGCAACAACGCGCCGGGCGACGTGCCGTTGACACGGCCAGGTGCGATGATACCGAAAACAACCCGGAGAACCGCCATGCAAGCTCGATTGCTCATCACCCTCGCGCTGCTCGCCGCCGCCTCGCTCGGCGCTCCTGCGGGCCGCGCCGACCCTCCCGCCGCGAATCCGCTCGACGCCGTGCCCGAGAAGATGCCGTTCGACGTGCCCTACGGTGCGCCCATCGCGCTCGCGCGCGCCGCAGCGCTCATCGACGCCACGGTTGCGGAGGCGAAGCGACACGACTGGAAGCTCAATGTCGCGGTAGTCGACTCCGGCGGCAATCTGGTCGCCTTCCAGCGCATGGACGGCGCACAGCTCGGCTCCATACAGGTCTCCGAGCACAAGGCACGCGCCGCGGCGATGTACCGCCGTGAGACCAAGGTGTTCGAGAACGCGATCCAGATGAATAACGCCCCTTATGTGATGACGCTCGACGGCGTCATCGGCTCGCGCGGCGGCATCCCGATCGTCGACGGTGGCAAGCTCATCGGTGCCATCGGCTGCTCGGGCGGCACCGGCTCTCAGGACGAAGTGGCGTGCAAGGCCGGACTCGCGACGCTCAAGTGACCTGACCGCGATACGCAGCTCAGCCCTTGTCCCTGAGGTGCGTGGCGGTAACGCGATTGCGGCCGTCGTTCTTGCTGCGGTAGAGCGCGGCGTCCGCGATCTTGAGCACGCGTTGCGCCAGCTGTGGCTCGCGTACCGGCACCTGGTCGAGTCCGCACAACCCGAAGCTCGCGGTGACGTCGAGACTTTTCTTTCCGGCCTTGAACGGGGTGTGCGCGACGTTCGCCCTGAGCTTGCGCGCCACCGCGAGCGCCGCCTCGTAGCCGGTCTCCGGCATGACGACGGCGAACTCCTCGCCGCCGATCCGCGCCACCCAGTCCACCCCGGCACGCAGACCGCGCTGCAGCCGCGGACCGAATTGCCTGAGGATGTCGTCGCCGGCGGAGTGCCCCAGGCTGTCGTTGATCTTCTTGAAGAAGTCGATGTCGCACAGGATGAGCGACAGCGCCCGTGCGTAGCGTCCCGCGCGGTCGATCTCGCGGGGAAAGTGCTTGCCGAAGAAGCGCCGGCTCGCGACCCGCGTCAGATCGTCGGTCGCCGAGAGCTTACGGTTCTCCGCCAGCGTGATGCGCAGCACCGCCTCGAGCTCCGCGATGCGCTTGGCAGCGCCGATCTGCGCATCGAACTCGCGGTCGGACACGCGCCGCCCGACGCTCGCATCCGCACCGGCCGCGAGGCCGGTCTCGCGCTCTTCGGCATCATCGATCTCGGCGACGTAGACGATGTACGGTACGCGCGCTCCGGGCTGTGAGCGCAGCTTGCGGATGAGCTCCGGGCTGTCGGTGAGCACCACGGGGCGAAACTCGGCGGTGTAGCGGCGCAGCGCCTCCGCGTCGTCCGCCACCGACTCGAAATTGAGGATATCGGCCCTGATGCGCCGTTCCATGAACTCCCGCAACGGCGCCTCCTGGAACACCAGCAGCGCCTTGGGCGGCGGCAGCACGCGCACCATGACCGCGACGGTCGCCGTCGTGCCCTCGTCCGTGGTCGGCGGCTTCTGCGCGCGCCGCTCGAGCACGCGCTGAATGACCGTGGTATTTCCGCCGCCGTGGCGTGGCATCCAGAATTCCCGCTGCGCCCCCGCTTGGGCCGGCCCGAAAGCCTACCGGCAATGGCCGGAGAACACGAGATTTAATTGACTGTAATGCGGAACAACCGGCGGTTTTTCGCTCACTTCCGGCCCAAACTTCTCAAGACCGCGTGCAGCTCCTCGAGCTCGGCGCGCGTGTTGTAGTGAACCAGGGAAGCGCGCACTGCCCCGGTCTCGACCGCCAACCCGAGCCGCTGCATGAGGCGCGGTGAGTACATGTGCCCATCGCGGATGCCGATGCCGGCTGCGGCGGCCGCTTCGGTCACTGTCGCGGGCAGCACGCCCGGCAGGTTGAAGCACACCGTCGGCACCCGTTCGTCGAGGCGCCGCTGGTCGCGAATGCCGTAGATCTCGGCGCCGCAGTCATGCAGCACCCGCAGGAGCTCGAGCGACAGCGTCTGTTCATAGGCCTGGATGCCGGTCATCGCCAGGCGGATGTCTTCGCGTGAGACGACGGCCTCCGCAGGCCCGCTCCGCCCGCCGAGCGTGCGGCCGAGCTCGGCGAGATAGTCGATGGCGGCCGCCATGCCCGCGACGTTCTCGTAAATGAAAGTGCCCGCCTCGATCTTTCCGGGCGGCTCGTCCGGTATGAAATCCTCGCGAAACGTCGGCAGCCGCACCAGCAGCTCGTGGCGCCCCCACAGGAACCCCATGTGCGGGGCGAAGATCTTGTAGCCCGAGCACACCAGATAATCACAGTCAAACGCCTGCACGTCGATCGGCCCGTGCGGCCCGTAATGCACCGCGTCGAGGAAGATCTCCCCGCCCGCCGCGTGCGTCAGGTCCGCGGCCGCGCGCGCATCGAGAATGCTCCCGAGCGCGTTCGAAGTGAGCGCGCAGGCGACCAGCCTGGTGCGCGGCGTGAGCAGCGGGGCCAGGTCGTGCGCGTGCAGGCAGCCGTCCGCGCGCATGTGCCACCAGCGGAACTTCGCACCGAGCGGCGCGAGTGCCAGCCAGGTTGCCACATTGGCCTCGTGGTCGAGGTCGGTGATGATGATCTCGTCGCGGGAGGTGAGCGTCTGGCCGATCGCAAGGCTCATCAGCCGGATGAACGAGGTCGCGTTCATGCCGAAGGCGATCTCCTCCGGCCGGCGCGCGTTGACGAACGCTGCGACGCTCGCGCGGGCGTGCGCGATGGTGCGATCGACCGCCACGCTCTGCGGGTAGCGGCCGCCGCGCTGCACGTTGTGCTCGATGAGATGCCGGTTGACCGCCGCCAGCACCCGCTGCGGGATCTGTGCGCCGGCGGCGTTATCGAAGTAGATGCCGGCGCCGGCGCGTTGCAGGGCGGGAAACTGACCGCGCAGCGCCTCGACGGGGAACGGCGCAGCGCGCGTCTGCGGCGTGGCAACACTGGCGTTCATTCGGTCTCCATGATGAATTGGTCCCGATGGCGCCGCATCGCGGCGAGGAAGGTGTCGATGTCGTCGTCTGAGTTGTAGAAGTGGATCGTGGCGCGGATGTTGGCGTCGCGGAAGCTGGTAACGATGTCCTGCTCCATCAGCCGCGCGAACAGCCGGGCGGTATCACGCGCGGGGATCGCGACCATCGGCCCGCGGCGAGTGTCCTCGGCGGGCGTGACACTCGGCCAGCCGATGCTCTCCAGGCCGGTCATACAGCGCCGCGTCAGTTCGCGCACACGCGCCTCGATCGCATCGGTGCCTACCTCGAGGATGATGTCGAGTCCAGCCTCGGCGGCGTAGCAGTTCACGACCGCCGGCGTGCCCGCCTCGAAACGCCGCGCCGTCGGCGACGGCCGGTTGGCACTGATATCCATGGCCGTGATCTGCTGCTGCGCAAACCAGCCGGAATTGGTCGGCAGCAGCCTCGGGATCAGCGCGCCGCGCACGTACAGGAAGCCGATTCCGGCCGTTCCCAGCAGGTACTTGAGCATGCCGCCGACGGCGAAGTCGACATCGAGCGCGCGCACGTCGACCGTGAGGCCGCCGATCGCCTGGTAACAGTCGAGCAGCACGCGGGCGCCGTGCGCGTGCGCCAGACGCACGATGCCGGGAATGTCGAGCCGCGCGCCGTTACGAAAGCACACCTGGGTCACCGCGACCAGCTGCGTCTCGGCGTCGATCGCTCGCGCGAAATGCTCCAGCGGTATGTAGCCGTCGGCTGCGCGCGGCACGTGCACCACGTGCGCGCCGCGCGGCTCCTGGGCGTGCCAGATCTGTGCGTTGGTGGGAAACTCGAAGTCGCTCACCACGACCTTGTTGCGCCGGCCGGTGAAATCCAAAGCGCTGGCGAGCGCGTTGATGCCTGCGGAGGCGGAGGCGGTCACCGCGATCTCGTCGGGACTCGCCCTGAGCACTCGCGCCATGGCGACCCTCACCGCCTCGTTCTTCGTCACCCACACGTCCCAGTTCGCGCCGACCAGCAGCCGGTCGTCCATGTAGGCGTTGATAGCCTGACGCACACTCTCGGCCAACGCACAGTAGGAGCCGCTGTTGAGATAGGTCTTGCGCGCCAGGACCGGGAACCGGCCCCGCAGCGCCGTGAAATCCGGCGTCACGGCAGCGCCTCGCGCAACAGCGCCAGGCGGCGGCGCGCCTTCCACACGAAATAGGCGCCGCTGATCAGCACTATCCACGGAACGCCGTAGACCCAGGACACGTACAGATTCGGGTCCAGTCCCATGCTGACCAGCACCGCCGCCAGCATCAGGAGCCCCGCGTACTGCAGCCACGGAAACAGTGGCATGCGCACCGGCAGGTCCTCCGGCCGGTGCTGGCGTCTGAAGCTCAGGTGACTGGCAAGGATGAACATCCATACCAGGATCGCGGCGAACAGCGCGACCCCGAGCAGATAGCCGTAGGCGTTGGGGGTGAAGATCGACACCGCCGCGGCCACCAGTATGCAGGCGCCGGAGGTCAGGATGGCCGCGACCGGGGTGCCCTTGCGACTCAAGCTCCCGAGCAGCTGCGGCGCATAGCGACCGCGCGACAGCGAGAACAGCATGCGCGAGCACAGGTAGATGTTGGTGTTCATGCTGGAGAGCGCCGCGCTGATCACCACGAAGTTCATGATGCCGGCGGCGTGGCGGATGCCGGAGTGCTGGAACACACTGACGAACGGGCTCTGCGCGACCACCTGCACGCCGGTCATGGTCCACGGCACCGTGGTAACGATGATGGCGATCGCGAGCACATAAAAAAGGAACAGCCTGAACACCATGGTGCGCAGCGCCGCGGGAATCGACACCCGCGGGTCCTTCGCCTCGCCGGAGGTGACGGCGATCACCTCGATGCCGTTGAAGGAGAAGATGCCGACGATGACCGCCATCCACACCCCCGTCAGCCCCTTGGGCATGAAGCCGCCCGCAAGACCGTTGAGATTGTGAAAGCCGATGGCGGGGCGACCGAGGCCGAAGATGCCCGCGGCCCCGAGAATGATGAACAGTACGATAGCCGCCACCTTGATGAGCGCGAACCAGGATTCGACCGTGCCGAAATTGCTCACCGAGCGGGAGTTGAAGTACAGCAGCACGGCGCAGAAGCCGAGCGCCCACATCCATACCGGCACGTCCGGGTACCAGAATCCCATGTACAGGCCCGCCGCGACCGCCTCGCCGCCGATTGCGATCACCTGCGCGATCCAGTAGGTGTAGCGCACCACGAACCCAGCCCAGGGATTGAGGTAGGTCTCGGCGTAGGTGCCGAAGGAGCCGGCGGTCGGATGCACGACCGCCATCTCGGAGAGACTAAAGACCATCACGAGCGCCACGAAGCCGGCGAGCATGTAGCTCAGGATCACGGCCGGGCCCGCATAGCCGATGGCGAGCCCGCTGCCCATGAAGAGCCCGGTGCCGATCGCGCCGCCGAGCCCGATCATGACGATCTGGGTCTTGCCCAGACTGCGGTGCAGGCCGCTCTCACGCTCGCTGATCGCGTCGCAGTTCATGCACTGCGCGCCGGGGCATCCAGATTCGGAGGCCGGCGCGCTTGGCGGGCTCGCTCGAAACTGCGGCCAATCTGCAGCAACTGGCCTTCCTTGAACCGCGGTGCCACGAAGTGAATCCCCACCGGCAGCCCCATCACGAAGCCGGCGGGCACGGTGAGGCTCGGCCAGCCGACGACCGCCGCCGCCGAGCACATCGTCGGCCAGCCCCCGCTGTTCTCGAAGCGATCTCCCCACACGTGATCGATGAGCTCCGCGGGGCCGTTACCGGAGGCCACCAGCGCATCGACCTGGTATCTGGCGAACAGGGCGCTGAGGCCCCTGGTGTCGGCGACCTCCACAATGTGCCTGAGTCCCTTGCGGTAAGCCTCGGTGGTCAGCGGCCCGTAAGCCTCGGCCTGGACGAACAGCTCCTGGCCGAAGAAGGGCATCTCCGTCGCCGCGTGCTCCTCGTTGAACCTGATCAGATCCGCCAGCGTTCGCACTGGCAAAGTGCCATTGAAGCGCGCGAGATAGGCGTTCAGATCCGCCTTGAATTCGTACAGTGCCGGCTCGTACTCGTCCTCCTGCAGTGTGGCCCAGCCCGGCGGCGAGGGTAGATCGACGAGCGTGCAGCCTTCGTTCTCGAGAAGCTTGAGCCATTCATGCGACTGCTTGAGAACCTCCGGGTGCGTGGAAGCCGGTGGCGGCAGCACACCGAGCTTCAAACCGCGGGGCGCCGACTCGAGCGCCGCAATCCCGTCCCAGCGCACCGTCGGCTCGGCCATGACCGCCAGCAGGAGTGCCGCGTCGGCCACGGTGCGCGTCATCGGTCCGGTCGTGTCCTGGCGTGTGGTGATCGGTACCACGCCCGCGCTACTGACGAGCCCCACGGTGGGCTTCAAGCCAACCAGCCCGTTGATCGAGGCCGGCGCCAGAATCGAGCCGTCGGTCTCCGTGCCGATCGCGGCGGCGCACAGGTTCGCAGCCGTACCCGCCGCCGGTCCGGCGCTCGAGCCGGATGGGTTACGCGTCGGATCGTAGGGGCATCGCGTCTGTCCGCCCACGCCACTCCAGCCGCTCACCGAGCGGCTCGAACGGGCATTCGCCCACTCACTCAAGTTGGCCTTGCCGAGCACCACGGCCCCGGCTGCCCGCAAGCGCGCGGCCATCGGCGCATCCGCGCTGTGCCGGGCCGTAGCGAGGGCGAGCGAGCCTGCCGTCGTCGGCATCGGGTCGAGGGTCTCGATGTTGTCCTTGATGAGCAGCGGTATGCCGTGCAGCGGCCCGCGCAACCTGCCGGCGCGACGCTCGGCATCGAGAGCATGGGCTGCGCGCAGGGCGTCCGGATTGACGGCGAGGACCGCGCCGAGCTTCGGTCCGCGGCGATCGTAGCGCTCGATGCGGCCGAGGTAGCTGCGGGTGAGTGCTTCAGCGCTGAGACTGCCCTGTGCCTGGGCGAGGCTGAGCTCGGCGATAGCTTTCTCGGTGGCGTCGAAGTCAGCGCCGGCAGCGGCTGCGCTCACCTTGCCGCCGGCCGCGATGCCCGCCGCGCCGAGGGCCCCGAGAAATTTCCGACGATTCATAGGCACTCATCCTCGCGGCCGCCGCGGGCACCGCACGGACAACGGCAGTGTTTCAGAAAGTGTAGGTAGCCGTTATGCCAATCGTGCGCGGCTGTACCGTCAGCAGCGCGTGCGGATCCTGTATGGTGTTGATCGCGGACACCTGTGCGCGCTGATCAGTCAGATTGCGCCCGAACAGCGCGACACTCCAGGGACCCTTGATCAGCCCCAGCCGCACACCCAGCAGCGTGTAGGAGCTCAGTGGTATGTTGAATCTATTGGAAGTGAAATAGGCATCGACCGGGCCCCGGTAGGTCCAGTCGCCCGCGAACACACCGCTCCAGCCTCCCCCGATGGGGCGTGTGTAATCAAAGCCGAGATAGCCCTGGAACCTCGGCACGTAGGGAATATCGTTGCCGGTCAGACCCAGCGTGGGATTGGCCGCGTACTGTGCCGGAGTTGCTCCCTGGACGAGGTACGCGTCCTGGTAAGAACCGGAAAGAGTCAGGGTCAGATAGTGGATCGGGCGCAGATTGAACTCCCACTCAAAACCCTTGACCTGGGCCTTGCCGGCATTGCCCAGATAGGTAAAGGCCCCGTCGGCCGTCGTCTCCTGCACCTGAATGTTGTTCCAGTTGATCAGATAGACGTCGGCCTGATAGTCGAACAGACCATTCTCCAGGCGCCCCTTGGCTCCCAGCTCATAGTTGATCAGTGTGTCCGGGGCGAAGGCGCCGGGAATGGGCTCGAACGGCTCGTTCTGCGGATTGAGACCGCCGCTGCGGAAACCCGTGGACACCGTGCCGTAGGCCAGGAGCTGCTCGCTGAATTTATAGCTGAGATCGCCCTTCCAGGTGACCTTGTGAAATGTCTCGTTCGGGTCCGGGATGGGCACCAGGTTCGGAGACCCCGGGAAGCCGCCGAAGGGATGCGTCTGGGTCTGGTAGCCGGTGAGCTGCTCGGTGAAGTAACGCACGCCCCCGACCGCCGTCCAGCCGTCTGAAATCTTCCAGGTGGCTTCGCCAAAGCCCGCATATTGCGTGTCATCGCGGTGATCCAGGCTACCGAAGAACGTGGTACCGACTCCGGGATTGCTCAAAGCGTCATCGGCGTTCGAGGTGCTGAAAGGGCCGTTGGGCAGACCGTAGGCATTGGTCGTGATCACGTGGACCGCGAGATCCCGCTCATCATGCTGACGGAATACGCCTGCCACAAAATTGACCGGAGACTGCAAGTCGCTCGCAAAGCGGACCTCAGTCGAGTTGAGCTGACGGTTGCGGGGCTCCATGGTCTCCGCCGGCACCGGCACGCCGAAGGATATGAGAATGGGAGTGGAGTCGAACTCGAACTCCGTCGAGCGGTTAAGCTGATTCGTGGTCGCGGTCAGTACGCCCAGACCGGTCTTGTAATTTGCCGTGGCACCGAACAGCTTGATTTGGTCGTCCCACGGGCTCTGGGTCACGTCCGTGTTGCAAAGATCACAGCCTTCGATCGGCGGGATCGGGCCGCCGCTGAAGGCGGCGACGCCGGGCGGCGTATAGCGCGATGAGCCGTCCGAAGTCTCGGTCTGCGTCAGGTAGTTGAGGTCGACCGTCAGATTGTCATTGGGCTGGTAGCGCAGGATCGCGCGCGCGCCGCCTACGTCATCGTCGTTGGCGTTGTTGCGAAATCCGAGCGGCGTGACCGCTGTCGGCTGTCCGGCGGAGTTGTTCTCTGTCACGCCGACGCCCACGCGTTGCTGGTCAATGTAGCCGCTGTCGTAGATCTTCCAGCCGACCATGCGCAGCGACAGCACTCCATCCACAATCGGCAGATTGAGCGCGCCGTTGACGTTGTAGTTGCCGCTGGCGTGCGAAGTGTCGGAACCCTCGGCCGTCAAATAGCCGTCGGTACTATCCATCTCCGGGGCCTTGGGGATAAAACGGATCGTGCCGCTCATCGAGCTCGCGCCGTACAGGGTTCCCTGGGGGCCGCGCAGTACTTCGACGCGGTCCATGTCGTAGAGCCGGATATCGGTTTGCATGCCGCCGCCGTCACCGGCGTCGTCGCCGTTGATGGAGCTGATCACGGCTTCGCCGAAGTACACTCCGGTGGTGGATGCGCCCGTCGAGTTGATGCCACGGATGACGTACTTCTTGTCCCCGGGGCCGAGGTCCTGGATGGAGAGCCCGGGAACCTCGCCGGCGATGCTCATGATCCCCGAAGCGCTCTGGCGCTGCAGCTCATCGCCCGAGATGGCCTGGATCGTGGCCGGCACGTCCATGACGTTCTGCGCGCCGAGCTTGGTGGCGGTGACCGTGACCTCCTGGAGCTGATCCGACGACTGCGTGTCGGCAGCCAGCGCGGAGCCGAAGCTCGCCGCGAGCGCCGCAAGCCCCGCGACGCACAGGCCGATGACGCGAAATCCGCCGTTTGCTGATGTTGGCACGTTGGAACCCCCTGAGAGCTTTCAGTCGTAGTAATTGATGCTGGGATTGTCCCCGGGACAGATCACGCCGACGACGTCCATGCCGCCTTCGGAAGTCGCCTCGAGCGAGTGCAGCTGCTTGCGCGGCAGGAAGATCACATCGCCCGCCCCGACCGGCGCCTTGCAGTCCTCGGTCCACATGCAGCCCTCACCCGACAGCACGATGATCGCTTCCTCGTACAGGTGGCGGTGGGGCGCGGCTTTCGACTGCGGGATGTGGCCGATGAACTGCGTAATTACCTTCGAGCCGACACGCTTATCGACCAGGACCTGGAAATAGCGCGGGCCCATCGCGACGCGCTGCGCGGCGTCCACCGGCACCACGCGCTGCGGCCACGCCGCATCGAAGTTCTCCAGCATGCGTTCCGGCCACTCGAGCTCGCCGAGCGGACAGGCAAGGGCAAAGACTTTGAGCGGCGCTCCGGCGCCGGGCGTGAGCTCGAGCGCCTCGCCCGGCCGCAGGTAGACGCCATCGGTCGCGGCGACCGCGAACTTCCGCCCCGAGATGTTGACGCTGCCGGCGCCTTCCAACACGAACAGGATCACGTCGCGCTCGCCGAACGACAGCACCGGCGATGCACCGCCGGCCACTTCGAAGAACATCTGCATCTGATAGAGAGCGCCCAGCTCGCCGTTCACCAGGCAGCTGTAGCGCAGGTGGCCGCGCTCCTGCTGTTCGGCGAGCGCCGGTGAGACCACATAACAGCCGCCGTTCAGGTGCGCGCGCGGACCTTGCCGCCGCGTGACGAGCGGGACGCGCAGGTTCTCGGGGCTCAGCGGATCGTCGTCCGGCGAGCCGCCCGGCAGGTTGGTATGCGTGCCGTCGCAGAAGGGCGCGTTGCCTGTGTGCTTGCAGCCACAAAGAAGAACCTCCTCCTCTTCGCGCAGCGTCACCTTCAACGGCTCAAAGCCGGTGCCCTTGTGGGATCCATCGCAAAAAGGCTGATTCGCAGAGCGGCCGCAGCGGCACCAGAAGTAAGTGCGGCCGCCCTTGAGCGTCACGAGACAGGGTTTCGGCCGCGCAACAACAGGGTCCGCCATGCGGGAATACTCTCCCGAACGGTCGGCCGCTTGTACAGCTACGCTTTAGGCTCTACGGCCTAATGGTTGAGTGCGGCCGACGCCCCGTTCTGGTGCATCAGCCGGCGAGTCGCACCGGCGGCGAGGCCGGCTGCGGGACCAGTCGCTCGATGGTGTGATACGACTCCTGCGTGATCTGCTGTGGGTCGGCACACAGGTAGGGCCGCAGCACCTCGAGGATTTCGTAATAGCCGTCGAGGATGGTCGCGGTGCTGATCTCACGGTCGTGGTACTCGACGTAGTTCAGCCAGTTCTCCGAAATGATCCAGGTGATGTCGACGATTGAACGTAGCCGACGCGCATCCGGCGGCAGCCGCATCACTCCCCCGCTCGCGAGCGCGTGCATGAACTTCTCCACTTCCCGCAGACGCCGCTCGCGGTTGGAGGCGAAGCGCCGGCGCAGCCGGGGATCCTGTCGGAGGAGGTCGGCGAGCTCGCGGTAGAAGAAGCGATATTTGAGTATCAGCTGCAGCTGCCGCACGAACATCGCGGCCATGTGCTCGAGCGTCGGGGCCAGGTGGTCGCGGTACCAGCCGGCGTCCATCTCCTCGATCGCCAGCTGGAAGAGCGCAAAGACGATCTCGCGCTTGTTTCCGAAATGGTATTGCAGATTGCTCTTGCTGATACCGCAGTGCTCGGCGATGCGATTGGCCGAGACCGCGGCCGTGCCCTGCTCGTTGAAGAGCTCGAGCGCCGCCTGGAGGATCCGCAGCTGTGTCGTTCGCGTGCCCATCGATGCGCCCTCCCCCTGCCCGGCCTTCAGGCCGGAACTCCCCGCGGCTCCCGGCTGGGGCTCGCGGCCGTCCTCGCGCCCAGGGCCGCAATCTCGCGGGCCAGCGCCTCGCCCTCCTCGTCGGCCAGCGCCGCCTCCTGCAACCGCGAGAGTATCGCCGCCCCGTCGGCTCGCCCCGCGAGCCGCCCGAGCTGGTCTACGAGTGTGCAGAAGTTGCGCCAGCCGCGCTCGTGCGTCTCGCCGTAGCCCTTGATGAGCCGCTGGGCGCGCGCGAGCTCCACGGCCAGCGCGTAACCGGAAACTGCCTGCCGCTCGATCGCGGCCAGCCACGCTTCGATGCGCGCGTTCTCCTCTTTATAGCGCAGCGTCCCCCGGCGCCAACGCTTGAGGCCCGCCACCGCATAGAGAAGCAGGAAGCCGCTCACGGTACCGGTCCGGATCTGCTTGCCGCCCGTCCACCGGCCAAGCCACCGCGCCACGCGCGGCGAGCGCAGCACCCACGCCCCGATCCCCGCAGGCAAGGTGCCGGCGAGCTCCTGAACGCGCGGTCTCATGAACTCCGTGATGCCGAAGAGCTGCCCGGTCTCGGCGCGGATCTCCTCGCGTACCCGCTCGAAGCGCGACGCGCGCGTCTTTAGCTCGGCGACCCGGATCGGATCCTCGAAGGACATCCACAGCGCCAGCCCGCGCGCCACAGCCTCGGTCAGACCGTGGCCCTCGGCCCGCGCGCCCTCATCGAGCGCCGCGATGCGCTCGACCCGGGTGAGGTACAGCGCCGCATACTCCGGATCCTGGTAGTCGAGTGTCCGGCGTGCGCCCTCGAGGACTAAGGGCTGCAGCGCCTGCGGCAGCGCCCGCACTCGCTCGAGGAGCGGCTGCAACGCCGGCGTGCGTGCCTTCTCGGGTACGAAAAGCGGCAGGCCCGCGGCCGGTTTCGGGGCATCGCGGCCGCCGCCCGCCTGGGCGCGCGCGAACGCATCGCCGAAGGCCGTGAGGTTGGTCGCAACCGCGAGCCCGCTCTTGCGGATGGCGTCCTCGAACGTCTCCCTGCCAAAGGGCAGCACGCCCGCGCCGCTGATCGCCCCCAGCAGCACGGCGCTGATGACACTGTGGTGACGCTCGGCCATCTCCTCCATGTCAAAGAGGATCGTGCGCCTGCCCTGCGTGCGCACCAGCTCGAGCAGCTGCTCGCGATCCGCCTCGCCCTTGCCGAGCGCGCTCTTCTCGCCGATCGCGTAGGCGCGATGGGTCGAGGAGATCAGCGTGGTGAGCTCGGGTGTGACGAGGCCGCGCGCAACCGCCCGGCCAGCCTCGGCGAGCTCGGACGCGACGACGCAATCGACGTCACCGGCGACCGGCATCAGCGCCATGATCGGCTCGCGGCCGGCCTTATCCGCCGCCGCTCGCGCAAAGAACTCGAGGTAGTAGATCGTGGCTCCGGTACGCTGCGCGACCCCGGGGACGGAGGTCGCCTGCACGATGTAGCCGCTGGTCTCGGCGACCTCGATGAGCCAGTCCGTGAGAACACCGCCCCCCTGCCCTCCGAGTGCGGCGATCGTCAGCTTGATCGTTCGCTCGGTCATGATGCGCGGCCCCGCCTACAACGCCAAGCGCAGCCGCCGGTGCTCGCGGCGCCGCTGCAGCCGGCCGATGAACGCCGCGCGCACCCTGTAGAGGAAGCGATCCCACGGCCGGGGGTTGTAGATGAGCTCGGCGCGGTAGAACGACGGACACAGCACCGCAGCATCCGCCACTTCGCCGCACACCCCGCAGCCGACGCAGCTGTTGTCGACGTGCGCGACCGGATCGGTGCGCAGTGGATCGGGATTGTCCTTCACCGTGAGCGACGGGCAGCCCGAGAGGCGAATGCACGAATGATCGCCGGTGCAGGTATCGGGGTCGACGCCGAAGCGCTCGCGCACGACGCGCTCGCCGGCCGCGATCGCCTTTTTCATCAGCGGCCGCACGCGGCGCTGGCGATTCAACTGGCACTCCCCTTCGGCGACGATGACCTTGGGGCCACCCGCGGAAGTCCGCAGCGCCTCGCGCAGCACCTTGAGCGTGCCACGCATATCGTAGGTGCGCGTGTGCCGCACCCACTTGACGCCGACGCCCCGCACGGCATCGACGATCGAGTGGTTGCCCTGCCGGTGCGCGCCGGCACCGCGCGAGGAGAGAATGTCCTGGCCGCCGGTCGCCGCCGAGTAGCCGTTGTCGATGATGATGGTCAGGTCATCGTGCTTGTTGAAGACCGCGTTGCCGATGCCACTCGTCAGGCCGTTGTGCCAGAAGCCACCGTCGCCCATGACCGAGACCGCACGCTTGGCCGTCGGCGGCCCGAACGCCGACGCGGCGGCAGCTCCGAGGCCGTAGCCCATGATGCTGTTGCCCATATTGAAGGGCGGCAGGGTCGCGAACGAGTGACAGCCGATGTCCGCGCTGATGTGAAGCGGACCGGTCTCCTTCTGCAAGATCTTCATGGCGGCGAAGAACGGGCGTTCCGGACACCCGGTGCACAGCCCCGACGGTCGCTGCGGCACGAGCGCCGCGAGCTTCGCGGCCGGCACGAGCGGCGCTTCGCGCGCGCGCGTGCGGCTCGCGGGCGCGGCGCGCAGCTGCGGTGCCCATCGGTCGAGGAACTCGCCCAGCCCCTTGCGCAGCACATCGACGGTGTACTCGCCGCACATGGGCAGTACTTCCTTGCCGACGACCCGCGTGGGTACCTCGCGCTGGGTGAGGATCCGGGTCGCCGCCTGCTCGAGGTACTCGGGCTGGCCTTCCTCGACGACGAGCACCGCGCGCTTGCCAGTGCAGAATCGCTGCCACTCCTCCGGCACCAGCGGGTAGGTGACGTTGAGGACGTAGAGCGGCACGCGGCTGGTACCGAACATATCGGCGCAACCGAGCAGCTCCAGCGCCCGCAGCGCGTTGTTATAGAGCCCGCCCTGCAGAACAATGCCGATGTCGCCCGCCTCGCCGCCGAGCAGCTCGTTCATGCCGCGCTCGGCGATGAAGCGCTGCGCGGCGGGCAAGCGCTGCTCGATCTTCTCGCGCTCCTGCGCGTAGGTCGAGGGCGGCAGGATGATGCGCCCGTAGTCGCGCTGCGGGTGCGCGAGCGCCTCCTGCGGCGCAAACGCCGGCCGGCGGTTGTCCTCGGCCGTGAAGCGGCCATAGACGTGGCAGGCGCGGATGCGCAGCATGAGCATCACGGGCGTGTGGCTCGCCTCGGAGAGCTCGAAGCCGAGCTGCACCGCGCGCACGATCTCGGGCAGATGCGGGCGCGGGTCGAGCAGCCACACTTGCGACTTCATCGCAAAGGCATGGGTGCGCTCCTGCATGATGCTCGCACCCTCGCCGTAGTCCTCGCCGAGGACGATGAGCGCGCCGCCCTTGACGCCGGCGGAGGCGAGGTTGGCGAGCGCATCCGAGGCGACGTTGGTGCCGACGGTCGACTTCCAGGTCACCGCTCCCCGTAGCGGGTAGTTGATCGAGGCCGCCAGCATCGCCGCGGCGGTCGCCTCCGAGGCACTCGACTCGAAGTGCACGCCGAGCTCGCCGAGGATCTCCTGGGCGTCCGTCAAGACGTCCATCAGGTGCGAGATCGGCGCGCCCTGGTAGCCGCCGACGTAGGCGACCCCGGACTGCAGCAGCGCCTTGGTGACGGCGAGAATGCCCTCGCCGCGGAATTCCGCCCCGCGCCCGAGGCGCAGCGACTGAACTTCCCTGGCGAACGAGCGCTCGGCCATGGCGAGCGGCTCTCAGCCCGGAACCAGCGCCAGCACGCGCAGCGGACTCCCCGAGCCGTTGACGATCTTCAGCGGCGGCGCGATCACCACCGCTCCGGTGGGCGGCAGCTGGTCGAGGTTGGTGAGGCTCGCGAGCCCGAAGCGATTCGAGCCGTGCATGATGGTGTGGCAGGGGAACATGGGGTCGAAGGTCGGCGCCTGACCCGCATCGGTACCAACGGTCTCGACGCCGACGCCGAGGATGTCGCGCTCCTTGGCGAGGAACGGCACGGCCTGCGGATGAAAGCCCGGAGTATGGGCGCCGTCGGCGGCGATGTTGAGAAACTCATGGGCGCTCACGCGGTGCGACCAGTCGGTGCGGATCAGCACCCAGGCGTGCGCGGGGATACGGCCGTGCTGCTTCTCCCAGTCCTCCACCGTCGCGCGCGTCACCAGGAAGTCCGGATTCTCCTTCGCTTGCCGCGCCACGTCGATGACACACGCCGGGCCGATGAAGCGGTCCACCGGGATGTTGTGCGTCGCGTTGTTGGGATAGTCCTTGCCGGTCACCCAGTGAACGGGCGCATCGAAGTGCGTACCGGTGTGCTCACCGCAGGCGATGTTGTTCCAGTACCAGGCCGGGCCGCGCGCGTCGTAACGCGAGATCTCTTCCAGCGTGAAGGACTTCGACGGCGCGAACTGCGGCGGCAAGCGGATGGTGGGGGTCGAGGGCTCCAGCGGTACGGTCAGGTCCACGACGCGAATGCTGCCGCCGACGATGCCGGCGATGAGCTGCGCGAGCGCGTCTGAGGACTTCCCCGGGGTCTGTGTGGTCGTGCTCATGAGCCCCCTCGCAGGTGAGACGCTGTGTCGCGCCCGATGGAAATGATTGACACCTGAAGTAACTGGCAATATAACATACGGCGCACGGGCGCAATAGGGTCGCCCACGGGGGACAACCGCCGATATGCGACGAATCGTCTGCGTGGGCGGCGGCCCTGCGGGACTCTACGCGGCCATCCTGCTGCGCCAGGCCCTGCCGGCAGCCCGGATCGAAGTGTACGAGCGCAACCGCCCGGACGATACCTTCGGCTGGGGGGTGGTGTTCTCGGATGAGACCATGGAGAACTTCCGCGCCGCCGACCCCGCCACGCACGGGGCGATCCTCGCGAACTTCCACCACTGGGACGATATCGCCATCCACTTCCGCGGGCGGCGGCTGACCAGCGGCGGTCACGGCTTCTGCGGCATCGGCCGCAAGCGCCTGCTCGGGCTGCTGCAGCAGCGCGCCCGCGAGCTCGGCGTGCACCAGCAGTTCCAGCACGAGGTCGAAAGCGAAGCCGCGTTCGCCGACGCCGACCTCATCGTCGCCGCCGACGGGGTCAACAGCCGCACGCGCACCCGTCACGCGGCCGTCTTCAAGCCCGACGTCGACGTGCGCAAGTGCCGCTTCATCTGGCTGGGGACCACCTGCCCCTTCGCCGAGTTCACGTTCGCGTTCGAGGAGACACCCCACGGCTGGTTTCAGATCCATGCCTACCAGTTCAGCCGCGATCTCTCCACCGTCATCGTGGAGACGCGCGAGGAGACCTGGCGGGCGCACGGCCTGGACCGGGCGAGCACCGCGGAGTCGATCGAGTTCTGCGAGCGGCTGTTCGCGCGCTACCTCGGCGGCCACGCGCTCGAGAGCAACGCCCTTCATCTGCGCGGTTCCGCCTGGCTCAACTTCCATCGCGTGCTGTGCAAGCGCTGGCATCACGGCAGGCTCGTGCTGCTCGGCGACGCGGCCCATACCGCGCATTTCTCCATCGGCTCGGGCACCAAGCTCGCCATGGAGGACGCGATCTCGCTCACGCGGCACGTGACCTGCGCCGCGACGCTGGAGGCGGCGCTCGGCGCCTACTACGACGAGCGGCACACCGAGGTGTTGCGGCTGCAGAGCGCGGCGCGCAACCGCATGCACTGGTTCGAGAACGTCGCGCGCTACGTGCACCTGCAGCCCGAGCAATTCGCCTACAGCCTCCTCACGGGCAGTCAGCGTATCGGGCATGCCAATCTCAAGGTGCGCGATCCGCGCTTCGTGGCGGACTACGAGCGCTGGCTGGCGAGCCGCGGCGGCGCCGCCGAGGCGCGTCCGCCCATGTTTCTGCCCTTCACGCTGCGCGGCATGACGCTCGTCAACCGGGTGGTGGTCTCTCCCATGGCGCAGTACAGCGCGGTGGACGGCGTGCCGGGAGACTGGCACCTGGTGCACTACGGCCACCGGGCTCTGGGAGGCGCCGGCCTCCTCTACACCGAGATGACCTGCGTGTCGGCGCAGGGGCGCATTTCACCTGGGTGCACGGGGCTGTGGAACGAAACGCAGCGCGCGGCCTGGGCGCGCATCGTGGACTTCGTGCACGGCAACTCCCAGGCGAAGTTCTGTCTGCAGCTCGGACACTCCGGCCGCAAGGGCTCGACGCAACTCGGCTGGGAAGACCCCGACCACCCGCTCCCTGCTGACAACTGGCCAGTGCTCGCCCCCTCCCCGCTGCCCTATTTTGCCGGTATCAGCCAGCTGCCACTCGAGATGGACCGCGCCGCCATGGAGCGGGTGCGCCGCGAGTTCGTGCACGCCGCGCGCTTAGGTGCGCAGGCTGGCTTCGACATGCTGGAGCTCCACATGGCCCACGGCTATCTGCTCGCCTCGTTTCTCTCGCCGCTCACCAATCACAGGAGCGACGCCTACGGGGGCGACGTCGACAATCGGCTGCGCTTCCCGCTCGAGGTGCTGGCCGCTGTGCGCGCCGAATGGCCGGAGGAGAAGCCCCTCGCCGTGCGACTCTCGGCCTGCGACTGGGCGGACGGCGGCCTCTCGGATGCCGACCTGCTGGCGATCGTGCGTGCCTTCAAGGCGGCCGGCACCGATCTCATCGATGTGTCGACCGGGCAGACGGTGCCGTGGCAGAAGCCGCTCTACGGCCGCATGTGGCAGACACCGCTGGCGGACCAGCTCCGCAACGAGGTCGGCATCGCCACCCTCGCGGTGGGCAACATCTACGAGCCCGACCACGTCAACTCGATCATCGCCGCCGGACGCGCGGACCTCTGCGCGCTGGCGCGGCCCCACCTCACCAATCCCGCCTGGACGCTGGAGGCCGCGGCGCGACAGGGCTACGAGCCGCAGTGGTGGCCGAAGCCCTACCTTTCGGGCAAGGGGCAGCTCGAACGCAACCTCGCGCGCCTGGCACAGTCCGGGGACGCCGCATGACGGCGCTGGCAGCTCTCGCCGGCAGACACGCGGTCGTCACCGGGGCGAGCCGCGGGATCGGTACGGTCGTGGCCGAGGCGCTGGTAGCCGACGGGGCGCGCGTGTCGCTGCTCGCCCGCGACGCCGCGCAGCTCGAGAGCGTGGCGGAGCGGCTCGGGGCCGAGCAGGCCCTCGCAGTGCCCGCCGACGTGAGCGACGCAGCCGCCGTCGAGCGCGCGTTCGCCGCAGCGCGCGCGCGCTTCGGCGCGGTACACATCCTCGTCAACAATGCCGGCCAGGCGGTCAGCGCCAAGTTCGTCGACACCGCTCCACCGCTGTGGGAGCGGATCCTCGCGGTGAACCTGACCGGCACTTACCTGTGTGCGCGCGCGGCGGTGCCCGACATGCTGAAGGCCGGTTTCGGCCGGATCGTCAACATCGCGAGCACCGCGGGCCTGCGCGGTGCCGCCTACCTCTCCGCCTACGTCACCTCGAAGCATGCCGTCGTCGGCCTGACACGCGCGCTCGCCCTCGAGTACGCGACCCGCAACCTGACGGTGAATGCGGTCTGCCCCGGCTACGTCGATACCGACATCGTAAAGAACGCGATCGCCAACATCCGCAGCAAGACCGGGCGCAGCGAGAGCGAGGCGCTCGCGGCGCTGCTCGCGACCAACCCGCAGCGCCGGCTGATCGAGCCGCGCGAAGTGGCGCATGCGGTGCTGTGGCTGTGCCGCCCCGGCGCCGAGAGCGTGACCGGGCAGAGCCTGATCCTCTCGGGCGGCGAGGTGACCTGATGCCCAGGGACAAGGGACGACTGAAGCTCATCGACAGCCACGTGGATGCCGAGACGCGCATCCGCGACGACCACCATCTGTCGGTGCGGCTGTGGCTGCGGATGCTCAGCTGCACCAACCGCATCGAGAACATCGTGCGTCAGAACCTGCAGGCGAACTTTGCCACCACGCTCCCGCGCTTCGACCTGATGGCGCAGCTCGAGCGCGCGCCACAGGGCCTTAAGATGAGCGAGCTGTCGCAGCGCATGATGGTGACCGGGGGCAACGTTACCGGGATCACCGACGGGCTCGAGAAGGAAGGCCTGGTGGTGCGCGAGGTGGACCCCGCTGACCGGCGCGTCTACCGCGTGCGGCTCACTGCCGAGGGCGAGCGCCAGTTCCGCCGTATGGCGGGCGAGCACGAGCAGTGGGTGATCGCGCTGTTCGAGCGTATGAGCAGTCGCGACAAGGGCCAGCTGGTCGCGCTCCTGGGCGAGCTCAAGCGCCACATCAGCGTCAGTTCGAGCGACCGAGCGGAGTAGCCCCATGAGCGAGTTTGCGCCGCAGCCGAAGCATTTCCTGTGGGAGCGCACCGGGCGCGTCGGTCGCATCACGCTCAACCGCCCCGAGCGCAAGAACCCCCTCACGTTCGAGTCGTACGCGGAGCTGCGCGACCTGTTCCGTGCGCTCGGCTCCGCGAGCGATGTGCGTACCATCGTGCTCACCGGCGCGGGCGGCAACTTCTGCTCCGGCGGCGACGTGCACGAGATCATCGGCCCGCTCACGCAGCGCTCGGCACCGGGATTGCTCGAGTTCACGCGCCTGACTGGCGATCTGGTGAAAGCGATGCGCCATTGCCCGCAACCGATCGTCGCCGCGGTGGACGGGGTGTGCGCCGGCGCCGGCGCGATTCTCGCCATGGCTGCCGATTTCCGCCTCGGCACGGCGCGTGCCAGGACCGCGTTTCTGTTCACGCGCGTCGGCCTCGCCGGCTGCGACATGGGAGCGTGCGCGCTGCTGCCGCGCCTGATCGGCTACGGCCGGGCGGCGGAGCTCCTGTACACCGGCCGGGTGATGTCGGCCGAAGAAGGCCTCTCGTGGGGCTTCTTCAACCGTGTTGTCGCTCCCGAGGAGCTGCTCGAGGGCGCGACCGCACTCGCCGCCGAGCTCGCCGCGGGTCCGACGTTCGCGCACGCCATGACCAAGAAAATGCTGCACGAGGAGTGGCACATGCCGCTCGACCTGGCGATCGATGCCGAGGCGCAGGCGCAGGCCGTGTGCATGCAGACCGAGGATTTCCAGCGCGCTTACCGCGCATTTCTCGCCAAGCAGCCGCCGCAGTTCGAAGGCAACTGAGTGCACGCCCGAGCGTTCCTGGAGGAGCCGTTCTTCGAGCCGGAGCACCGCGAGCTCGCCCGGCGCCTGGCTGAGTGGGCGGCGCGCGAGCTCGGCGGCGAGCCTCACGCCGAGAGCCGCGATGCGGTCGATGCGGCCTGCCGCACCCGGGTCGAGGCGCTGGGGCGCGCCGGATGGACGCGCTACTCGGTACCCGCGGGCGCGGGCGCCGCCGGTCGCTTCGACGTACGCGCCCTCGCCCTGATCCGCGAGACTCTCGCCTGGCACGACGGGCTCGCCGATTTCGCGTTCGCCATGCAGGGCCTGGGTGCCGGTCCGATTTCACTTGCGGGCTCGGAGGCGCTCAAGGCGCGCTATCTGCCGCCCGTGATCTCGGGGAAGAGCATCGCGGCCTTCGCGCTCTCGGAATCCGAGGCCGGCTCGGACGTCGCAGCGCTCGCGTGCCGGGCACGACGCGACGGCGACTCGTACGTACTCGACGGCGCCAAGACCTGGATCTCGAACGGCGGCATCGCGGATTTTTATTGTGTGTTCGCCCGCACCAGCGATCCGCAGCTGCGCCCCGACGGCTCGACGGCCTCGAGCGGCATCAGCGCTTTCGTCGTCGACCGCGGCGCCCCCGGTTTCTCCGTCGGCGAGCGCATCGAGGCGACTGCGCCCCATCCGCTCGCGACGCTCAGGTTTTCGGCCTGTCGCATTCCGGCGGCGCAACGGCTCGGCGCGGAAGGCGACGGGTTCAAGCTCGCGATGCGGACTCTGGACGTGTTCCGTACCTCGGTGGCGGGCGCGGCGCTCGGCTTCGGGCAACGCGCGCTCGATGAGACGCTGCGCCACGTGCGCGCGCGGCGCATGTTCGGCCGGACGCTCGCGGACCTGCAGCTGACCCAGGCGGCGCTCGCCGACATGGCGACCGAGATCGAGGCGGCGCGCTTACTGACCTACCGGGCCGCGTGGCGGCGCGATCGCGGCGAGGCTGCGACCGGCGAGGTCGCGATGGCCAAGATGACCGCAACCGAATCCGCGCAGCGCGTCATCGACCGGGCCGTGCAGCTCTTCGGCGGCCGTGGCGTGGTGCACGGTTCGGTCCCCGAACGGCTGTACCGCGAGATCCGGGCCTTGCGCATATACGAGGGAGCCACCGAAGTGCAGAAGCTGATCATCGCCCGCGAGCTGCTGAGCTCGGCAGAACTGACCTCGGAAGGGCAGCCATGAGCACAACCCTGCCCGGGATCCTGCAGCCGCCCGACTGGGCTGCGCCGCGTGGCTACAGCAACGGCATCACCGCCCGTGGGCGGCAGATCTATGTCGCGGGCCAGGTCGGCTGGGATGCGCAGCGGCACTTTCACAGTACCAGCCTCGCGGCGCAGGTGCAGCAGTCGCTCGAGAACATCCGTGCGGTGTTGGCCGAAGGGGGTGCCACACCTGCGCACATCGTGCGGCTGACCTGGTACGTCACCAGCCGCACCGAGTACCTGGCCCAGCTGGAAGAAATCGGCGCGGCCTACCGCGCGGTGATGGGACGGCACTTCCCGGTGATGAGCGTCGTGCAGGTGACGGCGCTGATGGAGCCGCAGGCCAAGGTGGAGATCGAAGCGACCGCGGTGGTTCCGGACGGCTCGGGCTGAAGGCTGATGTGGCGACCCCCCGAGCGCATCCGGCACGACCCGCACGCCGGGCGCTGGCCGACGGCGGACGAAGCGGCGCGCTCGCGGCTGTTCTCGCCGGTCGCGGTGGGTGGCGTCAGCCTGAGTCAGCGCACCTGGGTGCCGGCCATGGTTCCGTGGCGGGCGAGTGAGGATGGTTTCGTCACCCCGGAGGTGCTCGAGTGGTACCGCGCATTCGGCCGCGGCCGCCCGGGCGCACTCGTTGTCGAAGCGACCGGCATTCGCGACGTGCCGAGCGGACCGCTGCTGCGCATCGGCGACGATCGCTTCCTGCCGGGGCTGCGTAAGCTCGTCGAGACCGTGCGCGAGGCGAGCGACGGCCACACCCGTCTCTTCATCCAGGTCATCGATTTCCTCGCCATCCGTCGTCGTCCGGACCCCGCGCGGTACTTCGCGGAGTTTCTGGCGATCAGCGATCGGCACCGGCAGGCCTTCGGCCAAAGTCAGCAAGCCGACATCGACGTACCGGCCGCAGACGCTCAGGTGCGCGCCTGGCTCAAGTCGCTGCCGGCGGCGCAGCTGGCCGAGGTTCTGACGGCGCGCGAGCTCGAGGCGCTGGAATTCGGGGCACGCGAGCGGGTGACCGATACGGAGCGTGACCACATCCGCACGCTGCCGCGCACGCTCCCGCCGCTATTCGCGTCGGCCGCGCGCCGCGCGCGCACCGCGGGTTTCGACGGCGTGGAGCTGCACTTCGCGCATGCCTACACCCTGGCGTCCTTCCTCTCGCGGCTGAACTCCCGCAACGACGGCTACGGCGGCGAGCTCGCCAACCGCGTGCGGCTGCCGCTCGAGGTCATCCGGCAGGTGCGTGCGGAGGTTGGCGGAGACTTCCCGGTCGGCTGCCGCTTTCTCGCCGACGAGTGCGTCGCGGGTGGTTCGGGCGCCGACGACGCCGTCTATTTCGGGTGCGAGTTTGCAGGCGCGGGACTTGACTACCTGTCGCTGTCGCGCGGCGGCAAGTTCGACGACGCGAAGCAACCGAAGGTCGGGGAAGCCGCCTACCCTTACACCGGGCGCAGCGGCTACGAGTGCATGCCCTCCTACTACTCCGACGCGCGCGGTCCGTTCGGACGCAATCTCGCCGATACCGCGCGCATTCGGGCGGCGCTGCGCGCCCGGGGTCTCGCCACTCCGGTGGTCGCTGCGGGCGGCATTCACAGCTTCGAGCAGGCAGAGGCCGTACTCGCTCGAGGCCAGGCCGACATCATCGGCTTTGCCCGACAGGCGCTCGCCGACCCCGACTGGTTCCGCAAGGTCGCGAGCGGCCGCGGCGCGGACGTCCGGCTGTGTCTCTACACCAATTACTGCGAGGCCCTCGACCAGCGCCATCGGCAGGTGACCTGCGAGCTGTGGGATCGCGAGGCGCTCGATGAGCCCGGTGTTACGCTCTCGACCGACGGCAAGCGCCGGCTGACGCCGCCCGTCTGGTCACCCTGAAGGAGGTTTTGCGATGTGCTGGAAAGTGGTGTGCCCGATCGCTGCGGCGTTGTGTGTCCTGCCGGTGACGGGTGTGAGCGCCGATCCGCGCGGGGAGTCGGACCCAAGTCTGTGGAATGTCTATGAATCGGTGCTCGCTCACGCCAAGTACATCGACCTCACCCACGCACTGGCGCCCGGCGGCCCGCTTGGTGAGGGGTTCGTCGACTTCAAGGTGGGGCCGGCGCTGGCGCACGTGGCCATCCCGGGTCTGGTCGCCAAGGGCGAGCCCTTCACCTATGACAAGCTGGGTGTGGCGATCACCGCCTACGATCTGCCCATGGATCACATCGGCACCCAGTTCGGACCTCCGGCGCACCTGAATGAGCATGGAGCGACGATCAGCGATATTCCGCCGACCGTTGCCGTGCGCCCGTTGGTCGTCATCAACGTCGCACAGAAGGTGGCTCGCAATCCCGGTTATCAGGCGACCGTTGCGGATATCCAGGACTGGGAGCGCCGCCACGGACCAGTTCCGGCCGGATCAGTCGTCATGATCCGATCCGACTGGTCCAAGAAGTGGAATGATCCCAAACGCTTCACCGCACAGCCCTTCCCTGGCGTCAGCCTGGCCGCGCTCAAATACCTGTACCTCGACCGGCATGTGCTGCTGCACGGCCACGAGCCACTCGATACCGATGACACGGCGCCGAATTTCGTCGGCGAAACCTGGATTCTGAAGAATAACTTCGCACAGGCCGAGGGAGTGGCGAATCTCGATCAGGTGCCGGAAAGCGGGGCTTTGATCGTCATCGGATTCGCCCGTTTCGAGGGCGGCAGCGGCGGTTTCGCGCGTTATATCGCGATCGCCCCGCCGAGCTGGCCTTACGGCGTGACGATCGATCAGCAACCCGGCGCGCCGCTCCCCACTCACCTGCATGCGCTGCGGCGGGGCACCGACGGGGTGCTGCGCGAGACCCGCTGACAGATCGCCGGCAGAGTACCGCTTACTTCGTCTGGTAGAGACCGACGAGTGTCGCTTTGGCGAGCGTGGAGTCGCGCACGGTGTAGCTCACCATCGCGCCGCTCGCATTCTCGGGCACCGGGAGCTTAGCGACGCTCAACGCATACAGGGTAAAGAGATAGCGATGCGCACCGGTGCCGGGGTCGGGACACGGTCCGTCATAGCTCACGTGCCCGGTGTCGACACGCCCCAGGGAAGCCCCCTGCGGCAGCCCCCGGCCGCCGGCGGCGCCGGCATCGGCGGTGAGCCCGGTCACGGTCGGCGGGATGTCGTACACCACCCAGTGCCACCAGCCGGACGGCGTCCCGCGCTCGTCGAGATCGAACAGCGTGAGCGCAAAGCTCTTCGTTCCCGCGGGCGCGCCGCTCCAGCGCAGCACCGGCGAGCGGTTGGTGCCATGGCAACCGAACAGATTGAGCGTGTACTGCGCGGGAATGGGGCCGCCGCTCGGGAAGGCCGGGCTCGAGAGCGTCATGCCGCTCGCCCCCGGGGCGCCGGGTGTGGCAGCCCCGGCCCCCAGAGCCAGCAAGGCCAGCGAGATTGAGGCACACGAGACGCAGAATCGCAGTCTTACGCTCACCTTCTACGGCTCCTCTGCAACTTCAGGCCTTGACGTGCGCCGGCGCGCAGCCGGACAGTAACATGATCCGCTGAAGGGAGAGTCATGGTCCGCGCATCGCTCACGGCGTTTCTCTACGGCTTGGCCGCGCTCGGCGCCGGCAGCGTCTCACGCGCCGCGGCGGCGGATGCCCGCACGGACGCCGAGTGGACCATGCCGTCCAGGGACTACGGCGCGACGCGCTACAGCCCGCTGGCCTCCATCAGCACGCAGAATGCGCGCGGCCTTCGTCCCGTGTGGACGTTCTCCACCGGAGTCCTGGGCGGTCACGAGGGACAGCCGCTGGTGGTCGGCGACACCATGTACGTCGTCACCCCGTGGCCGAACGTGCTGTACGCCTTCGATCTCACGCGCGCGGACTATCCGCTCAAGTGGAAGTACCGGCCCGATGTAAGCGCCAATGCGATCGGCGTCGCCTGCTGTGACTCGGTGAATCGCGGCGCGTTCTACCTGGACGGCAAGATCATCTACAACCTCCTCGACGGGCACACGGTCGCGGTCGACGCGAAGACCGGGCGCGAGCTGTGGAAGACGCAGATCGCAGACTTGGGCAGCGGGGAAACGGTCACCATGGCGCCGCTGGTGGTGCGCGACCGCGTGATCGTCGGCGCCTCGGGCGGGGAGTTCGGGATCTACGGGTGGTTGAAGGGTCTCGATCTGGCGACCGGCCAGGTGATGTGGACCGTGCACAACCTCGGGCCGGACGCCGACATGGGCGTGCGCGTCGACACCTTCAAGCCGCCCTACGACAGCGGCGCCAACTTAGGACAGCGCACCTGGGCAAACGACACCTGGCGCCGCGGCGGCGCACCGGTGTGGGGCTCGGTCTCCTACGACCCCGAGCTCGATCTCATCTACTACGGCACGGGGAACGCCGGGCCCTACAACCCCGAGGATCGACCCGGCGATAACAAGTGGACCTCGAGCGTGCTCGCGCGCCGGCCCGGCGACGGCCTGCTCGTGTGGGCGTACCAGTTCACTCCTCACGACAGTTGGGACTTCGACGCCACCGGCACCATGATCCTCGCCGATCTCACCATCGGCGGACATACGGTCAAGGCGCTGGTGCACTTCGACAAGAACGGGTTCGCCTACACGCTCGATCGCGCGAGCGGGCGGCTGCTGGTCGCTCAGCCCTTTGCCCCCGAGAACTGGGCGAAGTCGGTCGACCTCACCACCGGCCGCCCCGCGGTCGACCCTGCGAAACAGACCGGTGTCTCGCATGGCAACGTCAAGGGGATCTGCCCGAGCCTCGAGGGAGGCGTGAGTCCCGCATCGCCGCCCGCCTACTCGCCGCGGACGCATCTCTTCTATACATCGACCAACAACCTTTGCATGGACTACCTGGCCGCGCACGCGAACTACCTCAAGGGCACTCCCTACATGGGAGTCACGAGCCCCTACAGCGGCGGTCCCGGCGGCTATCTCGGCAGCTTCATCGCCTGGGACGCCGCGCGCGGCGTCAAGGTGTGGGAGAACAAGGAGCCGTTCCCCAACTGGAGCGGCGCGCTGGTCACCGGCGGCGATGTCGTTTTCTACGGCACGCTCGACGGCTGGTTCGTCGCGGCCGATGCCCGCAGCGGAAAAGTACTGTCGAAGTTCAAGGTCGGCTCGGGAGTGGTCGGGAACCCGATCAGCTACCGCGCACCGGACGGCCGGCAGTATGTCGCCGTCTATGCCGGCATCGGCGGGGACTGGGCGCTGCTCTCGGGAGACATGCGCTCGGACGATCCGACGGATATCCGGGCGCCCGCGGATTTCCTCAAAGACATCGCCCGGCACACCAGCCAGGGCGGCATCGTCTGGATATTCGGGCTATGAGGCCGCTGCGAGCGCTGGCGCTGCTCTCCGTGGCGTCGATCGGGCTGTGCTCCTGTGCCAGGCAGAGCGCACCCAGCGCGACGACCGGCGTGGTGCCGCCCGCGGTGCGCTACCAGGCGCACCTCGCCGCCGGCGGCACCCCGCCCGCGGGTGGGACGCTGACCAACCCGCACGCGGGCGATGCCGCCGTGGCGAAGCAAGGGGCACTTCTCTTCACCACTATGAACTGCGACGGCTGCCACGGCGGCGATGCGAGCGGCTGGGTCGGACCCGATCTCGCCGACGGACGCTGGCGCTACGGCGGATCCGACGCCGAAGTCTTCAGCACCATCTACTACGGGCGGCCCAAGGGCATGCCCGCCTTCGGCGGCGTGTTGGGGACCGAAGGCGTATGGACCCTGGTCACCTACATCCGCTCTCTGCCGGCGCCCGCAGATGTGCCGACGGAGTCCTGGGTCGGGAACTGACAGCGCAAGGAGGCTCGCAATGGCGCGCATCTTCCTCACGGGTTCCGCCGATGGCTTAGGTTTGATGGCCGCGCAGCTTCTCATCCGGCAGAAGCACGAGGTGCTCGTGCACGGGCGCAACGACAAGCGCAGCCGCGACGCGCTGGAGGCGGCGCCAGGCGCGCTCGGCGCTGTGACCGGCGACCTGTCGACGATCGCCGGCATGCGGGCGGTCGCCGAGGGCGTGAACCGCTTCGGCCGCTTCGACGCCGTCATTCACAACGCCGGCATCGGCTACCGCGAGGTCCGGCGCGTCGAGAGCGACCGCGGGGTGCCGAACGTTTTTGCAGTCAACGTGCTCGCGCCCTACCTGCTGACGGCGCTCATCGAGCGCCCGCACCGGCTCATCTATCTGAGCTCGGGCATGCAGCGCGGCGTGCGGCCGCAGATGGACGATCTGCTGTGGACCAGGCGGCGCTGGGACGGCTCAGGCGCCTACGCGGAGAGCAAGCTGTGCGACGTGCTGCTTGCCTTTGCCGTCGCACGGCGCTGGAAGAGCGTGCTGTCGAATGCGCTCGAGCCCGGCTGGGTAGCCACCAGGATGGGCGGTCCGTCGGCGCCCGACGATCTGGAACAGGGTTACATCACTCAGGCGTGGCTGGCGACGAGCGACGACAAGCTGGCGCGCTCGACCGGCGAGTGCTTCTATCATCAGAAGCGTCGCGAACCGAATCCCGTCGCCCGCAACGTCGACACGCAGGAGGCATTGCTCAGCGAGTGCGAGCGGCTGTCGGGCGTCGCGCTTCCCGCCTAGCGACTTCGCGCTCATGCAGCAGGACGGCGTCTCGCAACGAACTCTCGGACTCCTGGCGCTGTCGCTGCTCGCGGTCGTCGTCGGTATCGTGACCGGCTTCGGCGCGATCGTCTTCCGCGACCTGATCTCCGTCATCCATAACCTGCTCTTTTACGGCCGGC
Source organism: Steroidobacteraceae bacterium (assembly GCA_035603345.1). Lineage (GTDB taxonomy): Bacteria > Pseudomonadota > Gammaproteobacteria > Steroidobacterales > Steroidobacteraceae > 13-2-20CM-66-19. The sequence continues at coordinate 60,637 of DATNKO010000066.1, read as the reverse complement.
TGTCCGCCGTCTACAACGCCAATGTCTACAACCCGGCGAGCCCGTTGGGCCCGGCCATCATGCTGGTGCCGGTAGTCGGCGGCCTCGGCGTCGTGCTGCTGGTCACGAAATTTGCCCCCGAGGCGCGCGGCCACGGCGTACCCGAAGTCATGGACGCGATCTTCTACCGCGACGGCAAGATCCGGCCGGTGGTCGCGGCGGTCAAGTCACTGGCCTCGGCGCTCGCCATCGGCTCGGGCTCCTCGGTGGGCCGCGAGGGTCCCATCATCCAGATAGGCGCGTCGCTCGGCTCGACTACCGGGCAGATCGTGCGCCTGGAGGCCTGGCAGCGCATCACGCTGGTCGCGGCCGGCGCCGGCGCCGGCATCGCGGCAACTTTCAACACGCCGATCGGCGGTGTGATGTTCGCCATCGAGCTGATGATGCCCGAAGTGAGCGTGCGCACCTTCCTGCCGGTGGCGCTCGCCACCGGCACGGCCACCTTCATCGGCCGATCGTTTCTCGGCGCCCGGCCGGCGTTCGAGGTGCCGGCGCAGCTCATCCTCTCGAACTCGACCAGCTCACTCCAGGCGGTGCTGCTGTGCGTGGTGGTCGGCGCCGTGTGCGGCTGCGGCGCGACCGCGTTCATCCGCGGCCTGCACAGTGCCGAGAGCTTCTTCGAGCGGATCGCGAATCCCTACCTGCGTCACGCCGTCGGCATGGCGGGCGTCGGAGTCATGATGTATGCGTTCCTGCTCGGCACCGGGCATTATCACATCGACGGCGTCGGCTACTCGACCATTCAGGACATCGTGCTCGGCGGCCTCGCGAGCGGGCCGCTGATGGTGCTGCTGTACGCCGGCAAGCTGGCGGCGACTTCCGCCAGCCTCGGCTCGGGCTCCTCGGGCGGAGTGTTCTCGCCGTCGCTCTTCATGGGCGCAACTCTGGGCGGTGCGCTCGGCGCACTCGCCAACCACTTCCTGGCCGTGCCGGACATCTCGGTTCCGGCCTTTGCCATGGTGGGCATGGCGGCGATGGTGGGTGGCGCCACCGGTGCCGCCATGACCGCGGTCACCATGATCTTCGAGATGACGCGCGACTACGAGATCGTGATGCCGATGATCGTCGCCGTGGCAGTCGCCATCGGCGTGCGCCGCATGCTGAGCGCCGAGAACATCTACACCATCAAGCTGGTCGCGCGCCGCCACTTCATTCCCAAGGCGATGCACGCCAACATGTTCCTGGTGCGGCCGGTGTCCGAGGTGATGGAACGGGACTTTCTGCTGCTGCCGCAGGACACCGGCTTCGATGAGTTCCTGCGCATGCCGGAGCAGGACCACCGGCTGCGCCACATCGTGGTGACCGACGGCGAGCGGATCGTGGGCACGCTGCGGGTGAACACGGCGCTGCGGCAAGGCCTCGAGGGAGCCTACACGGGCGTAACGCTCGGCAGTCTCGCCAACGAGCGCTACACGGTCGCGCAGGAGAACGACATCATGTTCGATGTCATCACGCGCTTCTGGCGCCGCAAGGCCTTGATGACCGTGGTGGTGCGCCCCGGGCACCGGGTGCCGCGCGCCTCCGACGTAGTCGGCGTCGTCACCAAGGAGCACATCGCGGATTCGGTAGCGGAGAGCGTCAAGCCGTACGGCGCCGCGGGCGACATGTAAGGCGCCGGCTCGGCGGATCCTTAAGCCGGGGCCCTCCGGAAGGGCTCGAAGACCCGCGAGATCTGTTCTGTAAAGGACTGATCTGCCACGGAAAATGAGAGCCGCGTCTCACATCTGACCAAATCTCCTCTCCGCCTATCGGAACGGACGTGCGCCTGTGATAGGCAGCGTGGCCGCCGCACTCACCGCTCCTGACTATCAGCACCTGGACGGCTGATCGGGGGGGTTTCCGGATCCATGGCCTGGGGTTATCCCCGGGTCGTGGCGGAACTGCACGAGTGTGTTCGGTAAAGGTTCTCGATACTCGGCACTGACGCTGGTCGTTGGCGCGCTCGTGCTGTACGCGGGCGGAGGGAGCGCCTCGGCCGCAACCTGCGCTCCCGCGGCGAGCCCCGGACCGTATCCGCCGGCCGACTGGACCACTTACTGCTGGCTCGATTTCAGCAGCTACAGCGACACTCTGGCGCGCGCTGCCGGCGGCCAGGCTTTCACCTTCACGACCCCTGACGGCACGACGCTCAGCTTCGTCGCCACGGTCAGCTCGACGGCCACCAGCGCCCTCACCCCGGTGGCGGCTCCCTCGTGGTCGGGCGCTGCGATGGGCCAGAGCGCATTTATCGGCATCCCCGGGAAGCCGGTCCTCTACACCGCCACCAACGGTTCCACCGTAACGGTCACCTTATCGTCCATCACGGTCACGCCACCGCCCGGCGTGACCGGCGGCGCGACCTACATGTTCGTCGCCGCGGATGGCGAGTCCACCAACGGCGGCGAGTCGCTGGCGTGGACAACCAACGGCGGCAACTGGCTGCAGCTCGACCAGGTCACCCCGGTCGGCGGCGGCGCCGTTTACCCGACCGTAACCAACACCGGAGCCACCTACACCGAAACCGGCGTGGGTGGCACGGTCGGCGCGTACATCGTCGGATCGAGCAGTCCCACTCAGGTGACGACCCAACTCGTTGCCGGCGGCCTGCAAGGGACGATGTTTGGGCTGCGCTACGCGACCCTCTCGCTCAACAAGACGCTGGTTGGCGGTCGAACCAACGCCACCGATCAGTTCACTTACAGCGTCAGCTCGACTTCCTCAGGCACGGTCCTCGGCACCGCCACCTCCAGTGGCAGCGGCAACGGCCCGTTCGGCCCGACCTCGTCGTTCATCTCGACGTCCGAGTCCCTGACGGTGAGCGAGGCCATGGCGCCGGGGAGCGGCAGCACGCTCGCGGCGTATTGGCCGAGCCTGACATGCACCAATGCCACCAGCGGTTCCTCGACGCCGCTGCCGACCAACGATCCCGTGTCGTCTTACGTCTTCCCCGCGGAAGCCTACGGCGACCAGATCTCCTGCATGTTCACCAACACCAGGAAGACCGCGGTGCTGTCGGTGACCAAGTCCGCGCCCTCGCCGGCGCTGAAGGTCGGCGTCAACTCCACCTACACGCTCACCGTCACCAATTCGGGAGTCGCAGCCGCCACCACGGCCGAAGTACAGGACCAGCTGCCGTCGAATCTCACCTTTGTTTCGGCCATCGGCACCAACTGGACCTGCACCAATGCCTCGTCCCTCATTACCTGCACCTTTGCCGGCGGCACGATTGCAATCAATGGCACCTCGACGATAGCGGTCACCGTCAGCGCACCGGTCGCGGCGGGCGGCGCGAGCGTCACCAATTACGCCTCCGTCGATCCCACCGGCGGCAGCAACCCGCCGACGCCCGGCGCAGGCTGCACGCCCGCGAGCTCCTGCGCCAGCTCCGGCCCCAACACTGTCATTTACATCAATGCGGTGTCGGCAAGCGGCTCGGCGACTGCGGGTACGGCATCGACCCCGATTGCCAACGTCGCCGCAAACGACACGGTCAATGGCTCGCCGGCGACGCTGGGCTCAACCGGCAATGCCACGGTCGCGCAGTCCGGTAGCTGGCCGGCAGGGATTACTCTCAACACCACGACCGGCGCGATCACCACCACCGCCGCCGTCGCGCCCGGCAGCTATTCGGTTGTCTACCAGCTGTGCGACAAGAACACCCCGCCCGACTGCGCCGCCGCCACCGACACCGTCACCGTCAACGCCAGCATCGTGCCGGTCAGCGCGACGGGAAGCGCGGTCGCCGGTACACCCTCGACACCGATCGCCAACGTCGCCGCCGGTGGGACGGTCAACGGTTCACCGGCCACGCTCGGTGCGAGCGGCAATGCCACCGTCGCGCAGTCCGGTACCTGGCCGGCGGGCCTCAGTCTCAATACCACCACCGGCGCGGTGACGACGACCGCCACGCTGCCGCCGGGCAGCTACTCCATCGTCTATCAGCTGTGCGACAAGAACAGCCCGGCCAACTGCGCCACCGCCACCGACACGGTCACCGTCACCGCCAGCATCATCCCGGCGACGGCCAGCGGAACTGCGACGGCTGGCACGCCGTCCACGCCCATCGCCAATGTTGCCGCCGGCGGCACGGTCAACGGCTCGCCGGCGACGCTCGGTGCGAGCGGCAATGCCACCGTCGCGCAGTCCGGTACCTGGCCATCGGGCCTCAGCCTCAACACCACGACCGGCGCGGTGACCACCACCGCCGCCGTCGTGCCCGGCAGCTATTCGATTGTCTATCAGCTGTGCGACAAGAACACCCCGCCCGACTGCGCCACCGCCACTGACACCGTCACCGTCAACGCCAGCATCGTGCCGGCGAGCACAACGGGAAGCGCGGTCGCCGGCACTCCCTCCACGCCCATCGCGAATGTTGCGGCCGGGGGCACGGTCAACGGCTCGCCGGCGACGCTCGGCACGACCGGCAATGCCACCGTCGCGCAGTCCGGTACCTGGCCGGCGGGCCTCACTCTCAACACCACGACCGGCGCGGTCTCGACCACCGCCGCGGTCCCACCGGGCACCTATTCGCTTGTTTATCAGCTGTGCGACAGGAACACCCCGCCCAACTGCGCCACTGCCACCGACACCGTCGGCGTCAACGCCAACATCATCCCGGTGACCACAACAGGCACCGCGGTAGCGGGCACGCCGTCCACGCCGATCGCGAACATCGCGGCCGGGAGCACGGTCAATGGCTCGGCGGCGACGATCGGTGCGAGCGGCAATGCCACCGTCGCGCAGTCCGGTACCTGGCCGGCGGGCCTCAGTCTCAACACTACGACGGGCGCGGTCACGACGAGCGCGGCGCTGCCGCCAGGCAGCTACTCCGTCGTCTATAAGCTGTGCGACAAGAACGCCCCGCCCGACTGTGCCACCGCCACTGATACCGTCACCGTCACCGCCAGCATCATCCCGGCGCCTGCAACCGGGACCGCGGTAGCCGGTACGCCCTCCACACCCATCGCGAATGTTGCGGCAGCGGGCACGGTCAACGGCTCGGCGGCGACACTCGGCACGACCGGCAATGCCACGGTCGCGCAGTCCGGCACCTGGCCCGCGGGCCTCAGTCTCAACACCACGACCGGTGCGGTCACGACCAGCGCCACGTTGCCTCCGGGCAGCTACTCGGTCGTCTATCAGCTGTGCGACAGGAACACCCCGCCCAACTGCGCCACTGCCACCGACACCCTGGTAGTCAGAGCAAACATCGTCGCGGTGGTCGCCACGGGGACCGCAGTGGCGGGCACGCCCTCGACTCCGATCGCGAATGTCGCGGCCGGAGCCACGGTAAATGGGCCGCCGGCGAGTCTGGGTGCGAGCGGCAATGCCACGGCCGCGCAGTCCGGCACCTGGCCCGCGGGCCTCAGCCTCAACACCGCCACCGGTGCGGTCACGACCACCGCGGCCCTGCCGCCGGGCAGCTACCCGGTCGCCTATCAGCTGTGCGACAGGAACACCCCGCCCAACTGCGCCACCGCCACCGACACCGTCAGGCTCACAGCGAACATTGTGGCGCTGACAGCGAGCGGCTCGGCCGTTTCGGGCGTCGCCTCGACGCCGATCGCCAATGTGGCCCTCAACGACCTGATCAACGGTGCGGCCGCGACACTCGGGCCGAGCGGCGATGCCACCGTCGCCGCCGCGGGATCCTGGCCCGCCGGAATCTCGCTCAACACGACCACCGGAGCCGTGTCGACCACCGCGACGGTGCCGCCGGGAACCTACTCACTCTCCTATCAGCTGTGCGACCGCAACACGCCCGCCAACTGCGCCACCGCCACCGAGTCGGTGAAGGTGAGCGGCAGCGCGTTCGCAGTCCCGGCGCAAGGCTCGGCGGTCGCCGGCATAGCCTCGACTCCGATCTCAAACATCGCCGCCGGCGCAACGGTGAACGGCGTCGCGGCAACGCTCGGGCCCTCGGGAAACGCCACGGTCTCGACGGTGGGCATCTGGCCCGCCGGTATCACTCTCAATCCAACCACGGGCGCGGTGTCGACGAGCGCGGCTCTGGCCCCCGGAACCTATGCGCTGCGCTATCAGCTGTGCAACCGCAATACCCCGCCCGAGTGTGCCACTTCGACGGCCACCATCACCGTCGCGGCCGGAGTCGGCGGCACGCTCATGCTCAACAAGATCGCCAACAAGGTGCAGGCCTCGATCGGCGACAGCGTGCAGTACGAGCTGCAGGTGCACAACACGGGTAGCGCTCCCGTCGCGGGCGTCACCCTTCAGGACGTGCTGCCCCTCGGCTTCAAGCTGGTACCCGGCACGGTGCTGATCGGGGTGGAGCCCGCGCAGCCGAAGAAAGCGACCAATCCTCAGGGCACGCCGGGCCCCGACCTCAAGTGGGTGCTCGGCAACATCGCGGCGGGCACGACCCTCGACATCTATTACCAGGTGCGCCTCGGCGTAGGCGCCGACCGCGGCAACGGCATCAACCGCGCACAGGCGCAGGGCGTGGGCGCGCACTCGCCCATCGCCACCGCCCAGGTGCTGGTCACCGGCGGCGCTTTCGATACCTCGGCCTGTGTCGTCGGCAAGATTTTCATCGATTGCAACGGTAATCGCGTGCAGGACGCCGGCGAGCCCGGCATACCCGGTGTGCGGCTGTATTTCGAGGACGGCACCAACCTCACCAGCGATGAGAACGGCAATTACAGCATCTGCGGTCAGCGCCCGATCACGCACGTGCTGAAGGTCGATGCCACGACGCTGCCGGCCGGCAGCCGACTGGTGGTGCTCTCCAACCGCAACGCCGGCGACGGCAACAGTCTGTTCGTCGATCTGCGCGATGGCGAGCTGCACCGCGCGGACTTTGCCGAGGGCTCCTGTACCAGCAAAGTGCTGGAGGACGTGAAGCGCCGTCGTCAGCAAAGCGGCGTGCTCGCACCGCTCCCGGCGGCCGGCAAGGAGCATCTGGGCGTCGACTTCGAGTCCAAGGACGGCCCCGCACCCACTGACGGGCCACAGCGGCCATGAGCGCCCGCCGGCTCTGTCGCGCCTGGGTGGTGAGCACGGTGCTGCTGTGCGCGCCGCTGATTGCCATGGCGGGGCCTGATGCCACCCAGGACTACGACGCCACGCTCGACACGCCGCCCCAGCATCCCACGGTTCCAACAGGCCAGGCGGACGTCGATGGCACGCAGGTGGCCTTCCGCGAGATCGATAGCGGCGTCTCGAACCACTACAACAGCGCGTTGCCGGTGGCGGCGGACGAGGGTCTGTGGCGCCGCTCCAAGAGCCTACCCATCGGCAATCGCATACGGCTGCATGTGTCGGACGCCTCGCTTCCCGCCGACGGCCACTCGCTCCTGCACCTGGTGGTGCGGCTGCTCGACCCGCAGGGACGGCCGATTACCCGGATCACCCGCGCTCGCATCGAGACCAGCCTCGGCCGTCTGCAGACGCGTACCGGCAAGCAGGCCGCGAGCTTCGAAATGGCGATCTCGAAAGGTGTCGCGCAGCTCGATCTGCTCGCTCCGGTCACCCCCGGTCAGGCGCTCATTCGCGTCTCGAGCGGCGCGGTTCGTGTCGAGGGCAAGGTCACCTTCCTTCCCGAGCTGCGGCCGATGATCGCCGTGGGCATCATCGAGAGCGGCGTCAGTTTGCAGCGCGTGAGCGCGGATCCCAATGCCCCGCCCGCCGCCAACATCGGCTTCGAGGACAGCCTGCAGCACTGGGGGAACGATCAGAGCAACGGCACGTCCTCGGGCGTCGAGGGTCGCGCGGCCGGCTTCGTCAAGGGCACCATCGACGGCGACGTATTGCTCACCGCTGCTTACGACTCGAACAAGATCAACGCGCAGAAGTTCTTCGCCGACGTCGATCCGAATCTGTACTTTCCGATCTCTGGCGACGCCTCGCTCATCAACTATGACGCCCGCAGCACCAGCAAGCTCTACCTGCGGCTCGATCAGGGGCAGAGCCACCTCCTCTATGGCGACTTCGAGACGGTTGCGCCTACCGATCCGCAGTGGCTGGGAAACTACGCCCGCACGCTCACCGGCTTTACCAGTCACTACGAGACACCGCTGACCCGTGTGAACGTCTTTGCGGCTGAGACCTCGACGCATCAGTTCGTCGACGAGCAGCCCGGGCGCGGCATCTCCGGCCCGTATGCGGTGTCGCAGCCGAACGCGGTCGCCAACTCCGAGACCGTGCAGATCCTGGTACGCGATCGCAACCAGCCGGCCATGGTGCTGAGCAGCCAGACGCTCACGCGCTACGTCGACTACGATTTTGAGCCGTTCACCGGGCAGATCGTGTTCCGGCAGCCGGTGCCGAGTGTCGATGAGAACCTCAACCCGGTCTCGATCCGCATCACCTACGAAGTGGACGGTGGCGGCCCGCAGCACCTGGTCGACGGCGCCAACGCCGAAGTACTGATCCACGATACCGTTTCGGTGGGCGGGCGTTACTCCGAGGATCGCGACCCGATGACGCCGTTCAAGCTCTACGGCGCCGACACCGTCTGGAGGCTATCCCCTGAGACGACCCTGACCGTTGACGGCGCGCACAGCGAGGGTAATCAGCTCTATTCGACCGCGCTGGACGGCGCACTGACAGCGGTGAGCACGACCGGCGGGCTCATCAGCGATGATCCGAACGGTAACGCCGGCCGCGTCGAGCTCGTGCATCACGATGACGACTTCGACGCGCGCCTGTACGCCGCCAAAGCCGAGCTGACCTTCGAGAATGCCAACGCGAGCCTCGCCCCTGGCAGCAGCGAGGCCGGCCTGCATGCGACCTACCGCCTGACGGATCAGACGCAGGTGGTCGTCGATGGGGTGCACACCACCGACGAGACGACCGATGCCAATCGCACCGGCGGCACCGCGGATGTGGAAACGCACGTCTGGGCCGGTGCCAAGCTGGAAACCGGTCTGTCCTACGTGGATCAGACCTACAACGCCGCGCTGCCGGCGGTGGCGCAGTACGACATCGGCGCGGTTCCGGGCACCGCGACCGGTGCCCCGCTCAACAATGCGGGCTTTGGCTTCACCGGCGGGGGCTTGCTCGCCTCCCCGCTCGCCGGTCCGCTGGCACTGCCGCTCACGGGTGCGAGCTCGATCATCGAGCAGGATTATCTGGCGGCGAGCGTCAAGCTCACCCAGCAGATCACGCAAGATGCCAGCGTCTATGGTCAGTACGAGCACACGGTCACCGGCGACTCGGGGCAGATGGTAGCGGTCGGCGGCGAATACCGCGTCAGTGACTCCGAGCGCTTCTACGTACGCTACGAAGACATCGACTCGCTGACGGGTATTTACGGTCTGGGCGACGGCTCTGCTGCCCACCAGGCGGTGGTCGGCGTCGACACCAGCTACATGCCCGACGGGACCGTGTACAACGAGTACCGTATCGCCGGGACAGAGTCCGGCCAGAGCGCGGCCGATGCCCTCGGCGTGCGCAATCTGTGGCACATCGCACCGGGGCTCAATGCCACCACCTCGGTGGAGCGCCAGGAGGTCATTGATCCTGCCCCGCTCCCTGACTCGCCGGCGGGACTCCTCACCGGCACAGAGTCGGCCACCGCGCTCGCTCTCGATCTCGACTACGTCGGCAGCCCGCTGTGGAAAACCGCCGAGCGGATCGAGTATCGCTTCTCGGATGTGGAGACGGAGTGGCTGTCGACCTTCGCGATCATGCGCAAGTTGTCCGACAACTGGAGCCTGATCGGACGCAACATCTACCTGTCCGAGAACGACTCGACCGGTGACTCGATCCCCGGGCAAACCAGCGTCGACGAGCAACAGGATCGGCTGCAGCTCGGAGTTGCCTACCGCGACACCTCGACTAATATGTGGAACGCGCTGGCGCGATACGAGTATCAGACCGACTACAACAATGAGCCGGTGATCGGCACCGACAGTCACACCCAGATCCTCGCGCTGGTCACCAACTTCCACCCCGTCCGGGACTGGGAGTTTGAAGGCGACCTTGCCGGCAAGGTGGTACGCGAGATCCTCAATCAGAGCCCCTCGAACTTCAGCGCAGTACTGCTCGCCGGCCGGGCGATGTGGGATTTCAATCCGCGCTGGGACGTGGGCCTCCTGGGCTCGAGCACCACCGGCGGCGGCACCAGCGACCAGGGCGTCGCCGTCGAGGTGGGGTACCGCGTGATTGACAATCTGTGGCTCTCGGGCGGCGGCATAGCCGGACGGTACGCCGACGCGGAGCTCTTCAGCTCAAACTCCTCCTGGCGCGGCGTGTACGTGCGCGTGCGCTTCAAGTTCGACGAAAGCACCTTCCAGATGGGCGACCCGCAGACCAATCGCTCACTCGACAGTGCGGCAACGAGTGCCCGCCAATGAGCCGGCCACGACAACACCTGCGGCTGCGCCATCTGCGCCTGAGCCTCCTTGGGGTGCTGCTGGGCAGCGCGATCGGATGCACCGCGGCCGCCGCCGCAGAGTCGCCCGCGGACGTGCCGGTACCCAGCCAGCCGGGTCGTCCGCTCGGCTCGCGCACGCGTGAGCCGGCGGCCCTGCTCGCCCTTCAGGGGCGCCTGGACTCGATCACCGCCGCGGGCAACGCTCCCGCGTGTGCCGCGGCCTATGCGGCCAACAAGGCGCAGGCCTGGCTGAATTTCTCGGAATACGCCGCCGCCGAGCGGCTGCCGGCGGCCGATCGCGCCGCCGGCCTCAGGAATGCAGACGCGCTGATCGAAAGTCTCGAGCGTCATGCGGACGCCGCGCACCAAACACCGGAGCTGCCAGGTGCGCACCGCGTACGCGACGATTTGTGGCAGGCGGTCGCCGCGGTGGAGCGCGACGGGCGAGTGTGTGCGGCCCCCAAGATGACCGCCTACTGCGAGGTGGAGCTTGCGTGGATGGACTACGAGGCCGGCGCCGGCGGCCGCCGTCATGTCGATCCCTACGTGCGCATCGCGGAAGACTACTGCAGCGTCGCGTTCGCGGCGCAGCTGCTGCCGGCCCCGAGCCCGGCGGTCGCCAGCGAGTCCGCTGCTCCGCCAGGCGCGGGCACCCGTGCCAATGCGGCGGCTCCCCCTGCAGCGCCCGTGGCGGCGAAGACGGCATCCGAGGATCTCGCGGCGAGCGTTCTGTTCCCTCACAATCGCGCAACACGCGCGGATATACGTCCGGCAGGACGCGTCGCCTTGCGGCGCATGGCCACGCGTCTCAGGTCACTGCCCGCGGGCGCGACCCTCATGGTGGTCGGTCATGCCGATCTCACCGGCCATCCGGACTACAACTTGAGGCTCAGCGAGCAACGCGCCCGCAGCGTCGTGCGCGAGCTGCGGATGCTGGGCGTGCGCGGTGTGCGCATCCGGATCGTCGCCAAGGGGAGCTCGGAGCCGGTGACACAGTGCCCGGTGTACGACGCGGCCGACAGACGCCGCTACCTGACTTGTCTCGAGCCGAACCGCCGGGTCGTCGTTCACCTCGTCATCAACCCCCGGTAGACGGCACCCCCAGGTCCCCGCCGAGCAGGGTGGGATCGGCACCCACGCGGCCGCTGGCGAGATCCGCTGATCCGGCGCGAGCGAGTGCAAAATCGAAGTGCACACTCGACAGGCCCTTGACCGGCGCTTGCGGGTCGTCTGCCGCCTCCTTCACCACAAGCTCGGGTGACGCTCCAAACACCACATCCGACTCGAGGTACCGATCGGGAAAGTAGAGCGCGGTAACCAGTTCCCGAAACCCCGGGGCGCTGATCAGGAAATGGATATGCGCCGGCCGACAGCCCTCGCGCCGCTGGGCGCGCATGAGATCGCCCACCGGGCCGTCCATCGGAATGGAATAACCGAGCGGCCGCACCGTGCGGAAATGGTATTTGCCCTCCGCGTCCGTGTGGAACGTGGCGCGGTAGTCGATGGCCGCGCCGTCGCCCTCCTGCAGGTCGTAGGCCCCCACGCTCGAGGTCTGCCAGACCATCAGCTGCGCGTTCGCGATGCCCCGTCCGGCGGCGGTCCGCACCGTGCCCCACAACAGGATCTCCTCGGATTTGTCGCGGCTGGAAATCTGCCCGCCGAGCGGCAGCTGCGGCGCGTCCTCGCGAAAGAACGGTCCCAGGAGGCTCGTGCGGGTGCCCTTCTCGACTGCGGTCGCATCATGCAGCGTGTTCACCAAGGTGCTTAAGCCCACGACGTCCGAGAGCAATATGAATTCCTGTCTGGTCGCCGTACAGGTCTGCCCCACCCGGGTGAGGAACTCGATCGCCTTGAGCCATTCAGCCGGCGTCAGATTGACCTCTCTGGCAAACGCATGCAGATGACGCACTGCGCTCTCCACGATCGCTTTCAGCCGCTGTTCCGCGGCGCTCTGCATCTGCTGCAGGACTGCCTCGGTAACGGTGGCTGGCGTGTAGTTCTTGATGGCAGTCTCCTCAAGCGACCCTGGTCGCTCAATCGCGCCGACGCGCAACCACGAACGCCTCGTCGTTGAACCACAGACCGCCGTGCTTCTGTAGCACCCTCTGTGTGGCCGCGAGGTAGGCTCCGTTGGTCACCACCGAGTCGAGCCGTTCGTCTTCGATCTGATTCACATAGATTGCGGCGTTCCAGGCGGCGAACAGTGTCGAGGTGCCGATCCGATCGCCGATCTCCGAAGGCAGCGTGTGCATCTGGTAGCGAAATATCGCCTTCTCGTCCGGGAGCGCGCTCAGGTTGAACTCGCGGGCATCCCGGCCCAATGCGCGGCGCAGCGCACTCAGAAGCTCATGGCGGTCGACCTGGAAGGGCTGCTCCTCGGGCCAAAGCTCCTGGATGATCTCCAGGCCCGGATCATGGCCGTACGACTGGATGGCCAGCAGCCGCCCGCCCGGAGCAAGGCTGCGTGCGAGAGGCGCCAGAACCTTCTGCACCTTGAACTCCGCTTCCGTCCGGGCGCGCCACGGCTGTGAAGCGAGCACCAGATCGTAATGCTCGAAGATCCGCCCGGGCTTCGGGGTCACCGCGTCGAGCAGAAACTTGTGGTCCTCGCGATAGATGACCAGCACCGAGGGACGCACTACCAGCGGGTTGCCGGTCCTGGGGCTCGGTGTGGTCTGCCAGCCGCTCGCGAGCGCAGTGCCCAGATCCTCGATCTGCTCGGCGTACTCATGCGCGGTTGATCCGCTCAGGCGAACTTCCTGCCAGTTGAGCGCCGCGGCCAGCTGCGCGTCACGCGGCATCAGGCGCGGCGCCTCGGCGTAGTTGAGATTGGTCACGGCGAATACCGTTGCCGGATGCTCGAACAGCCGATCGGGCAGCTTCTCCAGACCCAGCCGCACGTCCTCGAGGCTGATCTCCTTGGCGACCACGAACAGCGGGACGGTCGGAAACTGCCGATGGACGCTGCGCATGACGCGTGCGATCACGGTGCCGTCACCCATCCCGGCGTCGAAGAGGCGAACCGCGGGCGGCGTCGGCCGCAGCAGCGTCACTTCATGCGCCGCCCGGCGGGCGATCGCGGATTTCTCATTGCAGGTGGTGACGAAGGCCAGGTACTTCTGCCGGTTGTCATAGAAGCGAAACGGGGGCGAGGCCGCCGGGCCAGCGGCCGCGGGGACAGCTCGGACGGCGGGGGTTTTCACGACCGGCATCGCTGCGCCCGCATGAGTCCTGAAAGTCAGCTCCAGAGCCGTCGGGAGGCGATCTGCGCACCCTCGACCAGGGATCGCAGCTTCAGGTACGCGATATCCGGCTCGACCGGGCCGAAGCCGGCGAAGGTTCCAAAGCCACAGTCGCTACCCGCCATGACCCGCTCGCGCCCGACGATCTGCGCGAAACGCTCGATGCGCTCGGCGACCAGTTGCGGATGCTCGATGTAGTTGGTGGTGGTCGCGAGCAGCCCCGGGATCAGGACCTTCCCTTCCGGGATCTTCACATCGCGGAACACCGCCCACTCGTGCGCGTGACGCGGATTCGCCGCCTCGAACAACAGCCCCTGTGGCTTGGCCTTGAGCACGATGGGCAGGAGCCGCTCCATCGGCACGTCGTGATGATGCGGTCCTTCGTAGTTGCCCCAGCACACGTGCATCCGCGCACGCTCCGCCGGCACATTCCTCAGGGCGTGATTCAGTACCTCGATGTGCCGCGCCGCGAGAGCTTCGAACTCCTCGAGCGAGCGATCGCGGTACATGGTATGACGACCCATCGCGAGATCGGGCGCATCGATCTGCAGGATGATCCCCGCCTGCGCGATCGCTTCGTACTCCACGCGCAGCGCCTCGGCGAGCGCCGTCAGGTACTCGTCCTGCGAGCGGTAGAAGTCGTTGGGCTGAAAGAGCGCCACCACACCGGGCGAGGCCGCATTCATGAAGGCCGCGGTCGGGGTAGCTTCGGCGGTCGCTGCCTTGATGTGTCGTAGGTCCGCGTGCAAGGGCGCCAGGTTCTTGACCCGAATCTCGCCGATGCAGCGCGGCCGGCGGTACCTGGCGGTCGAGCCGCGATCGGCCAGTTTCTTCAGCAGCCCCGGAAACTCCACCAGATCCTGACCGGGCTCGCGCGGAGTATCCCCGGCGAATCCCGCGAAACGCTCGGCGATGTAGGTCGCGTAGCCGATCTTGCTCATCTCGCCGTCGCTCACCACGTCGATCCCAAGACCGACCTGCCGGCGCACGACCTCGGCCACCGCCTGGGCGATGACCGCATCGTCCCTTGCTTCGTCGCGCACTTCGCCGCGCTCGCGCGCGAACAACACCTCGGTCACGGCCTCGCTGCGCGGCAGGCTACCGACGTGCGTAGTCAGGATCCGGTGCTTGGCGTCGCGCATGTCCACCTTGGGTTCGAGCGGCCTAGCGGTAGGTGTTGTTGGAGCGATGGTCGCCTGCCAGCCAGCGCTTGAGCTCCTGGTGTGCGTCGGCGAGCCGATCGCGCGTGATGGTCGCAACCTCCGGATGGTCGAGCGTAAACTCCAGGGTCAGTCCGTTGGGGTCGACCACGTACACCGAACGGCAATAGCCGTGCTCGAGGACATAGGTCTGCGGCGGCTTGATTCCCGCCTTCTCAATCCGTGCTTCGATGGCGGCCTGCGTTGGCTGATCCACCCGCAGGGCGATGTGATGAAACGGAGTCTGCGGCATCGGCGGCCCGAACTCCTCCTGGTCCCTCGGATCGGCAAACTGGAAGAACGCCAGCGCTCCGCCGTCGCTGATCCCGTAGAAGGTGTGCACGTAGGTGCGCACCCTGCCGAACAGCTCATCCGATTCGCACCAGGTGGCCATCAACGGCAACCCGATGACCTCCTCGTAGAACTGCCGGTTCTTTTCCTGGTCGCGCGTGACGTAAGCAGTGTGATGCAGCCGGGTTGGAAGCTTCGGTTGCTGGGCCATGGCGCATCTCCTCGTGCATCAGAACTTGAAAGTGAAATCGACTCCGTAGCGGCGCGGCAGGGCTCGCCAGAGGAAGCCGCCCGGGGAGAACTCCTCGTTATAGATTTTGTTGGTCAGATTCTTGGACCAGGCGGTCACCGTCCACCGCTCCCCCTCTACACCGGCGCGCAGGTCGACCAGATTGACCGGATCGCGCGAAGTCACGTTGTACGGGTCCCACCAGGTGCGGCCGATTTCCTGATAGTCGAGGCGCACCACGCCGTTCAGCTCGTCGCTGAGCGGCTGGTGGTACTGGATGCCGGCGTTGACGGTGTCCTTCGTCAAGAGCGGCGGCTTGTTGCCGATGACCGTGGGGTCCTGCATGGCGGTGATCCAGCCGTCGGTGTAGCCGAAGTTGGCGTAAAGGTCGAGCCGGTCGGTCGCTTTGGCCGTCAGCTCGAGCTCGGCGCCCTTGTAGGTTGCGCTGAGATTGCCGAGGTTCTGGGTCGAGGTCGTCGCGCTGTAAAAGAAGAAGTAGCCGTTGTGGTCGTCGGTGTGAAAGAGCGCCGCGTTCACACTCAGCCGCCGGTCGAGGAACAGGGTCTTGGCCCCCACCTCAAAGGTGTCGGCCACTTCGGCCTGGAACAGGTCGTGCACGCCGAGCTGGCCCTCGGCGGCCGCGGCTGCGCCGACGCCAGTCTGGTTGAAGCCGCCACTGCGGAAGCCGCGCGCCCAGCCGCCGTAGAAAGTCAGGTCGTCCGTCGGCTTGTAGAGCAATGTTGCCTTGGGCTGCCAGGCGCTGAAGGTGGCATCGCGCACCTCTCCGGTGTAGGAGTTTGCCGGGTCGATCAGGAATTGCTCCGGCGTATCAGTGGTGTTATGCCGCTCATCGATGTCGTAGCGGAGCCCCGCATCGATCTCGAACTGCTTGCTGAGCTCGTAGATCGCATCGCCAAACCCCGCCCACGCATTGTTGTTCTGCGAGTCGGCGAGAAACGTCAGGTTGGTGTTGGTTGCGATCGGATTGCTGGGATCGACCAACGGGGTCTCATAGACGGCCGGGACGCCGTCGCCGCGGTCCACGAGATTGCCGGTGGAGATGAAGCGCTCGGTGTGGACGAAATACGCGCCGGCGATCCACGAGAAGCCGTTGACCGCGTTCGAGGTGAAGCGCAGCTCCTCGCTGTAGGTCTTCTCGGAGATGAACTGGCTCTGGCTCAAACCGAAATCACCGCCGCAGCAAGCGAACAGACTCCCGTAGTACAGGGGAGCGAAGTAGTTATATTCAATGGAATTCTTGATGGGCCGGAAATCATAGGCATCCCCGGTGTCGATTTCCTTGGTGAAGTTGAAGTCCGAGGTCGAGGTGAAGGTCCCGAAACCCGGACTGTAGTCCAGCTTGAGCGCGATATCGGTGATATCGCGGTAGTCGGTGCCCAGGTTCTGGGTCTGGATCGGGCTGGTCACGTCGTTCGCCTCCGGCGGCGTGCCCTGCGGATTGGTCGCCGACGGTGGGAAACTGCTGAAGGGGTTCGACTCCACGTTACGCGGAATGATGTAGTAGTAGGCGGTGGTATCGACTCGATCGCGGAAGAAGCGCAGATCCGCCGACCAATCATCGGCGGGCCTCCACAGCAGCCGCAGCCGCCCCGAGTAGTCGCGATAGGGGTCCGCCTTGCGATCGAGATAAGTGTTCTCCAGATAACCGTCGGTATTGTAGAAATTGAGCGAGGCGCGATACCTGAGCGTCCCGGCCGAGTCGATCGGGCCGCTGATGGCCACCTGGGCCTTCTCCGATGGCCCGTTGCCCACGCCGAGCCTGCCGGTACCTTCAAAGTGATCGGAAGGGTCCGCGGTGCGAATGATGATCGCGCCGGCAATTGCATCTCGGCCATACAGAGCTCCCTGCGGGCCCTTCAACACCTCGATCTGCTGAATGTCGCTCAGCTCCTGGTCGAACTCGTAAGGATTGGTCTCCAGCACCCCGTCGACCAGCACGGCGACCGAGGGCTCGCTGTTGCGGGCCTGCGAGATACCGCGGATGGTGATGAAGGAGTTACCGACATTCTGTACCTCGACCAGGGTCATGTTCGGGACCAGCGCGACAAAGTCGCGGGCAAATTCGATACCCGCCGACTGGATCGCCTGCGCGTTGAACACGTCCTCGGTGATCGGCACGTTCTGCACTGACTCCTCGCGCTTGCGCGCCGTGACCACGACTTCCTCGAGGTTGGGACTCGTCTGGCTTTGCGCCCACACGGCCTCGGCATACAGGAGCATTCCCAGTGCGGCAGCCAGTACGGACAGAACTCGGCGCATAGCGGTGAGCATGTGAGATCCCCCTGTTTTCGATAATTCAGGACTTAGCCCTTGAGCCTTCGTCTCTTCGTTGTGAGAGTTGTGCGCGCGCCAGCTGCGCGCCGGCCACCATGGCCTTGAGCTTGCCGAAGGCGGCTTCGCGCGGCAGGTACTTCATGCCGCAGTCTGGTGCGACCAGGAGATTGTCCCGATCGACGAACGGCGGCGCGCGCGCGATGCGGCTCGCCACGAGCTCCGGCGACTCCACGGTGTGATCGGACAGATCGATCACCCCCAGGATGATTTTCTTCCCGGGCAACGACTTGAGTACCGCGCAATCCAGGTTCGACTGCGCGGTCTCGATCGACACTTGGGCACAGCGGCACTCGGCCAGCTCCGGCAGGAACGAGTATCCGGACGGCCGGACGTGGATGATGGCCGCGTAGCCGAAGCAGATATGCACCGCAGTCGTGCCGCTCACGCCCTCGAGTGCGCGGTTGAGCGCGCGCAGGCCGAACGCGCGCGCTTCCTCCGGCCGCGCCTGCATGTAGGGCTCATCGACCTGCACCACGTCCGCGCCGGCATTGAACAGGTCGCGGATCTCGGCGTTGAGCGCGGTCGCGTAGTCCATTGCGGCTTGTTCGCGACTGCCGCCGTAGTAATCAATCTGCGCCTGCTGAGCCATGGTGAACGGCCCGGGCACCGTGACCTTGACTGCGCGCCGGGTGTGAGCGCGCAAGAACTCGAGATCGCGCACGCCGACGGCGTGCCGGCGACGGATCGGTCCCACCACCCGCGGTACTGGGTTCGGGTGACCGCTGCGATCGAGGGCCGTGCCGGGGTTGTCGAGATCGACCCCCTCGAGCGCGGTCGCAAAGCGGTTCGAGTAACTCTCGCGCCGGATCTCTCCGTCCGTGATGAAATCAAGTCCGGCGTCCTCCTGCGCCTTGATAGCTACGATGGTCGCGTCGTCCTGGGCCTGCGCCAGGTGCGCTTCGGGTATGCGCCACAGTTCGCGCGCCCGTACCCGGGGCGGAAAGCGCCCCGCCAGCCGTTCGCGGTCGATGAGCCATTCGGGCTGCGGGTAGCTGCCGACGAGCATGGTTGGAAAGAGCATGGCGGTCCCCTTTAGCCGACGGCCGCCCGGCCCGCGGCAGCGGGCCACGCGCCCGTGCGTTCCAGGGCGGCACGAATCGCTTTTCCGTCCTGGTCCAGGAGTGGCGCGGCGCTGACCGACCTGGCGTGCTGGCCGTCGAAGTTGAGCGCCGGACGCACCGCCTGGGTTGCCGAGTGCGGCGACTCGACCGGTACCACGACGCCGAGATGCTGCACTTGCGGATCCCTCACCACATCATCGATACGGTTGACCGGAGCGTAGGGAACGTCCTCGGCCTGCAAGCGCTCGACCCAGTGCGCAAGCGGCTTGCGGGCGAAGCGCGCATCCAGCTCGAGGCGCAGCGTGTCGTACTCAGCGATGCGACGCTCGCGCGGATTGAAGCGCGGATCGCTCGCGAGCTCCGGCGCCTCGAGCGCCGCCACCAGCCCGCGCCAGAACTTCTCGAGCGAGGAGAGGTGAATGGCGATCAGACGCTCATCGGCGGTGTGCAAAATGTAGGCTTGCGCGAGCCGCGGCCGGTCCGAGGAGTTGGGTGTCTGCCCGAGTGCGAAGAACGCCGCGAACGGCTCGATCGCGAAGTGCGCCATCGCCTCGAGCATCGAGACCTCGACGTGACAGCCGCGCCCGCTGCGCCCGCGCTGCACGAGCGCTGCGAGTATTCCCTCCGAGGCGTACAACCCGGTGATCGCATCGCCGAGTGCGGGCCCGAGGAACTGCGGGCGCCGATAGTCCACCACGACGCTCAGGAAACCACTTAATGCCTGGGCGACCGAGTCGTAGCTCGGCCGCTCGGCGTACGGACCCGTTGCGCCGAAACCGCTGATCGAGCAATACACCAGCCGCGGATTGAGCTCGAGCATCCGCTCGACGCCGGCGCCGAGCCGTTCTGCCGTGCCAGGCCGGAAGTTCTGGATGTAGACATCCGCCTCGCGGATCAATTTCTCGAACAGCCGGCAATCGCCGGGCTGCTTCATGTCGAGGGCGAGGCTGCGCTTGTTGCGGTTGTAGGCCTGAAAGTGCGGCGAGTATTGGCCTCCCTGGTAGGCGCGGTAGGGATCGCCCTCGGGACTCTCGATCTTGACCACGTCTGCGCCCAGATCCGCCAGCATCATTCCGGCACAGGGACCGGTGATGAAGGTGCCCTGCTCGACGACCCGAATCCCCGCAAGCGCCGGTTCCATGCAGCCCCTCGTCCCTCAGCTCTCGTCGCTGGGCTTGAAGCCCGGCGGTGCCGGGCCGTCGTAATCGATGGCCTGTGCGGCGGCGTGCGACATCACGAAGCCGATGGCGCGTTGCTGCTCCTCGAGAAGGTGAGCGACCAGGCCCGCGGTGCGTGCCAGCAGCGGCACGCCCTTCAGAGCAAGCAGTGGATACCCCGCATCGAGCAACACTGCCGGAATGGCTCCGGACACGTTGAGCCTCAGCGCACGACCGATAAGCTCCGGAAGCAGCCCCTCGACGAGGTGGGCAATCTCGGCATGCGGGCCCGTTGTCTGCGCCTCGGTTGCGACTTCAAAGAGGCGGCGTGCACGGGGATCACCGCTCTTGTGCAGCGGGTGCCCGTACCCGGGGACGGCACGTTTCGCTTGGTGGTATTCGCCGACCACTTGCCGCGCGGCGGACTCCCGCGATGAAGTGCTCGCGGCGCGCGCCTCGATCTCGGCCAGAAAGCGCCCCGCGGCCTCGGAGGACCCGAGCACCACCGAGCCGCAGCCTAGAATCCCGGCAGCCACCGCGCCCTGCAACGCCTCGGGTGCCGCGGCGAGCGTCAGGCGCGAGGCCTGTACGCTCGGTACCAGACCGTGCTCGGCGATCGCCACCAGGGTTGCATCGAGGACCCGTCGCTGCCCGGGGGAAGGCAGTGCACCGGTCACCAGCAGCCAGAAGTGATCGGTGAAGCTGATGGTGCCGATCAGCTCGCGCGTCAGGTCACGACCCCGTACGAGAATCGTTTCGGCGTTCGAGGTCGAGATGCTGGAGCTGTGCCGGTCCTGGCGCCCGATCTTCAAGTGGCCTCCTTTTTCTTTCGGATAGCGAAACTACCGTCGCTATACGAAAGTATACTGAGCTTCGCATCGCCGGCACGTCAAGGACGCTCCCGCCCCCTTCCTGGCTTTCGGATATCGAAATAGACTCGCCCGCATGGCTCGCCGTCGTACCACGCCACCCCGCCGCGAGGTGATGGGTGGACTTGCCAAGGGCCTTGCGGTGATCCGCGCGTTCGGGCGCGATCACGCGGCGTTGACTCTCAGTGACATCGCGCGCAGTGCGCACATGCCGGCCGCTACCGCGCGGCGCTGTCTGCTCACGCTCGAAGGGCTTGGCTACGTGACTCGCAGCGGCCGCAACTTCCTGCTGCGGCCTAAGGTGCTCGAGCTCGGAGCGGCTTACCTCGAGTCAATGAACATCGAGCAGCTCACCAAGAACCATCTGGAAGAGCTGGCGCGCGCCACGTCCGACTCGGCGGCGCTATGTGTGCTGGACGGGACTGAGATCGTCTACGTCGCCCGCACCTCGGTGCGGACTCTGCTGCGTCTGGAAGCCCACGTCGGCAGTCGTTTCCCGGCGCACGCGACTTCCACCGGACGCGTGCTTCTCGCGGGCGTGAGCGCCGAGCGGCTGCAGCACTACTTCGAGAGTGCCAAGCTCGAGGCGCTCACCGAGCGCACCGTCACCGATCCTGGGAAACTGCGCTCGCTGATCGATGATTGCCGGCGCAGCGGCTACTCGGCGGTGGAGGATGAGCTCGCCTACGGCGTCATCGCCCTGGCGGTCCCGGTGCTCGACATCCGCGGCCGGGTAGTTGCTTCCCTCAATTCATCGAGCCACTCGCGCCGCACCACGCGAGCCAAGCTGGTGCGCGAACGCCTCGCCATGCTGCAGCAGGTCAGCCGCCAGATCTCCACCGACCTCGCTACAGTTCCCTGGCTCTCGCTCAGCGCGCAAACCTAGGGCTCCCCCAAGCTCCGGCGAGCGACGGATCTCACCGACCGCTTGACGCCTTGCCGTCCCCGCCGTTAGCCTGAAGGCGAAAAATGTTTCGCTATCCGAAATCGTTGAGTGTCGAGCCTGCAAGCGTCGATCGCGCCGATTGTTACCTCGCGCTCGAAGGCGCGCGGCTGCGGTACCGCGACGAGGGATATGGCCCGCCCCTGATCATGGTGCATGGCTGGACACTGGATCTTGAGATGTGGGAGCCGCAAGTGGCAGCGCTCAAGGGCGACTTCCGGCTGGTGCGCTTCGACCGCAGGGGCTACGGACTCTCGAGCGGTCGTCCTGACACGACACGCGACAGTGGGGATCTGGCCGGACTCTTGCGTCACCTGCGTTTGAATCGTGTGTCCCTCATCGGCATGTCACAGGGCGCGCGCGCGGTACTCGCGTTCGCAAGCGCCGCGCCGGCACAGGTGGCAGCCATCATCCTGGACGGCCCGCCCTCCCTGGAGCTTGCCGAAGGCGACGACCTCCCCGTCGACGAGCTTCGCAGCCTCGTTCAGACGCAGGACATCGAGGCGTTTCGCCGGCGATGGCTGCGCTCGCCGCTCATGCAGCTTCGCACTCGCGACGCACGCATGCGCGCACTCCTCGCGGCCATGATCGAACGCTACCCGGGCCACGATCTCGTGTACCCCGCAGCGCCGCAGACCCCGGCCGATCCTGCGCCGCGCCTCGAATCGATCATTGCGCCGACTCTCATTGTGCGCGGCCAGTACGACGTCCCCAGCAGGGCTCGTTCAGCGCAGCTGCTGTACGCGCGCCTTGGCGCCGCCGAGTGCGCCGTGATTGCCGACGCCGGCCATCTGCCCAACCTCGACCAACCCGCTGTGTACAGCGATCTGTGCCGGGCTTTCCTCGCCCGCCACGTGACCGCAGGTGCTTAAAGGAGCCGTCATGCGCAAGGTGCTCATCGTCTATTACAGCAGCTACGGCCACATCGAGGCGATGGCGCACGCTCAGGCCGAAGGCTCGGCGAAGGTACCGGGAGCGCAGGTCGTAGTGAAGCGCGTCGCGGAGCTGTGTCCGCCCGATGTATGCAAGGCCTCGGGGTTCAAGCTCGAGCAGGCCGCTCCGCTCGCCACGCCTGACGAACTGGAGCGATACGACGCCATCATATTTGGCACGCCCACGCGCTTTGGAAACATGGCGGCGCAGATGCGCAATTTTCTCGACCAGACCGGTCCGCTGTGGATGCGCGGTGCGTTGGTCGGCAAGGTCGGCAGCGTCTTCTGCAGCACCGCAAGCCAGCACGGTGGCCAGGAGACCACCATCACGTCATTTCACAACACGCTGATGCATCACGGCATGATCATCGTCGGATTGCCTTATACGTTCAAGGATCTCGCGACGCTGCGCGAGGTCACGGGAGGAACGCCTTATGGCGCGAGTTGTGTGACCGGAGCGGGTAAGGAACTGCGCATGCCGACGGCATTGGAATTGGAGATGTGCCGTTACCAGGGCGAGCACGTGACACGCATCGCGAGTCGCCTGATGCCAACGCCGCCGGGCTGACATTGCGTTGATTCGGCGCGCAAGGGGCGCCTTGCCCCGTTCCAGCGTATAAGCTGGCGCTCACCGATCCCGTGATCGCACAGGCGCACCCAAAGCGTGCCAATTGTCCGCAACTACCGCCCCGGCGACGAGCCGAACCTGGTCGCCGTGTGGAACGAGAGTTACGCCGGCTACGCCGGTCTCGCGACACACACAGTCGAATACTGGCGCTGGAGTATTCTTTCCCGGCCGGGGATGAGCGCCGACGACGTCCTGGTCCTCGAGGCCGACGGGGAGGTTCTGGGCTACGCCGCGCTGTGGACGCGCGGCACGGTCCTGGACTTCGTCGTGGACCCGGGACAACGACCACGAGCGCGGCGCGCGATGATCAGGCAGCTCTTATCCGCCCTCGAGGAAAGAGCGCGCCAGCGCGGCTGGGATAGCATCGACTTCTCGCTGCCCGCGTCCGATCGACTGACCGACAAGACGCTTCGCGCCGCAGCCTACCGGGTGGAGCGGAATTCCTGCTTCATGGTCAAGGTGCTCAACCCGCAGGCCTTGTTGCTACAACTCATGCGCAAGCGCGAGAAGAGTCTGGCTGCACTCTCAGGGAAGAGCTTTCTCGTTACGCTGACCCGCGGTGACGATCCGCTCCTTCTGCAGACCCGGTTGTTCATTCGAATCGGACAGATCGTAGCCGTCGAGAACGTCAGCGACTCGACCGATCGTCGAGCCGACTGTAACGTGCAGCTGAGCATTTGTGCCTTGGCCGAAATGATCTTCTGCCGCGCTACGCCGCAGGACATGCTGCGCAACTCCCTGATCACCGTCGACCCGCCCTCGCGGCAGACGGAAGTCTGCAGACTGCTGAGCTCTCTGTCGCTGGATTCCCGATGGCATACGCCTCACTCCGACACCTTTTAGCAGTGGCCACCTGATGAGCACGGACCAGGACGGAAGGCTGCGGAGCGTCCAGGCACATCACTACACGCTCGAGGCGGAAGCCGATCTGTTGCGCCTGCTGCAGACCGCCTTCGGACCGGAATGGGGCGACGCCGCGTTGTGGCGGTGGAAACATTGCACACGCCCGGGCTTTTCCCCGTGTGACGTCCTCATCTACACGAGTGGCGATACGGCGATCGGCTGCTGGCACATGGCGAGCCACTCACTGCGCTTTGCTCCCGGCCTGGAGGTGCTATCCAGCTTCGAAGGTGACTATGCGCTGGACCCCACTTGGCGTGGAATCGGGATCAGAAGAAGGGACCAGGCGACCGGCCAGGAATTACGCGCGCTGGCAGAACGCGGCGTAGTGGCGCGCTTCGCCTTCACATCTCAGGCACTGTACGAGCGCCTCTACCGGAACAAGCTCGGATGGCGCCGCGTACCGACCGTCACCTCACGATACCGAAAGCTGCTCAACGATCGGGCGATCCGCAGCAGACTTCAGGCCGCAGGGGCGCGTCTTCTCCAGGGTCGCTTCATGCAACGGCTGGTGCGCTCGAAGCCACTCGTCATCCAGGTAGAGGTTCGCGGGTTTTCACCGTGCAGTCTGGTGATCGAACGTAGCGCGGCGGTATGCCGGGAGGCAGTGCTGGCAATTCCGGACCTGACTGTGCGAATTCCTTACGCTGCGCTCACGATCAGTCGCGACAGGCCCGGCTTCAGCTTCCTGGTATTGATCCGGGCGCTTCTGTCTGGTCAAGTTCGCGCGCGCGGATTGACGCGGTTCAGTCTGCGCTGCGTGTCCAGCGTTTTCATTGTGGGCAACTAGCCTGCGGAAGCCGCAACGCGCTCACGCGGGCGGTGACCCGGGGGCACCGACTTGCTCCCGAGCAGGTAGCCGTCCACGCGCTGTCCGTACATGGAGTTGTCCTTGTCGTGGAACCGGACCCGCGTACCGGCGACTGAACCGGTGTAGCGCGGATCCTGAGGACGCTCGTGACTGTCCACGAACTGTGCGACGTCCCACGCCTCCTGATCGGTGAGAGTGCCCCCGAGGCTGAACGGCATGTTGCTCTTGATGAATGCGGCTGCGTTGCTCACATTGACCATGCCGGCTCCCCAGTTGTAGGAATCCGCGCCCCACAAAGCCGGGAATCCCGGACTGCCGTCGTTGGCGCGACGACCTTCGCCGCTCTCACCGTGACAGAGCGCGCATCTCTGGGCGTATACGACCGCTCCCCGCGCTCTGTCCGGGGCCAGCGCGGGCTTGGGCGGCTTGACGTAGCCGCGGCCGGCAATGCTCGGATCGAGCGGTGCGCCGCGCGCCATCCAGTAGGAGTAGCTCTCGAGAGCGACCAGCACCGGATCCCCGAGAGGTGGCGGCCGGCCGTTCATGCTGTAGCGAAAACACCCCTGCACTCGCTCCGCAAAGGTGAGCACATGGCCCTCCTTGGCGCGATACGCGGGGTAGGACACGTACGCCGCCCACATCGGCGCCGATCCGACCCGACGCCCCTCATCGAGATGACAGCTGGTGCAGCGCAGGTCGTTGCCCGTGTAGCCTCTCGCGTACCGCCCGGGATCGTCGAAAATTGCGCGCCCGAGCTTCACTGCGCGGCCGAAGTCGTCATCGGGGATCGGGACGTCGGCCGGCGTAAATGCGCCCGGCTGCACCGCGCCGGAAGCGGACTCCGGCCGGCTCTCCGTGGGAGCAGCGGTCGGCTCCGCGGCGCCCGGTGACGCTGTCAGCGGAGCGGCGCCTGCCGGAACCGCGGCAAAATAATCGGCAACCGCACTTACGTCCGCGTCGGAGAGCTTGCCGGCAATCCGCTCCATCAGACCGAGCGAATCGCCGCGTCGCGTGCCCTTCTGCCACGCCTGCAGCTGGGCGGCGAGATAGGCAGCGGGCTGTGCGGCGAGCGGCGGAAACCCCGCACCGATCCCGCCGCCGTTGTCTCCGTGGCATTGGACACAGGCAGGAATCTCCTCGGACCAGCGTCCGCGGAGCGCGAGGCGATCATCGAGCCCCGTGCGAGGCGCGGCCGCTCGGGGCGCTTTCGGAACGATCGCGGCGTAATAGTCCGCGAGCTGCGCTCGATCATGAAGGCCGAGCGCCCGGGCGAGCGGCTCCATGACCGCGCTCTGGCGGGTTCCGTCCGCGAAGGCAGCGAGCTGCTCCATCTGGTACGCGGCCGGCAGTCCCGCGAGGCGCGGAAAGCCCGCCGCGGTATTGCCCTCGCCCGCGGCCCCATGGCACGCGCCGCAGGCTGCCGCGGCGGCGGGCGTCGCATGCGCTGCGGCCACCTGCCCCATCGAGGCCACGAGCGCGAGCAGCGCCGCGGCGAAAGGCGCCTCAGTGCGTCGCGCCAACATACGGTTTGAATCCATAACGCTCGAAGATCGCGAGTCCCTCCGGCGAACGGATGAAATCGAACCATTCCCGCGCAGCCTTGACGTGCGCTGCGCCGCGCACCAGCGCGCCCGCATAGACGCCGACGGAGTTGTCGGCCTCGGGAATGTCGACATGCGCGATCGGATGTCCGATCTGCTCCTGAAACACCGCCTCGGATCGCCAGGTGACCCCCGCCTCGGCCCGGCACTGCATGAGCCACAGCGGCGTCTGCCGGTGATGGATGCGGGTGAGGCGCGTCGTCCCATCGCGCACCTTCGTGCCGTAAACCGCCTCCACCAGCGCGGCGCCGCCGGCCTTCTCGAGCGAGGCGCGGATCTGGCGGGCCACGCCCTCGAACTCGGGATCCGGCATGGCGAGGCGGATGCCGGCCTTGCCGAGATCGGCGAGTCCAGCGACGTGCGCGGGGTTGTCCCTCGGTACCATGATAGTCAGCGTGTTGGTCACGTATGGCACCGCCGGCTCCGCGAGCAGGCCCGCGGCGATCTGGGTCTTCACCGCCTCGAGGCCCGCGAGGTATACGTCGGGCTTGACCGTCCAGGTCATGTTGCCGACCGTCACCCGACCGCCGGCGCGGATCTGGCGCACCAGCAATCCCGGCGGGATCGTCTCCCAGTACAGCCGGCCCCGGTACTGCGGATGACGCGCCTCGAACGTCTGCACCAGCGGTGCCATGGCAAAGAAGTAGTTGCCACCGACGTACAGCACGAGCAGCGGATCGGCAGGGTCGCCGTGAAAATCGGCGAGCACATCTGCCTCCGGCACCGTGAATTCGAGGCCGCGATCCACCGCATCGTCGTTGGCTCCGTGCTGCCACGGCGGATAGAGCGAGTCGTCCCAGCGCTGTGGGCAGTCGGCCGGCGCCGCGATGCGCGAGGTGGGCGCCTGCGCCGCAGGCTCGGCGATTGCAGCGGCGATGGCGAGCGCAGTCAGCGCGAGCAGCATCCCGGGTGCGCGACCCCTCACACGAGCCAACCTCGAGGCAACTGCTTCGGTCGACATGCGTTCAGGCGGCAGATCCGCTTTCAGAAAAGCGGCATCAGATGGTAACCCTTACTCTCGAGCGAGGTGATGGTGGTGATCGCCGACAGGGCGAGGGTCACCGACGGATCGATCCAGTCGTACTGGTACTTGTGCTCCAGTACCGCCTGGCCGCAAACCGCGACGTCCACGCCCGCCTTGCGCAGCCGTGCGATCACCGGAAGGTTGGGGTTGGCGACACCGTAGGCGCTCTTGTAATGGGCGTCATCCAGCGCAACCGACGTGGCCTGACCATACGCGACGGCCACGAACTTGAGGTGACTCAGCGGCACACCGGCGGACACGTACAGGTTCACCGCGCGCGCCACGCGCTCGATGGCGGGATTGATCTCCTCGGGCGCCTTCGATGCGGCCGTCATGGCAAATACGACTTTGTAGATGGCGCTGGGATCGGGCTGGTAGGCGGCTTTCGGCAGCGGATGCATCTTGCCGTAGCCCTCGATCGCAGGCGAGCTCGACATTTCATCCGCGGCTACAGCCGGAAGCGCTGTGACTGCTGCGGCAACGAAGGCGATCAGGACGACGATTCGACGCATGTTCTTCTCTCCGGTGGCTCGAGCGGAGTCGTCGGCCATGTGCGCTCATTCTATCAATCTACGGGCAGTGAGTGCCCCTCCGACAGAGTCACCAGCGCAGGTGACGGCGAGGGCTTCGCAGCAGCCGTGCGCGTGCGCGTGCGCGCAAAACCGACCAAAGGCTCTCCCAGGGCGCCAGCGCGAGCAGGGCCAGCGCGATGCCCAAAATACCCCAGCACACCAGTTGATACGCCATGGCCACTCACCTCGCACCGAACTTATCCCGCACCTTGGCCGAAATGGCATCAAGAAGTGGACGGCCGACGAGGTCGGGTTGCTCCTCTTCAAGTTGCCTGGCATAGCGCGTCGCAAACTGCGTTTTGGCATAGTCCGACCCGAACCAGGGATTGTCTGCTTTCCAGCTCTTGAGCTCTTCACGCGCCACCTGCTTATTGAGAACCTCCTGTTGACGTGGGTGCTCTTGCTGTTTGGTCATTTGTTGGTGCTGTTGTGCTAACTGCTCCTGCTGTCGCTTCAACTGTTCCTGCTGTTGAGCAAATAGCTGCTGCTGCTGAGCCAATTGCTGCTGTTGTTGCGCCAGCTGTTGCTGCTGTTGCGCCAGCTGTTGCTGCAGTTGTGTCAGCTGCTGCTGTTGGAGCTTCTCCTGATCCGACTGTTGGGCAAAAGCCGTCACGGAGAAGACCGCGAGGCAAAACGCCAGCGAATGCCACTTCATAGTCTGAGCTCTCCTGAACTCTCTCCCCAGGTGCGGGGAGTTTCAACCCTCTGCCTCGCTCGTTCGGCATGCTCTCTGGGCTGCGGCTCGCTCGTCGCTCGCGCGGCCGCCGCTACCTGCAGCGCGCTGGGATAAACCGGCCCGGGAAGTCGCTCCAGCCGCAGCGAATTCAGCACCACCAGCACGCTCGAACCGGCCATGACAGCAGCAGCCAGGATAGGCTGTAGGAGCCCCAGCATCGCGCAGGTCAGCGCGATCAGGTTATAGCCGAACGCCCATGCCAGGTTGGCAAGGATAGTCGAACGCACCGCGCGGGCGCGGCCGACCACCCAGGGCAGCAGCCAGAGACCGTCCGCAGGAAGTACCAGATCGGCGGTTTCGCGTGCCAGATCGGTCGCCGATCCCACGGCGATGCCTACATCCGCCCAGGCGAGTCCGGGGCCGTCATTCAGGCCGTCGCCGACCATCGCCACCGCGCCGTGGCGTGGTCGGCACTGATCGAGAGCGATCCGTTTGGCGTCCGGCGCGAGGCCGGCCTGCCAATCCTCCACACCGACCGTGGCCGCAAGGCGCGCGGCCGCACCGCCGTGATCGCCGGTCAACAACATCACCCGGACTCCGAGAGCGCGCAACGCATCGATGGTGGCTCGCGCCTCGGGGAGCGGCGTATCGTCGAACGATAGCAAGGCGCGGGCCCGGCCGGCGCAAGCCTTGTCGCTCCAGCCGATGAAAACTACCGAATGGCCGCTCGCCGCCATCACATCGGCGCGCTCGACCAGGGCCGGCGGCAGCTGCCAGCCCAGCTCATGCATCAACGCCGCAGTCCCGGCCGCGACCAACTCGCCGTCGACGACGCCGCGCAAGCCGCGCCCGGGCACGACACGGACCTCCTCGGTGGCGATCGGCTCGAGCCCGCGCGCTCGGGCTGCCAGAGCGATGGCACGCGCCAGGCCATGCTCGGAATAGCGCTCCAGACCCGCCAGTCGGGCCAGCATCTCATCCTCCCCGACCCCATCGCCGGCAAGATCGACGAGGTGCGGCCGGCCCAGAGTCAGCGTGCCGGTCTTGTCGAAGGCAATCAGGCGCGTGACGGCCAGTGCTTCGAGGGCGCCGGGGCTGCGGACCAGGCAGCCGTGTCGGGCCAATTGCCCGATGCCGAGCGAGTGCGCCATCGGCGCGGCCAAGCCGACCGCGCAGGGGCAGGCCACCACCAGCACCGAGAGAGCCGCGAGCATCGCCTGATCGAGCGGCAGGCGCTGCGCCCAATAGGCCAGGGTGAGGCCGGCGAGGGCCAGCACTAACGGCACGAACGCGCCCGCCACGCGATCGGCAATACGCTGCGTGCGGCTCGACTGTCGTAACGCGTCACGGACCGATCGGCAGATCTGCGCCCAGCGACTTTCGTCTCCGGAGCCGCTGCTGCGGATCAGCAACGGACCGTCGAGATTGATGCTACCGGCGAGGACAGAGCCGCCGATCGTCTTCGCGATCTGCCGGCTCTCGCCGCTGATCACCGAGTCATCGGTATGCGAGCAACCCTCCACGATCAGGCCGTCGACCGGGATGCGCTCGCCCGGCCTGACGCGGATCAGCATCCCGGCACGCACCTCCCGCACGGGCCGGCGATGCTCTTCGACCCCTTCGACCACCGTTGCCGATTCGCTTTCCGCAGCCAACAGGGGGGCGAGATCGCGCGACGCCCGCGCGCGTCCTGCCGCTTCGAGATAGCGGCCGAGCGTAAAGAGCATCAGCACCATCGCGGCGGTATCGAAATAAAGGTGGCCGCCGAGGCGGAACACGGCGAGCGTGGAATAGAGGTAAGCGGCGAGTGAGCCGAGGACGATAAGCGCGGACGAGCTCAAACGCCCGCGCAGGGCCTGCGACCAAGTCTCCCGCAGGAAAGGTTCACCGAGGATCAGCACCGCCGGCGTCGCGAGCCCCCAGAGAAGCAGCTGAATGGTGGGAAGCACCTGCCGGTCGGCGCCGGTGAACGCCCCCGAATACACCAACAGACTGAACAGCATGATGTTCATGGACAAAAAGCCGCCCGCGCCGAGACGCACCAGGAACCACGCCGCCTCCGAGGCGTCGCCGCTGCCGCTCTTCACTTGATGGGCGATGCAGCAGCCATAGCAACAGAACTGGCAACTCTCGCCGTTCACCGTACGGACAAAACCCCGCCGGCCGAGCGGCAGCAGGCAGTGGCGGCACAGACCGTCCGGGGCTGGCGTCATGCAAAATGCCAGACGTGATGCAAGCCATGCGCCGTCATCGGCACGATGCCCCGGCCGAGCGTGACGAGCCCCAGCGCCAGAATGAAGCTGCCAGCCAGACGAACGCCGTGCTGCCGCCAGCCGGGCGCCAGCAGCCGGCCGAGTCCGCCCATGAGGAGCATAGTCGGGAAAGTTCCCAGACCGAACGCCGCCATGGTGAGACAGCCCGACAGCACGTCAAAGGTACTCGCGGCCTGGGCGACCATGGCATAGACCAGCGGGCACGGCAGAAAGCCGTTGACCACACCGAAGGCAAGCGGTGCGGCGTGACCACGCGTGCCCAGCAGGCTGCGCAGCGCGGTAGCGAGCGTCGAGCCGCCGAATCCGGTCGTGACGCGGCGCAGCCCGCGAAGGCCGAAGAACTGCAGCGCCATGATGATCATGAGCAACCCGGCTATCACGGCCAGACCGCGCTGCAGAGCGACGAGTGACTCGCTGACGATCGGAGCTCCGAGCTGCGACCTCATTCCCAGGCACGTGTAGATCGCCGCGCCCAGGCCACCGGCGAGACCCCCCAGAAAACAGTAGGTCGTCAACCTTCCGGTATTGTAGAGCGCATGACGCACCGCGGTGGCGCTGCGCCCGCGCGGATCACCCCCCAGGGCGCAGGCAAAGCCTCCGCACATCCCGATGCAGTGGAAACTGCCCGCGAGGCCGGCGATGAACAGCAGCGCGTAATAGCCCATGCCGAGGTCCCCCGACAAACCGCCCGCTCCGGAGCGCAGGGAGGTGACGGGCCGCTATTTTCTCCGCGCCAGCATCGCGACCCAGATGAAGAAGCCGATCATAAAGATCGCGAAGCCGATGAACGCGATGTCCTGCAGCACGCTGGCCCTGGCAAAGGAGAATGCAGTGTGAGGCAGCATGGCTTGGTTCCTCTCAGCCGAACGCGGTGCGGATCACGTTCATGGCGAGCTCAAAAGCCAGAACCATCAGGTTGATGACAGCAACTGCGAAAATTATCCTAACGCCGCGCAAAGCTTTGATCTCCGCTTGGGACTGATTACCCGATTCGACCCGGCCCGAGTCCGCCCCAGTAGTGCACCAGGTAGTAGCACGCCCACGCGAATAGGCCGAAGTAGAGTACCAGCAACCAGACCGGAATCTTTCCTTCGCGGGCCTTTATGTAGCCCCCAGCATACTCATGCAGGTCGTGCGTCTCGGGCCCCGCTTTCGCGGCCTCAGGACCCTTCGTGTTGGTCCTTGAATCGGTCATTGGCCATCTCCGCGTGATAGAAGTTGAGGGCTGCCCGGTCGGTCTCAAGGAGAGCTCCACCCATTACCCCCCAGATGAAGATACAGGTTGAGCCCAATCCCATCAGGATTGCCAGCGCGTAGGGGCCGAGTATTTCGTAGTCTGCCATGACCTACCCCTCTCGCCTAAGGTTGTATGAGTCCATAGGCCTGCTCCGGACCTGGCGTTTCCAGCTTCGGATTGTCCAGTGCCCCACGATCCGCGGCAGAGATCTTCAATGGCTCTCCCGTCAGCGGGTCAGTGAAGGCGGAAAGCGTCAGAATATAGTAAGCCAACGCCCAGCGGTCCGCATCCGGAAACGCGTCGTGGTAGGAGGGCATCGGTGTTCCGCTGAACCCCGTAGAGACGGTCCTGAAGATGTCGGTCACCGAAGAGCCGGATTTGAACTGGCCGCCGGTGAGGTCCGCGGGCCGAATCGGGAAATTGAAGTCGTCATTGAGCCCCACCGCGCTCTCGCCATCGCCTTTGCCGGTCGTGCCATGGCACTGCCAGCATTTCGCGTTCTGCCACACCTCCTTGCCGTGCGCGACGACGGCCGGGGTCGGGGCGGGCGGCGGCGGGATATACAAGGGCACGTCGGGCGGCTGCTCGAGGAAGTAGGACTGGGGCTTCGTGGGATCGGAGCGGTCCACCGCCAGCACGTACTTGATGTACTGGATCACGGCGAGCCGATCGTTGAGCGGCAGATCGTACCAGGGGGGCATTGCGGTGCCGCGCACCCCGCGCGTTATGGTGCGCAGCAGATCGCCGTCGGTCGGGAGCGACCCCTGGGTCAGCCTGAACTTGAAGACGCCCTGGGTGAAATTGCGCGGCCGTTGCTTATACATGAAGGTTGCGGCCAGCCCATTGCCGTCGCCATGTACACCGTGGCAACCAACGCAACGACGCTCGTAGACCTCTTTGCCATGCTCAATCCATTCCTGCGAGCGCGGCATGCTCAACCCAGCCCCGTCCATCAGCTGCGGCTCGAACAGATCCCGCCACTTGCCGCGGTTCATGCCGAGCTTCTGCACGTAGGCGATCAGCGCCTCGACATCCTGGGTCTCGATGGCAAGCTTGACGCTGCCGCCGGCGTATTCCTTGTTGGGTGTCCAGATCACCGGGTATTTGCCCTGTGCGGCCAGCGGGACGAACAGCAGCCCCTCGGCATTCGGCGTGAGCTTCACCTGCTCCTTGCTGGCGAAATTGAACAGCTTCTCGGTCACTGCAGTGCGCTCGAGCGTCTGCCCCGAGGCTGTGCCCGCGACGATCTTCACCGCCTCCGACGGCGCTTCGAAAAGGCCCCGGTACGGGTCCATGATCGATTCCGGCGTGAGCATGCGCGGATCCCAGAAATGCGCCAGATGCCACTCGTCCCCGTATTTGAGCCCCACTCGGGTCAGGTCCGGACCGATGCGCCGTGTGCCGAACAGATGCGGCACGTCATAGGCATATTCACCGGCTTCGCTCACCGGTCCCCAGCGGCGCGTCTCGCCGGTGACCGGCCGCACGTACTGCGAATGGCAATACCAACAGCCTTCACGCAGATAGATGAGTCTTCCCCGGTTCTGGAGCGGCGTGTAATCGCTGGCCGAGGTTGCCATCCATTTGAGCTGGCCGAGATCGTTGCGGATCACGGCTGTCACGTGGGTGGTGGTCGCCGAGGGCTCGAAAAATGGCAGCACACCCTGGGTGACGAGCGCGAGGAAGAAGAAGCCGACCCCGGCCACCAACGCGACCATGCGCGCGTTCATCGCCCTAGCTCCCCCGCCGCGAGCGGAGTCAACCCGTTGGGCGCACGCCTTGCGGGCGCAAAGCCAATCGCCCCGTCCGCCCTGTTCACCGCGGTCATCATGAGATTGATCACCAGCAGCGACATCCCGGTATCCATCGAGATCCCCGCCAGCGTGCGCACCAGCCAATAGGCCCGCATCTGCACCACCGTATCCACCCACTCCGTGCCGTTCATCCACTGGAAGCCCTGCTGGAGACCGGCCGCGCTCAGATCAAGACCCATGGTGGAGATGCCGACGGTGATCAACCAGAACGACCAGTTGCCGAGCTTGAACGACCACAGTTCCCGCCCACACATGCGCGGCCAGAGATAGAGCAGTCCACCCATCGCCCACACTACGAAGGTTCCAAACACCGTGAGATGCGAATGTGAGATGACGAAGTCGCTGAAATGGGTCGGCTGCTGGATCGAGCGCAACGCCTCGAGCGAGCCCTGAAAGCAGCCGAAGAAATACATGATCGCGCCCATGATCAGGAACTTCGCCGGCAGGTTCGCCCCGAACTCGCGCCAGCGCCCGTTCACCGTGCCGAAGAAGTTGACCAGCACGGTCCACACCGGAATGATCAGCAGCATCGATGTGATGATCGCCAGCGTCTCGGCCCAATCGGCTATCGGGCTGTAGAGATAGTGGTGAATGCCGACAAAGGGATAAAACAGCGCCAGCGACCAGAACCCGACCAGTGAGAGTTTGTGAGCGTAAAGCGGATTGCGCACACTGAGCGGCAGGAAGTAGTAGATCAACACGTAACCGGCCGGCGTGATCCACAAGCCGACGATGTAGTGAATATAGAGTCCGTGGAACGCCGCGCTGTTGATGCCCGAGATCATGTAGGGCAGGATGAAGCTGCCCAACACGAGATTCAGCGACGTCCACACGAAGGCACCGATCAGGTACCAGAGCGCCACGTAGAGCGCCGGATCAAGCCGACGGCCGATGGTCGTCAGAAACTGCAGCGTGACGACGACGCAGCAGAAGAAAATCGGAATTTCCCCGAGCAAAGGCAGCTCGCCTGCCTCGAGCCCGTGGTTGTAGCCGAACGGTATCGCAATCAGTCCGGCCGCGAGGAACACGTTCCACACCCAGGCAAAAACCACGCCCCACTGATTGAACGCGACCCGCACGCCGCACAGGCGCGGAACCAGGTAGTAGCATTCGCCGATAAAGAGGCTGGAGAACGCGCCCAGGATGACGCCGTTTACGTGCACCGGACGAAGTCGCCCGAATGTCAGCTGCAGATGCGTCCCGAGATACTCGGGGTAGTTGAACATCCCGGAGAGCAACGCGCCGACCGTGGGCGCCACCATGAGCCAGAACATGCCCCAGAGCAGCCAGGTGCGCACCACCGGCCAATCCACCAGCGCATCCAGATCCAGTCCCGCGTAGGGACCGTGCAACGCCTCTGCTGCTGTTCCCGCCTCTGGCATGGCGCTCACCCCTGATTATTGGTTCTGTCGGGTCTTTAACGAGCCGCGGTCACGTTCTTCGGGTACTCCGGACTCAGGCTCTCTATGAAGTGCACCAGATCCCAAGCGTCCGCGGGGCTTATTGAGTCGGCGAACGCCGGCATGGGGGTGCCTGATAAACCAGTCATGAACACCCGATAGATATCGGTGGGCTCGTCGCCGCACTTGATGTGTCCCTTGGTCAGGTCGTACGGAACGATGGCGTTGCCCCAGTCATCCTTGAGCCCCTGCGCGGAGGACCCGTCGCCGCGCCCGCCGGCGCCGTGACACTGTCCGCAGTTGTACTTCTGGTAGATCGCCGCTCCGCGTTTGACCGACTCATCGCTATAACCCGGATTGGGCGGGATGCTGATCGGTTTCTGGGGCTGCTCACTCGCGAATCGCGGCGCAAAGGTCTTGATGTAGGCGATTACGTCCTCGCGCTCTCGCTCACCGAGGAAGCGCCAGCTCGGCATGTACGTGCCGTAGACCCCGTTCAGCAGGGTGTGTTCGAGGTCGGAGTCGAGCGGCAGCGAGCCGGACGGCGTGCTGCGCCATTTAAAGGTACCTTCGCGATAGTCTCGCGGCTTGGGGCTCATGTACTGGGCGGACTCGCCCTGGCCGTTGCCTTCCGCGCCGTGACACCCGATGCACCAACGTTCGTACACCGCCTTGCCGTTGCGAGCGTCCCCGGTGTCCGCCCCGGCGGTGCCAACTGCAGCCCCGGCGGTGCCAACTGCAAGCAACAGACCCGCGACCATCGGAACCAATTGGGCGACGCGAACTAACATATGTACCTCTCGCGATGCGGCCGGTCCCTTACCCGCCAGCGCAACTCCCGCAGCTGAAGTTGCTCATTTTGCCGCTACCGTGATCTTCAACTTCGTGGCTTTGCCGGCCGCGACCACCACCGGCTGGGACTTCTCACCTGCGGCCTCATGCCAGATCTCCAGCGTGTAGCTGCCCGGAGGCACATCCGCGATGGTGAAATGACCGTCAGCATCAGTCGTCGCGTAGTAGGGATTGTCGAGCTCCATGATCCACGCGCGCATCCACTCGTGTACGTCGCACTTGACATCGATCAGCCCGGGACGCTCCGGCAGCGGCTTGGTCACGGAGAATCCCTTGAAAGGCAGCGCGATGTTGAAAATCGTCGCGTTGTTTTGGCCGAATCGCAGGTGGGTGTTATGCAGAACCGTGTCGTCCGAGGACACCTTGATCTGTTCCCCGACCATCGCTCCCTGCGTTCGCGGCGAGAACATGCAATGGTCGTTGACCAACGCCAGCGGTTCGCTGGGTCCAGCCTTGCCCTTGGTGACGTCCTTGAGATAGACAATCACGTTCGCCAACCCGCCGGAAGAACCGACCGTGTACGTCGGATCGGGAATGCTCGCTCCGCAGTAATCCGGATTTTTGTCGACCTTGATCGGCGGCATGGCGGGTGCGGCGCCTGAGAGCGTAACCACACCGTCGATGCTGCCGCCGTTAGTGACGGCGACCACCGCGTAGTCGGCTGATGCGGGCAGCGCCGCCAATGAACCGGCGATCCCGAGCACCGCCAATCCCGCAGGCAGCCAAAACGACCGGCGCGCGCACTGCATTCCGCTTGTTCGGTTATTCATCGCTTCCCTTCCGACACAGGATCTACTTGGAGGCAAGATACTCGGTCACCGCGGCGATCTCACCTTCGGTGAGGTTTTGAGTGAAGCGATGCATGACTTCGCTTTCGCGCAGCTGACCGGTGAACTCGTGCAGTTCTCGCGCAAGATAGTCTCGATGCTGGCCGGCCAGCCGTGGAAATGTGTTGACTCCCTCGGCGTTGGGACCGTGGCAGGGAAGGCAAGCGAGAATGTCACGCTCCGGCACCCCGTTTTCGTAGATCATCTTGCCCTTCTCGGCCAAGGCTGGGTCGCGCGACGGCGTGCCGCTCGCGGGTGGTTGGCTCGAGAAGTACTGCGCGAGCCCCTCGATTTGCTCGTCAGTAAGACCTCGCGCTATCCCCCACATGAAGGCGCGCGCGTGGGGATCGCTGCGCTCACGCTGCCGAAACAGCTGTAACTCCATCTCGATGTAGCCCGGTCGCTGTGCGGCCAGAATAGGAAAGAGCGGCGAGATGCTGACTCCGTTGCCGCTAGCGCCATGGCACTTGGAGCACACTTTGCTCACCAGCGCCCGAGCGTCCAAAGTCGAGGCATCAGGCGGCACGACGGTCGTCGTGCCGCCTAAAGGCGGCAGCGGCGCCGCAGGTGCATCACGAACGGTTGTGGCCGCGAGTGCGATCGCGGCGACCATGACCACGTTACTTGCCAGGGTTTTCATTAGAAGTCCATCCACAGCCCCAAATCCAAGGTGTTGTTGTTCGACGCCTTGGGATTGCTCGCCTTAAGGAGAATGAACGGATTCTGGTTGTTGTTGACGACCTGGTAAACGTTGTACTGCAGCATGAACCTGAAGTTGAACCAGGGCAGCCAGTCGAGCTCGAACACCTCGTACTGGTTCCCCGGTGAGCCGTTACCTCCATAGAAGTTGCCATCGGAAGTACCGGTGGTGCGGACCAAGTTGATCAGGCCGCCATAGTGATGGTTGTAGTAATACGTTGCCGTCAGGTTCCATGCATTGAGATGGTCGACCGAGTTGCTGAAATAGGTCGGCACCAGCCCTGGATCGTTCTCCTGGGTCTCATGGGTGAAGCGGCCCAGGAACGAGAAATTGTTGTGTTGACCGTTGTATTGGTACTGCCAGTCGTAGCTCTGATCCAGATAGCGGTTGACGAATCCAGGGTCGAGTGTCTGGCCCGCGATGAGGCTCGGCGTGAACTTCGTATACATGCCGCTGGTGCCAACCTCCATGGCGTTGTAGCCCCAGTCGTACTCGTAGGCAAGGCGCCAATACGGGGCCCAACCCTCGACGGTGCCGCCGTCCACGGCGAGGTTGCTGCTGTCGAGCGTGGTATTCACGCTGCCGGACACGGCGGCGTGATATTCCGATAGTCCGAAATAAACCGAATCCTTGTACCAAACGTAGGCAGTGGGCCCGGCTACCGACTGCCCCAGGCCCTCAAAGAACGGGCCGGACAGGGCGGCGCCGTCGATTCCCCCCGAACTCCAGAGCGACTGGTTGGAGAAGTCGAGGGTGGGATACGCCGCAACCGAGTTCCAGACATCCTGGTTACCGGGATTGTTGTTGGCCAACACACCCCAGACCCAATCATTGTTCTCAGTATGGTCAGAATATCTGACCTCGGTGTTATCGATGCCGAACGTCCCGCTGGGCTGCGTATAGGTCATCTGCAGAAAGCCACCGACGTGGTCGGTGATCGCCCCGGCGGCGATGATGCTCCATTGCTGTGGAAACTGGAGATTCTCGCTCTGCGCCTTGGCGCCGGGCACCTGGCTATCGGGTGGCGCCACGTTGTAATGGTTGTAGGTGGCCTGCAGGAGGATGCCGATGCCCGGCAGATCCGAGAGCCATACCGTGTTCTTTTTGTAGTCGTCGATGTCCTCCACCAACGGGGGTCTCGTGGTCAGGGTGTATCCGTTGAGCTTGAACCGCCGGCCGAATGCCGTGAGCTCCGGGGGTATGGTATGGCAGGCCTCGCAGGCCAATCCGGTCTGTCGGGCGAAGGGCGGAACGGCTCGTGCCGGTGTTGAAACCAGCATAAGCGCTGATGCGGCGAGGAGGAGCATCGCCACCGCGCCGAGCCTTACTAACTTCACGACACCATCAGCCGAACCGGCACAGGTCATTTTTCCGACCTCCCTGGCGATGCTTGTTAGTTCGTCTTACCGTTCCCGACGTCGTTGACGCATGTACCTTATATTTGGTGCACGGATATACCTTATTACGTTGCAAGATGTCAAAAGTGGCACACACGTCCGCCGGCGACATTTTTGCCAAATCAATCACTTGCATTGAACGAGGAGAGCCGCCGTCTGCTTGCCGAGGCGCTGCTTCGGCTTCCCTGACGCCTTCGGCGGCCCCATGGTTGGCGGGCTGCTCGCCCTCGCGATATGAGCCGGTCCGCCGCTACTGCCTCAAGGTCTGCATGTCGATGACGAAGCGATAGCGCACGTCCCCCTTGAGCAGACGCGCGTAGGCCTT
Source organism: Steroidobacteraceae bacterium (assembly GCA_035603345.1). Lineage (GTDB taxonomy): Bacteria > Pseudomonadota > Gammaproteobacteria > Steroidobacterales > Steroidobacteraceae > 13-2-20CM-66-19. The sequence continues at coordinate 20,968 of DATNKO010000066.1, read as the reverse complement.
CTCGATGTCCTGTATCGCAATCATCTCGATGTCCGAAACAATGTTACGGGCGGCACAGAAGTCGAGCATCTCCTGGGTTTCCGCAATTCCACCAATCGCGGACCCGGCGATACTTCGCCGGCCAAGCAACAGGTTGAAGATCGCCGGCGAGGGATGCGGGGTCGCAGGTGCCCCCATACAGCCCACGGCGACCATGGAGCCGGGCACTACCCGCTTGACCGCACTTCCAACGTGGGTCACCCGTCCGACGATTTCATGGCTCGGCACGCATGGATACGGAACGCCGTCCCATTCGCCGCGCGCGGCATGCAGATCGGAGTGGCACACTCCACAGTAAACAATCTCTAAGGCGACATCCCGCGGCCCCGGATCACGGCGCTCAATGGTGTAAGGCAGAAGGGGCGATCTGGCAGATTGGGCGGCGTAGGCAGCGGTCTTCATGGCAGTCCCTCAGGTCTTGTCGCGATGCAAGAACGTAACGCTCACGATAAAGCTCGTTCGACGCTAAAGTGTTGCCCATGTGCCCGGGGCAGCAGCAAGGAGCATGAGCTCAAACGATGAACCGCCCAGTTGGGCGGATTTTGAACGCGTTGGTCTGCGCGTCGGGACGATACGCAAAGTGGAGCCGTTTCCGGAAGCGCGCAAAGCGGCCTTCAAGTTGTGGATCGATTTAGGTCCCCTCGGCATTAAGCAATCCAGCGCCCAACTGACCGCGCTCTATACCGCGGACTCGCTAATCGGGCGGCAAGTGATTTGTGTGACCGGGTTAGGGTCTAAAAGAATTGCGGGTTTCAAGTCCGAAGTACTAACGACAGGATTCCATCGAGACGACGGTGCCGTCGTGCTCGCCACCGTCGACCAGCAGGTCACGGATGGCGCTCCCTTGGCCTAGAAATGCCGGCGCTTGTGAGCCGCGCGCAGCGCCCCGCGCGATCTCAGACGCGAAATCCTCGGTTGGCCTTCTTCTCCTTCTTGGCCGCTCGCTTCTCGTCGAAGCTCTTGGCGGGTTTCTTTTTCCCCTCCTTCTTTCTGTCCATGCCCTTACTCATAGCGGACTCCTCTGATATGGAGAGCCAATTGTAGGGCGACCGGGAGGGTGAGCGGGTAAAGAAAAATGTTCAATCGTATGACTTCCGCGCCTCCTCCTCGATCCGTAGTGCGATCTGCACCGCGACCTCGGCGATCTGGTTGATCCTGCCCGGCGACGTATCCCCGGCCTCGAATACTCGCTGGGCGAGGGGCCCAGCGATTGCTGCTGCTGCTGAGATGAGTTCACTCAGTTCCATGTCGGTGATCTCCGGTTTGCTACTCGAAGGAATCGACCCCACGAGTACAAGGGTGAGAATCCTAAGGATCAGGCTTTGAACTTTGCGGCCTCCTCCGAGCCGCCGGTGGCATTGCCGGCGCCGTAGGAATGCGCTCCGGTTCCTGCGAGTTTGCCGGCATCCACGATCAGGTACTCCTCTCGAATCGGCCGCTTCTCGAGCCAGCACTCCAGGATTTCCCGAGTTCCGGCCGCGTAGCGGGTCTGCGCTGACAGCGAGGTCCCGGAAATGTGGGGCGTCATGCCGTGATGGGGCATGGAGCGCCAAGGATGATCCTTCGGAGGTGGCTGCGGAAACCAGACATCGCCGGCATAGCCGGCCAGCTGTCCAGACCTGAGCGCGGCCGCCACATCCTCACGGTTACAGATCTTCCCGCGAGCAGTGTTCACCAGGTAAGCGCCGCGCTTCATCTTCGCAATCAGCTGTGCGTCGAAGAGGTTCTCGGTTTCAGGATACAGCGGCGCGTTGATCGTCACGACATCACAGATTTTGACCATGTCCTCGACCTTCGCATGGAAGGTCAGCCCGAGCTCCTTCTCGACGATGTCCGGGAGCCGATGGCGGTCGGTGTAATGGAGCCTCACATCGAACGGCTTGAGTCGACGCAGGACCGCGAGGCCGATGCGGCCCGCGGCCACGGTTCCGACGTTCATTCCCTCAAGATCGTAGGAGCGCTCGACGCAGTCGGCGATGTTCCAGCCGCCTTTCACCACCCACTGGTAGGAGGGGATGTAGTTGCGCACCAGGGCGAGAATCATCATCACCACGTGCTCCGAAACACTGAGGCTGTTGGAATAGGTGACCTCGGCGACGGTGATCTTCCGTTCCATGGCCGCCTGCAGATCCACGTGATCGGAACCGATACCCGCCGTGACCGCCAGCTTGAGGTTCTTCGCTTTGGCGATGCGCGCGGCGGTCAGGTAGGCGGGCCAGAACGGCTGCGAGATGACCACGTCCGCATCGGGAAGCTCGCGCTCGAAGCGACAGTTGGGGCCGTCCTTGTCGGACGTGACCACAAAAGTGTGACCGTTGCTCTCAAGGTACTTTCGGAGCCCGAGTTCCCCGGTCACGCTCCCGAGCAGCGTCCCCGGCTTGAAATCAATCGACTCCGGTGTGGGCGTGGTCTGGCCGCCGGGATAGCGCTCGATCTTGGGAATGCCGTCGCGGGCGTAGGATTTCGGATAGCCAGTGACCGGATCGTCGTAGAGGACGCAAAGAATCTTTGCCACGGTTGTTCCCCTCAGTGACAGCGGACCATCATAGTGACAGGGGTATCGTGGTCTAACAAACGGTAACCGAACGGATCTTTGGTTGGCGTCGTTCTGAAATTGATGCTTGGTTAGCCCCACGCCCGAGCTCGAGCCGCTACCATTGCGCGACACCCTTGGTAGCGGGCGTCTCCTCAACGTGCCACCGACGTACATGCGTTCGACTAACGGTACCCCGGCGGTTTTTGGTCTTTCTTCAGAGTTTGTAAGTGGCCGTTTTTATTGGTCGGAGCGCCGAGATCTGAAATCGGGACCGGCAGCCAGCAGCCGAACGCCACCGTTACCACACCCCGCGAGCGACACTGGGCAATCTTCGCTCCCATGGGCAAGACCCAGATCGAGTTAGGCCGTCGAGATCAAGGTAGAGACGACAAAACAGGCCAGATCGCTCAAGACGACCTGCGCTGAGCGCCTCAACCTCTGTGCTTGCGCCGGCGCCTCACCCAACATCGTCCTCGACCCACGATAGATGGTCTCTATTGATAGAGACGTTTAGATCTATTGGATTAATCGCGGACGACGCGTTAGCTTCAACAGGCACGTTGAAGCAGTGCAGACCTCAATCGGAGACAGCGACAACATGGAAACCGAAAGCAAATGCCCGTTCGCGGGTGGCGCTCGCAAACACACGGTAGCTGGTGCGCCATCGAACGCCGGCTGGTGGCCCAATCAACTGAAGCTGAACATCCTGCACCAGCACTCCTCCAAGTCAGACCCCATGGGCGAGGAGTTCAACTACGCAGAGGAGTTCAAGAGCCTCGACCTGAACGCCGTCGTCAAGGATCTGCGTTCCTTGATGACGGATTCACAGGAGTGGTGGCCGGCAGACTTCGGCCACTACGGACCTTTGTTCATTCGCATGGCATGGCACAGCGCGGGCACGTACCGCACGGGCGACGGTCGCGGCGGCGCAGGAAGCGGCAGTCAGCGCTTTGCTCCCCTGAACAGTTGGCCGGACAACGTCAACCTCGACAAGGCGCGCAGGCTCCTTTGGCCGATCAAGCAGAAGTATGGCCGGAGAATCTCCTGGGCCGACCTGATGATCCTGGCCGGCAACGTCGCTCTGGAATCGATGGGATTCAAGACGTTCGGTTTCGGCGGCGGACGTGAGGACATCTGGGAACCGGAAGAAGACATCTATTGGGGCTCCGAGACCGCCTGGCTGGCTGACAAGCGCTACTCGGGCGACCGGGATCTCGAAAATCCGCTCGCTGCCGTGCAGATGGGGCTGATTTACGTCAATCCGGAAGGCCCGAACGGCAACCCGGATCCGGCCGCTGCGGCACGGGATATCCGCGAGACCTTCGCCCGTATGGCGATGAACGACGAGGAGACGGTGGCGCTCATCGCCGGCGGTCACACCTTCGGCAAAACCCACGGTGCCGGCGAAGCCGCACTGGTCGGCCCTGAGCCGGAAGCTACCGGCCTCGAGGAGCAAGGGTTTGGCTGGAACAGTCGCTTTGGCACAGGCAAAGGTGGTGACACGATCAGCAGCGGCCTGGAAGTCACCTGGACCAGCACGCCGACGAAGTGGAGCAACAGCTTCTTCTCGAACCTGTTCGGCTACGAATGGGAGCTGACTAAGAGCCCGGCCGGTGCGCACCAGTGGAAGCCGAAGGGCGGCGCGGGCGCCGGTACGGTGCCGGACGCCCACGATCCGGGCAAGCGTCGCTCGCCGGCCATGCTGACCACCGACCTCGCGTTGCGGTTCGACCCTGTCTACGAAAAAATTTCGCGGCGCTTCTACGAGCATCCGGATCAGTTCGCGGACGCATTCGCTCGGGCGTGGTTCAAGCTGACGCACCGCGATATGGGCCCGCGGTCACGTTATCTGGGCCCGCTCGTTCCAAAGGAGCAGCTGCTGTGGCAGGACCCCATTCCCGCAGTGGATCACAAATTGATCGACGAGCGGGACATTGCCGCCCTGAAGGCCAAGATCCTCGCATCCGAACTTTCCATCTCCCAACTGGTCACCACGGCCTGGGCATCTGCTGCTACGTTCCGCGGCAGCGACAAGCGTGGTGGAGCGAACGGCGCGCGTATACGCCTGGTGCCGCAGAAGAACTGGGAAGTCAACCAGCCGGCTGAACTGGCCAAGGTGCTGCGGAAGCTGGTAGAGATCCAGCAGGACTTCAACCGCGCACAGTCCGGCGGCAAGAAGGTTTCGCTTGCCGACCTGATCGTTCTGGGAGGCTGCGCAGCCGTCGAGGCAGCTGCCAAGAAGGCCGGCCACGACGTCAAGGTTCCCTTCTCGCCGGGGCGCACGGACGCCTCTCAGGAACAGACCGATGAGGAGTCGTTCGCCGTACTTGAGCCAACCGCAGACGGATTCCGCAACTACGCCCGTAAGGGACACGAGGGAGCCGCGGCTGAGCTGCTGGTGGACAAAGCGCACTTGATGAGGCTGACCGCCCCTGAGACGACGGTCTTGATCGGCGGCCTGCGGGCCCTGAATGCGAACGTCCATCAGTCCCAGCACGGAGTTTTCACCAAGCGACCCGAGACGTTGACCAATGACTTCTTCGTGAATCTCCTCGACATGAGTACCAAGTGGCACAAGTCCGCCAGCGCTGAAGGCGTGTTGGAGGGACGCGATCGGGCAACGGGCGAACTCAAGTGGACGGGCACCGTTGTCGATCTGGTCTTCGGTTCGAACTCCCAGCTCCGAGCCCTCGCGGAAGTCTATGCGTGCAGCGACTCGCAGCAGGCGTTCGTGCGTGACTTTGTGGCGGCCTGGAACAAGGTGATGAACCTGGATCGCTACGACCTGGCGTGATCTCGCAAGGATAAAGCGTCCTGTACCGCGCAGCCGCGAGTTGGCCGGGTAATTCCGGACCAGGTCGCGGCTGCGAGAGCCACGGTGACCCTGCTGCATCCAATACGGTCGGCACTCATCGCTGCTCCGCGAGGTAGGCAATAACGTCCGCACGATCCTGGGCGTTTGGCATTGCAAAGAACATCTTCACGCCGGGAATCAGCGCTTGCGGATTGGTCAGCCAGCGATCGAGGTTGGCGGTATTCCATTTCAGCCCCGAGTTCTTGAGGGCCCGCGAGTACGCGTAGCCGGGCACGCTGCCGGCCACGCGACCCACCACGCCCCGATGTCTCGGCCCAACGTCGTCTTCATCGAGTGAGTGGCACGCCATGCACACCTGATAAACGGTTTTGCCGTGAGCGGCGTCGCCCCGCGGCGTATCCGGCAGTGAATCGGCATAGCACCGCGCCGTTAGCAGAGTGGCGAACGCCACGGCAGTTGCGACACTCGAGCTGAATCGGGAACTCTCATGCGTGCTCATGGGGATTCGGTCCTCAGCCGAGTGGGGTATCGCGCAGCGCCAACGAACGCGGATGGGCGTGTACCGACACGCTCGTCACCCCGAGCATCGCTGTCAGTTGATCCGCGGGTACCTTCAAGGGACCCGGGCCTGGACCCTCGCCCGGGGCGGGCTGGGGGTAAGCGGTCGAACGGGCCGTGTGGAAGGTGATATTGCCCTCGACCTTCTGCACGATCTGATGGATGTGCCCATTCAGCACCGTCACCGACCCGAACCGACGCAGCGAGGGTAAGAGTTGATCGGCATCCGTTGTCCCCCAGCCCCAGGGTTGGTACACCGTCCACAGCGGCATGTGAGCAAATACCACGATCGGCATGCTGGAGGAGCGCCCCTTGAGATCCGCCGTCACCCACGCGAGCTGCTCCTCGCCCAACGAGCCGGCCCCGCCGTCTCCGGCGTTAAGGACGTTGATGAGACTCACGAAGTGCACGCCGGAATGCTCGAAGCTGTAGTAGCCCTTATTGCCCGACGCCTTGCCGAAGCGATTGAAGTACTCGCTCACGGCCGCGTCGGCGGTGTCGTGCTCGCCTGGCGTGGTATGCATCTCGGTCGCACGCAGGCGGGAGAACATGTCCTGCGCTGCGTCGAATTCGCTCGGCTTCGACAGGTGAGTGATGTCGCCGGTGTGCAGGATGAGGGCCGGCTGCTCGGGCATGGCGTTCACGAGGTCGATGGTCTTCAACAGGGTGGCGTTGACGTCGGGATTGGCATCCTTGTGAAATCCGATGTGCGTGTCGCTGATTTGAACAAACAACGGTTTACCCGAGCGGGTGCCGTCGTCCCGATTGCTGGCGGCCAATACCAGGTCGACTGGAGTGAAAACACCGCCCGCGAGGGTGAAGAGTGTACCGGCGCCGCCGAAGGCCATGCACTTCAGGGCCTTGCGACGTGATAGGGTTGATTGGTCATCTGACATGTCGGTCTCCGTGGAGCTTGCTTGCCGGAAGCAGACCCGGGGGCGATCGCTTTTATTCCCAGCATTTACTGCCGGGCATCGGATGGAACATATGGAATAAATCGTGTGCTGCTGAGGTCTGATATCCAGATGAACGGTAACCGAGTGCGATTCGAGGCGCTGGTGTTGCCGCATCTGGATGCGGCCTACCGCTTCGCCATAGGTTTGTCCCGCTCACGCGCGGACGCGGAGGATCTGGTGCAGGATGCGATTCTGCGGGCCTATCGAAGCATTGAGACGCTCAGAGCAGCCGACGCCAAGGCGTGGCTCCTGACGATAGTCCGTAATTGCTTTTTAACCGCGTGCGCCCGCGACAAGAAACGCGCGACGGTGCCGCTGCCGGATCAAGGCGATAGCGAAACGGCTGACGCGCTGATCGAGCCCTCACCCGGTCCGGAAAACGCCTCCATGCAGCAAGCCCGCCAGGAGGCGGTCGGTCGGTCGATGTCAAAACTGTCGATGGAGCATCGGCAGGTGCTGATCCTGCGGGAAATAGAGGAGATGAGTTACAGCGAGATCGCCTCAGTCATCCAGCTGCCGATCGGCACAGTGATGTCCCGATTGGCGCGTGCACGCACCGCCTTCAGGGAGCAGTGGCTTACCGATCACGGGGAGCCATCAACGTGACCTGCCCGGAAGCATTGCGGACGCAGGCCTACTTCGACGCTGAGCTGGATGCTTTGGCTGCAGCTGAGATCGAGCGGCACCTCGAGAGCTGTGTCGACTGCCGTGCTTTGCTTCAGGATCTGCAGCGAACGCGAATCGCGATCCGCCGGGATTTCGCCGAAGCAGCAGTGCCCCCGAGTCTCACTGCCCGGATCGCTCGTTCCCTGGAGAGAGAGCCGGGCGCGGGCTCGAGGCCCCGACGCCGGCCGCAGGAGAGCCTGTGGAGGTTACGCTCGTTCTGGACCGGTACGTTCCTGGGCGGCGCAGGCGCGCTGACTGCGGCGGCAGCGCTCGCCCTGCTGTTTTGGATGCCGCTACGACACAACTCCTTGCTTGATAGCCTTGTGACCGAACACGTGGACTCGCTACTTCCCGGTCATCTGATCGGCGTCGAGTCCACTGATCGTCATACGGTGAAGCCGTGGTTTGCCGGGCATGCGGATATCTCTCCCCTGGTTGAGGATTTCTCCGCTCAGGGGTTCGTGCTCGTGGGCGGCCGTGCGGACTACCTGGCGAATCAGCGCACTGCTGTCATCGTGTACCAGCATGGGCGCCACATCATCAACGTGTTCGGTTGGAAGAGTGATTTGAGATTCGCCCCGCGGGATGCCACGCGCAACGGCTACCACCTCGCGTTCTGGACGGTCGGCGACCTGCAGTATTGCGCAGTCTCGGACGCCAGCTGGGACGACCTGCATCGGCTCGAGAGGCTGTTTCGCGATCTTGGAGCGCGCGAGGCCAATCCGACTCACTAAGTCAGTCGACAGTGCGCAATTTCGCGACTCGCTCGGCGGTCAACGCCGACGGCTGCGCACCAAATCGGCCAGTCACATAGTTGGCCACGCTCGCGATCTCATAGTCCGAGTAAGCGGCGCTGAACGCCGGCATGTTCGCCCCCCCGCCCGTGGCGTGCCGGTGCGCACCCGACAGTACGACCTGCACCACGTTGATCGCGGTGGGATCGTTCACCGCCCGCGCGCCGGTCAGGGTTGCGAAGGGGATGACCGGACTCACGCCGCTCCAGCCGTGACAGCTGGCGCAGTCGCCTTCGAACATGGCCTTGCCGGGCAGATCCACGCTGGCGGCGACACCTTCGGCAGGCGACGATGGCGCCGGATGGATGTTGGGCTGAGGTAGATCGGCTGTCGCCACGGCGGGCACCGACCGCAGGTACGTCACCATTGCCGCGATGTCGGCCTGCGTCAAGTGGCTCAGGCCCTCGTCGACCGCCTCCCCCATGGGGCCAGCCGCCGTGCCGTGCCCGTCAGCATGACCCAACGACAGATAGTGCCCGATATCGGCATCGCTCCAGGCGCCCAAACCGCTAATCCGATCCGGGGTGATGTTGTAAGCACGCCAGCCCGCCAGCACGTTGCCGGCGAACTTGCTGCGGTTATTCAGCGCCTGGAATAGGTTTCGCGGCGTGTGACACTCCCCGCAGTGGCCCAGAGCTTCGACGAGATATGCACCGCGATTCCATTCCGGGCTGCGCCCGACGTGCGGCTGGAAACGCTTGTCCGGATTGAATAGAACGGACCAAATGGTCATGAGCCCGCGCTGGTTGAAGGGAAACCCAAACGTGTTTTGCGGCGCCGCCGCATGCACGGGTTTGAGACTGAAGAGATAGGCCTTGATCGCCAATGCATCGGCATCCGTCATGTACGTATAGCTGGCGTACGGCATCGCCGGATACAGGCGCGTACCGCCGCGACCGATTCCCTTGTGCACGGCGTTCAGGAAGTCCGCGTCGCTATAGTTGCCGATGCCGCTGTGCTGATCAGGGGTGATATTGGTCGAGTACAAGGTGCCGAACGGCAGCACGAACGCCCGCCCGCCCGCGAATGGCGCGCCATCCTCGGCTGTATGGCAGGCCGCACAATCCGCAGCCCGCGTCAGGTATTCACCGCGCTCCAGCAGGCTGGCCGACTTGAGTTCCGGCGGCACGCCGGTGGGGTCCTGACCTTGATAGTTGCCGAGCGCCACACGCTCCCCGCCCGCGAAGTCCATCGGCCGCGGCGCGGACAGGATCCATGCGAAAACAATCACCACTACGGCGACAACCGCGGCAAGGACCCACAGACCGTAGCGCTTGGGGCGAGTGTTGGGTTCGGTAGCGCTCATGCCGGCTTCCTCCCGGACAGCACGTCACGGTCGATGGGTAATCGGCGCAAGCGGATACCCGTCGCGGCGAACAGGGCATTCCCGAGCGCGGGCGGTGCGGCCGTGGTTCCGGTTTCGCCGATCCCGCCGGGAGCCTCGCCGCTCTGGATGAGATGCACCTCGATCTGTGGCATTTCGTTGATCCGCAGCATGCGGTAATCATTGAAATTACTCTGCCGCACCCGGCCCTTGTCGATGTCGATGCGGCCGTAGAGCGCTGCGGTCAATCCGAACGTCAGCCCACCCTGCAGCTGCGCGATTACCGTATCCGGATTCACGACGATCCCGGTATCCACCGCCGAGACCATCCGTTGCACGCGCACCTCGCCGTGTTCGTCGACCTCCGCTTGCGCAACGGTGGCGATGAAGCTGCCGAACGCCACCTGCACCGCGACGCCTCGCCCTGTGCGTGGCGGCAAGGGACTGCCCCAGCCGGCCTTCTCGGCCGCCAGCTCCAAGGCAGCCTTGAGGCGCGGCGTCTTGTCGAGCAGGTCACGGCGAAAGGCAACCGGATCCTTGTTCGCTTTTCTCGCCAACTCGTCCATGAAGCTCTCGATGGCGAACACGTTATTGTTGGGGCCGACGCCGCGCCAGAAGCCTGTCGGTACCGCAGGCGGCTCATCGCGCACGTATTCCACGCGCAGATTGGGAATGTCGTAAGGCACGTCCGCAGCGCTGTCGATCGCATCGATATCGATGCCCCTTTGAAACGCGGGCGGCAGCCAGCGCGCAATCACCGAGGACCCGGTGATCCGATGCTTCCAGCCGGCGATGCGTCCGTTGGAGACGCTTGCAGACAAGCGATCCAGGTACACCGGCCGGTAGATGTCGTGCTGGATGTCTTCTTCGCGCGTCCACACGACCTTGACCGGCCCATCGACCTGCTTAGCGATCAATACCGCCTTCTCGACGAAGTCCGTCTCCAGCCGTCTGCCGAAGCCGCCGCCGATCAAGTGGTTGTGTACCGTGACCTTCTCGAGCGGCAGACCCGCAACCTTCGCCGCCACTTTCTGCGCCCTGGATAAGACCTGGATGCCTACCCAGACCTCACAACTCGTCGGGGTGACGTGCGCCGTGCAATTCATCGGCTCCATGGTGGCGTGCGCGAGGAACGGCATTTCATAGACCGCCTCGTGCAGTTCCCCCTCGGTCAATCCCTTGGCCGCGTCGCCCACGATTTTCGCGACAGCGCCTTCCTGCTCGCTGGCCACGCGAATTTGCCTCCAGACGTCGGTGGAGGAAACCACGGAATTCGGCCCCTCGTTCCATGTGATGTCGAGCGCACCCAAGCCTTGTTTGGCCGCCCACATGTGGTCGCCGACCACGGCCACAAACTCATCGAATGCAAGCACCTGCCGTACACCGGGCAGAAGCTTGGCTTTGCTGTCATCGACGTGCGCGACCTTGCCGCCAAATACCGGACACGCCGCCAGCGTTGCGAACTTCACCCCCGGCGGCATGACATCGATTCCGTACACGGTCTTGCCAATGACCTTGTCCGGCGTGTCCAAGCGTTTGAGCGGCTTGCCGATCAGCTTGAAATTCTTCGGATCCTTGAGGACTGGATTCTGCGGCGGCGTCAGGCCGGCGGCATGCTCGATCAGCGCGGCATAAGCGATGCGTCTGCCACTCGCAGTATGGATCGCCGTACTCTCTTCGGTGCGAATGCCGCTCGGGTCGATCCTCCAAACCCGCGCGGCGGCCTGAACCAGGATCTCACGCGCTCCGGCGGCGGCTTTGCGTAAGGGCAGCCAAAATGACCGGATGGAATTGGAATTACCGGTGACCTGAATGCCGAAGGTTGGATTGCCGTACAGCTTATCGCTGGGTGGCGCAGGTTCGAGTCTCACCTGCTCGAAAGCCGCATCCAGCTCTTCCGCCAGGATCATCGCGATCGCCGTGTAGACGCCCTGCCCCATCTCCACCTGCGGCATGATCAGGGTGATCGTGCCCTGCCTGTCGATGCGAACGAAGGCGTTAGGGGCGAAAACGCCCTTCCCCTCAGCAGCTGCGCCGGCCGCGGGTACCTGAAAGCCCACCAGCAACGCGCCGCCAACGCCCAGGCCCGCCCCCAGAAACGCTCGCCGGGTGACGAGGAGCTCTACGCCCGGTTCGGGCCGCCCGATCGCGGTGTTGGCCATGGAAAGCCCCCTAACCCGCTTGCGCGGCCTTTTTTATCGCCTCGCGGATGCGTACGTACGTGCCACAGCGGCAGATATTCCCCGCCATGGCGGCATCGATATCGGCGTCGTTGGGATGCGGCATTGTGCGCAGCAGTGCGCTCGCCGACATGATCTGTCCCGACTGACAGTAGCCGCACTGCACGACCTCTACATCCAGCCACGCCTTCTGCACGGCGGCCCCGGTAGCACTCGCGCCAACAGCTTCGATGGTGGTGATGGGACGCTCACCGATGGAGCCAACCGGCAGCACGCAGGACCGCACCGCGTTGCCGTCCAGATGAACCGTGCAGGCACCACACTGCGCGATTCCACAACCGAACTTGGTGCCCGTCAGCCCCAAAACATCTCGCAGCACCCACAGCAGAGGCATGTCAGCGGGAACCTCGACGCTTCTGAGCTCTCCGTTAATTCGCAGCTCGATCATGCAGCACCCCCCACCACCGCAAGCTCCCCGCCGTCTCACTATAGTCCAGCGGTCGGCGGCTGAATTGTCGACGATGCGCCTGTTTGTACAAACCTGACCCGGCGTCAGGCTCGTTGCTCATCAGCTAGCTTAACCGCAAGCGTTGCCTTACTCGAACTCAAATCCGCCAGCTTGTGTCGTGACAAAGGCTCGCGCGTCCACCTCATAATTGTGGGCGAAGTCATCGTCCGGCCAACTCACCAAAATCGCCTGCTGGAAAGCAGCTTACAAGACGACGCATGCAAGTCATGACCTCGGAAAGCAGGAATACTGAACCATGAGTGCTATCCATGAGGTGCCGTGGAACAAGGTCTTCGAATTCACATGGCGCATTCTGGTGTTCCTTGTGGCCATCGCGATCATCGCGATCGTATCGACCAATTGGACCCGCTGGGAAGGCGGCGAAGGCTGGCAACGAACCACTGATGCTTACCTTCAGTCGGATCTAACGCCTATTTCCGCAAAGGTAGCGGGCTACGTCCGCGAGCTTCCCATCCGCGACTATGAACGAGTGCGCAGAGGACAAGTGCTGGCGCGCTTGGTCGACGATGACTACCGGGCCGCCGTTGCACAGGCTGAAGCGAACATCCTGAGCGCCACGGCACAGCATGGTGCGCTGCAAGCGCAGCACGAGTTGCAACTCGCCAATGTCCAGGCCGCGCGCGCAGTTGTCGCATCGACCATGGCCTCGCGTGAGCAGAATCAGCGCGATCTCACCCGACAGCAACGCCTGCTTCAGACCGGTTCCTCCTCCACCGAGGCAAGCGAAAAGCTTGAAACCACCCACGCGCAACTCGAGGCGCAACTCGCGCAGAATCGAGCCCAGGCAGAGGCCGCGCAGCGCGAGCTCGCCGTCCTCGAAGCACAGATCGCACAGAGCGAGGCCGCCATCGCCGCCGCTCGCGCCGCGCTCGTCGTGGCGAAGCTCAACCTTGAATACACGACGATCATCGCACCTCAGGACGGTGTCATCGGACAGCGCCAGGTCAAGCCCGGCCAGTTGGTGGGCGTCGGCAGCCAGGTCACGACGCTGACTCCCCTGCCCGACGTGTGGGTCATTGCCAACTATAAGGAGACGCAACTCACCCACATGGCGGTTGGGCAACCGGCACGAATTACCGTGGATACCTTTCCCGGACACACCTTGCGCGGGCATGTTCAGGCATTCGCGCCTGCCTCGGGCGCAGAATTCGCCCTGCTGCCGCCCGATAACGCCACGGGCAATTTCACCAAAGTCGTGCAGCGCATCTCGGTAAAGATCCTCATCGACGATGCGGACGGCCTTGCCGATCGATTGGTTCCGGGCATGTCGGTAGAAGCAAGCGTCAACGCGCGCGATGGGGGGCGAAGATGAACGCGGCCGCGCCGGCGCCGCGCTCGGGGCTGCTCGCGCCAACCCTCCCCTTGCCCCCGACATCGATTCCGTGGCTCGGGCTCGTGGCTGTGCTCATGGGGACCTTCGTATCGACCCTGAATGCCCGACTGTCGACCTTCGGTCTCGCCGATATACGGGGCGCGGTGAGCGCCGGATTCGACGAAGGTGCGTGGATCACGACCGCACAAACTGCAGCTCAGATGTTCGTTACGCTTATCGCGGTGTGGATGGGAGCCGCCTACGGCCCTCGCCGGGTCCTGATCTGGGCCACGCTCTCGTTTGCCGTGATCTCGCTCATCATCCCGTACTCGGCGAGCTTACCCATGCTGCTGACGATGCAGTTCCTCGGCGGCCTCGCAAGCGGATTCTTCATTCCGCTGACCTTGAGCTTTATTTTGCTCAATATGCCACCGAAATATTGGGCCTTCGGGATCGCAATCTATGCGCTCAATCTCGAACTCTCGCTCAACATTTCCGCCTCGCTCGAGGGCTGGTACGTCGAGCATCACTCCTGGCGATGGATCTTCTGGCAAAACGTCCCGCTCGCCTTGTTCATGTCGCTGTGTCTGCGGCGGGGCATCGCCATCAAGCCGATCACAATCAAGCCACCGCCCGACCTCTTTGGTCTTGTGACGGGCGGCACCGGGCTCGCGTTGATCTATGCGGCTCTCGACCAAGGCAATCGGCTCGACTGGCTCAACTCGGGACTGGAGTGGGGACTACTCGGCTCCGGCGCCCTGGTCCTGTTGGCCTTCTTCGTGCACGAAGCCCGTACTGCCCGTCCGCTGCTCAACCTGAAGGTCGTATTCGGCGCACCCATGCCGAGCCAGTTTCTGTTGATCGCATTCCTTCGCCTGACGATTCTGTCCACGAGTTATCTGATCCCCCTGTACCTCGGATCGGTGCGTGGCTATCGCGACCTTGAAGTAGGCGATACCCTGATCTGGATCGCGCTCCCGCAGCTCATTTTCTGTCCCCTCGCGGCCCTCATGCTGCGGCGATCAGATGCGAGACTCGTTGCCTCTATCGGATTCATCTTCATCAGCATCGCCTGTTTAATGGTTGCCTATAACCTCACACCCCTGTGGGGCTCTTACCAATTCCTGCCCTCCCAGCTGTTGCAGGCCCTTGGGCAAAGCTTTGCGCTTTCAGGGGTGATCTTCGTTGGAATCCTGCACCTCAAGCCCCAGGATGCCCTGACTTTCGGCGCGGTGCTGCAAACGGCACGGCTGTTCGGCGGAGAGATCGGCTCGGCTTTCGTGACGACTTTGGCCCGGGTCCGTGAGCAGGTTGCGTCGAACTTGATTGGACTGCATGTTCAGATCGGTGATGCGCAGGTCATTCAACGCATCCGCAGCTACGGGGCCGTGACAACCCGTGCCGACCCTGGCGATGCGGCCGATCGGGGTGCGCGCGTGCTCGATAACGCCGTGCGGGCTGCCGCGACCACGCAAGCCGTGATGGATTGCTTCGTTGTGGTCGCGTTTCTTGCCGCTGTAGCGCTGCTGTTCGTGGTCTATCGAAGCGCAGCTCCCGAAGGCCCGGCATCCCCGATGCCGCTCTTTCGCGTACAGGGGCGAAAACCGCAATGATTGGCTGGACGAGCAGCTCGTTGCGCGCCGCTGTCACAGCCGGAGTGGCGGTCCTTCCCCTGGTGTCATGTCGCGTTGGGCCGAACTATCGGCCACCCGCACTGCCCGAGGGCGCGGCGGCACCACTGGTCGGCGTGAATCCTGCACTTGAGACTCCGACGGCACCAGCCGATGCCTGGTGGCACCTCTACAACGATCCGCGCCTGGACGCTCTGGTCCAGGAAGCGCTCCAAGCGAACCGTGACCTGGCCGCCGCTGACGCTAACCTGGCCGCGGCGCGCGCTGCGGTGGCCGAAGCGCATGCCCGTCGCTATCCGTCCACCGACGTGTCTGGCGGCGCGGTGCGCGGGCGCGATCCCGTCACTGACGAGATTCTCGAGCTCACCGGTCAACGTCCGCAGACCATCTGGCTGTACGAGGATCTGTTTGAGGTGGCTTACGAGGTCGATCTCTTCGGTCGCATCCACCGCGCCATCGAAGCAGCAAATGCCAATGCCGAGTCCATTGCCGCCGCTCGCGACAGTGTGCGTGTAGTGGTCGCGGCGACCACTGCGCGCTCGTACGCTGCGGTCTGTGCGCTTGGAGAGGAGCTCGACGTCGCACGGCATTCACTCGACGTAGTGAGCCGCGAAGCGGCTATCACCGAGCGGCGCTACGAAGCCGGAGCGGGTTCGGAGCTTGACGTGACGCGCGCACAGGCGCTGGTCGGCCAGGTTCGCTCGAACATTCCCCAGCTCGAAGGAGAGCGCAAGGCCGCGCTCTTCGAGCTGACGGCGGTCCTGGGGCGAACCCCGACGAATGCGCCCCGAGAGCTCGAACAGTGCGTCACGCCGCCACGAGTGGCGTCCCTCATTCCGGTAGGCGACGGACGAGCCTTGCTCAGCCGTCGCCCCGATGTACGCCAGGCAGAACGCCGACTCGCTGCGGCAACTGCGCAAATCGGTGTCGCGACCGCTGATCTCTTCCCCACCATTCAGCTCACCGGCTTTTACGGAGGTGCTGCGGCTCAGCCCTCACAGCTGCCGACAAATCTCGGACTCGCGTGGGGCATCGGACCCTCTATCAGCTGGACGTTTCCCAATCAGGCGGGGCCACGCGCCCGCGTACGGCAAGCGAAAGCCTCGCAGGCCGCTGCGCTCGCCGGGTTCGATTCGGTTGTACTCACGGCCCTCAAGGAAACCGAACAGGCGCTGGCTGAATACAGCGCAGCGCTCGACCGCCGGCAAGCACTCGCTGATGCGCAGGGCAAGATCCATCGCTCATTCGACATCGCGCATGACGAGTATGTGGCCGGATCGGTGAGCAACCTTGACTTGCTCACCACGGAACAGTCCCTCGTGGCGTTGGACGCGGCGGTCGCCTCGTCCGATGCCAGCCTGATCCAGGTTCAAATCGATCTGTTCAAAGCACTCGGCGGCGGATGGCACAACGAGAGCCTGAGGAGTCCGTAAACACGCGGGCCCTGGCGAAGGCCCGCGAAATTATCTGGCCAGGGTCGGAATCCCTGCTCGCGCGTAGTGCTCGGCTGGCTCCGCCGTCACCTTCACGGCGAGGGCGGCGGCATCGTGGATGGCTCACGCTCGAACACCAGGCCCAAGCGATCGCCTACGCCGTCAGGCAGCGGAATGGGATCTGGGTCACAGCTCGTTCTAAAAAACGTGCCGCGGGTTCGCAGTTTACATAGTGACCCAAACCGTAACATGGGAGACGCCAAACTGCGGCCCCATGGATCTTGCGGTCGATGCATCAGTGCGGACCACAGCGTTACGAGCAAGCAGGAGGAAACGGTGAGCGCTGAGCCTTTGCGGCAGCATAGCGCCGCGCCAAATCCTATCCCCGCGTCGACTACAGGCGTTCACGCGCCCATCACGATCTTGGACCCGCTCGTGGACGGCGCTTCGCCATCAAGACATGGCGCGCTTCGAGCCGCTCAAGGAAGGCCGGACAAGCTTCACAAGAGTCTCTCAGGGAGCCAGCGTCGCAGCCAGCTGATCACGTGCGCCATCGGCCTCGCACTAACTCTCGCGCTGGGCCTGGTGCTGCTGTTCGGCTATCGGCTCGTCACGCACATCCGCGCGAGCATCAATGCACTGCAGGCCGCGAGCGCCCTGCAAATTTACCCCGAGGAGATCTCTGGTCAGCTGGGTGCACTGTGCGACCGCCTCGAGGCTCGCGCGTATTCCGACCAAGCGCTCGCGGATCTGAAGAACACGGTCAGCCATTTCGATCGGGACCTTGGGCAACTTTCCGACTCCGGAAACGACTCGCCGCAGCTCGCCCGGGCGCTTGGGCTGTGGCACCAATACCGCCTGGCGATTGATCCGGTCGTCTCTTTCACCGGCCAGCCCTACGCGGATTCCGTTACCGCAGAGGTTACCTTCTCGCCCGAAGGCCGTAAGCACTATGCCGCGGCCGAGCACGCGCACCTGTTCGCGGCGGACAACGCCAAGGCATTGCAAACGCAGCTGGTGAATCTCACCACGACGATTCAACACACCGCCTCAGATGCTGTATCGCGCCTGCGGACCCTGCTGTTTGTTGGTGTGATTGCCGCACTGGTGCTGGCCGCGGCGGCTGCTTGGTTCCAGCTCATGCGCTCGCGGCTTCTCAGGGCACGGGCCGCGTTGCAGGAAGCTCATGAAGCCCTGGTGCGTGCCTCACGTCAGGCGGGAATGGCTGAAGTTGCCAGCAGCGTGCTCCACAACGTCGGCAACGTCTTGAACAGCGTCAACGTGTCCGCGAACTTGGTGGATGAGCGGATGCGGACGTCCAAGGCTTCCGGTCTGGCCCGAGTCGCCGCGATGCTCGAAGAGCAAGGCGATCAACTCGGGGCCTTTATTGCGAACGACGAGCGGGGGAAACGATTGCCCGCTTACCTTGCACAGCTCTCTTCCCAGCTCCTGGCCGATCGCGAGGCTGCACTTAAGGAATTGGCGTCGCTGGTTAAGAGTGTCGAGCACATCAAGGACATTGTCAGGATG
Source organism: Steroidobacteraceae bacterium (assembly GCA_035603345.1). Classification (GTDB taxonomy): domain Bacteria; phylum Pseudomonadota; class Gammaproteobacteria; order Steroidobacterales; family Steroidobacteraceae; genus 13-2-20CM-66-19. Next base: position 2,665 of record DATNKO010000066.1, on the reverse strand, counting down.
CAGCAGAGCTATGCAACGCAATGCGGTGTTGTGGAGAGTGTCGCTGCAGCGGATCTGGTAAAGGACAGTATGCAGCTCAATGCTGAAGCGTTCTCCCGCCATGGCGTCACGATCGCGTGCGAGTTTGAGGAGGTGCCGGCCATCACGGTAGATAAACACCGGGTCCTGCAGATCCTGGTGAATCTCATACGCAACGCCAAATATGCCTGTGAGGAATCGGGACGAAGCGACAAACGCGTCACGATTCGGATCACCCGGTGTGCACTCGGGGTCGCGATCGTGGTGGTCGACAACGGCGTGGGAATCCCAGCCGAGAACATGACTCGAATCTTCAGCCACGGGTTCACCACCCGCGTCGGCGGCCACGGGTTCGGACTGCACAGCGCTGCGCTCGCCGCTCAGGAGCTGAAAGGCTCACTGCAGGTCGCCAGCGATGGCCCAGGATGCGGAGCCACATTTAGGCTCGAACTGCCGATCACTCCCGCGAGGGACTCGCTGTGACCTCCTTCGCTGAACCCCTGATTCATCGTGTGCTCACGATTGATGACAACCCGGCCATCCACGAGGACTTCAAGAAGATTCTGAGCCGAGATACCAACGCGGACACGGCACTCGCGGCGGAGGAGGCTCTGATACTAGGGGATGCGCTCCCGCAGAACGAGGACTCGCGCTTTGAACTCTGCAGTGCCCTTCAGGGTGCGGCGGGTGTGGAGCTCGCTCGAGAGGCACGCGCTGAGGGCCGTCCCTTCGCCGTGGCCTTCATTGACATGCGCATGCCGCCAGGCTGGGATGGCTTAAAGACGATCGAAGAGCTCTGGAAGGTCGATCCGGATGTGCAAGTCGTTATCTGTTCGGCCTATACGGAGTATAGGTGGTCGGAGCTGCGCTCCCGGCTCGGTCCTTCCGACAAGCTTCTGGTCCTGAAAAAACCGTTTGAATCGATCGAGGTGCAGCAGGCGGCAAGCGCCCTATGCCGCAAATGGCACAACGAACGGATGCTGCGGCGCCATGTGGAGGATCTGGAGCACGTCATCGCGGCGCGCACAAAGGGACTGGAGGCGGCGAACCATCAATTGCAGCAGCTCGCGACCCACGATGTGCTCACCGGGCTCCCCAATCGGGTCATCCTGCACGACCGACTCGAGCAAGCAATCGCTCACGCCACGCGCGAACAACACGAATTTGCCGTACTTCTGCTCGATCTTGATCGCTTCAAGGTGATCAACGACTCCTTGGGACATCGCGCGGGTGATGAGCTGCTGAAGGAGGTCGCGCTGCGCCTCAAGGGCGTCGTGCGCGGCATGGACACACTAGTGCGTCTTGGAGGCGATGAATTCGTGATCGTGTTGGCATCGGTCCAGACCCCGGATCAGGCTCACGCGATCGCCACCCGTGCGATTGAGGCCCTGAAACCGCCGATCCGTTTACAGGAAGTCGACGTGCGAACTTCCGTAAGCATCGGCATCGCCTTTTGTCCCAGCGACGGGGTCACCGTCGAGATGCTGCTCGCGCACGCCGATGCGGCTATGTACAGTGCTAAGCAGACCGCGCACGGCACTTATCACTGCTTTGCCACTTCAACGAGCACCTTCACACGCGATCGGGTCAAATTCGAGAGCGACTTGCACGCGGCACTCGCTGCCGGGCAGTTTGAACTGTACTATCAACCTAAAGTCGACACGGCTACCGGCCGCGTGCATAGCGCGGAAGCCCTGATCCGCTGGCGGCATCCCGAGCGCGGGTTGCTGCTGCCCGAGGATTTCATTTCCATTGCCGAGGAGTGCGGGTTACTCGACTCGATTGGCGAGTGGGTACTAAGGGAAGCCTGCCGTCAAGCAAAACTCTGGCAGCGGCACGCAGACCGTCCACTGCGTGTCGCGGTGAATCTCTCGCCTTCGCAATTTCGCCTGGGAAGTCTTCTCGATATGGTCCGCGGCGCCCTGACGACTGCGGAACTCGAGCCGCGGTTTCTCGAGGTGGAACTGACAGAGACCGCGGTGATGAGCAATGCGGAGGAATCGATCTACATACTGGAGAGCTTAAGCCGATTGGGCGTGCTGGTCTCGGTAGATGATTTCGGGACCGGGTATTCCAGCATGAGCTATCTGCGGCGTTTCCCGATCGACAAGCTCAAGATCGACCGCACCTTTGTGAAAGAGATGGCCAGCCGCCCGGAGGATGCCTCCATCGTGCGTGCCATGGTCTCCCTCGCTCACAGTCTGAACCTGAAAGTGGTCGCTGAGGGCGTTGAAACGGCAGACCAGCTCGCACTGCTGCAGCAGCTCGGCTGCGATCAGTACCAGGGGCTTCATTTCAGCGCAGCGCTGTCGGCGAAGGAATTCGAGCGGCTGATCAGCACCCGTACTGATCCCACGGAGCTTTCGGACATTGAGCCCACCGCCACCCAGAGTCGACTGGCGTTGGGCTGAAGGTTCCAGCCCTCCGTGTTGCAATGCCGGGCTGGGCCCCAATTGAGAGGCTGGCATGGGAGCGCCGCTCGCGCTCGGACTTGGACTGACCACAATTACCGCAGTTGTCGATTGAGAAATTCCCTCGTCCGCCCGTTAGCGAGCGCTGCCGCCGCGGCGTTGTAGTGTGCGCCATTAAGCCGGGTGAAGGCGTGCCACTGACCCGGATAGCTGTAGATGGTCACGTTGGGTTTGCC
>DATNKO010000047.1:0-38724 GCA_035603345.1 Steroidobacteraceae bacterium | reverse complement strand
CCAGCCGAACCGCGCGCGAATCGGGTGCGGCGAGACGGATCGCGAGCGCGCCCGATGCGACCAGCACCACGAGCGCCGTAGCCAGTGCTGCGCCGTACAGCAGGCGCGGCGAGGCGCGTGCCGGCGTGCGGGCGCGTCGCTGAAACTCCCGCCAACCGTACGGCGGCGCCGCATCTTCAGGCAGGTCACGCAACAGGCTCGCCACGGTGCGCTGGGACTCTAGATCGGTGTGCATGGCTGCCGGGCCTCCTCGGGCTCGTACCAGGCGCGCAGCCGGGCGTGCGCGCGCGCCAGCTGCGATTTGGAAAAGCTCACCGAGCGGCCGAACGCGCCGGCGATCTCGGCGTGCGAATAGCCCTCGACCTCGTACATCCACACGACCGCGCGCGCGGTTGGCGTGAGCGTGGCGAGGGCGCGCTCCAGGTCGAGCGCTTCGGGCGCAATCCCCGTGGTGACCAGCGCGAGGCCAGCGGGCGCTGCGGCGTCAGCGGCGCTCTCGAGGCACAGTCGCGCGCGCCGCCAAGGGTGTCGCAGGTACATGAAGCACCGCGACAGGGCGATCTGCCGCAGCCAGGCGCCGAGTGGCGCCTCGGCGCGGAATTCGGCCAGGCGCTCGAAGCAAGTCATCATGGTTTCCTGGAACACATCCTCGGCCGCAGCGCGCCGGCCGATGAGCCGCCGTATCAGCCCGAAAGTCGCCGGCGCGAGCGCAGCGTAGATCTCCGCCCGCGCCGCCTCATCGCCGGCGCAGGCCCGGGCCCGCAGCTCCGCGGCCACGCCGATTTCACTGAGCCTAGTCACGGCTTGTTTAGATGCGCCAGACGGGCAAAAGGTCGCATCCAGGCCCTATACTTACGGCAGTCATCCGGATGCCCGAGTGGCGGAATTGGTAGACGCAGCGGACTCAGACGAATAACTTGAGCCCTCGCGGAGAAATCCGCTGAGGTGAAGCCCGTCAAACTCGGTGAAGGCCCTGAGCGGTTGCCAACTCGAGCTAACGCCGAGCCAAGCCCGCGCAAGCGCGCGGGAAGGTGTAGAGAGCAGACGGCGGGCACCTACAGCCTAGATGGCCACGGTGATGGCGTGCTCCAGACCACGAACCCGAACCGATGAGAGTCGGAGCGGCGAAAGCCGAAGTGGTAAGAAAATCCGCCGCCCTTAAAAGCGTGTCGGTTCGACTCCGACCTCGGGCACCAGCTATAGATACATGAACTTCTGCAGTAAATGTGGCGCCCCGGTCGCGCTGCGCACGCCCGAGGGCGATCACCTGCCGCGGTACGTCTGCGAGGCGTGCGGCACGATCCATTACGAGAACCCGCGGCTGGTAGTCGGCTGCGTGCCCGAGCATGAGGGGCGAATCCTCCTGTGCCGGCGCGCGATCGAGCCGCGGCGCGGCTACTGGACGCTGCCCGCCGGCTTCATGGAGAACGACGAGACGCTGCAGCAGGCCGCGATGCGCGAGTCCCGCGAAGAGGCCCTGGCGGACGTCGAGATCGGCTCGCTGCTCGCGATCGTGCACGTGCTGCACGCCCGGCAGGTGCATGTGTTCTTTCGCGCCAGGCTCCCGACTGCGAGCTATGGCGTCGGCCACGAGAGCCTCGAGGTCGAGCTGTTCGATCTGGCGGCGATCCCGTGGCCCGACCTTGCCTTCCCCAGCAGCGAGTTCGCGCTGCGCCATTACCTGGACGACCGGCAGGCGGGCCGGGACGGCTACCACTCCACGACGATCGATCGGCGGCTGCGGGGCGTGGCACAATCGCGGTAGTGCCGGCCAGGAACCCCTGCCAGGAACCCCTGAATGACCTTTGTAGTCACCGAAAACTGCATCAAGTGCAAGTACATGGACTGCGTGGAAGTCTGCCCGGTGGACTGCTTCCACGAAGGACCCAACTTCCTCGCCATCGACCCGGACGAGTGCATCGATTGCACGCTGTGCGAGCCGGAATGCCCCGTCGAGGCGATCTTCTCCGAGGAGGAGCTGCCCCGCGGACAGGAGCAGTTCAAGCAGCTGAACGCCGACCTCGCCAAGAACTGGCCGGTGATCACCGAGAAGAAAGAAGCGCCGGCCGACGCCAAGGAATGGGAAGGCAAGCCCGATAAGCTGAAGCTGCTCGAACGCTGAATTTGGGGCGCCGGCAGCGGCGCCGCCGATCGCTACGGCTTCGCTTCCTTCAGGTGCTTGAGCAGGGCATCCGGCGGCATGTACCCCGGCAGTATCTCGCCGTTCGCCATGACGATCGCCGGCGTCCCCTGGATCTCGAAGTCCTGGCCGAGCTGCCAGGAGCGCGCCACGGGGTTGTTGGCGCAAACCTTGTCCTTGAGCTCCTCGCCGAGCTTGGCGTGGGTCAGCGCCGCGTTACGGTCCACCGAGCACCAGACCTGCTCCGCCCTGGTCCATGACGGCGTATTCGGCCCGGTGCGCGGAAAGGCCAGATAGCGCACGCGCACGCCGAGCGCGTTGTACTCGGCGATCTGGCTGTGGAGCTTGCGGCAGTACGGGCAATCCACGTCGGTGAACACCGTGATGGTGTACTTCGGGTCGGCGGGCCCGAATATCACCATGTCGCTCTCGGGCATCGCCGCGAGCATCCGCACGTGCAGCTCACGCCGGTGCTCCGCGGTGATATTGGTGTTGGTTTTCAGCTCGACCAGGTCACCGCTGATGGCGTACTTGCCGTCCGCGCTGACATAGGCGATCTCGCCGCCACGCGTCAGCTCCCAGATACCGGGGATGGGCGTGGCGCGCAGCTCATCGGGGCGCGCGCCGCCCGGGATACGGCTGGCGATCTCCACCCGCGGGTCCGCACCGGGCGCAGACTGAGGCGCGGCGGGTGCGGCCGGCTGCTGCGCCGCCCCGAGATTCAACACCGCTATGCCGACGAGCGCCGGCAGCAGGAGCTTCCTGGATAGCATTGCGAATGTTACTCGCTTAAGAACGGCCTGTTGGACCCGCCCGGCCGGCAAAGGTTCGCCGGTCAGGCCCGCGGACTTGCGGGAGCGCCAGTCTAGCAGACCACTGCGGCCGCACGTTCAGCCACGCGGGTGGTGCTGGGAGTGCAGTTCCTTCATGCGCTCGCGCGCGACGTGCGTGTAGATCTGAGTGGTCGACAGGTCGCTGTGGCCGAGCAGCAGCTGCACCACGCGCAGATCGGCCCCGTGATTCAGCAGGTGGGTCGCGAAGGCATGCCGCAGCGTGTGCGGCGAGAGATCCTTGGCGATGCCGGCCTTGCGCGCATAGCGCTTGATGATGTGCCAGAACGCCTGGCGCGTCATGCGATCGCCGCGCCGGGTGGGAAACACGCAATCGGTCTGCCGCTCGAGCAGGATCTCCGCGCGCGGGCCACGCGTGAATTCCTTCAGCGAGCGCATGGCCTCCTCGCCGAGCGGAATCAACCGCTCGCGGTCTCCCTTGCCGAGGATGCGGATGACGCCCTGGTTGAGGTTGATCTGCGACTGCCGCAGGTTCACCAGCTCCGAAACGCGCAAGCCAGTCGCGTACAGCACCTCGAGCATGGTGCGATCGCGGTTGCCGAGCGGGTCGGTGACCAGCGGCGCGCCGAGCAGCGACTCGACTTCCTCCTCGGTGAGCGACCGGGGCAGCGAGCGGCCGATCTTCGGCATGGCGATCTGCGCGGTGGGATCCTCGCGAATCACGCCCTCGCGCAGGAAGAAGCGGAAGAAGCGCCGGAAGCTCGACAGCTGCCGTGCGGTCGAGCGGGGCCGCGCCCCGCCGCGCACCCGCGAGGCAATGAACTCCTGCAGGTCGGCGCGCGAGGTGCGCATGATGGGCACGTTGCGCCCGGCGAGCCAGCGAGCCAGCGCGGTGAGATCCGCGCGATAGGCGGCCAGCGTGTTGGGAGACAGGCCGCGCTCCATCCATACCGCGTCCAGGAAGCGGGACACCGCCGGATCAGCGGAGTCGGCGTTGGGGGTCATGGCGATTGCAGCTGCCTGATTTGACAAGTCGTGTCTCGCTTACGTCCCGGCAGTGCCGCCGGCGCACACGGTCCGTGTCAGGGCTCCGACTTCCGGGTAATGTGGTGAACGCAGTATGGTGAGCGCGACAGATCCACCGACGTGATTGTCATCACATCCGCAACCCGGCATTAACATAAAGAGAACCAGTTCACACCAGCGCTTGCGAACCACCTCACGCTCATGTCCGCGCCGCTCCCGCGCTCACGGCTGACGCCGCGGGCGCTGCTGCTCGCGCCGCTGCGCCTCGTGTATGCGCTGTGGGGGGCGCTCGTGTTCCTGACAGTGGGGCTGGCCGCGCTCGCCCTGCTGGCGCTGCTGCCGGGAATCGCGCGGCGCCGCGCCGCGGCGCGGCGCTGTGCGCGCGTCCTGCTGGGGCTGGCCGGCATGCCAGTCACGCTGCGCCACACCGAGCGCCTTCCCGCCGGGCAGTGCGTGGTGGTGTGCAACCATGCCAGTTACCTCGACGGCGTGGTGCTGACCGCCGCCCTGCCGGCGCGCTTCGCCTTCGTCATCAAGCGCGAGATGGCCGCGGTGCCGCTTGCCGGCGCGCTGCTGCGCCGCCTGGGCTCGGAGTTCGTCGAGCGCACCGACCGCAACCGCAGCGCGGCGGACGCGCGACGGGTGCTGCGCAACGTCACCTCCGGGCACTCGCTGGTGTTCTTCCCCGAGGGCACGTTCACGCCTTCACCGGGGCTGCTGAAATTTCATACCGGGGCGTTCGCGAGTGCCGCGCGCGCCGGCTGTCCGGTGGTGCCGGCGGTGCTGCGCGGCACGCGCCGCGCGTTGCCGCCGAGCGGCGCGCTACCGCGCCCGGGGCGCCTCGCCTTCGAGATCCTGCCGAGCATCACCCCGGAGGCCTCCGAGCCCGACGCGGCGGCGGCCGAGCTGCGCGACCGCGCCCGCGCGGCCATCCTCGAGGCGCTCGGCGAGCCGGACCTCACATATTGCGCCGATACTGGCCGCCCACCTGATACAGCGCCCGCGTGATCTGCCCGAGCGAGCAGACCTTGACGGCTTCCATGAGCTCGGCGAACACGTTGGCGCCGCTCGCGGCGCCCTGCTGTAGCGCGGTGAGCGCCGCCGGCGCGCGCGGCGCATTGCGCGCCTGGAAGGCGCGCACCGCGGCCACCTGATCCTGCTTCTCCTCCTCGGTCGAACGGCTCAGCGCCGCGCCCTTGAGCTCGCTGGAGTTATCGCCCTCCGAGAGGAAGGTGTTCACCCCGACGATCGGCAGCGAGCCGTCGTGCTTGCGGGTTTCGTAGTAGAGCGATTCTTCCTGGATCTTGCCGCGCTGGTACATGGTCTCCATCGCGCCGAGCACCCCGCCGCGCTCGGACAGCGCTTCAAACTCCTTGTAGACCGCCTCCTCGACCAGGTCGGTCAGGTAGTCGATCGCGAACGAGCCCTGCCAGGGATTCTGGATCTTGTTGAGGCCGAGCTCGCGATTGATTATCAGCTGAATCGCCACCGCGCGTCGCACGCTCTCCTCGGTCGGGGTGGTGAGCGCTTCGTCGTAGGCGTTGGTGTGCAGGCTGTTGCAGCTGTCGAACAGCGCGTACAGCGCCTGCAGCGTGGTGCGGATGTCGTTGAAGGAGATCTCGCGCGCGTGCAGGCTGCGCCCCGAGGTCTGCACGTGGTATTTGAGCATCTGGCTGCGCGCGCCGGCGTGGTAGCGCTCGCGCAAGGCGCGCGCCCAGATGCGGCGTGCCACCCGCCCGATGACCGCGTACTCCGGGTCCATGCCGTTGGAGAAGAAGAACGACAGGTTGGGCGCAAAGTCATCGATCTGCATGCCGCGCGCCAGGTAGTACTCGACGATGGTGAAGCCGTTGGCGAGCGTGAAGGCGAGCTGGGTGAGCGGATTCGCGCCGGCTTCCGCGATGTGGTAGCCGGAGATCGACACCGAGTAGAAGTTGCGCACCCGCTGGTCGATGAAGAACTGCTGCACGTCGCCCATCATGCGCAGCGCGAACTCGGTGGAGAAAATGCAGGTGTTCTGCGCCTGGTCCTCCTTGAGGATGTCCGCCTGCACCGTGCCGCGCACCGCCTGTAGCGCCTGCTGCCGGATGCGCTCGTAGACCTCCCGCTCGAGCAGCTGATCGCCGCTTACCCCGAGGAGCGCCAGGCCCGAGCCCTCGTGACCCTGCGGCAGTGCCCCCCGGTAGGCGGGCGGCGCCACGCCGCGCGCCTGCGCCTGCGCGTGCAGCGCCGCGATGCGCCGCTCGGCTTCGGCCCACTCACCCTGTGCCTTGAGGTGGCGCTCGACCTGCTGGTCGATGGCGGTGTTCATGAACATCGCGAGCAGCATCGGCGCCGGCCCGTTGATGGTCATCGACACCGAGGTCGAGGGCGCGCACAGGTCGAAGCCCGAATAGAGCTTCTTCATGTCATCGAGCGTCGCAATCGAGACGCCGGAGTTGCCGGTGCGCCCGTAGATGTCCGGGCGAGTGTCCGGGTCCTCGCCGTACAAAGTGGTGGAGTCGAACGCGGTCGAGAGCCGCGGGCCGTGGCCATGCGCGAGGTAGTGGAAGCGCCGGTTGGTGCGCTCCGGTGCGCCTTCGCCGGCGAACATCCGCGTCGGATCCTCCTCCTCGCGGCGGTAGGGATAGACGCCGCCGGTGTAGGGGTAGTAGCCGGGCAGGTTCTCCGTGAGGATGAAATGCAGTACCTCACCCCAGTCGCGGAACTGCGGTACCGCGAGCTTCGGCACCGGCGAACGTGCCAGGCTCTCGGTGTAGTTCTCGCCCTTCACCAGGCGGTCGCGCACCTTGTAGGAATAGGTCTCGGCGGTCGCCGCGCGCATCCGCTCCGGCCAGGCCTTGAGCTCCGCGACCGCCTCCGCCCCCATCTCATCCAGCGAGCGGTGGTAGGCGGCGCGCAGCTCGCGCCGCGTGGCGTCCGCGGACTTCTCCGCCAGCGCCTCCGGCGCGTAGCGTTCGAGCGGTGCCGGGAGCGGTGCGTCGTGCAGCGCCTTGAGCGACTCGTACATCCCGAAGGCCCGCCGCGCGGCCTCCGACTGCGCCTCGAGGCGCGCGCGTGCGCCCCGCCCGGCGTGGGCGATCTCGGCGAGATAACGGCCACGCGGCCCGGGGATCAGCGGCGCGCGCGCGCCGAGCTCGGTCGGCCCGGGGTCGGCGACCCGCCAGCTCGCCGTGCCGATGTGCTTCGCCTCGAGCGCGGCGCTGAGCGCGGCGAACAGGCGATTGACGCCCGGATCGTTGAAGCGGCTGGCGATGGTCGGGAATACCGGCAGTGCGGCGTCCGCGAGCTGGGCGCGCTCGTGATGGTTGCGCCGCCACTGCTTGCGCACGTCGCGTAAAGAGTCCTCGGCGCCGCGCTTCTCGGCCTTGTTGAGCACGATGAAGTCGGCGTAGTCGAGCATGTCGATTTTCTCGAGCTGACTGGCGGCGCCGTACTCGCTGGTCATGACGTACAGCGACAGGTCCGTCAGGTCGACGATCTCGCTGTCGGACTGGCCGATACCGGCGGTCTCGACGATCACCAGGTCGAAGCCGCAGGCCTTATAGAGCGCGATCACGTCCTTGAGCACCGCGGCGGTGGCGAGATGCGCGCGCCGGGTGGCGAGCGAGCGCATGAAGATGTGGTCCGAGGACAGGCTGTTCATGCGGATGCGATCGCCGAGCAATGCCCCGCCGCTGCGCCGGCGCGTCGGATCCATCGCCACCACCGCGATCTGCGCCGCGGGGAAGTGCCGCACCAGCCGTGCCAGCAGCTCGTCCGTGAGGCTCGACTTGCCCGCGCCGCCGGTGCCCGTGACGCCGACCACCGGCACCTTGTGGCGCGAGCGCGCCAGCGTGCGGCGCAGCTGCTCGGCCTGGGCGTCCTCGCCCGCCGCGCCCTCGAGCACCGAGATCGAGCGCGCCACCAGTCCCTGGTCGCGCGCATTGAGGGGGCGCAGCTCGTAAGGCGGCTTGGCCGCGGCCGCGACACGCGCGAACACGTCGTCCATCATGCCGGCCAGCCCCAGGCGCCGGCCGTCCTCGGGCGTGTAGATCTTCTCGATGCCATGGTGCTCGAGCGCGGCGATCTCGGCCGGTGAGATGGTGCCCCCGCCGCCTACCACCACGCGGATGTGGCCATAGCCGCGCTCGCGCAGCATGTCGACCATGTAGGTGAAGTATTCGTTGTGGCCGCCCTGGTAGGAGCTGACCGCGATCGCGTCGACGTCCTCCTGGATCGCCGCGCGCACGATGTCGGCGACGCTGCGGTTGTGGCCGAGATGCACCACTTCCGCACCGCGCGCCTGCAGCAGCCGCCGGATCATGTTGATGGCGGCGTCGTGGCCGTCGAACAGCGAGGCGGCGGAGACGAAGCGCATCGGCGCGCGCGCCGCCACCGGCGCGCTGCCCGGCGCGTTCGCCAGATCCTGGACAGGGGCGCTCATCTGGGGTGCCTCGCTGGCACTGCGTTACTCCCGCATGCTGCGGACTGACCCGTCACTTTACCCACGGGTAGGATACCTACTCATGAGTATGATCGAGGCTTCTCCGCCCGGTCAAACGCGCGCACGGGTCACGTCCGCCGCGCAGCACCGCTATAATACTCTGCAAACCCATGAACAGCCGCCGCGCCGGCCCGCCTGGAGCGGGCAAACAGCCTGTTGCCACCGCCTCGCCCTGGCGGGCGAGCCGCGAGCGCCAGCACGACCGCGCGGTCAAGCGCGAGGCCGTGATCCGCGCCGCCGCCCAGGCATTCAACGAGAAGGGTTACCACAACACCTCGCTGGACGACATCGCCGCGCGGCTCGAGGTCACCAAGCCCACCGTCTACTACTACGTGTCGAACAAGGAGCGGCTGCTGTTCCAGTGCTTCGTCGCCGGGGTCGAGCGCATCCGCGCCGCGTTCCGCGAGGTCAGGGACCTGCGCGCACCGGCGGGCGAGCGGCTGAACGCCGTGCTGCGCCACTACGGCGAGGCGATGGCCTCCGAGTTCGGCTGGTGCATGGTGCGCGCCGAGGACCAGGACCTGTCCCCGGCAATGAGCCGGCACATCAAGGCGCTGAAGTCCGAGATCGACCAGGGGATCCGCCGGCTGATCCGCGAGGGCGTGCAGGACGGCTCGATCGCGCGCTGCGACCCGAAGATGACGGCGTTTGCGCTCGCCGGCGCCCTCAACTGGATCGCACACTGGTATCGTGAGAACCAGTCCATGACGGGCGCTGAGATCGCCGCAGCCTTCGTCACCATATTCGAGGGCGGCCTGCGGCCGCGCAGCGCCGCCCTCAAGGTCGCCGCTGGCGTGCGCACGCGGCGGCGGGTGCGGGCCTGACGGCCCGCTCGAGCAGGTCAACAGACAAACGAGGCTCAACATGTCCAGCCCAGACGTGGTCATCGTCTCAGCGAAACGCACCCCGATCGGCACGTTTCTCGGCGCCCTGACGCCCCTCAGTGCGGTGCAGCTAGGCACCGCGGCCATCAAGGCCGCGATCGAGACCGCCGGTATCGCCGCCGGTGACGTGCAGGAAGTCATCATGGGCTGCGTGCTGCCCGCGGGCCTCGGGCAGGCGCCCGCGCGCCAGGCAGCGCTCGCGGCCGGGGTCCCGCTCGGCGTTCCCGCGACCACCATAAACAAGATGTGCGGCTCGGGACTGAAGGCCGTGATGATGGCTGCCGACCAGATCCGCTCCGGCACCGCCGCTGCAGTGGTCGCCGGCGGGCTCGAGTCGATGAGCAATGCTCCGTATCTGCTCCCCAAGGCCCGCAGCGGCTACCGCATGGGTAACGGGGAAGTCATCGATCACATGCTGCGCGACGGACTGCAGAGCCCGTTCGACGGCAAGGCCATGGGCTGTTTCGCGGACGCGACCGCCGCCCGCTACCACTTCACGCGTGCCGACCAGGACGCGTTCGCGACCGAGTCGGTGCGCCGCGCGCTGCAGGCGCTGCAGGCGGGCGAGTTCGACGTCGAGGTCACGCCGCTCGCCGTCAAGGGGCGTCGCGGCGAGACCGTGGTGGCGCGCGACGAGACTCCCGGTAGCTGCGACGTCGCGAAGATCCCCAGCCTCAAGCCCGCGTTCGACAAGGACGGGACCGTGACCGCCGCCAGCTCGTCCTCGATCTCCGACGGCGCGGCGGCGCTGGTGGTGATGAGCGCAGAGGAAGCCGGCCGGCGCGGCCTGAAACCGCTGGCGCGCATCCTCGCCTACGCCAGTCACGCGCAGGAGCCGGAGTGGTTCACCACCGCGCCGGTCGGCGCGATCCGCAAGGTGCTCGGCCAGCTCGGCTGGAAGCCGCACGACGCGGACCTCTATGAGATCAACGAGGCGTTCGCCGTGGTCCCCATGGCCGCGATGCGCGACATCGACATCGATCATACCCGCGTCAACGTCAACGGCGGCGCCTGCGCCCTCGGCCATCCGATCGGCGCCAGCGGCGCGCGCATCCTGACGACGCTGGTACACGCGCTCAAGCGCCGCGGCCGCAAGCGCGGCATCGCTGCGCTGTGCATCGGCGGCGGCGAGGCGGTGGCGCTGGCGGTCGAGATGGCCGACTGAGCCATGAAGATCCAGGACTCCCGCGCCGTAGTCACCGGCGGCGCCTCCGGTCTCGGCCTCGCGGTCGCGCGCCACGTCGCAGGCAACGGCGGCCGGGTGGTCATGCTCGACGTGCAGGAAGGCCCGGGCCGCGCGGCGGCCGTCGCGCTCGGGGAGCGTGCCAGCTTCCTGCGCTGCGACGTGACCTCCGAGGCCGAGGTCAACGCGGCGATGGACAGCGCACACGAGCGCCTCGGCGGCATCAATCTGCTGGTCAACTGCGCGGGCGTCATCGGTGCCGGGCGCGTGCTCGGCAAGAACGGGCCGATGGCGGGCGAGTTCTTCGCCAAGGTGATTCATATCAATCTGATCGGCACTTTCCTGTGCGACAAGGCCGCCGCTGCCCTGATGCAGCACAACCCGCCCGGGCCGGACGGCGAGCGCGGCCTCCTGATCCACGCTTCCTCGGTCGCCGCCTACGAGGGGCAGATCGGCCAGGCCGCCTACTCCGCCACCAAGGCCGGGGTCGCCGGGATGACGCTGCCGATCGCGCGCGAGCTGGCGCGTTTCGGCATCCGCTGCGTCGCGATAGCGCCCGGCATCTTTCACACCCCGATGATGGACGGCATGCCTCAGGAGGCGCAGGACTCGCTCGCCGCGCAGGTTCCCTTCCCGGCGCGCTTGGGCAGGCCGGAGGAATTCGCGCAGCTGGTGGCGAGTGTATTCGAGATCCCGATGCTCAACGGCACGACCATCCGGCTCGATGGCGCGATCCGCATGCAGCCCAAGTAACAAAGTAACGAAACGGGCGCTATGGAAACCGGCGCGATCCAGCGCGAGCGTCTGGAGTACGACGTGGTGGTCGTGGGCGCCGGCCCCGCGGGGCTGGCGTGCGCGATCCGCCTGAAGCAGCTCAAGCCCGCATTGAGCGTGTGCGTGCTGGAGAAGGCCGCCGCGGTTGGCGCGCAGTCGCTCTCCGGCGCGGTGCTGGAGCCCGGGCCGCTCGAGCAGTTGCTGCCCGAATGGAGCCGCGAATACCCCGGCATGAAGGTGCCGGCGACCGAGGATGATTTCCGCATCCTGACCCGCCACGGCTCATTCAAGCCGGTGCCGGACCTGGCGGTGAGGCTCCTGCCGCGCGCCCTCACCTACTCGACACCCTTCAACAACCACGGCAACTACATCATCTCGCTCGGCCAGCTGACGCCGTGGCTGGCTAGCAAGGCCGAAGCGCTCGGCGTGGAGGTGTTCGCGGGATTCGCCGCCGCCGCGCCGCTCTACGACGACGCCTCCGCAAGCGTCAAGGGCGTGCAGATCGGCGACATGGGACTCGACAAGAGCGGTAACCCCGGACCCAACTTCGCGCCCGGCGTCGAGATCCACGCCCAGGTCACGGTGCTCGCGGAAGGCTGCCGCGGCTCGATCTCCAAGCAACTGATCGCGAAGTTCGACCTGGCCCGTGGTCACTGCCCGCAGACCTTCGCCCTCGGCTTCAAAGAACTGTGGCAGCTGCCCCCCGGGCGCGTGCGCCCGGGACGCATCGAACATGGCCTCGGCTGGCCGGCGGACAGGCGCACCTACGCCGGCAGCTTCCTCTATCACCTCGACAGCGACCGCGTGTATGTCGGGTACATCGTCGGGCTCGACTACCGCGACCCACGCCTGCAGCCGTTCGAGGCCTTCCAGCAGTACAAGAACCACCCGAGCGTGAAGGCGCTGCTCGAGGGCGGGGAGATTCTCTCGGCCGGTGCGCGCACCATCGCAGCTGGCGGCTGGCAGTCGACGCCGACTCTCGAGATGCCAGGCGCCCTGCTCGTCGGGGATGCCGGCGGCACGCTCAACTTCGCCAAGATCAAGGGCGTCCATCAGGCGATCCGCTCCGGGACGCTCGCCGGGGAGCACATCGCGCAGACCGGCGCCCCGGCAGGCTTCGATGCGCGCTGGCGCGCCTCGGCGGGGGGTCGCGAGCTCAAGCGCGTGCGCAACTTCAAGCCGGCGTTCAAGCGCGGCCTTTGGCCGGGACTCCTCAACGCTGCGTGGGAAACGTTCACCTGCGGCCTGTCTCCGTGGACACTCAGGAACACCGCCGACTGGTCGCGCCTCGAGAAGCTCGATGAGTTCACCTCGCCCGAGCGCCACTGGGTGGAGCGGAGCCTGCCGCCGCGCGACCGCGTGTCGTTCGTGTTCTTCGCCGGCAATGCACATGAGGAGAGCCAGCCGGTGCACCTCAAGGTGGCTGACACCAGCATCTGCGTCGAGCGCTGCACGCGCGAGTATGGCAATCCCTGCGAGCGGTTCTGTCCGGCGAGCGTCTACGAGATGGTCGACGACGGCCGCGGCGGGCGGCGCCTGCAGATCAACGCCGCCAACTGCGTGCACTGCAAGGCCTGCGACATCAAGGACCCCTACGAGATCATCACCTGGACGACGCCCGAGGGCGGCTCGGGACCGAACTACCAGTCGTTGTAGGATTGGCACCGATACCCGAGCGTTTGCGCCCATGTCCGAGATCTGGCGGCCCTCCGCGGCACGCATTGCCAACAGCAACCTGACGCGCTTCATGCGCTGCGTGAACGCCCGCCGGGGACTCGAGCTGCGCGACTATGCCGGGCTCTACGCCTGGTCGGTGGATGAGCCCGCGGACTTCTGGACCGAGCTGGCACGCTTTGCGGACGTGCGCGCCGAATGGGGCGCAGGGCCTGCCATCGAGCATCCCGAGCGCATGCCGGGCGCGCGCTTCTTTCCCGCGGCGCGCCTAAACTTCGCGGCCAACCTGCTGAAGTTCGGCGATGAGCGCCCGGCGCTCGTGTTCCGCAACGAGCGCGGCACGCGCCGCGCACTCTCCTACGGCGAGCTGCGCGCCGAGGTCGCGCGCATCGCCGACGGCCTGCGCAGCGCCGGCGTCGGCGCCGGCGACCGCGTCGCCGGCTACCTGCCAAACCTGCCCGAGACCACGATCGCCATGCTCGCGACCGCGAGTCTCGGCGCCACCTGGTCGTCGTGCTCGCCGGACTTCGGCGTGCACGGTGTGCTGGACCGCTTCGGCCAGATCCAACCGAAGGTGCTGTTCACCGCTGACGGCTACTTCTACGCGGGCAAGAAGCTCGATTCGCTCGCGCCGATCGCGGAGGTGCTCGAGAAGCTCACCGGCATCGGGCGCGTGGTGGTCGTCGCCTATGCCGACGAGCAGCCCGAGCTCGCGCGGCTCGGGGCCGCCGCGACGCGCGCCACCGCCTGGGCGCACTTCGGCGTGCGCGGCCGGCCGCTCGAGCTCGCGACGCTGCCCTTCAACCACCCGCTCTACATCCTGTATTCCTCCGGCACCACCGGCGTGCCCAAGTGCATCGTGCACGGTGCCGGCGGCACGCTGCTGCAGCATCAGAAGGAGCACCTGCTGCACACCGACCTGACGCGCGACGACCGGTTGTTCTACTTCACCACCTGCGGCTGGATGATGTGGAACTGGCTGATGAGCGGACTTGCCACCGGCGCCACGCTGGTGCTCTACGACGGCAGCCCATTCCACCCGCACCCCGGCGCGCTGTGGCAGATGGCGCAGGAGGAGCGCGTCACCATCTTCGGCACCAGCGCCAAATACCTCACTTCGCTCGAGAAGAGCTCGTTCGTGCCGGTGGAGTCGGTCGACCTCGGGAGCCTGCGCACGGTGCTGTCCACCGGCTCGCCGCTCCCGCCCGACGGCTTCGACTACGTATACCGCTCGGTCAAGTCGGACGTGCAGCTGTCGTCGATCTCCGGAGGCACCGACATCGTGTCGTGTTTCGCGCTCGGCTGCCCGACGTTGCCGGTGCACCGCGGCGAGATCCAGTGCCGCGGGCTCGGCATGCACGTCGAGATCTTCGACGACGCCGGCAGACCGCTGCGCGGCGAGCGCGGCGAGCTGGTGTGCACGGCGCCCTTCCCGTCGATGCCGCTCGGCTTCTGGAACGACCCGGACGGCGGCCGCTACCGCGGCGCCTACTTCGAGCGCTTTCCCGGCGTCTGGCACCACGGCGACTACGCCGCGCTCACCGCGCACGACGGCATCGTCATCTACGGCCGCTCGGATGCGGTGCTCAATCCCGGCGGCGTGCGCATAGGCACCGGCGAGATCTATGCGGCGGTGGAGAGCCTGCCGCAGATCGCCGAGTCGCTCGCGGTCGGGCAGGACTGGCACGACGACGTGCGCGTCGTGCTGTTCGTGCGGCTGCAGGCCGGCGTGGCGCTCGACGAGGGGCTCGTCAGGCAGATCCGCGCCACCATCCGCACCCATGCCACGGCACGGCACGTGCCCGCCAAGATCATTGCGGTGCCCGATATCCCGCGCACTCTGTCCGGGAAGACCACCGAGCTCGCGGTGCGCAACGTCATTCACGGGCTGCCGGTAAAGAACGCCGACGCGCTCGCAAACCCGCAGGCGCTCGAGTACTTCCGCGATCTGCCGGAGCTGCGCACCTGAGTCAGCGCTTGGGCGACTCCGAAGACCTGCGCCAGGGCTACCGCCGCGAGCTCGCCGAGCGCGGCTTCAGCGCCGATCCCGCCCAGCTCGCCGCCGTGGAGCGTCTCGAAGCGCTGCGCTGCAGACTGTTCGCTGCCTACGGTACATCCGGCAAGCCGCGCCGCCGCTGGTTCGCGCCGTTCGCGCGCCGCGCGCCGGTCAGGGGTCTGTACCTGTGGGGCGGGGTCGGGCGCGGCAAGACCTGGCTGATGGACCTGTTCTTCGCCGAGCTGCCGTTTGCGCAGGCGCAGCGCCTGCACTTCCACCGCTTCATGCGCGAGGTGCATGCACAGCTGGCGCAGCTCAAGGGCCAACGCGAGCCGCTCGCGCAGGTCGCCGCCCGGATCGCGCGCGACACCCGCGTGCTGTGCTTCGACGAGCTATACGTGACCGACATCGCCGACGCCATGATTCTCGGCGGCCTGTTCGGCGGGCTGTTCAGGCAGGCCGTGACGCTGGTGGTGACCTCGAACGTGCCGCCGCGGCGGCTGTACCACGACGGACTGCAGCGCACGCGCTTCCTGCCGGCCATCCGTCTGCTCGAACGCCAGCTGGAGGTTTTCAGGCTGGAGGGCACGACCGACTACCGCTTGCGTCACCTGACACAGGCGGGCACCTACCTGGACGCGCTCGCTCCCGACACGCCGGCACGCCTCGCCGCGCTGTTCGATGCGCTCGCCGACGGCGGCATCCGCGACGGCGGCTACATCGTCATCGAGGAGCGTCCGATCCCGGTGATCCGCGCCAGCCATGGCGCGGTATGGTTCGAGTTCGCAGCCGTGTGCGCCGGTCCGCGCAGCCAGGACGACTATGTCGAGATCGCGCGCGCTTACCACTCGGTCATCGTGTCGGGCGTGCCGGTGTTCGGCCCCACCACCGAGAACGAGGCGCGACGCTTCGCCGCGCTGGTGGACGAGTTCTACGACCGCAACGTCAACCTGGTGCTGTCGGCGGCGGCGGCCCCGGCGCAGCTCTATCGCGGCGAGCAGCTCGGGTTATTGTTCGAGCGCACCGCGAGCCGGCTGATCGAGATGCAGAGCGAGGAGTACCTCGCGCGCGAGCATCGCTGACTTCGGCTCGCAGGCAAAAGGCGTGACTTTTGCCTGCTATACAACCTGCCGGTCAAGACGACCCTAAATAACTCCCCTGCGGATCTGATCCTGCTCGATCGATTCGAATAGCGCGCGGAAGTTGCCTTCGCCGAAGCCTTCGTTGCCTTTGCGCTGGATGATCTCGAAGAAGATCGGGCCGATGACGTTACGCGTGAAGATCTGCAGCAGCACACCCTCGCCCTTCTGCGGATTGCCGTCGATGAGGATGCGGCGCGAGCGCAGCTCGGCGAGCGATTCGCGATGCCCCGGCACGCGCGCGGCAACCCCGTCGTAGTAGCTGTCGGGCGTGTCCTGGAAGGCGACGCCGTGGCGGCGCAGCACGTCGACCGAGCGATAGATATCGGGGGTGTCGAGCGCGATGTGCTGGATGCCTTCGCCGTGATACTCGCGCAGGTACTCCTCGATCTGGCTCTTGTCGTCCTGCGATTCGTTGATCGGGATGCGGATCTTGCCGCACGGGCTCGTCATGGCGCGCGACAGCAGCCCGGTGAGCTTGCCTTCGATGTCGAAGTAGCGGATCTCGCGGAAGTTGAACAGTTTCTGGTAGAAGCCGGCCCAGAGGTCCATGCGCCCGCGGCCGACGTTGTGGGTGAGATGATCGATCGCGGCGAGGCCGGCGCTCTCGGCGGCCGGCGCGGCGCGCACCGGACGGAAATCGACATCGTAGATGGAGCTCTGGCCGTAACGGTCGACCAGATAGATGAGCGAGCCGCCGATGCCCTCGATGCACGGGATGTTGAGCTCCATGGGGCCGGCGCTCTGCGGTCCGGGCTTGGCCCCGAGGTCGAGCGCGCGCCGGTAGGCCGCGGCCGCATCGCGCACCCGAAACGCCATGGCGCATGCCGAGGGGCCGTGCACGCGCGCAAACGACTGTGCGAACGACTGCGGGTCCGCGTTGATGATGAAGTTGATATCGCCTTGGGCGTGCAGGGTCACGTTCTTGGAACGATGCCGCGCCACCACCGGGAAGCCCAGCCGCTCGAACAGCGTGCGCAGCAACTGCGGATCGGGCGCGGTGTACTCGACGAACTCGAACCCGTCCGTGCCCATCGGGTTGTCATTTGGCTCGTCCATGGCGACATTATAAGCGGCGCACCCGGCATGTATAATCGCGCGCCTCCATGCACGCGCAAGTTGCCTCGGAAGACAGTGAGCTGCTGCGCGGCATCCCCGCCGCGCGCCTCACGCTGATCGAGCGCATCGCCCGCGCGGCGGGTACCGGCGGCGCCCGGCGCGAGCTCACGCAGCGCTTCCTGCGCGCCTACTTCCGCGGCGTCGCGGAAGAGGACCTGGCGGCGCGCACCCCCGTACATCTGGCGGGCGCTGCGCTCGCGCATCTCGCCTTCGGGACGCGCCGCGTGCCGGGACGCGCGCTGGTACGGGTGTTCAATCCCGAGATGGCGCGCGAGCACTTCACCTCGCCGCATACGCTCGTGCTCACGGTCACGGACGACATGCCGTTCCTGGTCGATTCGCTGAGCATGGCCTTCGGGCGCGCCCAGCTCGCCGTGCACCTGATCGTGCACCCGGTGCTGCAAGTGCGGCGCGACGCACGCGGCCGAGTGCTCGCCATCGGCGCCAACGGAGCCCAGGCCACGCAGCCCGAGTCCTGGCAGCTCTACGAGATCGACCGGATCACCGACCCGCGGCAGATCGAGCGCCTGCAGCGCGACCTCGAATCGACTCTCGCCGACGTGCGCAGCGCGGTCACGGACTGGATGCCGATGCGCGAGAAGATGCGCGAGATCATCGCCAATCTCCAGAGCGATCCGCCGCCGCTGCCCGCGGCCGAGGTGAGCGAGACGCGGCACCTGCTCGAATGGATGGAGGCCCGGCACTTCGTGTTCCTCGGCTACCGTCACTACCGCCTGGAGCGCGGCGGCACGGAGGATCGCCTGGTGCCCGACGTCCGCTCAGGCCTGGGCGTGCTCGGCGCCGCCGGGCGCGAGCGGCAGCCCGCCGCGGCCACGGTGCTGCGCGGCGAGGTGCGCAGCCGCGCGCGCGCGCCGGAGCTGCTGATCGTGACCAAGGCCAACTCGACCGCGACCGTGCATCGGGGTGAGCA
Source organism: Steroidobacteraceae bacterium (assembly GCA_035603345.1). Taxonomy (GTDB): domain Bacteria; phylum Pseudomonadota; class Gammaproteobacteria; order Steroidobacterales; family Steroidobacteraceae; genus 13-2-20CM-66-19. The sequence continues at coordinate 20,581 of DATNKO010000047.1, read as the reverse complement.
CCTCGACTACGTCGGCATCAAGACCTTCGACACGCGCGGCAAGGTCGACGGCGAGCACCGTTTCGTCGGTTTGTGGACCTCGACCGCCTATTTCGGCAGTCCGCGCGAGATCCCGGTGCTGCGCCGCAAGGTCGAGGCGGTGATCGAGCATTTCGGCCTCGACCCGGCGGGCCACGACGGCAAAGCAGTCCTCAACGTGCTCGAAACCTATCCGCGCGACGAGCTGTTCCAGGCCGGCGTCGCGGACCTGGTCCCCATCGTGCGCGGCGTGGTCAACCTGTACGAGCGGCGCACCGTGCGACTGCTGGTACGGCGCGATCCCTATCACCGCTTCTACTCCTGCCTCGTGTACGTGCCGCGCGACCGCTACAACACCGAAGTGCGCCAGCGCATCGAGCAGATCGCGCTCGCCGGCTTCGCGGGCACGAGCGTCGAGAGCCACGCGCAGATCTCCGGCTCGAGTCACGCGCGCGTGCACGTCGTGGTGCACACCGATCCCGGCCGGCAGCACAAGGCCGACCTGCGCGGCCTCGAGCGGCGCATCACGGAGGCTGCCCTGACCTGGAACGACCGGCTGCGCGAGGTGCTGACGCGTGCGCGCGGTGAGGCCGCGGCGCTGGCGCTCGCCAGCCGGTACCGGCAGACGTTGCCGCTCGCCTACCAGGACGACGTCGCGCCGGCGGATGCCCTGGGGGATCTCGCCGAGCTCGAAGCGCTGCGCGAGCAGCCGCAGACGTTGCGACTGTGCCTGCATCGGCCGGCCGGCCAGAAGCTCGAGCGCGTGCACCTGAAGATCGTCAAGCTCGGCGACCCGGTACCGATCTCCGACATCCTGCCGATGCTGGAGAACTTCGGACTGCGGGTGATCTCCGAGCGCCCGTACGAGCTCGCCTGGCCCGAGGGCGGCGCCGCCTGGATCCAGGACTTCGAGCTCGAGCATCGCGAGCGCCTCGGCATCGACATTCCGCAGATCGATGCGAACTTCCGCGAGGCCTTCGGCGCCACCTGGAACGGCCGGGTGGAGAACGACGGCTTCAACCGCCTGCTGCTGGGCGCGGCCTTGAGCGTGCGCCAGATCGTGGTGCTGCGGGCCTACTGCCGCTACCTGCTGCAGACCGGCGTGCCGTTCAGCCAGGCGTATGTGGAGCGCACGCTGGCCGCCAATCCGCACATCGCCCGCGCTCTGGCGCGGCTGTTCGAGACGCGCTTCGACACGGCGGCGGCGCGCAAGGGGAGCGGTGAGCGCCAGGCCGACAAGCTGATCGAGGAGATCCGCGCCGCGCTCGATGGGGTCGCGAGCCTGGATGACGACCGCATCCTGCGCGCTTATCTGCATCTGGTGCGCGCTACGGTGCGCACCAACTTCTATCAACGCGCCGCGGACGGCGAGCCGAAGAACTACCTGTCCTTCAAGTTCGACCCGGCGATGGTCCCGGATCTGCCGCTGCCGCGGCCGAAGTTCGAGATCTTCGTCTACAGCCCACGGGTCGAGGGCGTGCACCTGCGCATGGGGTACGTCGCGCGCGGCGGCATCCGCTGGTCGGACCGGCGCGAGGACTTCCGCACCGAGGTGCTCGGCCTCATGAAGGCCCAGAACGTCAAGAACACCGTCATCATTCCGGTCGGCGCCAAGGGCGGCTTCGTGCCGCGGCGGCTGCCCGCGGGCACGCGCGAGGAGGTGCAGGCCGAGGTGATCGCGTGCTACCAGACGTTCATCCGCGGACTCCTCGATCTCACCGACAACATCGTCAGCGGGCGCATCGTGCCGCCGCCGCAGGTGGTGCGCCGCGACGGCGACGATGCCTACCTGGTGGTCGCGGCCGACAAGGGCACGGCGACCTTCTCGGACATCGCCAACGCGCTCTCGGCGGAGTACGGCTACTGGCTCGGGGATGCGTTCGCCTCCGGCGGCTCCGCCGGCTACGACCACAAGAAGATGGGCATCACTGCGCGCGGTGCCTGGGAGTGCGTCAAACGCCACTTCCGCGAGCTGGGGATCGATACACAGAAGACCGACTTCACCATCGCCGGGATCGGCGACATGTCCGGCGATGTCTTCGGCAACGGCATGCTGCTGTCGCACCACATCCGGCTGCAGGCCGCCTTCGATCACCGCCACATCTTCCTCGATCCGGCGCCCGATACCGCGGTGAGCTTCGCCGAGCGCGCGCGGCTGTTTGCCCTGCCGCGCTCGAGCTGGGACGACTACGAGCGCCGCCGGATCTCGCGCGGCGGCGGCGTGTTCCCGCGCACCGCCAAGGCCATCGCACTCTCGCCCGAGGTGCGCGCCATGCTCAGCCTGGACGGCGCCAGCGCCCCTCCCAACGAGGTCATCCGCGCGATCCTGCGCATGCCGGTCGACCTGCTATGGAATGGCGGCATCGGCACCTACGTGAAGGCGAGCGACGAGACGCAGGCGGAGGCGCGCGACCGCACCAATGATGGGGTGCGCATCAACGGTCGCGAGCTGCGCGCCCGGGTGGTCGGGGAAGGCGGCAATCTCGGCCTCACGCAGCGCGGCCGCGTCGAGTACGCGCTGGTGCGCAGCGGCCGCCTCAACACCGACTTCATCGACAACTCCGCCGGAGTGAACACCTCGGACCTCGAGGTCAACATCAAGATCCTGCTCAACCCGCTGGTCGCCGAGGGCCGGCTGACCCGCGGCGAGCGCAACCGGCTGCTGACCAGCATGCGGCGCGCGGTCGCGGGCCTGGTGCTGCGCAATAACTACCTGCAGGGCCAGGCGATCAGCACGCTCGAGGTGCAGTCGGCGGCACGGCTGCCGGAGTTCCAGCACCTGATCCGCTCGCTCGAGCGCTCCGGCGACCTGAACCGTGCGCTCGAGTTCCTGCCGAGCGACGACGAGCTGGCCGAACGCCGCAAGAGCCGCATTGGTCTCACGCGGCCCGAGCTCGCGGTGCTGCTCGCCTACAGCAAGATCTGGCTCAACAACCACCTGCTGGCCTCCGACGTGCCGGAGGATCCGTATCTGTCCGCCGAGCTCGAGCGCTACTTCCCTGCCCCGATCCAGCAGCGTTTCCCGCGCGCCATCGCGCGTCACCGCCTGCGCCGCGAGATCATCGCCACCGCGACCACCAACAGCCTGGTGAACCGCATGGGGCCGACGTTCGTGTCGCGGGCGCAGGAGGACAGCGGCGCCGAGCCGGCGCAGGTCGCGCGCGCCTACTCGGCGGCGCGCGAGATCTTCACGATGCGCGAGGTGTGGGAGCAGATCGAGGCGCTCGACAACCGCGTGCCCGCGAAGCTGCAGTACGAGGCCGCCTTCCAGACCAGCCGCCTGCTGCGGCATGCGACTTACTGGCTGCTGGTGGCGCGCCGCAGCGGCCTGCAGGTCGACGCGGCGGTCGCGGAATTCCGCACCGGGGTGCAGCAGCTCGAGGCCGCCAGCGCGCAGGTGCTCGCCGGAGCGGAGCTCGAGCGCTTCGAGGAAACGCGCCGGCACTTCACCGAGGGCGGCCTGCCGCCGCACCTGGCGGTGCGCATCGCCAGCCTCGAGGCGCTCAACGCCGCGCTCGACATCGTGGAGATTTCTGCCGCCCACCGCGTGAGCGTGGTCGAGACTGCGCGCGTGTACTACCAGGTCGGCATGCGGCTCGGCGTCGACTGGCTGCGCGCGCGCATCGAGAAACTCGCGGTCGACGGCCCGTGGCAGGCGATCGCCCGCACCGGGTTGCGCGATGCGGCGCTGCGCGTGCATCGCCGTCTCACCGAAAAGGTGCTGTCGCGCAAGGACCGCGGCGACGCGCAGGCACGGGTGAATGCCTGGCTCGACGGCGGCGGCAAGGAGCTCGCGCACTGGCAGCGCACGCTCACCGACATGCGCGCCGCCGGCGCAGCCGACTTCGCGACGCTCACCGTCGGCGTCGAGTCGGTGCGCAAGCTGGCGATCTGACCGGTTCGCGTCCGGAAGCTGTCGCATGTCGATTCCTCCCAGGGCCCCCGGCAGACTGATCCTGGTCCGCCACGGCCAGAGCACCTGGAACGTCGAAAACCTGTTCACCGGCTGGACCGACGTGGACCTGTCGGCGCAGGGCCGTGCCGAGGCGGCGCAGGCCGGGCGCGAGCTGCTGCGACAGCAGCTCGAGGTCCGCGTGGCCTTCACCTCGGTGCTGAAGCGCGCGGTGCGCACGCTTTGGATCATGCTCGACGAGATGGATCGGATGTGGCTCCCGGTGGAGCGCAGCTGGCGGCTCAACGAACGCCACTACGGTGCGCTGCAGGGACTCAACAAGGCGCAGACCGTGGCGCAGCACGGCGAGGCGCAGGTGAAGACCTGGCGCCGCAGCTACGATGTCCCGCCGCCGCCGCTCGGCGCCGACGATCAGCGGCACCCGCGGTACGATCCGCGCTACGCGGATGTCGACCGCCAACTGCTACCCGCCACGGAATCGCTCAAGGACACGCTGGCGCGGGTACTGCCCTTCTGGCACGCGCGTATTGCCCCGGAGCTGCGCTCGGGAAGCGACGTGCTAGTGGTGGCGCACGGGAACAGTCTGCGCGCCATGGTGAAGATGCTCGATGAGGTCAGCGAAGCGGACATCGTCGAGCTCAACATTCCGACCGGTGTACCGCTGCTCTATGAGCTCGACGCCGCGCTCAAGCCCCGCGCCAGCCGTTATCTCGGCGACCCGGCCGCGATTGCCGCGGCCGCCGACGCCGTCAAGCGCCAAACCGAGAAACGCTGACGCCGGCAGCGGCGGCGTGCAGGTACGCGACTCGGCAGGGACGCGAAGTGCGTTCTACGCCGCCCAGCCGTCGTAGCGCCCCTGATACTCGCCGGCGAGCGCCGTCATGCGCCGGCTGATCGCCTTCATATCCGGCAGGATCAGCCGCATGGTCTTGCTGGCGTGCAGGCTGAAGGGCAGGTTCGAGTCGCCCTCCATGTCCTTCACATCGACGCTGAATTCCGGCTCGAGCCGCGTGCGCACCGCCTGACACGCCATCTCGTCAGGCAACGCCAGGAAGAAATCCACGCGGTAGTCGGTGAACGGCGCATAGCCGCGGCCGCGCAGCCGCTCGATGATCCGCTCATCCCAGCCAACGGCACGCAGCCGCTGCGCCGCGCGCCACTTGAAGTAGATGCGCGCGGCGATCGCGCCGAGCATCACGACCAGTGCCGCCTCGACCAGCATGGCCCCGGGCCGCCTTCAGCCCTGACCTGAGCGCTTGCCGGTGAACTGCGGCGGGCGCTTCTCGAGAAACGCCTCGATCCCTTCGCGTCCGTCGGCGCTGACCGCGTGCGCCGCGATGCTCTCGCTCTCGATGACCATCTGCGATTCGAACGCGCCGAGCGAGTGCGCCACCAGCCGCTTGGTCGCACCAAACGCGCCCACCGGGCCCTGCGCAAGCTGCGCGGCGAGCTCGAGCGCGCGCGCCTGCAGCTGTTCGTCCGCCACCACCTCGTTGACCAGTCCCCAGGAGAGCGCTTCCGCAGCCGGCAAGGTCCGATTCAGCAGCAGCAGCTCCATCGCGCGCTTCGCGCCGATGATCCGCGGCAGCAGGTACGAGGTGCCGCCGTCGGGTGTCAGCCCGACGGCCGTATAGGCGAGGTTGAATCGCGAGCTGCGGCCGCACAGCGCGAGGTCCGCCATGGCGACCAGGCCCACGCCCGCGCCCGCCGCCGTGCCGTTGACCGCGGCGATCACCGGCGCATCCATGCGCACGAAGTGCGAGATCGCCGCGTGCAGGTAGGTGGTGAGCTCGCGCACGTAGCCGTCGAGGCTGTCATGCGCGCTGATCGCACGCAGGTCGCCGCCGAAGCAGAAGTTGCGCCCGGCGCCGGTGAGCACCACGGCGCGCACCGTGGTGTTGCGTGCACAGGCCATCGCCGCCGCCAGTAGGTCCATCGCCATCGGGATATTGATGGTGTTGGTCTCGGGACGGTGCAGCGTGATCAGCGCCACGGCCCCGCGGGTTTCGACCTGGACGCTGGGGGCGGACATGGCGCGCCTATTCGTCGGGCGCGATTGTTACGCGCAGCCCGGCGAGCGCCTCGGTGAACTCCAGCTGGCAGGAGAGCCGCGAGTCCTCGCGGTAATGCGTCAGCTCCGAGAGCAGCTCGCGCTCGTCGGACATGATGGCGGGCAGCCGCGGCAGCCAGTCGGCGTCGACATACACGTGGCAGGTTGCGCACGAGCACATGCCGCCGCAGATCGCCGCCACGCCGTAATCGAGCTCGCGCAGGTTCTCCATCACCTTCATCCCCGTGCGGCCCTCGACCTCATGCTCGACTCCGTCGCGATCCACGACACGCAAAAGCGCCATGCGGTACCTCGGAAACCCAAGTTTGCCTGCCGGCAGCCGTGTCCGGGGCGCGGGCTAGTTTGCCGGTTCGCCGCTGCCCCCGCCAGCCGGAGGTGGAGCGCGTCAGGCCGCCGGCAGCGGTCCGAACACCTTCACGACGAACACCGCCCGCTCGGGGCCGGCGCCCAGCGGTTCCAGGGTCGCATGCAGCGCCTGGCGCAGCGTATCCATGACCTCCTCGAAGCCGCCGAACACCTGGGTGCTCATGCTGTTCGTCACCACCCGCAGCCGCCGGTCGGCAGTCACGCGCTCGATAAAGCGGTGGATGTCCGGCGCGTACTGGGCTTTGAGGGGATAGAGACTGATGTCGACGCCGATGTCCATGGTCAAACGCCCCACCAAGACCGTCACGGCCCTGAAGTATTGCACGGCTGCGCGCCGTGAGCCCGACCCGAAGGGAAGCGCCCGACCAGGAGGCGCCGATAGGACTAGAATTGTCTGATGTCGCGAAAGATCCAGGTCCACCAGGTCGATGCCTTCACGCGCGAACCGTTCACGGGCAATCCGACCGGCGTGGTGCTCAATGCCGATGAGCTCACGGACGCGCAGATGCTGGCGGTGGCGCGCGAGCTGAACAACGCCGAGACGGCGTTCATGCTCGCGCCCGACGCCGCCGACCACACCGTGCGCGCGCGCTTTTTCACCCCGCGCAGCGAGATCGGCTTCGTCGGGCACGCCACCGTGGCGGCGCAGTACGTGCTGTCGCGCCGGCACGATGCGCCGCGACGGCAACGTCAGAAGTCCAAGACGGGCATCGTCGACGTGCTGGTGGAGGGGACGGCCGAGGACCGCAGCGTCGCCATCCGCCGCAGCCCGCCGCCGCTCGGGCGCGAGCTCAATGATCGCGAGCGCCTGGCGGTGCTGGATGCGCTGGCGCTCGCCTCCGAAAGTCTCGACACGCGCCTGCCGCCGCGCATCGCCGGTGCGAGCAGCGCGCGGCTACTCATCGGAGTGCGCGGCCCCGAGCCGCTCAAGCACCTGAAGCCCGACTTCGGCCGCCTCACGACGCTGTCGGCGCAGCTCGGGGCGGCGGGCTATTTCGTGTTCGCGGTCACCGCCCGCTCCGACGACCACCTGGTCGAATCGCGCATGTTCTGCCCGGCGCTCGGCATCCCCGAGGATCCGGTGAGCGGCAACGCCCACGGGCTGCTCGGCGCCTACCTCGCGCAGCAGGGATTGCTCGCGGCTCAGGAGGGACGCGCGCGCTTCTCGGGGGTCCAGGGCCACTTTCTGCACCGCCCGGGACGCGTCGAGGTCGAGCTCGAATTCGCGGACGGCAAGCTCGAGGGCGTCTGGATCCGCGGCCAGGCGGTGTCGATCTTCGAGACCGAGCTCAAACTTTAGGGGCGTCATGGCAGAGTTCGAAGCGGTGATGAAGCTCGCCGAGCTGCCGCTCGGCGGCATGCGCGCTGTGACGATCGGGGGACGCGAGCTGCTCATCTGTCACACCCGCGAGGGCGTGTTTGCGCTCGACAATATCTGCACGCATGCGCATGCGCGGCTGTGCGAAGGGCGGCTGCGCGCCACGCGGATAGTCTGTCCGCTGCATGGGGCCTCATTCGATATCCGCGACGGGCGCGTGCTGGGACCGCCGGCGGAAGTGCCGCTGCCGACCCACGCGCTGCGCATCGTCGACGGCACCATCGAGGTGGCGCTGAGCGCCGCCGCCGCCGCCGCCAGCGGCTCCCCGACTCCCGCCTGAAGCACAGCGCCGCATGGCGATTCTTGCGATGGACTAGGCGCGCGCGGTGCCGGCCCGCCGCACCAGCCATGCGGCCGGCAGCGTGACGCAGGCGCCGATCAGGAACGGCGCCGAGGGCCCGAGCACGGCGTAGATCGGACCTGAGGTGAAGGGCCCGATTATGCGCGCGAGGCTCGCGCTCGCCACGTACGTGCCCATCACCGCCCCGCGATCGTGCCCCTGCGATTGCTTCGAGGCGAGCGAGAAGGCGCTCGGGTTGTAAGCGCCGAGCCCGACGCCACACAGGACCAACCCGACAATCGTGCCCGCTATGCCGCCCGCCCAGCCGAGCGTGACGAGTCCGGCGACGTACAGCAGCACCCCGCAGATCGCGAGCCGTGCCTCCCCGAGCCTCGGCGCCACGACCCGCACCACTCCCCCCTGCATGAGCAGCGCCGGCAGCGCCACGCCGAACAGCAGCAATCCGACGGTGCGCGGTCCGAAACCGTACTTATGCAGCGCCCAGATCGCGAAGATCGACTCGAGGATCGCCTGCGAGTAGGTCACGGCGAGAGTAGCGGCCGCGAGCAGCGCCAGCGTCGGGCGGGTACGCAGCAGCTGCCACGAGCCGCGCCGGGACTCGCCCGGATGCTCCCGCCGCTGCTGCGCGCCGTGACTCTCGGGCAGCACGAACCGGACCACCAGGATCGCCAGCACGCTCAGGCACGCCGACACCAGCGCCGGGCGCACGAAGTTAGCCGTATGCGGGTCGGCACCGGCGAGCAGTCCGCCGAGCGGCGGCCCGAGCGAGAAGCCGACGCCGATCGCCGCGCCAATGAGACCGAGGGCCGCCGTGCGCTGCTCGGGCGCGGACACGTCGGACGCGTAGGCGAACGCGGCGGCGATGTTGCCGGCCATGCACCCGGCCAGCATGCGCGAGCCGAGCAGCCACCACAGATTGCGCGCGCCGCCGAGAAGCAGGTACGAGAGACAGGCGCCCGCCAGGCTGCTGATGAGGATCGGGCGCCGCCCGTGGGCGTCGCTGAGGCGCCCCCACAGCGGCGCTGTGATGAACTGGCAGAGCGAATAGCTGCCGAGGATTGGCGTGATCAGGGCCGGCGCCGCGCCGAAGCGCTCGGCCATGTACGGCACCAGCGGAATCAGCAGGCCGAAGCCCAGCGTGTCGATTACGCTGAAGAGAAACAGCGCTGCGAGCTGCCGGTTCAAACTCCGCCCTACCCGCCTTAATGCCCGGGGACGATCGCGGAGATGTCCGCGCCCGGATGTGCGGCGCGCGGTACGAAGTCGCGCGCTCCGGCGACGACCAAGTTGGGAATGCGCACCTCGTCCGCGGGGTGCGCTGCACGCGGCATGCCGCCCATGAGCAGCACCGCGATCTGCATCGACGGCACCAGCCACAGGCGGTTGCCGCCGCCGCCGTCGACGAGGTAGGTGTCGCCGGCGGCGTACGGCTCGATGCCCGCCGGCACGTGTGCACCGAGACGCACGTACATGCCGTAGTCCGGGTTGCCACGCGCCGGCGCGCGCATCAGTTGCACCCACCCCGGGCGGATCACCTCGGAGCCGCGGTAGTTACCGTCGCGCAGCAGCAGCTCCGCCACGCGGATCCAGTCACCCTGGCGCGCCAGCATGCAACAGTCGGCGTGCGGTGTGCCGCCGGGACGGTCGAGCCACAGCCACGCGTCGCCCGCTCCGATCCGGCGCCACAGTGCCTCCGACAGATAGCGCGCGTAGCGCTCGCCGGTGGCGTGCTCGAGCACGAGCGCGAGCAGCTGCGGGTCTGCGCTCTGCGGCGCCCAGATCCTGCCCGGCTCCCCGGGCAGCGGCTCGGCGAGCGCGGCTGCGGCCACGTCGGTGCCGAAGCGCGCACGCATCGCCGCGCTCCACGGGCTGCGCGAGACAGCCGGCGCCGCAAGCCCCGATGACATCTGCAGGAGATTACGCACGGTGATGCCGCCGCGCGGATCATGGCGCCACTCGCCGATGAAGTACCCGATCGGCTGATCGGGCCAGCCGATCCTGCGGTGCGAAAGCGCCGCGCCCGCCGCGAGCGCGGCGAGCACCCGGGTGAAGCCCTGCGCGTCCGCGAGTGTGTCGAAGCTCGTGCCCTGCCGGTAGCGCTCGAACACGATGTAGCCGTGCCGCGCGACGATGAGCGCGCGCGCGTCCTGCGCCGCGGCTTGCGCCGCGGCCGCCTCGAGCGAGCGCGGGTCGAGCGATTCGGACGCGGGGGAGACGCGCGGTGCCACCGGCTGGTTGCCGCCCGCGACCAGCTCGCGCGGCTCGTACCAGGCGGGAGCGAGCGCGGCCGGCCGCACCAGCGAGCCGAGATAGCGCTCCCAGAAAAGCGGCGCCCGCGCGATCACCACCAGCACCGCGGCCGCGAGCGCTCCGAGCCCGACGAGGGCGAGGGCGCGCGCGCGGCTCATCGGGCCAGCGCGCGCAGGCGCGCAGTCGGCACGGCCGCGCCGAGCCGCGCGGATCCGCGGCGCAGCGCGCCGCAGTACAGCGCGCGGCCGCGCGACAGCTCGAGCTCATGGGTGGCGCACGCCGGCCAGTCGTCCGGCTTCTGCACCGCGACCATCACTGCCGCGCCGCGGGACGCGAGCGCCTCGACGCGCTGCATCAGCCGGCGCCGCGTCGGCGGATCGATTCCCGCAAACGGCTCATCGAGCAGCAGCAGGCGGGGCGCGCGCACCCAGGCGCGTGCGAACAGCACACGCCGTACCTGTCCGTAGGACAGCTCGCGCAGCGGCCGCGTCGCGAGCCCCGTCAGACCGAAAGAGGCGAGCGCGCGGCGCGCCGCGCTGCGGTCCGCCGCGCTCGGCGCTTCCTTCAGCCCGATGCTGGCATAGCGGCCCGATTGCACCACCTCCGCCACGGTGGACTCGCCCGGGTAGTCGGCCTGCAGGTGCGGCGCCACGAGCCCGACCCGCTTCTTGAAAACCTCGAGCGGCACGCCCGCCGCGACGCCCGCGCGCGCAATCGATCCGCCGACCGCGACGCCGTGATCGCCATAGAGCGTGCGCAGGAGCGTCGTCTTGCCCGAGCCGTTACGGCCGTGCACGACCCAGCACTCCCCGCCCCGGACCACAAGGCTCACCCCGGCGAGCGAGCGGCTCTGATCGAGGTAGACACGCCCGCGCGTCAGGCGCAGCAGCTCGCGTCCCGCGCGAGCGCGCGGCCGGATCACACGGCCTGCGGCACGCGCCGGCGCCCCGAGCCACTTGGTAAGCGGCGCCCCGGTCCGCGGGCCGCGGTAGACGACGCGCCCGCCGTGGAGGATGAGCGTGTGCGTGACGGCCGCCGGCACATCCTCGATCCGATGCGTGGCGAACACCCACGGCAGGCGGCGTATCTGCCGGGCGAGCCAGGCGAGGATCCGCGCGCGGTTCGAGGCGTCGAGCCCGTTCAGGATCTCATCGAGCAGCAGCAGCCGTGGGCGCGACACCAGCGCGCGTGCCATGAGGATCACGCGCCGCTCCCCGTACGAGAGCGACAGGAAGCGGCGCGAAGCAAGGTGCGTCGCGGCGAGCGCTGCGAGCGCGCGATCTACCCGGCGGCGGTCGGCCGCGGTGAGCACATCGAGCGGAATGTCCGTGCGGTAGATTCCCGTGCCGACGATGTGCGCAGCGGGCAGGTTCCAGCCGTAGCGCTGGTACCGGTCCTGCCGCTCAGCGCCGAGATAGGCGATCTGCTCGGTGAACCCGAGCGGGGCGCTCGCGGACTCGCGCCCCGAGACATACAGCCGCGCGGGTTTGGCCGCGGACTCGGGCCAGACGCTGCCGGCGAGAATCTTCATCAACTGGGTCTTGCCGGCGCCGTTGGCCCCGGCGAGCAGCCAGCGCTCCCCGGGCCGGATGGTCCAGGTGATGTCCCTGAGGATCCGGCGTCCGGCGCGCTGCAGATTCAGGTGCTCGAGGCGCACTTCGAGAAAGCGGGCGGAACGAGCCATTCGTCCAATTGGAGCACAGTTCCCGCGCGGAGTATCCTCGGCGGGCACGCGGAGTGCACATCCTTTCCTCGGGGGTTCGATGCGACTGCGGCTGCTGGCGCCGCGTTATTGGCTTACCTGGGCTGGTCTGGGGCTGCTGCGTCTTCTGGCACTGTTGCCGTTCGTCGCACTGCTGGCGCTCGGTCGGCTGCTGGGTGCGGTACTGCGCCGGGTATCGATCCGCTTCGCGGCGACTGCACGCCGCAACATCGAGCTGTGCCTGCCGGAGCTGTCGCCCAAAGCCCGCGCGCGGCTGCTCGATGAGCACTTCGCGAGCCTCGGCATTGCGCTCCTGGAGATCCCGCTCGCCTGGTGGAGCTCGCCCAAGCGCCTGGCGCGGCTGGTGCAGGTCGAGGGCCGCGAGCATCTCGAGGCGGCGCGCAGCCGCGGCCGCGGCGTGATACTCCTGACCGCGCACTTCACCACCATGGAGATGGCGGGCCGGGTGCTCACCTCCGTGACGCCGGTGAGCTTTCTGTATCGCGCCACCCGCAACGAGGTGCTGGCGTACGCGCTCAGCCGCTTCCGCTGCGGCTACGGCAGCCGCGGCATCCTCAAGGACGACATCCGCGCCTTCATCGCGGCGCTGAAGAACAATGAGTGCGTGTGGTACGCGCCGGATCAGAGCTACCGCAAGAAGGGCGCGGAGATGGTGCCGATGTTCGGCATCCCGGCCGCAACCAACACGCTCACCTCGCGGCTCGCGGGCGTGACGGGCGCGGCGGTGTTACCCTATTTTCTACAGCGCCTGCCGGGAACCCAGGGCTATCGTGCGACCATCCATCCCGCCCTCGAGAACTTCCCCAGCGACAGCCCCGCGGCCGACACGCTGCGCTTCAACCACATAATCGAAGCGCAGGTACGCAACGCTCCCGAGCAATATCTGTGGATTCACCGCCGCTTCAAGGGACTCAGCGAGGACTATCCGGATTACTACGGTCGACAGGTGCCGCGCCGGGCGTGAGCGCGGCGGCTGCGGCGAGCTGTGACCTGCTGATCGTCGGTGGCGGGATCAACGGCACCGGCATCGCGCGCGACGCCGCCGGACGCGGCTTAAAAGTTCTGCTGTGCGAGCAGGATGACCTCGCAGCGCACACCTCCTCGGCCAGCACCAAGCTGATCCACGGCGGGCTGCGCTATCTCGAGGAGTATCACTTCGCCCTGGTGCGCAAGGCGCTCATCGAGCGGGAGATCCTGCTCGCCGCCGCGCCCCACATCATGCGGCCGCTGCACTTCATCATGCCGCACGCCGCGCACCTGCGGCCGGCCTGGCTGATCCGCGCGGGGCTGTTCGTCTACGATCATCTGGCCGCGCGTGCGCATCTCGCCGCCTCCGCCAGCGTCGACCTGCGCAGCCACATCGCGGGCGAGGCGCTCCAGGGCAGCTACCGGCGCGCTTTCGTGTATTCCGACGGCCGGACCGACGATGCACGGCTGGTGGTACTGAACGCGCTCGATGCCAGTGAGCGGGGCGCCGCGATTCTCACCCGCGCGCGCTGCGAGCGCCTGACCCCGGCCGGCGGCGGCTGGAGCGCCAGCATCGTGCAGGGCGGCGTGCGCCTGACGGTCGAGGCGCGTGCGGCCGTCAACGCCACCGGTCCCTGGGTGGAGCGCTTCGTGCATGCGGCGACGCCGGCGCACACCGCGCGCCAGGTCCGCCTGGTCAAGGGCAGTCACGTGGTCGTGCCGCGGCTGTTCGAGCACCGCTTCGCCTACATCTTCCAGAACGAGGATCGGCGCATCGTGTTCGCGATCCCGTACGAGCACGATTTCACGCTGCTCGGCACGACCGACGTCGACTACCAGGGCGATCCGGCCGCAGTGCGGATCGATGCGGCGGAAACCAACTACCTGTGCGCGCTCGCCAACCGCTACTTCAGGCGGCAGATCACCCCGCAGGACGTGCTATGGAGCTACTCAGGCGTTCGGCCGCTGCTCGCCGATCACGCCAGCGATCCGATGAGCGTGACGCGCGACTATGCGCTCGAGCTCGAGCGCCAGCCGGCGCCGCTTCTCTCGGTGTTCGGCGGCAAGATCACCACCTATCGCAAGCTGGCCGAGAGCGCGGTGAACATGCTGGCCGCCGAGCTGGGTGTGCGCGGGCGGCCCTGGACCGCCACCGCGAAGCTACCCGGCGGCGATCTGCCGCACGGCAGCTTCGCGGTATTCCTGCGCACGGTCGAGCGGCGCTATCCGTGGCTGCCGCCGCGGCTGCACCTGCGTTACGCGCATTGCTACGGCACGCGTCTCGAGCGCGTGCTCGGTGACGCCGCCTCGCTCGCCGATCTCGGGACCGAGATCCTCCCTGGTCTCTACGAGCGCGAAGTCCGCTACCTGTGTCGCGAGGAGTTCGCGCAGACGGCGGACGACATCCTGTGGAGGCGCACCAAGCTCGGACTGCACCTGCTGGGTCGGGACCTGCGGCCGCTCGCGACCTGGCTGGCGGCGCAGCCCGCGACGGCGCCGCTGGCGGCGGCCGCAGGTTGATGCGCCCGCCGCGCATGGCCGCGAGCCTCCGGCCCTTGAGCCTTGCGATCCTGGCGGCGCTCGCCCCGTTGTGGCTGGTCGGTATCTTCGACCGCGGGCTGTGGACACCGGACGAGCCGCGGGAAGCGGACATCGCCTGGCGCATGAGCGGCCAGGCAGACCGCGCCCTGCCGGAGCTTGCGGGCACGCCGTTCCTGGAGAAACCGCCGCTGTCCTACTGGGCCGCGGGCGGCGCGATCTCACTATGGGGCGATTCGGCCGCCGCCGCGCGCGCCCCGAACTTGCTGTACGCGGCCGTCACCGCACTGGCGCTCGGCGCGCTGGCGCTCGCGATGACGGGCGATGGCGCCGCCGCGTTCCTCGCGGCTCTCGTCGGCGCGAGCGCGCTCACCGCGTACCGCGTGAGCATCTGGCTCGCCCCGGACTCGGCGCTCCTCGCCGGCTGTGCGGTCGCGCTGCTCGGAGTCTGGTACGGCTACCGTGCGCCGCCGGGGCGCGCCAAGGCGCTCGGCTACGCGCTCATGCACCTCGGGGCCGCCGCCGCCTTCATGGCCAAGAGCGCTCCCGGATGGCTCGTGCCGGGGCTTACGCTGCTGACGCTCGTGGCGTGGGAGGGCCGGTGGCGCGAGCTGCGGCGTTGGGAGCTGTACGCCGGGCTCCTGATCCAGGCGCTCATCATCGGTCCGTGGGTGATCGCTGTGGCGCACAGCGCCCACGGCGCGGACGCGCTGCGCACGCTCTTCTGGTACAACCTCGTCGGGCGCTTCGTGCACGTGCCGGCTCCCGCGGCACTCGACTACAGCAGCGGGCATCACAACTTTCCCGGCAAGTACCTGTTCGAGCTGCCGCTCTACCTGCTGCCCTGGACGCTGCTGCTGGTCGCGGCCCTGGGGCGCGCGTGGCGCCGGTTGCGCGCGCCGCAAGAGTCCGCCACCCCCTGGCGCTTCGCGATCGCGGCCAGCCTGCCCTTGCTCGTGCTGCTGTCGGTCGCCGAGACCGCGCGCGACGTATACGCGGCCCCGGCGCTGCTCGGGTTCGCCCTGCTCATCGGCCTCTGGGCGCATGAAGCCGCGCGCGCCCCCACGCAGCTCGACAGCCTGGCGCTGTCGGGAACGCGCCTGCTCGTTGCCGTGATGGCGGCGGCGCTGATCGGGCTGCTCGCCGTTCTCGGCGCCGCCCAGGCTGTTGCCGCGCGCACCTGCCTGATCGCAGCCATCGCTGCCGGGGGCGCAGCTGCGGCGGCGCTATGGCGCGCCGCGCAGGCGCAGCGCCGCGGCGGCCTCACGCGCACCGTCGTCTGGAGCTACGGCGCCTACGCTGCAGCTCTGTACCTCACCGCGCTCGCGGTGCTCCCGGTGATCGATCGCTGGCAGGATCTGCCGCAGCTCGCGCGACGCATCCATGACGACACGCAGAGCGAGGCGCTGGCGCTCCTCGATCCGGACGAAACCACGATCGCCATGCTCGATCACGGACTCAACACGCCGTTTGCGATCCTGACAACGCGCGGGCGCGAGCCCGCACGCGCGGTCAGCGCCTGGCTCACGAGCCACGGTGAATCCGCGCGCGTGCTGGTGCTGCTGCCCGGGCATGCTCCGGGGCGGGTCACACAACTGCTGGCGCGCGTGCACCCGTCTGACGCAGCGGGCGACGGCGTCGCGGCGAGCCTCGCCGCCGCGGGCGCGGCCGGCATCGTGCGCCGCTATGAACTACCGCAGGGCCGGCGCTACGCGCTGCTCGGCCCGCCACGCTGACGCGGTCCTCCAGGAGCTAACATGTCGCAACCCGCCCCCGCCCTCGCACGCAATCTACGCAACCGACACATTCAGCTCATCGCCATCGGGGGCACGATCGGCGTGGGACTGTTCCTGGGATCGGCCAAGGCGATCCACAGCGCGGGCCCGGGACTGTTGCTCGCGTACGCGATCGGCGGCGTGGCCATCTTCTTCATCATGCGGGCGCTCGGCGAGCTCCTCACCTACCGCCCCGTGGCCGGATCCTTCGCCACCTACGCCGACGAGTTCTGCGGCCCCTTTCCCGGGTTCGTGACCGGGTGGTCGTACTGGTTCGCCTGGGTCGCAACCGTCATGGCCGAGATCACCGCCGTCGGCGTTTACGTGCGCTTCTGGCTTCCTGGGGTGCCGCAGTGGCTGCCGTCGCTCGTGGCGCTCGCCGTACTCTATGGCACGAATCTGCTCGCGGTGCGGGTGTTCGGCGAGCTGGAGTTCTGGTTCGCGCTCATCAAGGTCGTGACCATCGTGGGGCTGATCCTCGCGGGGCTCGCGGTGATCTTCTTCCATCTCGGCGCGCTCGGCGCCACCGCGGGCTTCGCCAACCTGTGGTCGCACGGCGGCTTCCTGCCCGGAGGCCTGCTGGCGGTGCTGCTCACGCTACAGATCGTGATGTTCGCCTACGAGGGCGTGGAGCTCATCGGGGTCACCGCCGGCGAGTCGCACGATCCCGCGGTGGTGTTGCCGCGCGCAACCAACGGCATCATCGCCCGCATACTGATTTTCTATCTGGGCGCGCTCCTCATCATCATGTCGCTGGTGCCCTGGACGCAGCTCGACCCGAAGATGAGCCCGTTCGTGTTCGTGTTCGGCAAGCTGGGGCTCCCGGGAGCCGCGAGCGTCATCAACCTGGTGGTCATCACGGCGGCCGCCTCATCGTGCAACAGCGGACTCTTCAGCACCGGGCGCATGCTCTGGACACTCGGCCAGCGTGGTCAGGCACCGCGTGTCTTCGCCGCGCTCAACCGCGAGCAGGTGCCGGCCGCGGGCATCCACGCGTCAGCGGCGGTGATGCTGCTCGGCGTGGTGCTCAACTACCTGGTGCCCGAGCGGGTGTTCACGATGGTCACCAGCATCGCGCTCATCGGCACGCTCTGGACCTGGGGAATCATCCTGGTGGCGCATGCCAACTACCGGCGCGCGGTGGCGGCCGGCAGGGCGGCGGCCGCGCCGTTCCGCATGCCGGGGGCGCCGCTCATGAACTGGCTGGTGCTGGCTTTCCTGGTGCTCGTGACCGCGATGCTGGTGCGCGATCCGGACACCCGCGTCGCCCTCTACGTGGCGCCGGTGTGGTTTGGACTGCTTGGCCTCGGCTACTGGCGGTTCGTGGCGCGGCCGGTCAGTGCGTGAGCCGCAGCGCCGGCAGCAGCAGGTGCGCCAGATAGTCGGGACCGACGACCCAGGTCAGGAGCGCATCGCCCACGATCAGCACCACCGCGACGCGGAACGCGCAGATCCACGCCGGGATGCGGCCGAACTGCCAGATCGCGTACGTCAGGTAGCTCACCTCGATCACGAAAGTCACGAGCAGCACTGTCAGAGGGTCGGCGCCAAGCTGGTACGGCAGCATCAGGTCGAGCACCGGCGGTACGGTCCACAGGAGTCCGAGGGTGCCGAACGCGTACATCGCGAACACGTAGATCTCCGCGAGGTTGTAGCGAGTGACGCGGAACATGAGCCGCCAGAGAGTCGCCATCCAGAAGATCATCAGCACCTTGATGACCAGCACACCGCTCAAGCGCCCCAGCCAGCCGTAGGCCGAAGTGCGTCCGACAGCCGGCGCCAGCCGCTCGGTGACGGTCGCGACCACGAACTGCACGAACACACTGCTGATCAGGTACTGGATCGGGTCGAGATAGCCGGCGCGTCGGCCGGCAAGGTAGTCGGGCACGAGCCGCCCGGGCTCGCGCAGCATGCGCCAGGCAGTCACCACGAAGGCACGGTCGAAACGGAAGACGCGCTGCGCGACGTCCCGCGCCAGGCCGGCGAAGGTGAGCCTTCCGGCGAGGCGGCGCTGGCCGCAGGCCGCACAGTACTGGCCCATCAACTCCGCGCCACAGTTGCTGCAGTGCTGCCCCATGGTAATTGGCCTGAGCGCCCCTCGCCGACCCTGCCCGCGTGGCCGGTCCCCGGGGATCGCGCAGCGACTACAGCGGCGCCTCGCCGCCGCCGATCAGCCCGCCGCCGTCGACGACCAGCGTCTGCCCGGTGATGAAGCCGCCGGCGCGCGAGGCGAGCATGACTGCGACCCCTGCGACATCGTCCGGATCACCGAGCCGCCGCAGCGGCGCGGCGCGCGCGAACGCCGCGGCGCGGTTCGGATCCGCCCACAGCATCCGCGAGAAGTGCGTGCGGATGACACCCGGTGCGATGCAGTTGACCCGGATGTTGTGCGGTCCCCATTCGACGGCGAGATTGCGCGCCAGCTGCATGTCGGCCGCCTTGGAAATGCCGTAGGCGCCGAGGAATGCGCTGCCGCTGAAGCCGGCCACCGAAGACACGATGATCACCGCGCCGTCCTTGCGGCCGGCCATGGCCGGCAGAACCATGTTGCACAGCCACAGCACGCTGTGCAGGTTGGTTTGCAGGATCTTGTCAAAGGCCTCGTCCGGCATCTTCGCCGCGGGACCGAAGTAGGGATTCGCGCCGGCGTTGCACACCAGGATGTCGATCCGGCCCCATTGCGCGAGCGTCGCATCGACGAGCCCCTGGAGCTCCGGCTTATGACTCACGTTGCAGGCGTGCGCGAGCGCCGCACCGCCCGCGGCCATGATCTCCGCCGCCGCCGCCGCGCAGCTCTCGGCCTTGCGGCTCGAGATCACCACGCGCGCGCCGTGCGCCGCCATCTGCATCGCGATCGCCTTGCCGATGCCGCGACTCGAGCCGGTGATCAGGGCGACTTTGTCCGTGAGGTCGAATAGGCTCATGCTGTGGACGAATCGAGCTAAAACGGGCCGTACAATGCGCGGACCAGATCCATCACCATATCCTTGACCAACTCCTCATTAACATCTCCGATCGGGTAGTCACCTATCGCGCTACCGCCACGACTGTCAGACGTGTTGCGCTCAAAGTGGATGCGCCGGCTGTGGCCATCTGGCCGGGCCCGCAGGTACGGGTAACCACCGAACCCGTGGCCGATGCGCACGTGTTTGCTGACGGGGATATCAATGCGCACATCGCTTGCGTCAGCTGGCACTCTGGCTGCCACACCCCGCTCGTTGAGCGCGCGGGCCATCTGCTGAAGCGCCGGCGTAATCACCCCGGCCAAGCAAACCGTGGCGGCCTGAGCGAAATCGTCCGCGGCGGCGGTCTTGCCGGCTACCTCGTTGCGGGCCTGCGCCATGCGAACCTTGTGCGGAGCGAAGATGGCGTCAAGCTCCTGCTCGATGTCCTTGGCCATTGCCGATACCCCGCGTCAACGCCTTGCACGTAGCTTACATCGAGACACCTTGGCGGCGCCGCTGGCTGGGCTCAGCGTCGAACCCTTGACGTCCGGGCGCCACTGAGCATGCTTGTGAGGGCGTGAAAGGTCATGTCAGCCATGCGCGGATCAGGCTCGCCCTGCTAGGGTCCCTCGGAGTCACTCTCTGCTGCTTGAGCGCCTGCTCCGCACCGAAGGATGCCGCGCCGCTGGATGGCGCGGCGCCATCAGCCGGGTCGAGCCACTCCGCCGACCAGGGACTCACCGCTCGAATCGGCTACAACCACACCCTCGACGTGTTCCGTATCGAAAACCGCGATTCCTTCGCGTGGAGTAACTGTCAGTTCAACCTGAACGCACACGGCTTCGCTACCGGCTACACGCTGGAGGTGGATGTCATCCGCCCCGGACTCACGGAAGCGGCGCTTCTGCACGCCGCGGACTTCACCGACAGCAAGGCCCGGAGGTTCGATCCCGCAACCGAGAAGGTGGCGACCCTCGACTTCGGCTGCGACTCTCCGCAGGGGCGGCTTTACTACGGGGGCCAATACCGGCCGGGACAGCCGGGTAACTAGTTTCGCCCCCGCTTTAGATTTCGCGCGCCCGGACGGATTCGAACCGCCGACCCTCAGGTTCGAAGCCTGATGCTCTATCCAACTGAGCTACGGGCGCGGAGTGTGGATTCTACCGCGGCTGACTCGGCTGAGGCGGCTGAGGCGGCTGAGGCGGCTGAGGCGGCTCGCCGAGCAGAAACGGGTAAGCGCGCAGCCGGCCCTGCGGAGTGTCGCAGCCGACATCCAGTGCCGAGACTGCGTTGACGACCGGATCGAACTTCTTTCCGGCGGCATCGGTGAAGTCGC
>DATNKO010000015.1:0-7100 GCA_035603345.1 Steroidobacteraceae bacterium | reverse complement strand
AGATATATCACATATGGTCGGCCTGGCTTTAGAACAAATTGCAATGAGTTTGCATCCGATTGTTTGGGGTCATCGTCGCCGGCCGCGGGGCCGACGAGGCGATTCACGGGCATGCCAGCACCCGTCGATTAACCCCCCGGGGCTGCCCGCCGCGCGAGCTCGCGCACGCTTGGCGCGCCTGCTGGTCTTCACTCGCAGCGACCGATCCAAACCTGCCCGTCAACAAGAGGGGGCGCGCGATGGTTACCGACCCGAAGTCTGAGCTCCGTTCGCCCTTCGCCAATCCCTGGACACAGCTGGCCATCGGCCTCATCTGCATGATCGCCGTGGCGAACATGCAGTACGGCTGGACGAACTTCGTCAATCCCATGCATGTGAAGTACCACTGGTCGCTCCCGGCCATTCAGTGGGCCTTCACCTTCTTCGTGCTGGTGGAAACCTGGCTGGTGCCGGTGGAGGGCTACCTCGTTGACCGCCTCGGACCGCGTCCCGTCGTGATCGGCGGCGGGATCCTGGTGGCGCTCGCCTGGTCGCTGAATTCCGTGGCGAGCTCGCTGCCTGCTCTGTACGTCGGCGCCATCCTCGGCGGCATCGGCACGGGCGCGGTATACGGCACCTGCGTCGGGAACGCGCTCAAGTGGTTCCCCATGCGGCGCGGACTCGCCGCGGGTATCACCGCCGCGGGATTTGGTGGCGGTGCGGCGTTCACGGTGATACCCATCACGAAGATGATCGCGAGCTCGGGCTACGAGCATGCCTTCCGGTTCTTCGGTCTGTTGCAGGGGGCGGTCGTGGTGGTCGCCGCCCTCGCGCTGCTGGTGGCACCGCCGGCGCTGCTCGCGGCCGCTCCCAAGCGCAGCCAGTCCGGGCGCAGCTTCAGCCCGACCGAGGTGCTGCTGAGCCCCGCGTTCTGGGTGATGTATCTGATGTTCTTCCTGATCGCCGCCGGCGGCCTGGTGATGATCCCGAACGTGAAGCCGATCGCCAAGGACCTCGGCGTCAGCCAGTTTCCGGTCACGCTGTTAGGGATAACGCTGGTCGCAAGCAGCTTCGCGCTCACGCTGCAGCGCATTTTTGACGGTGTCGGTCGCCCGTTTTTCGGCTGGGTTTCCGACCACATCGGACGCGAGAACACCATGGCGATCGCCTTCCTGGTCGGCGCAGCGTGTTTCTTCGGCATGAGCCGCTACGGCACCAGCCCGGTAGCGTTCGTACTGGTCACGGCGCTTTACTTCGGCGTCTTCGGCGAGATCTACAGCCTCTTCCCGGCGACCCAGGGCGACACGTTCGGCGCGAAGTTCGCGACCGCTAATGCCGGCATGCTCTATACCGCAAAGGGTGCGGGCTCCCTGGTGGTGCCGTTCGCCACTGCGCTCGCCGTGACTCGCGGCTGGAGCACTGTGTTTGCAATCGGCATGATCTTCAATATTCTGGCGGCGCTCATCGGACTGTTCGTGCTCAAGCCGATGCGCATAAGGCATTTCGAGGCGGTGCGCACGGCGGCGGCCGTGTGAGCGCACGCTGATCCATCCAGCAAGGACGTGGCCATGGCAACCGCAAATCCCATTCCGACCCAAGCGAAGTCGACAGCCGAAGACACCCTGCAGAGAAAGAGCCGGGACGCCGGCGTCGTCTCCGGCGGCCACCTGGTCGCCAAGGCGCTGAAGAACGAGGGCGTCGATAGCATCTTCACCCTGTGCGGCGGCCACATCATCGACATATACGACGGCTGCATCGATGAGGGCATTCGCATCATCGACGTGCGCCACGAGCAGGTGGCCGCACACGCCGCCGACGGCTACGCACGCCAGACCGGCAAGCTCGGTTGCGTGGTGACGACCGCGGGCCCCGGCTGCACCAACGCGGTCACCGGCATCGCCACCGCGTTCCGCTCCGAGAGCCCGGTGCTGCACATCGGCGGCCAGGGCGCCCTCACCCAGCACAAGATGGGCTCGCTCCAGGATCTGCCGCACGTCGACATGATGTCGCCGATCACCAAGTTCGCCGCCACCGTGCCCAGCACCGAGCGGGTCGCCGACATGATCTCGATGGCGGCGCGCGAGGCGTTCAGCGGCGCCTCGGGTCCGGTGTACCTGGAGATCCCGCGCGACGTGCTCGACCGCGAGGTAGACCTCACCAAGGCGGTCGTGCCGAAGCCCGGTCACTACCGCGCCTCCACGCGCTCGCTCGGCGATCCGCGCGACATCGAGAAGCTGGCCGACATCCTGGTGAATTCCGAGCGCCCCGCGATCCTCTACGGTCAGCAGGTGTGGTCCGCGCGTGGCCACGAGGAGGCGATCGCGCTGCTGCGTGGGCTCGACATCCCGGGCTACTTCAACGGCGGCAGCCGCGGACTTCTCCCGCCCGGCGATCCGCACCACTTCGACCGCACCCGCGGCCAGGCGTTTACCGACGCCGACGTCATCGTGATCGTCGGCACACCGTTCGACTTCCGCATGGGCTACGGCCGGCGCATCAGCACCAAGCTGCAGCTGGTGCAGATCGACATGGACTACCGCACCGTCGGCAAGAACCGCGACATCGATCTCGGGCTGGTCGGCCACCCCGGCGCGATTCTCGGCGCGGTGCTGCAGGCGGCCACCGGCCGTCTCAAGCAGGACAAGCGCCAGGCGCGCCAGCAGTGGATGAAGAAGCTGAGCGCCGCGGAAAGCGCCGCCACGGAAAAGCTCATGCCGCTGTTCAAATCCAACAACACGCCGATCCACCCCTACCGTGTGGCCTGGGAGCTCAACGAGTTCCTTGCCGACAACACCATCTACATCGGCGACGGCGGCGACGTGGTAACGATCTCCGCGCAGGCCGTGCGGCCGCGCCGCCCGGGACAGTGGATGGATCCGGGCGCGCTCGGCTCGCTCGGCGTCGGCACCGGCTTTGCGATCGCCGCCGGGCTCGCCCATCCCGAAAAAGAGGTGCTGTGCTACTACGGCGACGGCTCGTTCGGCATGACGGCGTTCGACATGGAGACCGCCAACCGTTTTGGCGTGCCCTACATCGCAGTGATCGGCAACAACTCCGCCATGAACCAGATCCGCTACGGGCAGCTCGCCAAGTACGGCGAGGAGCGCGGCAACGTCGGCAACCTGCTCGGCGACGTGCCGTTCGGCAAGTTCGCCGAGATGCTCGGCGGCTACGGTGAAGAAGTGCGCGACCCGGCGCAGATCGCCCCGGCGCTCAGGCGGGCGCGCGAATCGGTGCATCGCCTCAAGCGCTCGGCGGTCATCAACATCTGGGTGGACCCGCGCGAGTACGCGCCGGGGACCAAGAACCAGACCATGTACAAGTAAGCCCGCGTAGCAGCAACGGCCGCCGGAGACTGACTATGGGCAAGGCATTGGACGGGGTCCGCATTCTCGACTTCACGCACGTGCAGTCCGGTCCGACCTGCACGCAGCTGCTGGCGTGGTTCGGCGCGGACGTCATCAAGGTCGAGAGGGCGGGCGCGGGCGATGTCACGCGCGGGCAGCTGCAGGACATCCCAAACGCAGACAGCCTGTATTTCACCATGCTGAACCACAACAAGCGCTCGATCACTCTCGACACCAAGAATCCGCGCGGCAAGGCGGTGCTCGAGCGGCTGATCCGGCATTGTGACGTGCTGGTCGAGAACTTCGCGCCGGGCGCGCTCGATCGCATGGGCTTCACCTGGGAGCGCATCCAGCAGCTGAACCCGAAGATGATCGTCGCCTCGATCAAGGGCTTCGGCCCGGGACCGTACGAAGAATGCAAGGTGTATGAGAACGTCGCGCAGTGCGCCGGCGGCGCAGCCTCGACCACCGGCTTCGACGACGGGCCGCCGCTCGTCACCGGCGCGCAGATCGGCGACAGCGGCACTGGACTGCACCTGGCGCTCGGCATCGTCTGCGCGCTCTACCAGCGCAAGGCCACCGGTCGCGGCCAGAAGGTACTCGCGGCCATGCAGGACGGCGTGCTCAACCTGTGCCGCGTCAAGCTGCGCGATCAGCAGCGCCTGGCCCGCACCCGCGTCATGAAGGAGTACCCGCAGTACCCGGACGGCCAGTTCGGCAGCGCGGTGCCGCGCGCCGGCAACGCCTCGGGCGGCGGCCAGCCCGGCTGGATCATCAAGTGCAAGGGGTGGGAGACCAATCCCAACGCCTATCTCTACTTCATCGCGCAGGCGCCGGTATGGAAGGACATCTGCCAGGTGATCGGCAAACCCGAATGGATCACCGATCCCGACTACGCCACGCCGGATGCGCGCCTGCCGCGGCTCATGAAGGTCTTCGGCGAGGTGGAGAGGTGGACCATGACCCGCACCAAGTTCGAGGCCATGGCGGAGTTCAACCGGCACGACATTCCGTGCGGCCCGATCCTGTCGATGGAGGAGCTCGCCGCGGAGCCGTCGCTGCGCGCCACCGGCACCGTCGTCGAGGTCGATCACCCCAAGCGCGGCAAGTACCTGAGCGTGGGCAACCCGATCAAGCTGTCGGACAGCCCGACCGACGTCAAGCGCTCGCCGCTGCTCGGCGAGCACACGCGCGAGGTGCTCGCCGAGCTGGGCCTGAGCGAGTCCGAGATCAGGACTCTGCAGGAAGAGAAAGTGATCTGAAGGTCAACGGTCCTTCGAGGGAGCCGCATGACGATTGACTGGGAGGTCCACGAAATGACAAGCAACGTCTCGAAAAGAAGCAACGGCCTGAATGTCTTGAGGTAACTGGTCTTAAGAGACCCCGGGTCTCGGTTCACTCACGCCTTGAAAAAGGGGGATTCTATGTTCGGCACGAGAATGCTCAGAGCGCTGGCCGCGGTCGCTGCGGCCGTACTGGTCGTTTTCAGTTATCCCGGCGGCAGCCTGGCGCAGACCGCGCAGACCGCGCAGCCATCCGACGCGGATACGCAGGCCAGGATGCGCATCATTCAGCAGCGGATCGACGACTTGAGCCGACAGTTGCATGAGCTGCAGGAGCAGCAGAGCGAAACGGCGAAGACCGTCAGCACCTCGAGCAACAGGCTCAACACGTTCATGAAGGGCTTCTTCGGCACCCTCGACGTCTCTATCGACGAGACGACCAAGGGCATGAGCGGCATGGTGGCCGTCCCGTACTCGCTGGCGCCCGGCGTCACGAGCCCCACCGGTCCGTTCGTCATCAGTGGCGGGCAGAAGGCGGGACCCTACGGGCGCGTCAGCTGGATGACCATGATGTCGAGCAACGGCTCGAACGTCGGTTACCGCGGCAGCCATCAGATCGGCACCACCGACGTGGATTTCATCTATCAGGTGGCCACTGCGATCGACATGGCGGCGGCCCCCGGCCTGCAGGATACCTGGACGAAGTCCTCGAACACCGTCATGGGAGCCATCGGCCTCGGCGACACCTACCTCGGCTTCCAGGGCCACGGCACGGCGAACTGGGGCAAGCTGATGCTCGGTGAGATGTACATGCCCTACAAAACGTCCACCGACCGGCTGAATCCCTTCTCCGGCCAGCTGGGCAACTACAACACGATCATGGGCAACTCGGGTGGTGACAACCGCATCGAGTTCGGCACCCGCATGGATCACGTGATCCGCTACGAATCGCCGGACTTCTCGGGCTTGAGCTTCGATGTCGCTTACGCGCTCGGTCAGAACCCCGATCCGAACAGCAATCTGACCTCGCTCGGATCGGTGGACTGCTCGGGCGGCAACAATCCGGGCAGCGGCAACCTGTTCCTGAACTGCGATGACGGCGGCTTCAACAACGCCTTCAGCGGTGACCTGAAGTTCGAGATCGGAGGCTTGTACCTGGTCGGAGCGTACGAGGTTCACACCGACGTGAACCGCAGCAGCGACGGCGTCGGCGCCAACAATCCGTACTACGCTTACCTGTATGGGCTCGGCCCGAACAGCACGGTGAAGTGCGGGGGCGTCCTTTGCTCGTCGCTCCTCGACTGGTCGGACTTCCAGGCCTACGAGGGCGAGAATCCGGGTGAGGCGCTCGCCGGCTCGCCGGAGTACAACACCGCCTACGACGTCGTGAACGAATGGGCGATGAAGTTCGGCGGCCAGTACCGCTTCGACTTCGGCCTGACCCTCGACTACCTGTACGAGGATCTGCACCGCAGCCTGCCGGCGGTCATGGAGTTCCAGAACGAGCGCCAGCGCACCGGTGACTGGGTGGCGATTGAGTATGACTTCCCGAGCGGTGCGGACCGGATCGCAGCCGGCTGGGCGCATGCCGGTGCATCGGTGGGCGACCCGGGCGGCCAGCACAACTATATGCCGGCCGGAGTCGGCGACAACCAGGCCAACATGACGACGCTCTCGTACTGGCATAAGTTCGACAAGCAGTTCACGGTGTATGCCGACGTGGCCGACATGTCGAACGACGGCAATGCGCACTACGATATCGGCGCCGGTGGCCACGGCATCAAGACGGACTGCCACGATGCGACGCATGCGCTGTTCATCGACTACAGCAGCGCGGGTCCCACGACCTGGGGCGGTTGCCATCCAATCGGCTTCTCGATGGGTGTCAACTTCAAGTTCTGAAGATGCGTGCTTGAACGACCCCTCGAGGTGGGGTGGGGTGGAAGCGGCCAGAACCGACCTGTTCGGCCCGCTCCTGGCGATTGCGCTGGGAGCAGCCGTTCTGGCGGGGAGGCCGCCCGCGCTCGCCCAGACTCCGCCGCTCGAGCAGCCCGGCACACCGCGGCAAGAGGTGGTGGTCACTGCGCAGGCAGACGCGGCGGTGACCGCCAAAGTGGTGCAGGTGCTGGAGAACGATCGCTTCGTCGACAGCAGTCACATCACCGTCGAGACTCGCAACGGGGTCGTGATCCTGCGTGGCATTGTGATGGACTTGGGGGACTTGAATCGTATGCTGAGGCTCGCGCGACGGGTCGCGGGCAAGCGGCGCATCGTCAACCGGATCGATCTCATTCCCGAGGACCTGGACAGGGACTGAGGCCCGGGTGCGAGCACTGTGATATACATTGATCGACCAGGAATGAAGGAGGGGGAAATGACGTCGTCGTCGCCAGTGATTAGGCGCGCCGCGCGCGCAGGACTTGTGGTGGCGGTGTTGTGCGGCCTGGGAGCGTGCGCGACCGGGCCGAAGCCGAGCGCGGCGCAGCGGGCT
>DATNKO010000013.1:0-221772 GCA_035603345.1 Steroidobacteraceae bacterium | reverse complement strand
CCGAACATGCTGCGAAATTCGGCCGGCGAAAGCGGTGCGCACCCGAATCTATTCAACACTCGGTTGGCCGCAACCTGAAGGTCACCCGCGCTGTCGATCAAGGTTCCATCGAGGTCGAAAATGACCGCAACAACCTGCGTCAAGTTGTCTCCTTCCCGGTGGGCGTTTTTGCGTCCGCTCAGGACTCAATCCGTCTGGGACATTTTAGCGTCGCTGGGTCGGAGGGATGATGAGCCCATGGTGCGGATGACGTGGTACAGGCCCACCCGGAGTGGATCCAGTACTTCCGCGCGGTGACCCGCCCCTTGAAATAGAGTCCGGACGCCCCCAAATCGGCGCCTGTCCACCTAGATCCAACACAGGGATTCCTACTATGGAACTGATCAAACTCTCGATCGCCGGCAGCTACCTGCTCTTTGCGGGGCACTGGTACGCACTGGTCCGCGCTCGATTCTTTGCTTCAAAGTGACGCAGCGGAGACACGCACGGCTGCGCGTCAATGCAGGCCGGGATATCGGTGGAGAAACAGAAGTACCAGGTCCACCGTGTCGGTAACGCCGTGTGCAACGATCGGCACGGCGAGATTGCCGCCCAGCCTCAAGTAAAGGGCTCCCAGAATGAGCCCATCTACAAAATTTTCACTTACTCCGGTAATGCCCTGCTGGAAATGCGAGAGCCCGAAAACGAGGCTCGCCGTAAGCAAGGCAACTGCCCAGCCGCGCGCAGTGCGGCCGAGCAGACCCGCAATGCGATCCATCAGGTAGCCGCGAAAGACCAGCTCTTCGCCGAAGGCGAAAAGTGTCCACGTCAGGGCGAGCGAAATTGCCAGCCACCTGACATTACCTGCCACTCGACTGAATGCCGACAGATCGGGCATCTGCCCGGTAATGCGGACAAGCAGGGGTTGCGTGCAGAAGAGCTCCAGCATTTCCATGGCGACGCCCGCTGCTACGCCGATTGCGAGCGTCGTGGGCCAGTCCCGGTAGAGGCGGAATCCGACGTCGCGCCAGCGCAATTGCCGCAGGTACAGAGAGATCCAGGCAATCGCGAGCAGATAAGGAACCTTGCTGGGAATGACGAAATGCTGCCAATCAGCAAGGTAAATCCCGACGAGGAGCATGAACTCGAGAATCGCGAGAGACGCTTGCCGAGATAGGTAACGTCTCGGTATCGATACGCCCATATTGGTGTGCCCAGAAGTGGTTGGTCGCAATCGTTCCGAGGGTGGCACGTTATAACAAGGAGAAACTCGCTCGGCATCGTCTTGCCGCAGCGGCCGGTCATCTCAACTCGGAAAGACTGCTTCAGTCGAAGTTCGGATGCCGCTACGCGCTATATCGAATGGCGTATGCTGCCCAAGCGCCTGGAGCGTAAGGTCTCTCCTCCTCACCTTTCGGAGCCGGTCATGCCACGGATGCGAGTCGTTCAGGTTCCGAGGCCCAATGCGCCTTTTGAGATCGTTGAGCGCACAATCCCGGAGCCAGGTCGCGGTCAGGTCCGCCTCCGCGTGCAAGCCTGCGGTGTCTGCCACAGCGATTCGTTCACCAAGCAAGGAGCATATCCGGGCCTCGAGTTCCCACGAGTTCCGGGGCATGAGATCATCGGGCTGATCGATACCGTCGGCTCGGATGTGCCGGACTGGAAGCCGGGCACACGCGTGGGCGTCGGCTGGCACGGTGGACACTGCGGCCATTGCGCCTCGTGCAGGCGCGGAGATTTTCTTACCTGCCAGCGGCGCCAGATTCCAGGGATTACATACGACGGGGGCTATGCGCAGTACATGCTGGCTCCGTTCGAGGCACTCGTTTCGGTGCCTGCGGAGCTCTCTTCCGCGGAAGCCGCGCCGATGCTCTGTGCCGGGATCACGACTTACAACGCCCTGCGCCACAGCGGTGCGCGAGCGGGCGATCTGGTCGCCGTCCTCGGAATCGGAGGCCTCGGGCATTTCGGGGTTCAGTTTGCCGCCAGGATGGGCTTTCGCACCGTCGCGATTGCACGCGGAGCCGATAAGGGCCCGCTCGCACGCAAACTCGGCGCGCGGTACTACATCGACAGCACCGTACAGGACACCGCAAGCGAGCTGACGAAGCTCGGCGGCGCGCGCGTGATCCTCGCCACGGTCACAGATGCCCGGACGATGTCCGCCGCGGTCAACGGCCTCGGGATCGACGGCAAGCTGATGATAGTCGGCGCGTCCTCCGAGCCGATCGAAGTCCCTCCGATCGCGCTCATCGGGCAGCGGCGCTCGCTCCAGGGCTGGCCGTCCGGCACGGCGAGCGATTCCGAGGACACGCTGGCCTTCAGCGTCCTCTCAGAAATCCGTCCGATGATTGAGCAATACCCGCTCGAGAAGGCTGCAGAGGCCTACGACCGCATGATGAGCGGCAAGGCGCGCTTCCGGGTCGTGCTATCAGTTTCGTGAGTCGACACGGATCAATGCAACAGCAACGTAAAGACAGCGTCGGGATTCTCGTTCTGCTCCTGAGCATTCCGACTCTACTCCTTGCGCAGAGCAATTCCGGTCATCCCGCACCGGGACTTCGAGCGCGCGATATTGGAATTCCCTTTGATGGGGTGCCCGGCCCGTTCAACGCGATTACCGATGTCAAAGGCGTCGAGGTCGGATACAAGACGCTGATCTCGGGCGACGGCAAGCTCGTCGTGGGTAAAGGGCCGGTCCGAACAGGCGTCACGGCGATTCTGCCGCGTGGCAAGGGAAGCAAGCAGAGTGTGTTCGCGGGCTTCTTTTCCGGAAATGGCAACGGAGACATGACGGGGACGCACTGGATTGAGGAGAGCGGTGTACTCGAAACGCCGATTCTGATAACGAACACAAACAGCGTCGGCGTGGTGCGCGACGCGGCGATTAAGTGGATGGTTCAGCGAAATCAACCCGGTGATTTTTGGTACCCGGTGGTTGCGGAAACAGCCGATTGGCTCTTGAACGACATCAAAGGTCAGCATGTGACCGCCCAGGATGCGTTGGACGCGCTGAACTCGGCGACCGGCGGTCCGATACAGGAAGGAAACGTGGGTGGCGGCACGGGCATGATCTGCAACGGCTTCAAGGGAGGCACCGGTAGTTCGTCTCGCAAGTTGGATACGCAAGGCGGCGGATATACGGTCGGTGTGTTGGTGCAGTGCAATTACGGCCGTCCGCCGCAGTTGAGGATCGCCGGTATCCCGGTGGCGCGGGAGATGAAGGTCCAACAAAAGCGATGCGTGCTACGGCAGCTGAGTCCGCCGACACTGGATTCCGATGGAACAGTCGCGCCCGTCTGCGGTACGGCGCAGGTCGGCGTCAACCGGACCGACAGCGATGGCACGCGCGATGTGGGATCGATCATCGTCGTGGTCGCGACCGATGCACCCCTGTCACCAGATCAGTTAAAGCGCCTGGCGCGGCGCGTTCCGTTGGGATTAGGGCGGGCAGGTGCTATCGAAATGAACGGGTCTGGTGACATTTTCATCGCATTCTCAACTGCGAACGCGGGGGCGGATGACGGAAACAGTGGTGTGGATGCCGATCGGTCGCAGGCCGCCAGGCCTGCGGGAGTGCAACGATTGGCGAGCCGGAATATGGATCCGTTATTCAGCGCCGTTACGCAGGCCACGGAGGAAGCCGTGGACAATGCGCTCATTGCCGCCAAGACGATGACCGGCGCGAACTATTGGCTCGTGCCAGCGCTACCTCACGATCGATTGAGAGAAATCCTTCGCAATCACAACCTGCTGAACCAGTGACTAAGTGATTGCTGCGCTTGGCCCCTTTATGATGAGTTAGACCAAGCCCTAGGAGTTGCGCATGCGAGCAATCCTTGCCAGACCGCTGTTGTTGCTGCTCGTTGCGCTGACCGCCTGCAGCGGCAAGAGCGGCGGCACCACCGCGACGACCGGCGCGCCGGCTTCAGGTAGTGGTGGAGTCAATCCAATCCCCGCGCAGCCGACCGACGTCGTCACCTACAAGTACGACCAGGCACGAACCGGCCAGAATCTGACCGAGTCGATTCTCACGCTCGCTAACCTGAACTCCGCGAGCTTCGGTCTGCAGCGCTTCCTCACCGTCGACGCCAACGTCGACGCCCAACCGCTCTACCTGTCGGGGCTCACCGTGCAGGCTGCCAAGCACAACGTGCTCTTCGTGGCGACCGAGAATGATTCGCTGTACGCCCTCGACACCGACAGCGGCGCGTCGCTGTGGCACGTGTCGCTGCTGCCCGCCGGAGAGACCGTGGACGACCTGCCAGCCTACGGTTGCACACAGGTGGCGCCGACGATCGGGATCACCTCGACGCCGGTCATCGACCGCAGCGCGGGCGCGCATGGCACCATCTTCGTCGTGGCCATGTCGCGCGACCCCGCCGCCGCGACCTACCACCAGCGACTTCATGCACTCGATGTGACCACCGGCGCGGAGCTGCTGAACGGGCCGGTCGATATCTCCGCCACCTACCCCAGGACGGGCGGGACCACGACCTTCGATCCATCGCAGCACGTTGAGCGAGCGGCGTTGCTGCTTGCAGGCGGTACGATCTACACCAGCTGGACTTCGCACTGCGATACCGCGCCTTACTACGGCTGGATCATCGCCTACAGCGAAAGCACGCTCGCCCAGACTGCCG
Organism: Steroidobacteraceae bacterium; assembly: GCA_035603345.1. Classification (GTDB taxonomy): domain Bacteria; phylum Pseudomonadota; class Gammaproteobacteria; order Steroidobacterales; family Steroidobacteraceae; genus 13-2-20CM-66-19. Next base: position 217,150 of record DATNKO010000013.1, on the reverse strand, counting down.
TACTCAACGTCGCGGCCAACAGCGGCGGCCGTGGACCTGCGATCTGGATGAGCGGCGGCGGCCCCGCCGCCGACTCGAGCGGCAACCTCTATCTGCTTACCGCCAACGGTGCATTCGAGACGACCCTCGACACTAACGGCTTCCCGAGCGGCGGCGACTACGGTAACAGCTTTCTCAAGCTGTCGACCGCGGGGGGCACCCTCAGCGTCGCCGACTACTTCGCGATGTCGAACGAGGTGAGCGAATCGAGCGCCGATCAGGACCTCGGCTCGGGCGGCATTCTGCTGCTGCCGGACGTTACGGACTCCGGCGGAACTGTGCGCCACCTGGCGATCGGCGCAGGCAAGGACGGCAACCTTTACGTCGTCAACCGCGACTCGATGGGCAAGTTCAATGCCAACACCAACAACATCTGGCAGCAGTTGTCCGGCGCGCTACCGGGCGGCATCTGGTCCACCCCGGCGTACTTCGGCCAGGTGGTGTACTACGGGCCAGTGAACGGCGCGCTCATGGCGTTTCCAATCACCGATGCGCTGCTCGCGCGCACTGCGTCCTCGAGCACCTCCAGCAGCTTCCCCTATCCCGGCACGTCGCCGGCGGTCTCCGCGAACGGCACCAGCAACGGCATTGTCTGGGCGTACGAAAACTCGAGTCCGGCGGTGCTGCATGCTTATGATGCGAGCAATCTCGCTCACGAGCTGTACAACAGTTCGCAGGCCGCGAACGGGCGTGACCAGTTCGGGGCCGGCAACAAATTCATCACGCCGGTGATCGCCGATGGCAAGGTGTTCGTCGGTGCACAGGGCGGCGTGGCCGTTTTCGGTCCTCTCAACTAGTAGACACGCAGGCGCGTGAAACTATGATCCTGGATAGGACAGTTAACGCCGCGCCGATGATGGGGCGGACGGACCGCCACTGCCGCTATTTCCTCCGCGGCTTCTCCGCACGCATGCTCCTGTACACGGAGATGATCCCCGCCGCCGATCTGCTGGGCGGCGACTGTGCTCGATTGCTCGAATTCGACCCCGAGGAACACCCCGTCGCGCTGCAGCTCGGTGGCTGTGCCCCGCAAGAGCTGGCGGCCGCGGCTCGCAGAGGTGAGCAGGCGGGGTATGACGAGATCAACCTCAACTGCGGCTGCCCGAGCGACCGGACGACCGGTGGCGTGTTCGGCGCCTATTTGATGCATCGGCCAGAAACCGTTGCGACCTGTGTGGCCGCCATGCGTGCAGCCGTTCGCGTGCCGGTGACGGTCAAGATGCGGATCGGAGTGATCGAGGGCCGGGGCGGACCCGCCATCGAGGCCAGTCGCCGCTTCGATGAAGCGGAGCGAGCTGCGCTTTTGCGTTTTGTGGGCGCTGTGCGCGATGCCGGCTGCGACGCAGTGATTGTCCACGCGCGCAAAGCGGTGCTCGGCGGACTGTCGGCGCAGGACAATCGGCAGATTCCCCCGCTGCAATACGACGTCGTGACCCAGTTAAAGAAAGCCTTTCCCGATTTGCCGGTAGTCGTCAATGGCGGTCTGCGCGACCCGGACGCCATTCTCAGGGCGCTCGACGGCCTGGACGGCGTCATGCTCGGCCGCGAGGCGTACAACCGCCCCCTGCTCCTCGCCCGGCTCGACGCGCTGCTGTTCGGTGCAGAGCCGAACCCGGGCAACTCTCATTCGAATCGGGAAACCCTCGACGCGGTTACGCGAGCGCGTGCGATAGAGCGCATGCGGCGCTACACCGAGCGTCAGCTGGCGCGCGGTGAAAGGCTGTCCGCCGTCGTCCGTCACATTCAGGGTCTGTACGCGGGCGAGTCCGGCGCGCCCGAGTTCCGGCGCACATTGAACGAAGGCGCACGGCGTCCGGGCGCGGGCGCGGAAGTGTTGGCGCAAGCCGTCGCGAGCGCCCAAGGTCGCTGAATCAATTGGTAGCCAGCCACTCGATGCGAACCTACAATTGCATCCGCGGAGACTCGCGCTGCAAGGAGCCCGGGGATGGCAAGTTCTCTTCATGGCTAGTCCGGGCGAACCTGTGTCTACCGAGCCCGCCGGACGCATTACCGGCGTCGGCGGTGTGTTCTTCAAGGCGAAGGATCCGAAGGCACTGGCGGCGTGGTATCGCGACGTGCTGGGCCTGCCGCTGGAGGCTTGGGGTGGTGCGGCGCTGCGCTACGACGCGCCGAAGCATCCTCCGGCGCTGATATGGAATGCGTTCCCTGCCTCGACGGACTACTTCGCGCCGTCGACCGGTGACTTCATGATCAACTATGCGGTCGACGACATGGACGCGTTTCTTTCGCGGCTGCGCGCCAAAGGCATCGCAATCCTGAAGCGCGACGACGACCCGAACGGGCGCTTCGCGTGGATTCTCGATCCAGAAGGCAACAAGATCGAGCTGTGGGAGCCAAAAAACTCGACGCCCCCATAGAAACGGCGTCGATCTGGGCACCACATCCCTCCGGGATCAAAAAGGGGAAGCCTGCATGCCGTATCTGCCCGCGATCTATCTCTACGCGCTCATCGCGCTGGCGATTCTCATCGTTGCCGGCGGTTCCGATAGCAGCGGCGGCATCGTCAGCGTGCTGATCGCTCGGATGCTCAGTGATTCGATCGCAAAGAAGGCTACCTGACTCGACATGCTGGCGCCCTGCTGTCGGAATCCTGACGCGGTTGCAAAGGTAGCCCGGCGCGCATATCGTTGATGACGAATATTGCAAGGCTGCGACGCCGGGGAAATGTATGAACAAGCTCGGTCTGGGTCTGCTGTTGGTTGGCCTCATCTCCCTGCCCGCGATGGCGGCGCTCAAGGCGGGCGACACCGCACCGGAGTTCACGGCGCAGGCGTTGCTCGCCGGCAAACCGTTCACCTTCTCTCTCAAGAAGGCGCTCGCCAAAGGGCCCGTGGTGGTCTACTTCTACCCGTCCGCCTACACCCAGGGGTGCGATATTCAGGCGCATACGTTCGCAGTCAACCGCGACAAGTTCACGGCTGCCGGCGCCAGCATCATCGGCGTGTCGCTCGACAGTATTGAGCGCCTCAAAGCCTTCTCCGCCGATCCCGACTACTGCGCGGGCAAGTTCCCGACCGCCTCGGACGCCGATGGCAAGATCGCCACCTCGTACGATCTGACCATCCAGCAGGGACCGGCGGGATTGAAGGACGTGCGGGGCACGGAGATCGGTCATGCTTTTGCCCAGCGCGTAACCTTCGTCATTACGCCGGACGGCAAGATCGCCCAGACGATCGGCGGCGTCGCGCCCGACAAGAATGTCGAGCAGGCACTGCAGGCGGTGCAGCGTCTCGCGCCACTGGCGGGGCGGCCGGCCGGCTGAAGTCCCTCCCCATGGGGGCGCGTCGTGCCCGATCACACGCTCACCACCCTTGCCGAGGAATCCGGATTCACCAGAACCGGCCGCACGGCTGAAGTTGCCCGGCTGTGCGCCGCGTTCGCGGCTGCCTGGCCGGACGCCGTGCGAAGCTTCGAGTTCGGACGCTCGGCGGAGGGACGAGCGATGTGGGCGCTCATCGTCTCGCGCGCCGATCCACGCAAGGTGCCGCTCCTCATGTTGCAGGCCGGCATTCACCCCGGGGAGAGCGACGGCAAGGACGCCGGCTTCATCGCGCTGCGGGAGATCCTGAGCGGGACCGCCGCCGCCGGTGCGCTCGAGCGCATCGCCATCCTCTTCGTGCCTGCGTTCAACGTCGACGGGCACGAGCGTTTCGGGCGCTGGAACCGCCCGAACCAGGACGGTCCCGAGGAAACCGGCTGGCGCACCACGGCGCAGAATCTCAACCTCAACCGCGACTACGCCAAGACGGATGCTCCCGAGATGCGCGCGCTCCTTGGGCTCATCCGCACCTGGGACCCGCTGGTGTGTGCAGACCTGCACGTCACCGACGGCGCCGACTTCCAGCCCGACATCTCGCTGCAGGTCGAGCCGATCAACCAGGGAGATCCGCGCCTGTTCGCCGCCGGGCGCGAGTTGCGCGACATGCTCATCGCCAGACTCGCCGCCCACGGCTCGATGCCCCTGCCCTTCTACCCCGACTTAGTCCGGCCCGATGATCCCGCCTCGGGCTTTCAGCTCACGGTGTATTCGCCGCGCTTCTCGACCGGATATTTCCCGCAACGCAACCGCTTCACGGTGCTGGTGGAGACTCATTCCTGGAAGGACTACGCGACGCGCGTGCGCGTGACCCGCAATACCATCGTGGCGCTCGCCGAGCTGCTCGCCGCGCACGGCGACGCCTGGCGCGCGGCGACGCGCGCGGCGGATGCGCAGGCGATGCGCCTCGGCGGCACGGACGTGGTGCTCGACTACGGCTGCGAGTGGCACGAGCCGGGAGGCGGTGGGCGGCCGGACGCGAGCGGTGCGAGCGGCGCGGGCGGCGCGGGCGGCGGCGAGCTCATCGACTTTCCCGGCTACGCCTACCGGCGCGAGCTCTCGCCCATCTCCGGCGCGCCGGTCACCGTCTACGAGCCGAAGGTGAAACAGACCTGGCGCGTCCCGTTGCGCGATCGGGTGACGCCGACCTTGGTGGTTCAGGCGCCGCTCGGCGGCTACGTCGTCCCGGTGGCGTGGGCGGCGGAGGTCGGCGAGCGCCTGGCGCTGCACGGCCTCGCCTTCGCAGCGGTGCACACCGCGAGCGACGGCGTGCGGGTGGAGGCGTTTCGCGCCACGCGCACGCAGTTCGCCGCCGGCCCCTTCGAAGGCCGTATGCGCCTCACGCTCGAGGGTCGCTGGCAGCGTGAGACCCGCAACATCCGCGCCGGTGCGCTGTTCGTGCCGATCGCGCAGCCCGGTGCGCGCCTCGTCATGCATCTGCTCGAGCCGCAGGCGCCCGACTCGCTGTCGGCCTGGGGCTTCTTCAACGCCTGCTACGAGCAGAAGGAGTACCTCGAGCCGTACGTTGCCGAGCAGATCGCGCGCGAGATGCTGGCGCAGAGCGCAGAGCTGCAAGTGGAGTTCGCGCGCCGACTCGAGCAAGAGCCCGCGTTCGCCGCGAGCCCCCAGGCGCGGCTCGATTTCTTCCTGCGCCGCCATGCGTCCTGGGACGAGCAGTACAACCTCAATCCCATTCTGCGCGTGGATGAGCTGCTGGCCCCGGCCCACGAATAGAGCGCCTTACCGCACAACCGCCCGCGCGTTGCGTGAGTTAATATTGCCGGCATGGCACTCACGCCCTTCCACGTCGCGCTGCAGGTGCGGGACATCGACGAGGCGCGACGCTTCTATAAGGAGGCGCTCGGCTGCGCCGAAGGCCGCAGCTCACGCGACTGGGTCGATTTCAACCTGTACGGACACCAGCTCGTCTGTCATCTGAACCCGCAGCTGGGTCGCGGCGGGCGTATCGCCTCCCACTACAACCCCGTCGACGGGCACGGCGTACCGGTGCCGCACTGTGGCGTCGTGCTCGAGCCTGACAATTGGGCGGAGCTGGCCGCGCGCCTCAAGCGCCATCAGGTCGAATGGGTGATCGAGCCCTGCACGCGCTTCAAGGGCGCAACGGGCGAGCAGTCGACGCTCTTCATCTTCGACCCGTCCGGCAACGCGCTCGAGTTCAAGTCGTTCAGGGACATCCCCGGACAGTTGTTCGCCACCTAGAACGGGTAATTGATGCCGGTGAACACCGCCGCGCCTTCGCTCCCATAGCCGACATCGACGTAACCCACGACGAACGGCTTGGCGATGCCGCGGAATCCTACTCCGCCGACGGTGTGGATATGCGACAGCGGAAAGGTGTCGGCATAGGAGAATACACGGCCGGCATCGACGAACGGTGTCACCTCGACGTCCACCCGCGTCGAGACCGCATCGAACGAAAGCACGTTGTGCCGCAGCTCGACGCTGGTTGAATAGCTGTCCCGGTCGGTGAACCGACCGGCCCCAAAACCGCGCAGCGGCTGTTCGCCCCCAACGTCACTGTTTTCGCCGCCCAGGGTGCTCAGCGCCCAGAAGGGGGCATTGTGGTCGCTGATCAGGTAGCGCAGCGCGACGTGTGCGGCCAACACGGTGTCGTGAAACACCGGCCAGAACCCGCGCCCGTCCAGGCCCGCCTCCTTGTAGAGCTGATCGTTGAAGAGCGCGTCGCTGAGCGCCACACCACTGTATGCAATCCACTGCATGCCGTGACTCGGGACGGTCAGATCATCACGCGTGTCGTAGATCAGTGACAGCCGGTTGAGAAACTCGCGGCCGGTGCCGAGCGCCGCATTCCCGAACAGCTGCTGGATCGAGTAGATCCCGGGCAGTGTGCCCGGCAGCACATCGACCTGGCGCGCGCGCAGCGTGTATGCCAGCTGCCAGATGTGCGAGATATTCCAGCCCGCCTGCACGCGCCCGAGCTCCTGGCGCGCCGTGTAGTTGCTCTGATCCGACTCGGGCGTGTGGTTGCCGATGCCGTAGAAGCGCGGCGTGCCGTCGGTGCCCGCGATCACGCTCGCGTTGAAGGACCACACGTCGCGTCGTGCACGCCCGATCTGATACTCCAGGTCAATTTCGCGCTCGACGCGCTCGTTGACGCCGCCCACGATCGACCATTGCTCATCGTCTGAAGGGTACTCGTACAGGCGTGCGTGCATGCCGTAGCCGAAGTAGGTGTTGTGCAACACATCGGGCGCGATGATACGGTCGATCTCGCGCTGTGCGTCCGTGCTCAGCCACACCGGCAGCAGTCCGACCGTGGTTCCACCATTGGGGTCGGTGGCTATCTCCGGCACCGGGAGGAACGGTGCAGTCGAGGGGTTGAGCCAGCGCGCCAGGCCGGTCGGCGACGGCGGCGGCGGTCCCGCGGGTGGCGTCGGCCCCGTGGGCAGCTGCGTGCCCGGCGGTACCGGTACCGGCTGCTGCGGCACGCTGCTCGGCACCTGCGCGAGGAGTCGCGCGCACGGTAGCAACAGCAGCACCGCGGTGAGAAGCGTACGCATGGTTGCGGATGTGCTTACGACCGGCGGCCGAAGCGCTTCACGGCAGGAACTCTGCCATGCACTCCAACAGCCGCGCCATGTCGCCCGCACTGATCTCGCCCATGTGGGCGATGCGAAAGATGCTGTCCGCGAGCCCGCCCTGACCCGCGTAGATCACGAAGCCGGCGTTCTTCAGCGCATCGTGCAGCCCCTGATAATGGACACCGGCGGGCAAGCGGTAGGAACGCAGCACGACCGAAGAATCCTCCGGCGGCAACAGCGCCGCAACGCCGAGCGCCGCCAGGCCGACGCGCACCTGCTCGGCGAGCGCGGCATAACGCCGGTAGCGCGCCGGGCGACCGCCCTGCTCGGCGAACTCACGCAGACCTTCGGCCAGGGCGTAGCACGCCTGCACCGCAGGGGTGAAGGGCGTATTGCGCTCATCCTGCAGGCGCGCGAGCCGCGCGAGGTCCAGGTAATAGCTGCGGCTCGCGCCTTTGCCGACAGCGCCGCGCCGCGCAAGCACGAATGCCACGCCGGGCACGCCGTGCAGGCACTTGTTGGCCGTGGCCGCCAGTGCCACCAGGCTCTCGTGCTGAACGTCGATCTCCTCGGCGCCGAAGCTGCTCACCGCATCCACCAGCAGCCCCACGCCGTGGGAACGGCACAGCTCGCTCAAGGGTGCCAGCGGATTCAGCCGTCCGGTCGTGGTCTCGTGATGCACCACCGCCAGGTGCGTGAAGCGGGTGCCGGCGCTGCCCGCGGTCAGCCGCCGCTCGAGCCCGGCGAGGTCGAGCGCCTGCAGCCAGTCGCCCGGCAGCCGCTCGTGCGGGATACGAAAGCGCGCGCAGATCTGCGCCATGCGCTCGCCGTACACGCCGTTCTCCGCGATCAGCACCGCACCGGCTTCGGGAACCAGTGACGTCAGCATGCTCTCGACGGCTGCGGTGCCCGAGCCGGTGAGGAGCACCGCGCTCCATGCGGCCGCATCGCACTGGTACGCCGCCAGCAGCCCGCTGCGCAGCTCGTCCTGCAGATCGAAAAACTCGCTCTCGCGGTGGCACAGGTCAGGTCCGAGGAGACTGCTGCGCACGCGGGCGCTGAGCGTCACGGGGCCGGGATTGAGCAGGATCACGGCGCGCGACCCCCGCCGATGTGCTGCATGAAACGCTCCTTCACCGCGCTCGGACCGAGCGCCGGACGCGGCAGGTCCTGCGGTACACCCGGCTGCGTCCGCAGGCAGGCGAAGCGCGGCCCCGGCAGGGGCGCAGCGCCGAGCCACTCGGCGACTTGCGCCGGATCCTGCGTCTCCAGCACCGCGCCATAGCCACAGGCCGCGGCGATGCCGGCGAACGAGACGCAGGGCGACACCGTCGCCTGGCCGCCGGTCGATTCGTGCATGCCGTTGTCGAGCAGCAGATGCCACAGGTTGGCCGGCGCATAGGCCCCTACCGTGGCCATGGTGCCCATGCGCATGAGCGCCGCGCCGTCGCCGTCGAGCGCGACGACCTTGAGGTCGGGGCGGCTGAGCGCCAGGCCCAAAGCGAGCGCGCCGACGCACCCCATCGAGCCGACCATGTAGAACTGGTTGGCCCTATCCTCGAGCGCGCACAGCTCGCGCCCGCAAAACCCCGTCGAGGCCAGCACCACGGTGCCGCGCCCGACCGTATGCGCGAGCACGGTGCGCAGCGCTGCCGCGCGCGTGGCGCGAGTGCCGGTGTCGCCGGGCGGCGCGCGCCGCGGCAAGACGCTGGCCCGGGGAGCGCACGGGCCCGCAGCCGCGCGCAGCGCAAAGGGAGCTACGAGTCCCTTAGGCATCACCAGCGCATACGGCCGCCCGCTGGCATCCATATGGCGCACGGCGCGATCGAGCGCCGGCCCGACCTGCGCGGCCTCGCCCGGAAACAGCTCCCACGGAATCTCCATGAGCGTCAGCAGCTGCGGCGTCACCGGCCCCATGAGGCCGTGCTGCGGCTCGTCGGGCACGCCGGGCTGGCCGCGCCAGGTGACGATCAGCAGCTGCGGCAGACGGAACGGCCAGGTGAGCGAGGTGAGCGGACTCACGGCGTTGCCGAGACCGGAGTTCTGCATCATGGCGATCCCGCGGTGCCCCGTGCCCGGGCCGCCGCCGAGCGTCACGCCCGCGATGAGCGCGACCGCATCGCCCTCGTTGGCCATCGACAGGTAGCGCAGCGTGCGCTCCTGCAGGACGTAGTTGATGAACGGCGTGAGGTAGGAGCACGGCACACCGGCATACCAGAGAAAACCCCGCTCGCGCGCGGCGCCGACGAACTGCTGCGCCTCGATCATCGCGCCGGACCGTCGGCTCCGCCCGCGCCGCTGCCGTAGGCATCCTGGCCGTGCGCGAAATCGACCGCATCGCGGAATTCCTCGAGGTCGTTGACACCGCGCCAGTGCCCGTGCACGTACAGCACCTCAACCAGGGCGCCGTCGGCAACCAGCGCGTTGAGCAGCGCCGGCACGTCGAGCTCGGAGAAATCGGCACGCGCGGCCAGTTGCGCCATGAGGCGCTTGAGGCGCTCGACGCCGCTGCGTCGCACGTACAGCATGCCGATCCAGCGTCCCTGCGCGGCGGGCTCTGGCGCACCGCCGCGGCTGGCGATGCGCTGCAGCCGCACTTCCGTGCCGAACAGGCCGCGATCATCGGGTCGCGAGCAGAAGGCGAAGTCGCGCACCGTGCTGTTGATGCCGGCGCTCGCGGAGGAATCGACCACCACGGCGAAATCGGCCTGGCAGTCGAGCAGATCGCGCAGCACGTAGCGGCGGAACAGCAGGTCGCCGTAGCAGATAACCGTATCGGCTACCAGGGTATCGAGCGCACAGGCGAGCGTCACGAGCTCATCGCTGTCGGCGAAGCGCTCGTTGACCAGCAGGCGGACTGCGGTTGAGTCGATGACCTCGGCGCGGTAGCCGCCGATCACGGTCACATCGTTGATACCTTCGCGCTTGAACGCGTCCAGCAGCCAGCGCAGCAGCGGCTTGCCGGCGATCGGCAGCATGATTTTGGGCCGATCGGTCGTGAGGGCCTCCACGCCCTTGCCGCGGCCGGCCGCCAGCACCACGGCCGCGCGCGGCGGCGCGCTGCCGCGCAGATAGAGCTCCTCCGCGGCGGCATACTCCTCGGCATCCTGCAGGCGGAAGATCTCGCCCACCGGCACGAGGCGGTCCTCGACGTTGACCAGAGTCTCGCTGCGCTGCACTTCCTTCGCCAGCGCCTGCATGGCCGCGATAGCTGCGCGCACCATGTGGTTCGCCCAGATGACGACGCTCACGCCCGCCTGGCGGAACACCTCGGTCGGCGTGCTGTAGTAGCGGGTGGGCACGATCACCAGCGGCGCGCGCTGCCCCCATTCGCGCGCGAAGGTAACGATCTCGTCGGCCTTGGGCTGCGCGCTGTGGATCAGGATCGCATCGGCACCGGCGCGGCGGTAAGCCTCGGCGCGCTGCAGCGCCTCCTGCATCCCCCAGCCGGCGATCAGTGCCTCGACACGCGCCACGATGCAGAAGTCCGCATCACGCTGCGTGTCCTTGCCGGCGGCGATCTTGCCTGCGAACTCCTCGACATCCGCGAGCGGCTGGCGCGCGCCGTGCAGGAAGCTGTTGGTCTTGGGGAACTGCTTGTCCTCGATGCACACACCGGCCACGCCGCGCTGCTCGAGCTTGCGCACCAGGCGGCGCAGGTTGTTGAAATTGCCGTAGCCGGTGTCACCGTCCAGCAGGATCGGCAGATCGCTCGCGTCGACCATGAACTCGAGCATGTCGACCACCTGGGTCCAGCTCGCTTCATTGTTGTCGCGCACCCCGAACTGCGCCGAGATCGCCAGCCCCGACGCCCAGATGCCCTTGAAGCCTGACTCGCGCACGATGCGCGCCGAAAGTCCGTTGTGCGCCTCGAGCAGGAACTCGAGCTGCGGACTCGTGAGCATCGCACGCAGCCGCGCGCTGCGCGTCGCCACGGCGCTGCCCGCCGACGCTGCGCGGCGCTCAGGCGGCGGAGCAGTGGGCGAGTCGTTCATGGCGCAGACTGCCAGCGCTCACAGCCGCGGCAGGATCTGCGCGCGGGCGCGCTGCAGGTCGGCCGGAAAATCGATCTCGATCCACGGCGCACCGCTGATGTCGGCGACCTCGAACGCCTCGCCGGCTTCGTGCAGCAGGTCGCGCACCGCTTCCTCGTGCGGCAGGTGCGCGCGTGCGCTGGCCACGTAGTCGCCGACGATGGCGGCCAGGCGCCGGGCGCCCGCCTCGCTGAAGCGGAAAAATCCCACCGACTCGCCGATGGTGTCGTAATTGAGGTCGGGGGCAAGCTGCTTGCGCAGCTCGATCGGCACGCCGCCGCGCACGCACACTTTCACCGGCTCATCCCCGGGCTCGAAGCCGCGATCGATCAGCAGCCGATTGACCGGCGGCGGCCCGGCCACCAGCGCACTCATGATGCGTTCGTGGTAGAGCACGTCGGCGTCCATGACCAGCACATCGCCGCCGCGCGTCAGCGCCTCTCCCGCGGTGTGCAGCGTCAGCACGCTGCCGAGCTCGAAGCGGGGGTTCAGCACGATCTGCGGGCGCGGCAGGTCGGGCCAGTGCGCCAGTTGCGCCTCGACCAGCTCGTGGCGGAACCCGAGCGCCAGCACCACCTCGCGGACGCCGGCGCGCGCCAGCAGGCGCAGGTGCCGCTCGAGGAGCGTGCGGCCGCCGAACTCGAGCAGGCATTTGGGCAGCTCGGCATGGGTCGGCTGCTGCAGACGTAGACCGCGACCCGCGGCAAGCAAGATGGCGCGCATGTGGATGCTTGGGCATGGGAAAACCACGAATAGTACAAAATTGCAGCCGGTGGCGCGCCACCACCTGCGGCCACGCCGGTCAGGGCGAGCCGCTGACGCGCACCGCCAGCTCGCGCCGGCGGAAGGCCCGCTCCGCGGCGTGCAGATAGATGAGGCCGGGAATGCCGAGCAGCAGCTCACGCACGCGCTTGGCGAGCGACAACGCCAGCGCCACGTCGGGTCGCAGCCCGGCGAGTGGCGCGAGCAGCAGATAGCCGCCCTCCTGCACGCCGAGCGAGCCGGGTATGGCGAACGCGGCGGCGCGGATGGCCTGACCGAGACTCTCGAGCAGCAGCGCATCGCTCCAGCTGACCGTCGACCCGAGCAGGCGCAGGATCAGCCACACCTCGCCGGTGCCGACGATCCAGCCGAGCAGGCACAACGCAAAGCTCCACCACACTCGCGCCCGCCGCTGGTAGGCCTCGCGCAGCGCGCTGTCGATACCCTCGGCATGCCGCTGCAGCTGCGACCAGTCACGCGCCGGCGCAAAGCGCGCGGCGAGGCGGGCCACCCGCGCGAACAGACCGCGCCGCTGCACCAGATAAAACGCCGCCGGGCACAGGGCGAGCGCCGCGGCAGCGAGCAGCAGCGCCGACCAGGAAGCGGCCGCGGGCAGTCGTGCCGCGCGCCCGCCAATGAGTGCCACGCCCATGAGAGCGAACACCAGCTGCGCAAAGCTCTGCAGCGTCGTGCTGACGGTGATGGCCGCAATTGCCTCGGCGGCCGCCGTGCCTCGCTGCATCAGCTGCCGGATCATCAGCAGTGGTCCGCCGATCTGTCCCGCCGGCATCAGACTGTTGGCGGATTCACCGATCCAGCGCACCAGCACCGCATCGCGCAGCGTGCCGCGGTACGCGCCGACCTCGAGCACGCGGATGGCGCCGGCATCGAGCACCAGCGGCAGCAGGTGAAACAGCGTCACGCCGATCAGGCCCCAGCCGGCGAGCGCGAGCACCGCCAGGATCGCCGGCAGGTCGTGCGACACCAGCACGACGATGAACAGCAGCGCCCCCGCCCCCAGCAGCCACCACGCCGCGCGCGACACGCTCTACCTCGCGCCGGCGGCTCGCCCGGCCCGGCGGCTGCCAAACACCTGGCGAAAGCCGAAGTAGGCCAGCGAATCCTTCATGTTGGAGACGAAGCGCCACCAGCGGTGCATGCGTGCATCGGTAAGGTACTCGAAGGTGAGCGAGACGCGCCGTTCGCCCGCGCCGAGCGGCGAGATGCGGTGCCGAAGCGCGTCGCCGTCGAAGAACACCAGGCCCCCCGGCGCAATCTGCACCGAGCCCGAGACGGTGGCCAGCTGCGGGCTGCGGGTGTGCAGCTGGTAGTCGAGCCGGCACGACGACTCATCGATCACCCCGAGCAGCACGGTGTAGCGGCGACCCGCGTAGTACGAGGTGTCGTAGTGCCAGCCGATGTGGTCCCCGGGTTGGGTGTAGAAGTACAGCGCATAGGCATGTGGATCATCCGGCGGCGAGAGCTGCAGCGGCACGCCGGCCAGCTCGCTCAGCCAGGCGAGCAGTTCCGGCGCGCGGTAGAGCTCGGCGATTAACGGTGCCCGCTCATCGATCGAGTGGCGGCTGACGCTGCCGCCCTGCTTATGGCCGATCAGGTAGTTGCGGTTGACGGCTGGCGTCGCCGCGGTCACCGCGCCTACGAGTCGCGCCGTAACCTCGGGCGGCAGGAACTGCGGCAGGTATAGAAACTGCCCCTGCTCAAGGAAGCGGCGCCGCAGCTCGGGCAGCTGCAGCCCCTGCAGGGTTTCGGCCAGGGCCCCGGTCATCACGCCACCCTACGCTCACGCGTCGATAGTCGAACAGTACCCAGATGGCGAACACCGGCGCCCCGAGGGCGGCCGCAATCAGGAACGGTTTGGTGCCGTTGCAGAGCGTGACCAATGGCAGAAGATAGAGCACGTCCTCGGTCTCGAACCCGGCCACCTTGGCCTGCTTGCTGGCACTCTTGCCACCCAAGGCTTCGATGCGCATGCGCACGAAGAAGATGAGGGCCACGGCGACTCCCGCCACCACGCCCAGCGTCTGCGTGGGCAGGCGCAGCACGGTCGCTGAGCTCGCGCCGACCCCTACCGCCATGCCGACGAACAACAGTACGGTGACCGCCGCATCGCTGGCAAGGTCGTACCAATGGCCAAGGCGGCTGCTGCGCCCGCTCAGGCGGGCCAGCTCGCCGTCGGCGTGGTCGAGAAAGTTCGATACCACGATCAGCAGCGCGCCGAGGTTCATCCAGCCGTAGCCGCCGCGCGTGAACGCCCCGGCCGCCGCGATGCCGAACGCCAGGCGCACCGTGGTGAGGTGATTGGGCCGCAGGGGACCGTCGCGCAGCGGTGCCACCAGGCGCCGCGCCAGGCGGGCGTCCCACGCAAGGGCAGCGGTCGGCGCCGCGGGCAGCAGAGCGGACTCAGTCATGGCAGGTGAAGTATTCTAAAGATAGCTTTATCGGCATCTTAACCGTTTCCTGCAACGAAAATGAAATACTGCTTCCGCCATGCTCGGGGATGCAACCCTGCCGGCGCGGCGCTCTAGGGTCTTCACCCTAGCCGCGGGGTGGGTCGGTCCCGATGCGAGGGCCTGCGGCGAGCTGCTACTTAAGGGCGTTCGGAATCGTCTGACGGGCCGGGTAGGACCCGACCCCGGGGGGAGAGAGCTGATATGGTCAACAGAGAAAGAACAGCGCCCAAGGAAATCATCCCACAAAGAAGCCGCACGATCGCGGAGCTGCCACCGCGCGAGTCGCAAACGGAGCTGCTCCGCGAGCTCGTGGGTCACCTGCGGCAGAACCGCACCCTGCTGCGCGAGGAGTGGGTGGCCCGCATCGGCGAGGCCCGGTTGCTCGCGGCCATGACCCAGGAGGAAATCTTCCAGGAAGCCACCTCGGTGTACGACAGCTACGTGGCCGTGCTCGAGACCGGCAGCGTGGACGATCTGACGGCCTACGCCCGCAATCTCTCCGAGCGCATCATTCCACGCGGCGTCGAGACCAACGAGGTGGTGGGCATCGTGCTGCTGCTGCGCGACGTGCTGGCGCGCTCGTTGTTCGCGAAATACCAGTCGGACTTCGAGAAGCTGAACCGTGTGCTAGACGCCTACGAGCCGGCGGCCAACCGCATCGCCAACACCGTGGCGGTGGGCTTCGTGCAGGAGCGCGAGCGCGTCATCCGCCAGCAACAGGAGGCCATCCGCGAGCTGTCGACCCCGGTGCTGCAGGTCCGCGAGCGGTTGCTGATTCTGCCGATCATCGGCGTGATCGATCCGCAGCGCGCCCGGCAGCTGACCGAGCAGCTGCTGCGCGGCATCCGCACCAACCGTGCCAAGGTGGTGGTCATCGACATCACCGGCGTCGCGGCCATGGACGCGACCGTCGCCAACCACCTGGTGCAGACCGTGGAAGCCTCGCGACTGCTCGGCGCCACGGTGATCGTCACCGGACTGTCTCCGGAGATCGCGCAGACTCTGGTGACGATCGGCGTCGATCTCGGCAAGATGAACACCGTCGGCGACCTGCAGGGCGGTATCGAGCAGGCCGAGCGGCTGCTGGGCTACAAGGTCGTGCTGTCCTGAGTCAGGCGCATGCAGGTACCCATCCTCAAGCAGGGCCACGTGTTGATCGCCACCATCCAGGCGGCGCTCAGCGACGCGGATCTGCTCGAGCTGCGCAGCGCCCTGGTGCATCAGGTGGTGCGCTACCGATCCGAGGGCGTCATCGTGGACGTCACCGCGATGGATGTGATGGACTCGTTCGCCTCACGGACACTGCTGGAGATCTCCCACATGATCCGGCTGCGCGGTGCCGATACGGTGATCGTCGGCATCCAGCCGGACGTGGCCTTCGCGATGGTGCAGCTCGGGCTAACGCTCGAGGACATTCCAACTGCGCTTGATCTCGAGGAGGGGCTGGCATATCTGCAGCACCGATCCAAGACGATTAATTAACTGAGGCCGCTGCGCTTGTCAGAGGGGACGCAGATTCTGGTCACGAGCGACAGGGACGTCGTCACGGCCCGCCAGCAGGGGCGCGCGCTCGCGCTGCAGGCGGGTTTTTCCGACAGTGAGGCCACCCTCATCGCCACCGCGATCTCGGAGCTGGCCCGCAATATCGTCAGCTACGCGCGTCAGGGCACGGTGACCTTCAAGTCGCTCAACGGGCATAAGGGCGCGGTCGGCCTGAAGATCGTCGCCGCCGACTCCGGGCCCGGCATCGCGGATGTGTCGCAGGCGCTGCGCGACGGGTTCTCGAGCTCGGGCGGACTCGGGCTGGGACTCCCGGGCGTGAAGCGTCTGATGGACGAGTTCGACATCGCCTCGCGCGTCGGCAGCGGCACGACGGTTACGGTGACCAAGTGGCGGACCTGAGCCTGCAATGGGCCGTGGCGCGCTTCGTCACGCCTGGCAACACCGACTCGGGCGACCTGGAGATCGTACAGCCCTATGACGGCGGCATCGTCATTGGAGTCGTCGACGGCATCGGCCACGGCAGTGACGCAGCGGCCGCCGCCGCTGCCGCGCGCGACGCCATCGCGCAGCACCCGCAGGACTCGCCGATCGCGCTCGCGGTGCGCTGCCACGAGGCGCTGCGCCTGACCCGCGGCGTCGTTCTGAGCATCGCCAGCATCGACCTGCGGCACGCTTCGCTCCGCTGGCTCGGAATCGGCAACGTCAGCGCCGTCGTACAGCGCGGCGACTCCGCCGTGCTGCCCTCGCGCGAGCAGCTGTTGCTGCGCGCCGGGGTGATCGGTGCCGGCGAGTTGCCAACCCTGCAGACCTCTGTTATTCCATTGCGAGCGCTCGACACGCTGATATTCGCCAGCGACGGAATCCGGCCGCAGTTCGCCGACGGTATGGCCGTGACGGGACCACTGCAGTCCATGGCCGACGGAATACTCGCGAAGTATTGCCAGGGCAACGACGATGCGCTGGTGTTGGTGGCACGGGCAAGCTGAGGGAGAAGGCAAGCCATGAACGCAACGTTGCGACCCGAACCCGACCGGCTGGCGCGCGATTACCGCGGCGCACTCTACGACTACGTCGCCTGCGCCGGCGAGGCGCCGCTCGCCCGGGCCTACCAGCTGGGCCGGGACGCGATTGCCGAGGGTCGCAGTATCCCCGACCTGGTCGGCATCCACGGCGCAGTTCTCCACGAGCTGCTCGCCGGCGACACCGGCGGCGGCGTCCGGGCGGACGGTCTGGTGAACTCCGCCGCGCAGTTTCTCGCCGAGTCGCTCTCGCCGTTCGAGATGACCCACCGCGGCTACCGCGATTCGCTGATCGCCTGGCGCCACATCAACGAGACCCTCGAGCAGGAGATCCGCCGCATCGCGCATGCGCTCCACGACGAGTCGGGCCAGCTGCTGGTGTCGGTGCACCTCGAGCTGGCGAGGCTCGCGCGCGAAGTCCCGGCGGCGCGCCCGCACGTTGAGCGCAGCCAGCAGCTGCTCGAGCGCGTCGAGCGCCAGCTGCGTGAGCTGTCGCACGAGCTGCGGCCGGCCGTGCTCGATGACCTGGGTTGGCTGGCGGCGATCGAGTTCCTGGCGACGGCGGTCACCGGGCGGACGCGGATCCCGATCGAGGTGCGCTCCGGAGTCACGCAGCGCCTGCCGGCGGCGGCGGAGATTGCGCTCTACCGCACCGTGCAGGAGGCGCTCACCAACGCCGCGCGTCATGCGGCAGCGAGCTGCGTGCGCGTCGAGATCGAGCAGCGGCCCGACGGGCTGCACGGCGTGATTGCCGACGACGGCGTCGGCTTCGAGGTCGAGGCCTGCGTGCGCAACGGCGGCCTGGGCCTCAAGGGGATGCGCGAGCGCCTGGAAGCAGTCGGTGGCTCGCTGCGTATCATCTCCGCTCCGGGGAACGGCGCCGAGATCCGCTTTCGGCTGCCGCTGGGGTCTTGAGCTCATGCCGGTGCGACTGATTCTCGCCGATGACCATGTGCTCGTCAGACAGGGGCTCAAGACCCTGCTCGAGAGCGAGGGTTTCGTCGTCGCCGGAGAGGCCGCCGACGGCCGCGAGGCGGTGCGACTGGTGCGCAGCGAGAATCCCGACGTCGCGGTGCTCGACATCAGCATGCCGCATTTCAACGGGCTGAGCGCCGCGCTCGAGCTCGCCCGCGCGGCGCCGCGCGTGCGCATCATCATGCTCACCCAGCATGACGAGCAGCAGTACGTGAGCGAGGCGCTGCGCAGCGGCGTGCGCGGCTACGTGCTCAAGAACCAGGCATCCCGCGATCTGGTGCATGCGATCCGCAGCGTCTGCCGTGGTGAGGTGTACCTCAGTCCCGGGGTGGCGGGCGCGATTGCCGAGGCCTATGCCGCGCCCAAACCCGACGCAGCGCCGTTGTCGGTGCGCGAGCGGCAGGTGCTGCAGCTGATCGCCGAAGGCGACTCGACCAAGAAAATCGCCATCCGCCTCGGGATCAGCGCCAAGACCGTCGAGTCACATCGCACCAAGCTCATGCAGAAGCTCGCGATCCACGACACCGCCACCCTGGTGCGCTACGCGATCCGCTGCGGGTTGACGCAGGTCTAGCTGCGCGCGGACATTGGGATTTTCCCTACGGTGAATTCGGCCACGGACCGGAGGCCGCGCTGCGGCGTAGTCCCGCTTCGCCGGCCGCGCCCCACGGCTATGCTTCAGCGTACCCACTCTTGGAGGCGCGTTGATGTCAGCAAGGTGCATGGAGGCACAGGAAGTTGCGGTCGCTTGGCGCACCCGCAGCGGGGATTTCGCCCGCGAGCTGCGCGCGGCGGCTCTTGAGTGCGATGACGCGCTGGTCGCGCGGCGGCTCTCGGAGCTGCTGAGAATCGAGGAGCTGCCCCAGGCGCAGACACGCGCGCTGCAGCTGCGCACCCTCACCGAGCTCATCCAGTCGCTGCGTTCCGCAGCCATCACCGACGAGCTGACCGGTCTTCACAACCGGCGCGGCTTCCTCAAGTGCGGCACGCGCCTGCTGGAGGACGTGGCCCGCGAGCGCCGCGGCGCCCGGGTGGTCTACTTCGATCTGAACAACCTCAAGGAAGTCAACGACACGCTAGGCCATGCGGCCGGCGACACTCTCCTCAGGGACGCCGCCGATCTGCTGCGCGATCTGTTTCCCGACGACGGCGCGCACGAGATCCTGGGCAGGCTCGGCGGGGATGAGTTCGCGGTCCTGACCACGAGCGCGCGCTACGCCTCCCAGGACGCCATGCTGGCACACCTGGCGCGGTCCGAGGCGGCCTGTGTCGCGCTGCCGTCACTGTCACTGTCGCTGAGCTGGGGCATCGCATATTTCAACCCGCGGCATCCGGTCGCCATCGACACGCTGCTCGCCGTGGCCGAACGGGCCATGTACGAGCACAAGCGCTTGAGCCGACCCACATCGAGCCAGCGCGTTCGCATGCGGCCGGATGCCGGGCCACGACCCCGAGGCGGCACCGGCGCCGCCTCGAGGTCGGTCTTTACATCGTCCGCCTCGAAGCGGGCCACGCGCCTTCAGGGCGCCAGCAGCGCGGTCGCCTGATCGATGCCGTCGCAGTAGTTGCCGAGCACCGTCGCGGTGATGGGGATGTAGCGCGCCGCCTCGTCCCAGCGCTGGCCGTCGATGGCCTCGCGCACGCCCGGGAGCGTCTTCACACCGTAGCCGGTCAGCATCCCGGGCGCGTACACGTAGTGTCGGTACCACTCGCGCCCCGGTAGACCCTGCGCCAGCGTCAACCGCTGCTCCATGCCCTGCAGCAGCGCATTCAGCTGCTGGCGCTTGGCCGCGCCGAGGTGCAGCTCACCGCTCGTCAGGCGCGCGTATCCGGCATCGTACGCAGCCGCACTCTTCTTCAGCCGCGCCGTCACCTGCTCGAGCGGCGCGAAGTCCAGTTGCGGCACCGGCACCTCGCGCTCCGGAGCCAACACCACACGGGTCGGGTCGGCCACCAGGCCAAACGCGTTGCCGTCGATCAGCCTGGTGAGCTCGGCCGCCTTGTTGCGCTTGTCATCGACCGCCTTGCGCAGCTCGTCCAGGTAGCCGCTGACCGTGTCGGCAAAGCCCGTGAACTGCAACGGCAGCACATCCGCATCCGCCATGCGCAGGATGATGTGTCCGGCCGTCTCCGCCTCGACGACACCGTAGGCGAAATTCGGGTCGCCGAAGCGCACGTAGTGCTCGAAGGTGTCGTACTTCGAGTGGTAGACCCCGGCCTGGTCGGCCTCTCCCTGGTATTCGATGCTGAGCGCGGTGAGTCCCAGGTGCTGGAGGAACGGCGTGTAGTCCGAGCCCGAGCCGAGCGGGTCGATGGGCAGGTCGCCCCCGGCCGCGGCGAGCTTCGCATTCTGCTTGACCTGCTGCGCGTCCCCCTCCTCGCCTCCACCTTGCTCGTAGCCCTCGACTTGCATGCGCGCGCGCAGCCGGGCCTCGGTGCTGACCCCGGTCTCGGGATCATTCACGCCACTCGCCACGTCGTTGACGAGACGTTGCAGCGAATGGCTGCCGCCGGCGTCGAGGAAGCCCCGCACGTTGGTGTCGGAGTTGAGGTATAGCACCGCCTTGTGCTCGAGCTCCTCGGCGTGGGTCTCCGCCCACTCCGTCGAGCCGAGGAGTCCCGGCTCTTCACCGTCCCAGCTCGCATACACCAGCGTGCGGTTCGGGCGCCAGCCGCTCCTGACCAGCGCACCGATCGCCTTGGCTTCGCCGAGCATCGCCACCTGCCCCGAGAGCGGATCCCAGGCGCCGTAGACCCAGCCGTCACGATGATTGCCGCGGACCACCCACTCATTCGGACTCTGCGACCCACGGATCTTCGCGATCACGTCGTAGAGGGTCTTGAGGCTCCAGTCCGAGCTGATCGCCAGGTGCACCTGCGCCGGCCCCGGTCCGATGTGATAGGTGACCGGCAGCGAGCCGCGCCAGCGCGCCGGCGCCACTGCTCCACCGAGCGCCGCAAGCAGCGGCTGCGCGTCCGCGTAGGAGATCGGGATCACCGGGATCTTGAGGATCGTCGGCGCCTGCGAGACCGCCAGGCGCTTGGCGTCTTTGGTCGCACCGACGCCCGGGGTAAGCGGATCGCCGGAGTACAGGGTGATATCGAGAACCGAGCCGCGCTGCACGCCCTCCGGCGGCCGCCAGCCGCCCCGCGGATAGATGTCCCCCCGGGCGTAGCCGTCCTCGTGCGGATCGGAGTAGATGATGCAGCCTATGGCGCCGTGCTCCTGGGCGAGCTTGGGCTTCAGTCCGCGCCAGCCGCCGCCGTAGCGGGTGATGACGATCTTGCCGCGCACGTCGATGCCGCGGCGCGCGAGATCCTCATAGTCCTTCGGCATGCCGTAGTTGAGGTAGACGAGATCCCCCGTCACATCGCCGTCGGCGCCGTACACGTTGTAAGGCGGCATGCCGTCGCTGCGCGCCGAGGTCTCGTCCCCGGCAACCGGCGGCTCGCTCAGGGTCGCGGTGAAGTGCGTGGGCGCGATCAGCTCCAGCGTGTGCTGCTTGAGCGTTGGGTACAGCACCTCGAAGGTCTCGATCTGCGCATCCCAGCCCCACTTGCGCAGCAGGTCCCGGACGAACTCCGCATTCGCACGGTCGTGCGGCGCGCCGACCTGGTTCGCCTCGGACGAGAGGTTCTTGAGCCAGGCGCGCAGCTCCGCCGGATCGAGCTGTGCATCGAAGCGCTGCTCGAGCGAGCGCTGGTCAGGCGCCTCCGCGGCCGTAAAGCCGAACATGGCCGGACCCGCCGCATCCGCCGCAAGCGCCGCGGCGGCTGCGACCAACAGCGAGATTCCAAACGGCACCATGCGCCGGGTCCGGCGCGCTGAGCTCACGTGCATGTGCTGCGTCCTTTCTTCTTCAATTGTGCAAAGCGGAACTTCAACTTCGATCGTAGCAGCGCCTGCGCCCATTCGGTCAAGCCTGCCGGCCCGCAACCCCCGCCCGTGCGGGGTGTGACGGGCCGCGCATTCGCGCGGCGGCCATTGAGATGCGGCTCACCGCGGCCTCTCCGAGCGCCCGCGGGCCAGCTGGAAACGGTTCTCAAATTGACGGAAACGCCTTGCGCACCGCGGCGGAATTGCGACGTAAGTCCCCTATTTTAAAGGGCTTCCCGCCAGACTTACTCACAACCGCGGACGAAGACGCCGCGAACGATTTGTCCTTAAACATTAGATCGGGAGTTTTATATGCGTAACGTTGTGACTGCTTTTCTGACCGCCGGTGCAATGCTCGGCGCGGCCAGCGGCGCTTCGGCCGCCACCGCCACGACCAACTTCACCGTCTCGGCCACCGTACTCAAGACCTGCTCGGTGTCGGCGAGCAACCTCGCTTTCGGCAACTACACGCCGGGCGCCGGGGCGCTCACGGCGACCAGCAGCGTGTCGGTTCTGTGCACCAACGGCACCACCTTCACGGCGGCGCTCAATGGCGGCACCACCACCGGCGGCACCGTCGCGCAGCGGCTCATGGCTCAGAGCCTCGGCACCGGCACCCTGCAGTACAACCTGTACACCACGACTGCTCACAGCATCGTATGGGGCGACGGCTCGGGCAGCTCCCTGACCCAGCCTGGAACCGGCGCCGGCATGGCTGCTGGCAATGCGCAGAGCCTGACGGTGTATGGCCAGCTGCCCGACAACGCGACCAACCAGGCCGCGCCCGTGGCGGCGTACTCGGACGTCATCACGGTGACCGTGACGTACTGAGTCGATGAGGGCTATCGCAATAGCAGCTCTGGGTGTGCTTGCCGCGGCCGGAACGGCCGCTGCAAGCACGCTCAGCGTTGCCCCCGTCCGTGTCGAGCTGAGCTCCGCAGCCCCCATCGCGGTGCTGACGGTGCGCAACCAGGATGACTCTGCGGTCGTCGTGCAGGCACGTCCCGCCGCCTGGTCACAGAATGACGACCACGACCAGCTCGACGACACTCACGACCTGCTGGTGACGCCCCCGCTTTTCACCATCCCCCCGCGGGGTCAGCAGATCGTGCGCATCGCGCTGTTGCGCAAGGTCGATCCGTCGCGCGAGCTCGACTACCGGCTGGTGCTCTCCGAGGTGCCGCCCGCGGCGGCTGCCAACCCGGATGAGTTGCGCGTCGCGCTGCGCATCACGCTACCGGTGTTCGTCGTTTCCATACGGCACAGCTCCGCAGACCTCAGCTGGCATCACACGCTGCTGCCCGACGGCACGCTGCGCATCGAGGCTGACAACCACGGCGCGGCGCATGTTCAGATTCTCGACTTCGACGCCGCCAGCATGGATCACGCGGAGCAGCGCTGGCACACCAGCGGCGCGCGCTATCTGCTGCCCGGCAGCAGTGCGCACTGGGAGCTCAAGAGCGTTCCCGGTCTCACTGCGACCACCCGTCTCACCATCCGCGGCCACTCGGACGCCGGCGACTTCAGCGTCGCCAGCGAGCCGGCCGCGAAGTAAGCGACGCGATGCGCCATGCGGAGAGCAAACCGCACCGCATCCGGAGCTTGCGCCGCGCTCCTGATGTTATGTTGTGCTGCAGCGCGAGCCGATGACGCGGGCAACATGGACACCGGCTGGCGACAGTCGGTCCTCGAGCTGCGCGTGAACGGCGGCAGCCCGGCCGGGGACGTAGTCGCGCTGCGCGATCCGTCCGGTGCGCTGTGGCTGTCGGACTCGGACTTCACCCGACTGCGGCTGCGCCAGCCGCACGTCGCCCCGCACGTGACCGACGGCCGCAACTACTTTCCGTTGGCCGCCATCCGCGGTGTGAAAGTAAGCATCGATGAGGCGAGCAGCGCAGTGAGCATCAGTGCCCCGGCTGCGGCGTTCGAGAGCACCAATGTGCTCTTGAGTGCCGGTCCGCGGCCGCCGCTCACCCCCAGCGGCAACGGCGCGTTCCTCAATTACCAGATCTATGGCCAGACCGGCCAGTACAGCGGCGCGGACGTCGCCAGCGCCTACACCGAGCTTGGCATCTTCAATTCCTTAGGCGTGCTCGACAGCACGGCGCTGGACACCAGCGCGCGGGGCAGTCCCGCTTTCGTGCGGCTCGACACCACCTTCACTCACGATTTTCCCGATTCGCTGCAGACGCTGCGCGTCGGCGACGCCATCAGCGTACCGGGCTCGTGGGCCGAGTCGGTGCGCTTCGGCGGCCTGCAGTGGGGCACCAACTATGCCATTCGCCCGGACCTGATCACGACACCGCTGCTCGCGGCGAGCGGCACGGCAGTCGTGCCCTCGACGATCGACGTGTTCGTCAACGGCAGATCCGTCGGCTCAACCGAGGTGCCCGCAGGGCCGTTCGTGGTCAACCAGGTGCCGGCGCTGAACGGCAGCGGCGACGTCAGCATCGTGGAGCGCAATGCGCTCGGCCAGACCCAGGTCGTCAGCGTGCCGTTTTACTCGGCCGCCGTGATGCTGCAGCCGGGCCTGTCGCTCTACGACATCGATTTAGGTCCGCTGCGCGAGAACTACGGCCTGGCGAGCGCTGACTATGGGCCGCTGCTCCTCTCCGGTACCTGGCGGCATGGGTTCACCGAGCTCCTGACCGGGGAGATCCACGCCGAAGCGCTGCATGGTGGCCCCGAGGCCGCCGGCATCGACATCGCCCAGGCGCTCGATCACTGGGCAGTAGTCACGCTCGATCTCGCCGCCGGGAGCCAGCCCGCCAACTCAGGCGTCCTTGGGCTTGCGCCCCAGCCCTCCTCCTCCGGCGGCTATGCCGCGCTCGGTATCCAACACGTCGATGAGCACCTGAGTCTGCTGCTGCAGGCGCAGCACGCGAGCAGCGGCTTTCGCGAAGTCGGCGACTACGGCGGCCAGCCGGGCTCGCTCGAGCGCAACATCGCGCAGGTGGGCTGGGTCATGGGCCGCGCCGGCAGCCTCCAGGCCGCGTTCGTAGCGCAGCGCAACTACGACGACTCGCGCCAGTACACCACCGGGCTGACCTACCAGTTCAACCTCGGGCGCGGCAACTTCAGCGCCAACCTGAGCCGCACCACCGGCGTGACGCCCGACACCACCGTGTCCGTGTTCTACATCCTGCCGCTCGATGCCCGCCGCAACACCTCCACCCAGTTTCGCTACGACAGCGACTCGCCCTCGCCGAACGCGGCGCTGGTGCAGACGCTGCAGAAGAGCCTGCCGGTCGGCGCAGGCGACGCCTATCTCCTGTCGGCAGGCACCGACGGCAGCTACCAGGCGCAGTACACACGCCAGACCGATTACATCACGGTGGCCGCGACCGCCGCCCGCAACGCGGACTTGAGCGGCCAGAACCTGACAGCGGTCGGCGGGCTGACGCTCATGGACGGCGAAGTGCATGCGACGCGCACCATCACCGACAGCTTCGCCACGGTCGAGGTCGGCGGGATTCCCAATGTGAATGTGTACTACGACAACCAGCCGGTCGCGGTCACCGACAGCAACGGCATCGCGCTGGTGCCGTACCTGCGCTCCTTCGACGTCAACCGTCTGTCGGTCGATCCCCTGCAGCTGCCGCTCGATGCGGCGGTGGCCAATCCCCAGGTACAGGTGGTGCCTCCCTACCGCAGCGGCATCCTGGTGAGCATTCCGGTGAAGCGCGAGCGCTCGGGGCTTTTCAAGCTGCAGCTTGCCGACGGCAGCCCGGTGCCCGCCGGCGCAACCGTGAAATTCCAGGGCGAGGAATTCCCGGTGGGCCTCGACGGGCTCACCTATGTGACCGGCTACGACCACGGTACCGCGGGCGAGGCTCACTGGAACGGCGGTGAATGCACCTTCCGCCTGCCACCGCCCCCCAGCGGCGAAGCGCAGCCGGACCTCGGCGTGATCGCCTGCAGGAGCTCCCCATGAAACTGCCCCACCTGACCCGGCCCGCCGGCGCACGCTGGCTCGCCGCCTGTGCCCTCCTCGCCGCGCTCGCCTCCCCGACCGCGCACGCCCTCATCCTCGGGTCGTGCTCGGCCACGGCGAACAGCGTGGCCTTCGGCACCTACGATCTCACCTCGCCCACCGCGCTCCAGGGCACCTCCACCGTCACTGTCACCTGCACCGAGGTGTTAGGCTCGACCTCGGTCACGGTCTACCTGAGCACGGGCAGCGGCACCTACACCACCCGCACCATGCTGAGCGGCGCCAACAAGCTCGACTACAACCTCTACACCAACGCGGCGCAGACCACCGTCTGGGGTAACGGCACCGGCAGCACCACGTACGACACGCTGACGATCGGCAGCGGGGTCTTCTTGGGCACCTCCAGCGCCAGCGGCACGGTCTACGGCGCCGTCCCGGCGCTGCAGAACCCGGCCCCCGGCAGCTACACCGATACCATCACCGTCACGGTGAATTACTGATCCTTGAGGCGCCGCGCGCCGCGCGCGCAGGTACTGGGGACGTCAGTCGCGCCCGCTCAATCGACCAGCAGCGACTGGATCGCAATCCCTGCGCGCAGCACCCCGGTGACCGGCGTCAGGTCCGCCACCTCCAGCAGGCGCGTCTTCTGCTCGGCGCTGAGCGGCTTGGTGAACGACAGCCGCCGCTCGATGTGATCCTTGCCGGTGGCATCGCGCGACCAGCGCACACCGACCGTGATCTTGCCCAGCGACCAGCCGCTGTGCGCCGCGTGCTTGCGCAGCGCCACCGCGGTATCGGCTCCCAGGCTCGCCAGCAGCAGCTCCTGCGGAGCGAACCCCGCATCGCTCCCGCCGGCGCTCACCGGCTCGTCGGCGGTCAGGTGGTGGTGCCCGGAGACGATCTGCTGCACATGCTGGTGCTCATTGATGACGGTCACGTAGGCCATGCGCGGGTCCTCCACCGGGAGCGCGGCGCGAGCGCCCGGTTGCACCGAGCGTGTGCGCGGCGCGCGTGAACATGCTGCGGGCGATGCTGCTGACGCTGAGGCCGGTCACGTCATCGAGCCGGTAGGGCGTGCCATCGACGATCGCCGCCGCCGCGCGCAGGCCGCTGCGGATCGCAGGACCTATGCCCTCGCCCAGGTCGCGGGTCGCCAGTCCCGCGGCATCCCCGGTGATGAAGGCGTTGTCGCGCCGCACGACCTCGACCTGGCCGCGCAGATAGTAGCTGTAGCCGGTCGGATCGTAGTGCGCGCCGCGGGTGAGTCCGCCGCTCAAGCGCTCGGCGAGCCGCGCCCAGTGCTCCTTGATCCCCGCGCCGTCGCTTCTCATGCGCGCAGCGATCGCGCCGATGCCGACGTTCAACCAGCCGTGCTCCTTGGGCACGTACCAGGAATAGCCCGGCAGTTCGTGCTCGCAGAACCACAGGTGGCAGTCCGGGTCCTGCCAGTCGTACTCGATCTCGTGCTCGAGCGTCACGATCTGCAGCTCGTGCGCGCGCGGGTTCGCCTCGCGGAACAGGTTGCGGTACACCGGGCAGCGCGTGCCGCCGGCGCCGATCAGGTAACGGCAGCGATACGCGCCGTCGATGATGTAGCCGTCGCCGTCGGGGGTGATGTCGCGCACGTTGTGCTGCTCGACGGGCGCGCCGCAGCGCTCGAGCAGCCAGGCGTCGAACTCGTAGCGGCGGACCGAGTGCTGCACGCACGGCAGCGAGACCTTGAGCGCCTTGTAGTGCACCTTCAGGCGCGGAAAGGTGAGCAGCCGGTGCGGATAGCTCTCCAGGTCCATGCCGAGCTCGCGCACCACCTCAGGCGTGATCCAGCCGGCACACAGCTTCAGGCGCGGAAAGCGCTCGCGATCGAGCACCAGCACGTCGACGCCCGCGCGCCGCAGCGCCAGTGCCGCGCTCGAGCCTGCCGGGCCGCCGCCGACGATCAGCACCTCGGATGAGCGCACGCTCACGAGGTGTACAGATGCGCGCGGGTCATCGGAACGTCGTTGCTGTCTCCGGGAGCGAACACCACCTGGAACAGCTGCAGCGTGCCGGTGGTGAAGCCGGCCACGGAGCCCGCAAGATACAGCCGCCACATGCGCACGAACCTGTCGTCGAACATGGCGCAAACCTGATCCCTGGCCGCCTCAAACAGTGACAGCCAGTGGCGCAGCGTCTGCGCGTAGTGCAGCCGCAGGTTCTCGACGTCGAGGATGGAGAAGTTCCAGGGCTCGAAGATGCGCATCATCTGCCCGAGCGTCGGCGGGTAGGCTCCCGGGAAAATGCGCCGCTCTATCCACGGCTGCAGCCGCGCCGGGAAGTTGCGACCGATGGCGTGGATCAGCCCGCGGCCGCGGCTGCCGAGGCACTGGTGCGCGACGCCTCCCAGGGTCTCGTAGTTGCCAAGTCCGACGTGCTCGAGCATGCCGACCGACACGAACGCATCGTAGTGCCCGCTGATGTTGCGGTAGTCGTCCTCGAGGTACTCGACGCGCGATGCCAGGCCTTCGCGCGCGGCGCGCTCGCGGGCGTAGGCGACCTGCTCGCGCGAGATGTTGAAGGCGCGCACCCGCACGCCGTAGTGCCGCGCCATGTGCAGCGCCAGCGTGCCCCAGCCGCAGCCGGCCTCCACCACGCTTTCCCCGGGTTTGAGCTGCAGCTTGCGGCACACGAGGTCCATCTTCGCGCTCTGTGCCTGGTCAAGGGTTGCTTCCGGCGTCGGGTAGTAGGCGCAGGTGTAGGCCATGGTCGCGCCGAGCCACAGCTGGTAGAACCGGTTGCCGATGTCGTAGTGGTGGTGGATGTTGTCGCGCGAGCCGGCCAACGTGTTGGCGTGCGGCCGGTGCCGCAGGCTGGCCGCGCGCCGCGCCAGCGGCAGTCGCGCGGCGCTCGAGCGGTACACCGTCTCGAGCAGACTCACCAGGTCCCCGTCCACCGTCACGCTGCCGTCGCTGTAGGCATCGCCGAAGCGCAGCCATGGATCCGACAGCACCGCGAGCAGCGTCGCGCGGCTCGCGAACGTTACGCGGGCGATGGCCGCCCCGTCGGCCGGCGCGGCCCGGGCGCCGGCGCGGACCGCGAGCTCGATGGGAGGATCCCCGAGATAGGTGCGCAGCCGGGTGAGCAGCCAGCGGTCGAGCGACGAGCCGGCCGGGGCCGCGGTGTGCCCGGGCGCCTCGGCAGCGGCCGCGGGGTCCGGGGGCGGCGAAGACAGGCGCGCGGCCCGCTCGCGCTCGGGCGTGTTGCCCACGCTCTCGTTGCAGGCATTCACGGGTGCAAAGCTCCTAACCTGTTACGTTCCTTAATCTAGCATGCAAGCGCACTCGCGGCAGCGCCCGGGCGGCGCGGCTTGTTTTCAGTGCGTTTTCAGTGCGCTGCGAGGGTTATTTCAGCGCCGCACGAGGATCGTGTTCAGCGCCCGAGGGTCGCGTTCAGGAGGTTCGCCAGCCGTGCGCCGGCGAGCAGCAGCCGCTCGCGAACGATCTGCTCGGCCTCGCCTTGGTAGGTGGCATCCAGCACGACGATCCCCTGCGGCACACGATCGCAGGCAAAGCCCGGGAAGCGGTATACGACGTTGCGCGCGAGGCTATTCGACTCGCGAGCCCAGCTGTCCGGCGTTCCCTGGCCCGCGTTCCCGACCAGGCTGCGTGCCTCGAGCGCCAGCGCGTCGATGCCCTCGGGGGGCCGTTGCCGGTTGCGGGTGTTGAGCGCCAGTCTCACCAGCTCGCTGTCCCAGACGCGGTGCAGACTCTCGCGCCCGCGCGTCCTGACGCCCACGAGAGCCACCTGCACATCGTTGCCGCCGCGGTCAGCATTATCCGCGGCGTGCAGCGGCTGATGAATGTCCCCGGCCAGATGCACCACCCACTTGAGCGCCTCGTTACGCTCGCGTGGAGCCGCGTGCCGGTCGGCCAGCACGCCGATCAGGCGTTCGAGCTGCACGCTGTTGCATTGTCCGTCGCGACAGTAGCGCCACTTGGGCGCAGCGCCGCACACCGGCATGTTGTCGTAGTGCCAGCGCGGACGCGCCGCGGGAGTGTCCTTGAGCTCGTCCGCCCACACCGACACCGCCTCGAGTGTGCTGCGTCCCGACGGGTTGCCGAACTTGTCCAGGTCATCCTGCAGGAGCTGCGCCACCACGGCGTGCGCCTGCGGTGTGAGCAACCGGTCGGCAATGGCGCCGACGACGCGGTGTCCCTGCGGTCCCCAGGCGCGTGCCGGTGGCGCGGCCGCGGCGGCGGCGAGCGCGATCACCGCCGCCAGCAGGCGGGCTCGCAGTAACCAATCCCGGCTGTGGGCCATGTAGCAATCATCCGGCGCGGCGGCCTCCGGGTTCAACGGCAGCTTGGTGTAGACTGCGCGGCCTTGCTGAGGAAACCAACACATGTCCCGTTCCGATCGCTTCCTGGCGGCGCGCGCCTGCCTCATTCTGCTCGCGATGGCTGCCACGGGTAACACGCCCCGGGCTGCGACGCTCCGGCCGGAAGCAAACGCAGCGCCGCCCGCCGGCGCAGCCTCCGGCGGCGCCGTGGCCGGCCTCGACGTCGCGGCCGTCGACCGGTCGGTCGCTCCCGGCGACGACTTCTTCCGCTATGCCAACGGCACCTGGCTCAGGACGACCGAGATTCCTGCGGATCGCAGCTCCTGGGGGAGCGGCGCGGTGCTGGTGGAGCTCACCACCAAGCGCACCGCGGATCTCATCCGCGACGCCGCCGCGCATGCGGCACCGGGGACCGACGCGCACAAGATCGGCGATTACTACGCCGCCTTCATGGACGAGGCGCGCATCGAGAGCCTGGGCGCGAAGCCCCTCGCGCCCGAGCTGGCCCGCATCGACGCCATCCGCGACCGCCGCGAGCTCGCACAGGCGCTCGGCGCGACGCTGCGCGCCGACGTCGACGTGCTCAACAGCACCAACCTGCACACCGAGAACCTGTTCGGCTTGTGGGTCGCGCAGGACCTGGATGATCCGAGCCGCTACTCGCCGTTCCTGCTGCAGGGCGGACTGGTGATGCCGGACCGCGACTATTACCTGGATCCCTCGGCCCCCATGGCCGCGATTCGTGACAAGTACCAGGCGCATATCGCCCGCGTGCTCGAGCTCGCGCACCTCGAGGATGCGCCGGCGCGCGCCGCGCGGATCTTCGCGCTGGAGCGGCGCATGGCGCAGGTGCACTGGACGCGCGCCGCGTCCGAGCAGGTGCTCAAGGGCAACAATCACTGGGCCCGGCGCGACTTCGACACGCACGCACCCGGTCTCGACTGGCAGGCGTTCTTTTCGGCCGCGGGTCTGGCGAATCAGGACAGCTTCGTGGTCTGGCAGCCGAGCGCCGTCAGCGGGCTGTCGGCGCTGGCGGCGAGCGAGGCGCTCGACACCTGGAAGGACTACCTGCGCTTCCATATCCTCGAGCACGCCGCGCCGTTCCTGCCGAAGGCCTTCGTCGAGGAACACTTCGACTTTCACGGGCGCGTGCTCTCCGGCATCCCGCAGCTGCGCGAGCGCTGGAAGCGCGCCATCGACGCCACCGACTCGGCGCTCGGCGATGCGGTCGGCAAGCTGTATGCCGAGCGCTATTTCCCGCCGGCCGACAAGGCGCGCGCGCAGGAGATGGTGCGCAATCTCGTCGCCGCCTTCGGCGCGCGCATCGACCGGCTCGAATGGATGGCGCCGGAGACGCGCGCCAGGGCCAAAGCCAAGCTCGCGACCCTCAGGGTCGGCGTCGGCTACCCCGACCGGTGGCGCGACTACTCCGGGCTCGTGGTCGAGCGCGGCGCTGCGTACGACAACGCCGAGCGGGCCGATCTGTTCGAGTACCGGCGCAATCTCGCCAAGCTCGGCAGGCCGGTCGATCGCTCCGAATGGGCGATGGTGCCGCAGGAGGTCAATGCAGTGAACCTTCCGGCCATGAACGCGCTGAACTTTCCGGCCGCGATCCTGCAGCCGCCGTACTTCGATCCGCACCGCGACGTGGTGCTCGACTACGGCTCGATCGGCGCGGTGATCGGGCACGAGATCAGCCACAGCTTCGATGACCAGGGGGCGCTGTTCGATGCGAGCGGGCGTCTGAAGAACTGGTGGACGCCGGCCGATTTCGCCCACTTCCAGCAGACCGGCAAGCGCCTCGCCGAGGAATTCGACCGCTACCGGCCGTTCCCCGACGTGCACGTCAACGGCGAGCAGACCCTCAGTGAGAACATCGCGGACGTGGCCGGCCTGTCGGTGTCCTACGATGCGTGGCGGTTGACGCTGCACGGAGCGCCCGCCCTCGGGGCCGGCGGCTTCAGCGCCGAGCAGCTCTTCTTCCTGAGCTTCGCGCAGGCCTGGCGCACGAAGATCCGCGAGGCGGCGCTGCGCCAGCGGCTGGTGACCGACGGCCACTCGCCCGGCGAGTATCGCGCCGACACGGTGCGCAACCTCGATGCCTGGTACGCCGCCTTCGACGTCAAGCCCGGGCAGAAGCTGTACCTCACCCCGGCCGAGCGCGTCAGGGTCTGGTGACCTACCTCAGCTGTGCGAAGTAGACCAGCGTCCGGTACGGGAACACCACCCGGCCGTCGTGCTGGTAGCGGTAGAACACCTCGCGCAGGCCCGCGATCATCGGCTCATGCTGCGGGTCTCCGGGCTCGGGCGCATAGGAAGAGGACATCAGCCGGCCCTTGAGGCCGGCGAAGTCGAGTATCTGCTGGTTGGGAAAAGTCGCGACCTCCATCGACTCGCCGAGGAAGCGCCGCATGCTCACCGGGTCGGCGCGGCTCGCGGTGATGCGCGCGTAGTCCGCGGCATGACACCGCAGCAACGCCTCGTAGTCGGCAAGGAACGCCGTCGCCTCCGTCGGACGCTCGTTCCACAGCAGAGCCGCCCAACCGCGCGGACGCAGGATGCGCAGCGCCTCGGCGTGCGCGCGCTGCGCGTCGAACCAGTGGAACGCCTGGCCTGCGACCAGCAGCTTGATGCTGTCGGCTGCGAGCGTGGTCGCCTCGGCGCTGCCGTCGACGCTGCGGAAGCCGGGGTAAGTCCCGAGCGCTGCCTCGGCAGCGGCACGCATGGCGGCATTGGGCTCGACCGCGGCAACCCGCGCCCCGCTCCGAAGCAAGAGCTCGGTGAGGATCCCGGTGCCCGAGCCAAGGTCGGCCACCGCGGCGCCGCGCTTGAGCCCGCAGCGGCTGCGCAGCAGCTCGATGGCCTCTGCAGGGTAGCCGGGGCGATAGCGCGCGTAGTTCTCTACCCGCGTCGTGAAGCGTTCGCTGGGCCGTTTCATCAGGACTTGAGGCTCAGGGTGCACGTCGTGCTGTACTGGCTGCAATGCGACACAGTTTGGGTCAGGCCGCGGCGCGCTGCATCTCCATAAAGATATAAGGACACGCTAGCGTATAGGCGGGACAATTCCGCACCGCAACGCTTTGGCACCGGCCCCCGGCCGGTACCGGCGTGTGAACATAAGGGGGTTGCAAATGTCTTCGCCGTACAAGCGCATCGAAACCAAGCTGGTGCACGCCGGAGAGCTGCGGCCGCGCATCCTGGGGGCCGTCTGCACGCCGCTGTTCCAGTCGGCGACCTTCGAATATGCCGGCGAAGGAAGCTACGACGATGTGCGCTACACGCGCACCAACAACACGCCGAACCAGCTGGCGCTGCACGCCAAGCTCGCCGCGCTCGAGGGCTCGGAGGCGGCGCTGGTGGCCGCGAGCGGCATGGCCGTCGTCTCCACCACGCTCCTCACGCTGCTGGCGGCGGGCGATCGCCTGCTGGCACAGAGCTGCCTGTACGGCGGCACGCGCGACTTCCTGGTCAGGGATTTCCCCAAGCTCGGCCTGCACGTCGACTTCGTCGACGCGGACGCGCCGGCATCGTGGCGCGCGCAGCTGCGCCCCACCACGCGCGCCATCTACGTCGAGTCCATGACCAACCCGCTGCTCGAGGTCTGCGACCTCGAGGCCGTGGTCGAGTTCGCGCGCGCGCACGGCCTGGTGTCGATCATCGACAACACGTTCGCAAGTCCGGTGAACTACCGGCCCATCGAGGCGGGCTTCGACCTGTGCCTGCACAGCGCGACCAAATACCTGAACGGCCACACCGACCTCATCGCCGGCGCGATCTCGGGCCGCGCCGAGCTCATCGAGCGCATCCGCCACCAGCTGAACCGGCTGGGCGGCTGTCTCGACCCGCATGCCGCCTTCCTGCTCAACCGCGGGCTCATGACGCTCGCGCTGCGGGTGCGCTACCAGAATGAGAGCGCGCTCAGGATCGCGCAGTTCCTGGCGGCGCACCCGGCGGTGACCCGGGTCAACTACCCCGGACTCGAGACCCACCCGCGGCACGCGCGGGCGCGCCGCCTGTTCGCAGGGTTCGGCGGCATGCTGAGCTTCGAGTTGCAAGGCGCGGCCGCCCGTGCCGATGAGTTCTGCCGGCGCGTGCGCATCCCGGCGGTGGCGCCGAGCCTCGGCGGCGTACACACGCTCCTGACGCGCCCCGCGACCACCTCGCACGCGGGGTTGACGCCGGCCGAAAGGCAGCAGCTCGGCATCGGCGACGGGCTGCTGCGGCTGTCGGTCGGTATCGAGTCCACCGACGACCTGCTGGAGGACTTCGCGCAGGCGCTGGCTTGAGCTGCGAGCCGGGCAGCGCAAGTTCCGGGTGGCGCACGCGCGGTAGTTTGGTCACTCTCACACTCACCCTGAACGCAACTCAGCTCATACTCCAAACATGTCCAGCTCAGACTGCACCGTGAAATCCGCCGGCAGCGCGCCCCTCGAGCGCGCCGCCGCGGCCCCCGCCAACGCGGCCGTCGCCGCCTGGCGCACGCCGTTCGAGCTCACGGTGCTCGGTGCCATCTGGGGCGGCTCGTTCCTCTTCATGCGGGTCGCCGCGTCCGATTTTGGACCGCTGCCTCTGGTGGAGACGCGCTTGCTGCTCGGCGGGCTGGTGCTGCTGCCGTTCCTGTGGCGGGCGCGTGCCCAGTTCACGCCGGGACTGTGGCTGAAGATCGCCGGCATCGCCACCGTCAACTCCGTGATGCCCTTTGCGCTGTTCGCCTGGGGGGCAGAGCGCGCTCCGGCCGGGATCGGCGCCATCACCAACGCGATGACGGTGATGTTCACCGCGCTGGTGGCGTACCTCTTTTATGGGGAGCACATCGGCGCGCGGCGCCTCATCGGGCTGGTCGCCGGATTCGTCGGCGTCGCAGTGCTCGCCAGCGGGCGCACCTCGGGCAACGGTGTCCTGGAGGCGTCGCTGGCGGGAACTGCGGCTGCGCTCCTCTATGGCTTCGGCATCAACCTCATGCGCCGCTATCTCACGCCCTACCCGCCGGCGGCGGTGGCGGCCGCCAACCTGCTGAGCGGCGCGGTGATCCTCGCCCCGCTCGCTGCCTGGAGCTGGCCGGGCCACACGATCGGCGCGCCCGCATGGCTGAGCGCGGTGCTGCTCGGCACGCTGTGCACCGGGACCGCCTTCGTCTTTTACTACCGCCTGATCGCGCGCATCGGCGGACCGCGCGCTTCGACCGTCACGTACCTGATCCCACTGTTCGGGGTCGTGTGGGCGTGGCTGTTCCTCGGTGAGCCGCTCACGGCCACCATGGCGCTCGCCGGCGTGCTGATCCTCGCCGGAGTTGCGCTCAGCCAGCGGCGCGCTGCTCGAGCCTGATGGTCGAGTCGGGCCTGATGCTCGGCGCGAGCCGCCGCCTCGACTTTCCCGAGCTTCGCAATGCGCGCGATCTCGGCGGCCTGCCGACCGTGGACGGCGGCGAGACACGCTGGCGCTCGCTGCTGCGCTCGGACGATCTGGCGCAGCTGACAGACGACGGCGTGCGCGCGCTCGCCGACTATGGCGTCGAGACAATCCTCGACTTGCGCTGGCCCGAGGAGGCACGCGCCTCGCCCGGTCCGCTGCCGGCGGCGCTGCCGCGGCTGCGCTACCAGCGCGTATCGCTGCTGACCGGCACCGAGGACCAGTGGCGCCTGCGCAGCCGCGATGTCGCCAAGGAGCTGTGGAAGTGTGCGGTGCTCGAGCACGCGCGCGCCGAGCTGCGGCACGTGCTCGAAGTAATTGCTGACGCCGCGCCCGGCCCGCTGCTCTTTCACTGCGTGGCGGGCAAGGACCGCACCGGGCTGATCGCGGCGCTGCTGCTGGCGCTCGCCGACGTCGAGCCGGCGGCGATCGCCGCGGACTACGCCGAAAGCAGCGCCAACCTGGCCGAGGAGTACCTGAAGCGCTACCCGCGGTCCGATGCGGCGCGCATTCTCGATGCGCTGCGTTGCCCGCCTGAGGGCGCATACAACATGCTCGAGTTTCTCGACCGCGCCGGCGGCGTGCGCCCGTATCTGGCGCAGATCGGGCTGGCGGCGGCAATTATCGAGCGGCTGCGCGCGCGCCTGCGCGACTAGCGAGTCGCCCTTCAGGGAGATACGCCGCTCGCTCGCGCCTCACCGCGCGCTCGTCATTCACGGCAGGTTCAGGCGCGCTGCCCGATACTCACACTCGCACCGGCAGGCGCGACTCCCGGACGGCCCAGATTGAACGCGCGGGCACATTTTTACTACGTTCGGGTTTGAGTCCGCGCCTCTTCCGGTGCGCACCCCGCGGCGCGCTCACTCCAACGCTCATTTACCCCCGTTAGGCGGCGCCGCGAGTCCCAACGCCGCCCGCAGCTCGGGCGCGGTCATCAGCTGCGTGTAAACCCGCGTCCCGACGTCGAACTCGCGCGCCCGCGACAACGGCCCGACCACCACCGGCTCGAAGCCCGCGTCCCTGACGAGCTGCTGTGCAACGGCCAACGCCTGCGCATCATCCCCGGCCAGCGGGATGGCGTACGGCTCACCCCTGCGGTGCGCCTCGCTGCCGAGGTCCCCGGAGTTGATGGCGTTGAAGGCACGCACCAGGCGCACGCCCGGCAGGTAGCGCGCCGAGGCCACCCCGGTACCCTCGCGGCGCGCCTCCAGCGCCATGGGACCGTCGCGTTCTGGATACGGATTGCCGGTATCGAGCACGATCTTGCCGGCGAGCTCCGCCTTGAGATCGCGTCCGATCTGCGGCTCCGCGCCGTACGGCACGGAAATCAACACCACGGCGCCGAACAGCGCCGCCTCGCGCGGCGTTCCGACAGCGGCTCGCGGGCCGAGCTGCTGCGCCAGGCGGCGCAGCTCGTCGGGATGGCGCGAGGAGATCAGCACCTCGTGGCCCGCGGCGACCCACAGGCGCGCCAGCGTGCCGCCGATGTGGCCGGTGCCGATGATGCCGATCCTGAGCGGCGCCGGCCGCGGGGCCTGCGCCGCAGCTGCCGCCGCCGCAAACCCGAGGCCGAGCGCAATCCAGCCGAAACGGAAGACTCTGTGCATGCTGCCCGCGACAGGGCAAGCCGGGCGCACTATCGCGTGGCCCGGATCCGCCAAACGTCAGTTGTAGCCGTTACTTCTTTCTCCGGGCCCCGGCGCGCTTCGCCGCCCGGAACGAGATCCCGGCGCGCATGGCTTTCTGCTGAACAGCGGCCGCCGTGCGTCCGAGCTTCTTCGCGACTTGCCCGGTCGGAGTTCCCGCCTTGGCGAGCGCCCTGAGCGTCTTGAGTTCACGGGCGCTCCACGATGCGCCGTCATTCGGTGGACGTCTTGCCATCACAGTCTCTCCAAATCACCCTAACCTGGGCCGGACCTGGGATCATACACCGATACCGCGCGAATCGGCCACACGACAATCACCGACAACAATGATCTGTAACATGTTGGAAGTCGCCGCGGCCCAACTTGTAACCGCCGCCGCTCGATCCGCGGCAGGCGCGGCCGGTCATAACAGCGCCACACCAATGTTGAGCGCAAGCGCTGCAGCTCGTATGCCACGCCTGAACCCGTGTTGCTGACATGTTGTTTGCGGGCTTCAGACGCCGCCGCCGGCCCGCAGCAATGCGGCATCCAGCGTGTTGGAAAGCAGCATCGCGATGGTCATGGGCCCCAGGCCTCCGGGCACCGGGGTGATCCAGCCGGCGCGCTCGGCGGCGCTCTCGAACACCACGTCCCCCACCAGCGTTCCCTGCGGCGTGCGATTGATGCCGACGTCGAACACCGCGGCGCCGGGCCGGATCCATTCCCCGGGAATGAACCCGGCCTTGCCGACGGCGGCGACCACGACCTCGGCGCGCTCGACCTCGGCGCGCAGGTCGCGTGTGCCGGTGTGACAGACCGTCACGGTCGCACGTGCCAGCAGCAGCTCGAGCGCCATCGGCCGGCCGACGATGTTGGAGGCACCGACGACGGTCGCACGTGCCCCGGTGAGCGCAATACCGTACTCCTGGGCCAGCCGGATGACGCCGTACGGAGTGCAGGGGCGCAGCCGCGGGCGTTTCTGCGCCAGCAGCCCCGTGTTCACCGGGTGAAAGCCGTCGACGTCCTTGGCGGGATCGACGGCGTCCATCACGCGGTTGGTGTCGACGCCGGCCGGCAGCGGCAGCTGCACCAGGATGCCGTCGACCCGCGCATCGCGATTGAGGGCCTCAACGAGCGCCAGGATCTGCGCCTCGCCGGCGTTTGCGGGCAGATCGTGCGCGAACGACTCGATGCCGGCCTCGAGCGAGGAGCGGCGCTTGTTGCGCACGTACACTGTCGATGCCGCGTGCTCCCCCACCTGCACCACCGCCAGTCCCGGCCGACGGCCATGCCGGGCGACAAACGCCCGCGCGCGCTCGGCAACCTCTGCGCGCACGCGCGCGGCGACCGTCTTGCCGTCCAGCAGGATCGCGCCGCCGGCGGTGCGCGGCAGGGGCGCCGCGGCCTGTGCCACGGCGCCGCCGCCCGGGCCCGGAGCGGGGCCCATCAGTAGCGGTAGCGGTCGGGCTTGTAGGGCCCGGCCTTGTCCACGCCGATGTAGCCGGCCTGCGCGTCGGTGAGCTGCGTGAGCTCGACGCCGAGCTTGCCAAGCTGCAGCCGCGCCACCTTCTCATCGAGGTGCTTGGGCAGTACGTGCACCCCGATCGGGTAGTCCGCGGTGCGGGTGAACAGCTCCACCTGGGCGATCGTCTGGTTCGCGAAGCTCGAGCTCATCACGTAGCTCGGGTGCCCGGTGCCGCAGCCGAGGTTCACCAGACGCCCCTCGGCGAGCAATATCAGCCGCCGGCCGTCGGGCAGGATCACGTGGTCGACCTGCGGCTTTATGTTCTCCCACTGGTAGCGCTTCAGGCTGGCGACGTCGATCTCGCTGTCGAAGTGGCCGATGTTGCACACGATGGCGTTATGCTTCATGCGCACCATGTGCTCGTGAGTGATGACGTGATAGTTGCCGGTCGCGGTGACGAAGATATCGGCCTTGTCGGCCGCCTGCTCCAGGGTCACGACGCGGTAACCCTCCATCGCCGCCTGCAGCGCACAGATCGGGTCGATCTCCGTCACCCAAACCTGCGCCGACAGCGCGCGCAGGGCCTGCGCGCACCCCTTGCCGACGTCGCCGTAGCCGCACACGACCGCGGTCTTGCCGGCGATCATCACATCGGTCGCGCGCTTGATGGCGTCGACCAGCGACTCGCGGCAGCCGTACAGGTTGTCGAACTTGCTCTTGGTCACCGAGTCGTTGACGTTGATTGCCGGAAAGGCCAGCCGGCCTTCCTCGGCCATCTGGTACAGGCGCTTGACCCCGGTGGTGGTCTCTTCGGTGACGCCCTTCACGTGCGCG
Source organism: Steroidobacteraceae bacterium (assembly GCA_035603345.1). Taxonomy (GTDB): domain Bacteria; phylum Pseudomonadota; class Gammaproteobacteria; order Steroidobacterales; family Steroidobacteraceae; genus 13-2-20CM-66-19. Next base: position 177,988 of record DATNKO010000013.1, on the reverse strand, counting down.
ATACGCTTCGAGTACCAGTGCGGATCGGCCTTGAGATGCGCGCGGATCGAGGCGAACAGTTCGGTCTCCTCCTCGTTCTGCGGTCGCGCGATTGCCCCCGGGTCGCTCTCGGCGCGCACGCCGAGGTGCAGCAGCAAGGTCGCGTCGCCGCCGTCGTCGAGGATCATGTTGGTGAAACCGCCGTCGGGCCAATCGAAGATGCGGTGCGTGTACTCCCAGTAATCGGCGAGCGACTCACCCTTCCAGGCGAACACCGCGGTGTCGCGCGCCGCGACAGCGGCGGCCGCGTGATCCTGGGTGGAGAAGATGTTGCACGAGGCCCAGCGCACCTCGGCGCCGAGCGCCTGCAGCGTCTCGATGAGCACCGCGGTCTGGATCGTCATGTGCAGCGAGCCGGAGATGCGCGCGCCGTGCAGCGGCTGGCTGCGCGCATATTCCTCGCGGATCGCCATCAGACCGGGCATCTCGGTCTCGGCGATGGCGATCTCCTTGCGACCCCAGTCGGCGAGCTTGAGGTCCGCGACCCGGTAATCGGGGCTGTTGCCGGCAGGTTTCAATGTGGCGTTCATGCTCGATACTCCGCAATTTCTCACGAGCGCCGTGTGTTGACCTGGGCGTCGCCGAGCCTGGCGGGTCCAGGTGCTGATCGCACCGTCCCGTCGCAGCGCCCCTCGGCGGCGTGGTTGCCGCAACCGCGGCTTGAATCGTGTGTTACGCGGCGCGCACGCTCCGGGCTTCGGCGGCGAGCGTCTCGGCACGATCGGTGCGCTCCCAGCTGAACTCCGGCTCGCTGCGGCCGAAGTGCCCGTAGGCCGCGGTCTTCTGGTAGATGGGACGCAGCAGGTCGAGCATCTCGCGCACCCCGTACGGAGTCAGGTCGAAGTGCTTGCGGACGAGCTGCGTGAGCCGCTCGCGCGACAGGCGGCTGGTGCCGAAGGTCTCGACCATGATCGAGGTCGGCTCGGCGACGCCGATCGCGTACGACACCTGCACCTCACATCTCTCGGCGAGCCCCGCAGCGACCAGGTTCTTGGCGACATAACGCGCCGCATAGGCCGCCGAGCGGTCCACCTTGGACGGGTCCTTGCCGGAGAACGCACCGCCACCATGGCGCGCGAAGCCGCCGTAGGTGTCGACGATGATCTTGCGGCCGGTGAGGCCGCAGTCCCCGACCGGACCGCCGATGACGAAGCGGCCGGTGGGGTTGATGTGGAACTTGGTGCGCTTGTCCAGCCATTTGACCGGCAGCACGGGCTTGAGGATCTCCTCCATCACCGCCTCGCGCAGCGCCTTGGTCGTGACGTCCGGGCTGTGCTGCGTGGAGAGCACCACGGCCTCCAGCCCGACCGGCTTGTGGTCCTGGTAGCGCAGCGTCACCTGGCTCTTGGCGTCCGGGCGCAGCCAGGGGAGCTTGCCGCTCTTGCGCACCTGCGCCTGGCGCTTCACCAGACGATGTGCCAGCGTGATCGCCGCCGGCATCAGCACGTCGGTCTCGTTGGTGGCGTAGCCGAACATCAGCCCCTGATCGCCCGCTCCCTGCTTGCGCTCGTCCTTGCGGTCGACCCCCTGGGCGATGTCGGGCGACTGCTTGCCGATGATGTTGAGGACGCCGCAGCTGGCGCCGTCGAAGCCCATCTCCGAGGAGGTGTAGCCGATGTCGAGCACCGTCTTGCGCACCAGCGCCTCGACGTCCACCCAGGCCGTGGTGGTCACCTCGCCGGCGACGATCACGACACCGGTCTTGACGAGCGTCTCGCAGGCGACGCGGCCGCGCTGATCCTCTTTCAGAATCGCATCGAGCACTACGTCGGAGATCTGGTCGGCCACCTTGTCCGGATGGCCTTCGGAGACGGATTCGGAGGTGAACAGGAAGTCGTTACTCATGTCGCGCAGATTCCCGACGGCAGGTGCCGGCCCAAGGGTGTGGAAGCCGCCAGTTTAACGCACGGCGTGCCGTTACGGGAAAGCCGCCGCCAGCCGCGCCGCGAACTCCGCGGGCGTAAAGCGGTGATTCTGCGTGCCGCGGGACTCGATCTTGATGGCCCCCATGAGCGAGGCAATATGTCCGATCGCCGGCCAGGCGAGGCCGCGCAGCAGCCCGTGCAGGAGGCCGGCGCGGTAGGCATCACCGCAGCCGGTCGGGTCGACGACCGCGCGCGCCGGGGCCGCCGGGATCGCGAGCTCGGTCTCGCGCGTGTAGATGGTCGAGCCGGCCGCCCCGCGCGTCACGATCAGCGCCGCGATGCGCTGCGTGAGCTCGCGCGCCGTCCAGCCGGTCTTCTGCTGCATGAGCTGCCATTCGTAGTCGTTGACGGTGACCCAGCTCGCCGCGGACACGAACTGCTCGAGCTCGGCCGCGCCAAACATCGGCAGCCCCTGCCCGGGATCGAAGATGAAGGGGATGCGCGCCGCGGCGAACTGCGCGGCGTGGCGGATCATGCCCTCGCGGCCGTCGGGGGCGACGATGCCGATGGCGACCTCGCCCGCATCCGCCACGCTGTTGGCATGCGAGTGCTGCATCGCTCCGGGATGAAACGCCGTAATCTGGTTGTCATCCACATCCGTGGTGATGAAGGCCTGGGCGGTGAGCTCGGAGTCGATCACGCGGATGTGACGCCCTGGCACGCCGGTTTCGCGCAGCCAGTCGCGGTACGGCCCAAAGTCGCGTCCGACGGTCGCCATCGGGTAGGCGACATCGCCGAGGAGCTTCAGGTTGTAGGCGATGTTGCCGGCGCAGCCGCCGAATTCGCGGCGCAGCTCGGGCACCAGGAACGCGACGTTCAGCATGTGAATCCTGTCGGGCAGGATGTGGTTGGCGAAGCGGTCGCCGAACACCATGATGGTGTCGTAGGCCATCGAGCCGCAGATCAGCGCGCCCCCGCGGCGTATGTCTGCTGATCTCTCCGCCTGGCTCGGGCTCACGTGAGTCGTTGCGGGTGCGCGTACACGACGTGCTTGTCGCGTCGCGCGAAAGCCACCAGCGTGATGCCGGCGCGCTGCGCCAGCCGCACGGCGAACGCGGTCGGCGCCGACATCGCTACCAGCAACGGGATGCCGACGGTGGCGCACTTCTGCACCAGCTCGTAGCTCGCCCGGCTGGTCATCAGCATGAACCCCGAGCCGAAGTCGGCGCCGGTGCGCGCCAGCGCGCCGATGGTCTTGTCGAGCGCGTTGTGCCGGCCGACGTCCTCGCGTACCACCTGGATGCCGCTCCCCGGCACCACCCATGCCGCCGCATGCACGCTGCCGGTGCGCGCGTTGATGACCTGGAGCGGAGCAATCTGCTCGACGGCCGCGTGCAGCTCATCGACGCTCACCGCTACGCCCGCGGGCACCGCAGCCGTTTCGCGGATCGCGTCCTCGGCGGTCTCCGCACCGCACAGGCCGCAGCCGGTGCGGCCGGTGAGATTGCGCCGCCGCTGCAGCAGTTGCGTGAAGCGCTCCCAGGCAACCGTGATATGCACGTCGACCGACGCCGCGCCGTGCGTCACCGTGACGCCGCGGATCTCATCGGCGCGCGCCACCAGCGCCTCGCTCAGCGTGAACCCCACCGCGTAGTCCTCCAGGTCGGCCGGCGTCGCCAACATAACCACGTGCGGCACATCGTGATAGACGAGCGCCACCGGCACTTCCTCCGCGACGGAATCGGTGGTGCGTGTGACGCTGCCGCGCTGCCAGCGCTCGACGGCAAGCTCGGCGCTGACCGCGTCCGGCACGGCGGCCGCCGCGTCCGCCAGCGCCGCGTTTACCGGCTCCGCGTCCGCCGGCTCCGCGCCGGGCGTGTCCGACTTGGCCCGTGTCTGCACAGGGTGAGTATATGACGGTCCCGCACCCCGGCAAGCGCATCGCCGCCGCCGTGGGCGCCTTGACGTTGCGCAGGGGCGTCGCCATGCTGCGCGCCCCATGCGCAGCCAATCTCCGGGCCTCAATCTGAGCCTGATTCAGCAAGCGCACGCGCGTATTGCCGACAAGATCAACCTGACGCAGGTACTCACCAGCTCGACGCTGGATGCAGCGAGCGGCGCGCGGCTGTTTTTCAAGTGTGAGAACTTCCAGAAGGGGGGCGCGTTCAAGGCACGCGGCGCCTGCAACGCCGTGTTCTCGCTCTCCGACAGCGAGGCGAGCCGCGGCGTCGCCACCCACTCCTCGGGCAACCACGCGGCGGCGCTGGCGCGCGCCGCGCGCCTGCGCGGCATCGCCGCCCACATCGTCATGCCCGAAGGTACTGCGCAACCCAAGCGCGCCGCGGTCGAGCGCTACGGCGCCACCATCACCTGGTGCGCACCGACGCTTGCGGCGCGCGAGCAGGCCGCGGCGGAAGTGATCGCCGCGACCGGCGCAACGCTCGTGCACCCCTACAACGACCTCAACGTGATGGCCGGCCAGGGCACGACCGGCATCGAGCTCCTCACCCAGGTCGCCGACCTCGACCTGGTGCTGTGCCCGGTGGGGGGCGGTGGCCTCATCGCCGGGGTCGCGGTCGCCGCCCGGGCGCTGCGGCCGGGGATCCGCGTGATCGGCGTCGAGCCCGCCGGTGCCGACGATGCGGCGCGCTCGTTTCGCGCCGGCAAGCTGTTCCCGAGTCTCAAGCCCGACACCATCGCCGACGGCCTGCGCGGCGCACTCGGCGAGTATCCGTTCGCCGAGATCCGCCGCTACGTCGAGGACATCGTCACGGTCCCGGACAGCGCGATCGTGGCGGCGATGCGCCGCCTGTGGGAAGTCGCGAAGATCGTGGTCGAGCCGTCCGGCGCAGTGCCGTACGCCGCGATAGATGCCGGCCGCCTCGACGTTCAGGGCAAGCGCGTCGGTATCGTGCTGAGCGGCGGTAACGTCGACCTGGAGCAGCTGCCCTGGATGCGCAGCGCTACACCCGCTCGAGGATGACCGCGATCCCCTGCCCGACGCCGATGCACATGGTGCAGAGCGCGTAACGGCCGCGCCCGTCCGCGAGCTGGCAGGTCGCGGTGGTGGCGAGCCGCGCGCCGGACATCCCCAGCGGGTGCCCGATGGCGATCGCGCCGCCGTTCGCGTTGACGTGCGCGGCGTCGTCGGGCAAGCCCAGCTCGCGCAGTACCGCGAGCGCTTGGCTAGCGAACGCCTCGTTGAGCTCGATCACGTCGAGCTGCGCGAGCTCGAGCCGCGCGAGCCCGAGCACCTTGCGCGTGGCCGGCAGCGGGCCCATTCCCATGATGCGCGGCGCGACCCCGGCGGTGGCCGCCGCCACCACTCGCGCGCGCGGCGTGAGCCCGTGACGCCGCGCGGCCTCTTCCGAAGCGACGATGAGCGCGCAGGCACCGTCGTTCACTCCCGAGGCGTTGCCGGCGGTGACCGTGCCAGCGGCGCGAAACGGGGTCGCGAGCGCCGCGAGCTGTGCCAGCGTCGTCTCGGGGCGCGGATGCTCGTCGCGCTCCACCACCAGTGGCGCACCTTTGCGCTGCGGGATCTCGACCGGTATGAGCTCGGCGGCGAAGAAGCCGCGGGCATACGCCGCCGCGGTGCGCTGCTGGCTGCGCAGCGCGAACCGGTCCTGATCGGCGCGTGACACGCCGAACTGCGCGGCGACGTTCTCGCCGGTCTCGGGCATCGAGTCGATGCCGTACTGCGCCTGGAGGCGGCGATTGACGAACCGCCAGCCGATCGTGGTGTCGTAGATCTCCGCGCTGCGGCTGAAGGCAGCCTCGGCCTTAGGTGTCACGAACGGCGCCCGTGACATGGACTCGACGCCGCCGGCGACGACCAGCTGCGCCTCACCGGTACGGATCGCGCGCGCCGCCATCGCCACGGCGTCCAGCCCCGAGCCGCACAGGCGATTCACGGTGGCGCCCGGCACCGACTCGGGCAGCCCCGCGAGCAGCAGCGCCATGCGCGCGACGTTGCGGTTGTCCTCGCCCGCCTGGTTGGCGCAGCCGAGCAGCACGTCCTCGACCGCGGCGGGATCGAGTCCGGGGTTGCGTTTCACGAGGGCTGCGATCGGCAGCGCGGCCAGATCGTCGGTTCGCACCGCGGCGAGCGCCCCGCCGTAGCGTCCGATCGGGGTGCGCACCGCATCGCAGATGAAGGCTTCGCTCATGAGCCAGGATGATAACGCAGTGCCGCGCCCGCCCTGGCGAGGCGTACCGGCGGCTCGCCGGTACAGTACGCGGCGCCGCCCGCGGCGCGTATCTGCCCGAGGGCAGCCGGCCTGCGCAAGCTCGCGCGCATGCTGAACCCCCTGCCCTTCGTGACGGCCCGGACCTGGAGGCACTCGAAGCGGCCTGCCGCGTGCATCACCCGCGCGCCTTCTTCGTGCAGACTCTGGTGCACAACCCGACCGGCTCGAGCGCCGAGCCCGCGCACTGCCACCGCATTCTTTCGCTCGCCGAGCAGTACGGCTTCGCAGTGGTGGAGGATGACGTCTACGGCGACCTGTACCAGGGCCCGGCGGTGCGGCTGGCGCAGATCGACGGGCTGCGCCATGTGATCTACGTCGGCAGCTACACCAAGCTCATTGGACCTTCGCTGCGCGTCGGCTATGTCGCGGCTGACGCCGCGCTCATTACCCAGCTCATCGAGCGCAAGGTGCTGTCGGTGCTCTCCGGGGCGACGCTGCTCGAGTGCTTCGTGTCCGAGGTGCTGGACGGCGGCCGCTACAAGCGCCACGTGGAGCAGACGCGCGCGCGGCTCGCGCGCATGCGGCGCGACGCGCGCGAGGGGCTCCGGTCGGTCGGCATCGCCTTCGACGACGCCCCGGGGGAAGGCATGTTCCTCTGGGGCCGGGTGCCGGAGACGGTTGCGGTCGACGCGCTGGTGCACCGCGCACGCGAGCACTCGATCCTGCTCGCCCGCGGCGCGTTGTTCTCCCCGTCACAGGCCGCGAGCCAGTGGCTGCGCTTCAACGTCGCCCACAGTAACAATCCGGCGCTCATGCAGTTTCTGCGCGGGACGCTGCGTGCGGCCGCCTGAAGGCTGCGCCAGCCCGGTTATCCGCTCGAACCGGTAGAATCGCCGGGATGCCCAACCTGATGCCGCCCGCCGTACGGGCGCTGATAATCGTCAACGTCGGCGTTTACCTGCTCGAGCTGCTCGCGCCCGGTCCCATGGCGACACTGTTTGCGCTGTGGCCGCTCGGCAGCCCGTACTTCCGGCCATGGCAGGTAATCACCTATGCGTTCCTGCACGACCCGCAGAACCTCTTTCACCTGCTGCTCAACATGTTCGCGCTGTTCATGTTCGGCCGCGCGCTCGAAGCATACTGGGGCGCGCGGCGCTTCGTGCTGTTCTACCTGGTGTGCGTGCTGACGGCGGCGCTCACTCAGCTGGCGGTGCAGCACGGCTCGGGCGTGACCGAGGAGGTGATGGGCGCCTCGGGCGGTGTGTTCGGCGTGCTGCTCGCCTTTGCGTGGTACTTCCCACGGCAGCGCCTGTTTGTCATACCGATTCCGATTCCGATACCGGCCTGGTTGTTCGTGACGGTGTATGCGCTGGTGGAACTGTTCCTGGGGGTCACCGGCAAGGAGCAGGGCGTGGCGCATTTTGCGCACCTGGGCGGACTTGCGGGCGGCGCCCTCAGCATCCTCTACTGGCGGATGCGTCACCGTTTCGAGTCCACGCGCTAGCCGGCGCGGGCGCGTTCCCTGTCGATCCTCACCGGCCCGCGCCGCGTGCCGCAGGCATCGCACAGCAGCGCGTTGCCGAAGCGCCCGCGGCCGAATATCCGGCCGTCGGGCAGCGCCACCCAGTTGCCGCCGCCCTTGACGTGCGCGTCGACCAGCCGCACGTGCAGCGCGCACGCCGGGTTGGCGCAGAACGGCGCACCCCGCTCGAGCTCATGATCGGCGCACAGGACATCCTCTGCGCCGCGTGCGCCGCCGCCGGCACGGCCGCAGTCCCCGCTCCACGCGTGCATGCAAGCACCTCCCACCACCCACCAGGCCTCGAGCAGTGTGTCGGCGCGTGTTGACGCAAACATGACGCAGCCGTGGCGGATCGATGACTGCGAGCCGCCGGTGGGGCGTGGGCTGATTGTCTAAGTGACCTGAAGTATTGAAGTTAACATGCAGATATTGCACATGAATTCCTGGCAAAAGCGTGACGCAGACGCGGCCTTGAATTTACCGCCACGTAAAGGTCACAATCGCGCGCCGCAAAACAGCGGTGGAACTTTTGCCGCACAGCGCCTCTCTAGAGCCCACACCGCGATGATCAAGACCGAACATCTGACCAAAAAGTACGGGGCGCTGACGGCGGTCGATGACGTGACCTTCCAGGTGGGACCGGGCGAGGTGCTCGGGTTCCTCGGACCGAACGGCGCGGGCAAGACCACCACCATGCGAATGCTGGCGGGGTTCGTGACTGCGACCTCCGGCCGCGCCAGCATCTGCGGTCACGACATCGAGACCGCACCGCTGCTCGCCAAGGCAAGCCTCGGCTACCTGCCCGAGGGCGCCCCGGGCTACGGTGAGATGACGGTGCGGGGCTTCCTCGCCTTCATCGCCGAACTGCGCGCACTCGAGGGCGAGCGCCGCGCGGCGCGACTGAACCACGTGATCGAGCACCTGCAGCTCGGTCCGGTGCTTAACCAGACCATCGAGACGCTGTCGAAGGGCTTCCGGCGGCGCGTCGGACTCGCACAGGCCATCATCCACGATCCTCCGGTGCTGATCCTCGACGAGCCCACCGACGGGCTCGACCCCAACCAGAAGCACGAGGTGCGCGCGCTGATCAACGACATGGCGCGCGACAAGATCATCGTCATCTCGACTCACATCCTCGAGGAGGTCGACGCGGTGTGCACGCGCGCGGTGATCATCGCCCGCGGACGCATCGTCGCCGACGATACGCCCGCCGGGCTGGCGGCGCGCTCGCGCTACCACAATGCCGTGTCGATGCAGTTCGCCGCCGGCGCACAGCTCGCCGCGGCGCGCACTGCGGTAGCGGCGCTGCCCGCGGTCGCCGAGGTCGAGGTGAGCGAGCGCGATGCGCGGCTCACCGCGCTGCCGCGCGCCGGAGCCAACATCCTGCCGGCGGTGGCGGAGCTCGCCGCGCGTCAGGGGCTCAAGCTCCAGGAGCTGCACCTCGAGTCCGGCCGGCTCGACGAAGTGTTCCGCACCATCACCGCCTGAGCCCGAAGTCAACATGCACAACGTGGGCATCATCCTGCGCCGCGAGCTTGCGAGTTACTTCGCAACGCCGCTCGCGTACATCTTCATCCTGATCTTTCTGGTGCTGGCGAACGCCTTCGCCTTCTATCTGGGCGGCTTCTACGAGCGCGGCCAGGCCGATCTCGACCCGTTCTTCGCCTTCCATCCCTGGCTGTACCTGTTCCTCATCCCGGCCGTGTCCATGAAGCTGTGGGCTGAGGAGCGCAAGTCCGGCAGCATCGAGTTGCTGATGACGCAGCCGGTGACGCTGCTGGAAGCGGTGCTCGGCAAATTTTTCGCGGCGTGGATCTTCACGGCGCTGGCGCTGGCGCTCACCTTTCCGCTGTGGATCACGGTCAACTACCTCGGCCGGCCCGATAACGGCGCGATCCTCGCCGCCTACCTCGGCAGTCTGATGCTCGCGGGCGGGTTTCTGGCCATCGGCTCGTGCATGTCGGCGCTCACTCGCAACCCGGTGGTGGCCTTCATCCTCGGGGTGGTGGTGAGCTTCGTCTTCCTGCTGGCCGGCTTCCCGCTGGTGCTCGATGCGTTCCGCGCCTGGGCGCCGCAGCCGCTGCTCGAAGCGATCGCCTCGCTGTCGCTGCTGACTCACTTCGAGTCGATCGAGAAGGGCGTGATCGACGTGCGCGACCTGCTGTATTTCGCGATGCTGATCGGCTTTTTCCTGTACGCCACCGCGGTCACGCTCGACCTGCGCAAGGCGGATTAGAGCAAAGCGGCCCCGACCATGACCAAACGCTCGATTTCAAGCGGCGCGGTGCTGCTGGCCCTGGCGCTGCTGTTCATCGCCATCACCGTGCTCGCCAACTACGCGCTGCGCGGCTGGCGGCTCGATCTCACCGAGAACCGCCTGTACACCACCGCCCCCGGCACCGACCGCATACTCAAAAGCATCAAAGAGCCGATCAACCTGTACTTCTTCTTCTCGGAGAAGACCGCCAACCAGCTGCCGCAGCTGAAGTCCTACGGCATCCGGGTGCGCGAGCTTCTCGAGGAGCTGGCGGCACGCTCCGGCGGCAAGGTGCGGCTGCACGTCATCGATCCGCAGCCGTTCTCCGAGGAGGAGGACCGCGCCGATGCGCTCGGCGTCGACGGCACGCCGGTGGGCGCCTCCGGCGCCAAGCTGTACCTCGGCCTCGCCGGTACCAACTCCACCGACGGCCACGCCGCCATTGAGTTCTTCGATCCCAGCAAGGAGCAGTTCCTCGAGTACGACGTCATCAAGCTGATCTATCAGCTCGCCAACCCCAAGAAGCCGGTGCTCGCCTGGTTGTCGACGCTGCCGATGGAACCGGGCTTCGATCAGCAGAGCGGCCAGATGCGCGAGCCGTGGGTGATCTACAGCGAGGCGCAGCAGCTGTTCGACGTGCGGCCGCTCGCCCCCACGGCGGCGAAGATCGATCCCGACGTGAGCGTGCTGGTGCTGGTGCATCCGAAGAACCTGTCGCCGGCCACCCAGTTCGCCATCGACCAGTTCGCGCTGCGCGGCGGGCACATCATGGTGTTCGTCGACCCGATCGCCGAGGCCGACCGCTCCGGGGCCGACCCGCAGAACCCGATGGCCTCCATGGACGCGGACAAATCCTCGAGCCTGCCGCAGCTGCTCACCGCCTGGGGAGTGCACTTCGATCCCACCCAGGTGGTGGCCGACCGCGACCACGCGCTGTCGGTCACCATGCGCCAGGGGGAAGCGCCGGTCGAGCACCTCGGCGTACTCGGATTCGACAAGGCCAGCTTCGCCTCCAACGACGTGATCACCGCGGGACTGTCGGTCGTCAACGTGGCTACCGCCGGTCACCTCGAGCCGGTCAAGGGCGCCCACACGAAGTTCGAGCCGCTGCTTCGGTCGAGCACCGACTCGGAGCTGCTGCCGGTCGAGCGCTTCCGCATGCTGTTCGATCCGTCGACGCTGCGCGAAGGCTTCAAGGCGACCGGCGTGCGCTACACGATCGCCGCGCGCGTGACCGGCGATGTCGGCACCGCGTTCCCGGCCGGACCACCCCCCGGAGTCACGCTGCCGCCCGGACAGATCGACCTCAAGACCTCGGTGAAGCCGCTGAACCTGGTGGTGTTCGCCGACACCGACCTGCTGTCCGATTACCTGTGGGTGCACGAGCAGAGCATGTTCGGGCAGCGCCTGACGCAGGCCTGGGCCGGCAACGGCGACCTGGTGCTGAATGCGCTCGACAACCTCGCCGGCAGCGCCGACCTGATCAGCGTGCGCGGGCGCGCCTCCTACGCGCGGCCGTTCGAGCGCGTAGTGCGGCTGCAGCGCATCGCCGACGACCGCTTCCGCGACAAGGAGCAGGAGCTCCAGCGGCAGCTGCAGACCACCGAGCAGAAGCTCACGCAGCTGCAATCAGCCAAGGGCGCGGATTCCTCAGCGCTCATCATCACGCCGGCGCAGGAGCAGGAGATCGAGCAGTTCGAGCAGGAGAAGCTGCAGATCCGCAAGCAGCTGCGCGCGGTGCGCGCCGGGCTCGACGCGGAGATTCACCGCCTGGGCAACACGCTCAAGATACTCAACATCATCGTGATGCCGGCGCTGTTTGCGCTCCTTGCCCTCGCAGTGGCCGCGTGGCGCCGCGAGCGGCGCCGGGTGCGCCCGTGAGCCCGCGGCGCGTGGCGGCTTTGCTGGCCGCGGCGCTGGCGGTCATCGTGTTCGCGATCTGGCTGTCCTCGCAGCGCCACCTCGAGCGCAGTACCGAGGCGGGCGACCTGGTGCTGCCCGGGCTCGAGCCGGTGCTCAACTCGGTCACGCGCATCGCGGTGAAGAAGGGTGACGGCACGCACGTGACCCTCGAGCGCGCCGGCAGCCACTGGACGGTCGCCGAACGCGCCTGGCCCGCGGACTTCAGCAAGGTACGCAAGCTCCTGCTCGATCTGGGAGCGCTCAACGTGGTTGAGGAGAAGACCCGCCTGCCGGCCAACTACCCGCGGCTGGGGGTCGAGGACGTGAATTCGGCCAAGGCCACCGGCACCGAGGTCGACGTGGTCACTCCGACAAAGACGTTCGCGCTCATCGTCGGCCGGCCCTCGGACGCCAAGTCGGGCTACGTGCGGGTCGCGGGCGCCGAGCAGAGCCTGCTCGCGGCACCGACGGTCAGCGTCGATGCGGAACCGAAGTCCTGGCTCGACAACACGCTCATCAATATCGCCGCCGAGCGCGTGCGCGCAATCGAGGAGCGCCCCGCTGCAGGCGCGGGCTTCAATGCCACGCGCGACAGGAAGGAGCAGGCCGACTTCACGGTGAGCCCCATCCCCGCCGGCCGCGCGCTGACGACCGCCGCGGCGGCCGATCCGATCGCCTCCTCCATGACCGCGCTGACGCTCGAGGACGTGCAAAAGGGAACGGCGCCCGCCGATGCCAAGGTCTCGCATGCGATCCTGCAGACCTTCGACGGGCTGGCGATCGACGCCGCGGGGCGCAAGGACGGCAGCCGCATGCTGATCACCTTCAACGCGACCTCCACCGGCAAGGCGGCCGAGACCGAAGCGCAGCAGCTCAACGCGCGACTCGGCGGCTGGGAGTTCGAGATCCCCGAATACCGCTACAGCGGGATTTTCCGCACGCTCGATGACCTGCTGAAACCCCTGCCGCAGCCGAAGAACAAGGCCGTCAAGGCTTCGGCTGCGAAATGAGGGCGAGCGGGCGACCGTCCGGGTCCTTGAAGAACGCCATCCACTCCTCGGTCCCGTCGGCGTGCGTGTGAATGAGATGGGGCGCGCCGGTAAACTCGACGCCGCGCGACTGGAGCTCCTGGTACGCCGCGCGAATGTCGGCGACGCGCAGGTATAGGATCGATTCGGGCGCGGCCGCGCACTCGGCGGTCAGGTAGAGCCGCGTCCCGCCGCAGTCGAAAAAGGCTGCCTTGCCGAAGGTATACAGGTGCTTCAAACCCAGCACCTTGCCGTACCAGCTCTGCGCCGCAGCGATGTCGCTCACGGTCCGCGAGACCTGGCCGATGGGACCGAGTCGCAGTGTTGTTTCCATGGCTTGCTCCTGCGACCTGAGGGCACTGCGCTTCGGCGCACCCGACCAGCGGCGCAGCCCCTTCCGGTCTGCAACGCCGAGCTTCGCGACGGCATTGGCGACGTGCTGCTTCACCGCATCCACACTGATGCCGCGGCGCACCGCGATCTGGCGGTTGCTCAGGCCGTGCCGAACGGCGTGCACCACCCGCCACTCGGCGGGAGTCAGAACATCGTCGTGAGGCGGTCGACCTCTGTGCGCGGGACTGGGCATGGAGTGGATCCTAAGTTCTGGCGGCCCGATTTACCCTCCCCCGGCCGCAGCGCCTGGGCTTTGTGCGGGCTTGCCAACAGCGGCGCCCGCTGCTAGGGCCTGTTCACACTTGCGTTGGCCGCAGCACAGGGCGCCAAAGTCGCGCCTTTGGCGCCCGGCACCGAAGCTGATGTCCGAAAAATTGCCGCAGGCGATTTTTCCAATGGACTAGTCGCGGCGCGCCTGCAGCACCTTGGACAGGGTATCGGGACGTCCGTCGATGCGCACGAGGTGCGGGAAACGCGCGCCGTCGAAGTACGGCAGGCTGAGCGTGCGATAGTAGTCCGCGTTCTTCACCAGCAACTCGATCGGCGCGTGCGTCTGGTGCGCAGCCGCAATCGCCGCGTCCAGCACCTCGGCGCTGAACTGACGGCCGTTGACCGCGATCAGCTGCATCCCGGGGCCGGCGCCAGCGAGCGCTGCGGCGCGTCCTTCCTCGGTATCGGTGATCTCGCCCTTGTCGTCCAGCAACAGCCCGATCGACCAGCGCTCATCGACGATCCGTGACGCCTTCTCCTGGGCGTCGATGTAGGAATTCTTCACCGCCGAGTACTCGAGCTTCCAGCCCGAGCTCTCGAGTCCCGCGAGCAGCGCGCCCGGCCCGAGGGTGTCGAGGTGGCGCCGGATGAGCGCGCTCCAGTCTCCCGGCGCGATTGTCGCGAGCGCCGCGTAGACCTCCGACTCCACGTAGGGCTTGAGCGCGGGCTGCCCGCCCGCACCGGCGTAGAAGCGCTTCATGAAATCGTCGAGCGAGGCGCGCCCGCCGCTGCGCTCGCGCAGCTGCGCATCGACGTTGAGCCACAGGAACTCCGAGGCCTCGTAGAAGTCGACGCTGCGTCGGCTCGACTGCCAGGCATCCGGCGCGCTGTAGAGAACCGGCGCCTCGACCGCCGTATCGGCGAGCGGCCGCCAGCGATTCCCCGGCTGGATGTCGAAAGTGCCCGCGACCGAGGCGAGCATCTCGCGATATTCCCCGGGCGTCTCGATCCCGGCCCGCACCGGCAGCACCGTACCCCAGAACTCCGTCAGCCCCTCGTATACCCATAGGAGCGAGTCGTCCATGGGCTTCTGGTAGTCGGGGCTCAGCAGTCCCGCCGGCCGCCGGTACTTGCCGTTCCAGCTATGCACATACTCGTGCGCGAGCAACTCGGCGAGATCCGCGCGCCGCGGCTCGTCCGAGAACGTGTTCTCGTAAGTGCGGTCATCGCTCGACTCGTGGTGTTCGAGTCCGAAATGCTGTACGTGATCGGAGAGCGTCAACAGCCAGGTGTAGTGCCGGTACATGCGCGTGCCGAACAGCATGCCGGCCTGCGCCACCAGGCGGCTGTAGTCGGCCGCGAAATTCTGCGGCAGCACCAGCGCCGCGGCGCTGTCGGCGGCTATCGAGATGCTGTGCCCGAGCTGCGGATACGGCTCGGAGCCGCTGAGCTCGACGCGCTCGAGGTATTCACCCATCTGCACCGGCGAGTCGATCAGCCGGGCGAGGTTCGCCTCCTCGAAGCCGATACGCTCGCCCCCGAGCGGGTGCTGCGCGAGCGCGCAAGCGACCTGCCAGCCTTGCGGCACCTGCACCGAGGCGTCCGTGGAGATGTCAGAGGCAGCGCGCCCCTTGGGCAGCATCACGAACTCGTTCCACGGCAGCACCGCGAGCCGGTCGCTGCTGGTCGGCCCGGTGCTGAACACACCGCCCTCGGTAGCGAGGCCCGAATCCATCGAGACCTCGAGCCGGGTCGCCCCCTCGGGCACCGTCACGCTGATCGCATACATGTCGAACGGATCGCGCCGCCACTCGAGCGTCTCGCCACCCGTCTTGATCATGAGCCCGATGACGGTATCGAGCGGACCGCTGGGCGCGTGCTCCCCGGGAATCCACTTCGGAAACACCAGCGTCAGCGGGCCGCCGTGCACGGCGAGGCTGAGCTCGGTGTGGATGTGCTTGCGCGCGACGTCGCGGGCATCGACGCGCACGGTGAGGTCGGCGGCCGGGGCCGCCGCGCAGGCCAGCAGCCATGCTGCCGCCAGCAGCACGCGAGTGGTCAACCTTTTCATCGGGTCCCTTCCAGGAGCAAAGCGGTGCGCGATGTTCACTCAAATGGCCGGGGCAGGCAACGAATGTTAAGGTTCCGTCATGAGTGAAGTGCGCTACACCGGTGGCTGCATGTGCGGTGCCGTGCGCTACCAACTCACGGGCGAAGGCACCAACCTCTGCTACTGCCACTGCGCCAGCTGCCGGCGTGCCGCGGGGGCGCCCACAGTTCCCTGGGGCACGTTTGCGCGCGACGCCTTCAGCGTGACCCGCGGCCATCTCGCTGAGTACCGCTCGGCGCCACCGGTGCTGCGCGGTTTCTGCGCGCAGTGTGGCAGTTCGCTCACCTACCGCCACGAGCGGCGCGCGGCCGAGATCGACGTCACACTCGCCTCGCTCGATGATCCGGGCGCGCTCGCACCAACGATGCACGTGTGGGTGAGCGACAAGCTGCCGTGGGTGTCGATCAGCGACGGCCTGCCGCATTTCGAGCGTGATCCGCCACTCTGAAACCAATCAACGCGCCCGCGCCAGAAACCCGAGCGTCGCGGCGGCGAGCAGTGTCGTCGGCAGCCAGGCGAGCACCACCGGGTTGAGGTTGAAGACGATGGTGCCGGTCTCGATCAGCCGCTGCAGCAGGAAGAAGCCGAGCCCGAGCAGCAGCCCCATGAACATGCGGGTGCCGGTGCCGGCCGAACGCAGCGACCCCAGCACGAACGGCACCGCCAACAGCGCACAGAATGCGATCGCCACGGCGCGCGCGATGCGCGACCAGAAGGCGAACACGTACTCGCGCGTGTCGAGCGTGTTCGCCTGGAAATAGCGAATCAGGCGCCACAGCGCCGCGGTGGTCAGCTGATCCGGGTCCTGGACCGCGAGCCCGAGAAATCCCGCCGTGACGTTCGAGGTGAGCATGCGCTGGCCCGGAGGCGAGGTCGTGACCGTGTCGTCGGCGAAGCGCGACTCGGTGTAGTCGGTGAGCAGCCACTGATGGTTGGCTTCGGCGGTGGCGCGCCGTGCGTGGCCGAGTGCCACCAGGCGGTGCTGCGGCGAGAGCTGGAACACCAGCATGCTGCCGAATTGCCGCTGGCCCGACTGGCCCGCGACGTTCAGGATCAGCTCGCCGTCGCGCACCCAGGCGCCGCTGCCGGTGCCGAAGCTGACGTTGCTGAGCCGCATGAACGCCTTCTGCTCGCGCGCCGCCTGCTGCAGCGGCGGTCCGAGAAACTCCCCGAGGGTGATCGCCGCCGCGACCATGAGCAGTCCCGCCATGAGCGCGCTGCCGGCGATGCGCGCGACCGATACGCCGCTGGCGCGGATCACAGTGAGCTCGCTGCCGCGCGCCAGCGAGCCGAGCCCGATCAGCGCGCCCACCATGGTCGTGATCGGCAGCAGCTCGTAGGCCTGCTGCGGCAGGTTGAGGAGCGTGTACCACAGCGCGCTCAGCGCCGTGTAGTGCCCGACGCCGATGTCGCTTTGCTGGTCGATGAACACGTACAGCGCGCCGAGCACCAGCAGCACCGCCATGACCAGCAGCACCGCGCCCAGGATCGCGCGCACCAGGTAGCGGTCGAGCAGGTTCATGGCGCGCCCCCCCGGTACCGCAGCCAGTGCGCAACGTTGGGGCCCGCAACGACGAGCAGCGCCAGCACAATCACCACGGCGTGCGTCCACCACAGCCCGAGCGCTGCGGGCAGCGTGCCGTGCGCGATCCACGTCTTGCCGGCGGAGATGAGGTTGGAGTAGACGAAGTAGAGGATCACCGCGATCCAGACGCGCGCGTAGCGCCCCTGGCGCGGCCGCAGGCGCGCGAGCGGCACCGCGAGCAGCGCCAGCACCAGGCAAGTGACCGGCATGGCGATGCGCCACTGCAGCTCCGCCTGCTGCTCGAGGTCGTGCGAGCCGAGCAGCGCCCGCGACGGCAGGCCGTCGAGCCGGCGCCCGGAGTCGGCCGGCGCCGGCACCTGCACCGGCACTACGTGCTCGGCGAACCTGAGGATGCGGAACTGCGCGCTGCCGGGCACGCCCTCCAGGCGCTCACCGTCGTAGAGCGTAAGGATGTGCGTCATGCCGTCGGTGGTGACGCTGTGGCGCGCGCGCCCGGCGACCGCGACCTCGACCAGCGGACCGTTGTTGCGCTCGACGAACACGTTGGCGAGCATGCCGTCCGCGTCGACCTTCTGCGCGTACACCACGGCGTTACCGCCACCGAAGCTGCGGAACTTGCCGGGAGCGATCGGTGCGAACTGCCCGGCGCGCAGCGCCTCGTTGCGCAGGTCGAGCGCCTGCGTGATGGCATCGGGGGCCAGCCCGAGGGTGACTCCCGCCAGCCCCGCAGTCAGCAGCAGCGCGAGCAGCGTCACCGGCACGTAGAAATTGGCGGGGCCGGCCCCGCCAGCCAGCGCCGCGGCCACCTCGCTGTCGTGGTACATCCGCCCGAGCGCCAGCACCACCCCGAGCAGCAGGCCGAACGGCAGCAGCACGGCGATGTTCGACAGCGCCCCCAGACCGATCAGCTCCAGCACCACGCTCTGCGGGTACTGGTTCGCCGCCGCCCGCTCCAGCACCCCCACCACCTGATTGGCGAGCAGGATGAACATGAGCACGCCGGTCACCACCAGCCACGCCAGCACTACTTCTCGCAGTACATAACGTCCGAGGATCGTGCCCAACTTCTGCCCCGCTTAGCTCGGGCCCACCGGAAACCCGGCGGGCTCTTGGGTTACACTTGTCATCGCTCGCACCCGCGCACCGCACCGCAGGCGCGGATCAACACGAAAGAGCGCTCAAGAGCTGCAGACTAAGGTAAATCAGACGCTCACGCGCCTCAACGGTAAGGGGAACGGCAACATGGAATTCGCGGTCTGGACGAAGGGCCTGACGACACTGGCGGTGGACTGCCTGGTGGTCGGGGTTTTCGAGGATGGCGAGCTCGGCGCCGAGGCGCGCGCCGTCGATGCCGCCTGCGGCGGGCGCCTGAAGGCGCTGCTGGCGCGTGGCGATTTCGCCGGGCGCAGCGGCGAGACGCTGCTGGCGACCGATCTGCCGGGACTCAAGGCCGCGCGCGTGCTGCTCACCGGGCTTGGCAGCCGCAAGCAGTTCGCCCGCAAGGGATGGCGCAAGGCCTGGAGCGCAGCATGCGCCGCCCTCGCCCGTACGCGCATCGCCAGCTGCGCGGTCGCCCTCGATCGTCCGCCGGCACGCGAGCTCGATGACTACTACTTCGGACGCGGCATCGCCGAGCTCGCGCACAGCACGCTCTATCGCGTCAACGATCTCAAAACCGGCAAGAAGCCGCCCGCAGCGGCGCTCGCCAGGGTGCTGGCCGGCCCGGTGCGCCGCGCCGAGGCCGCAGCGCGCGGCCTCAAGCACGGCGCCGCGATCGCCGCCGCTGCCCGGGTGCAGCGCGATCTCGCCAACCTGCCGGCCAACGTCTGCACGCCGACGTTCCTCGCCGAGCAGGCGCGCGCGCTCGGCAAGCGCCAGGCATCCGTCAGCGTGCGGGTGCTGGACGAGCGGGCGATCCGCCGCGAGAAGATGGGCTGTCTGCTCGCGGTCTCCCAGGGCAGTGCGCAGCCGCCGCGCTTCATCGTGCTCGAGTACCGCGGCGCGCGCGCCGCGCAGGCGCCGGTGGTGCTGGTCGGCAAGGGCGTGACCTTCGATACCGGCGGCATCTCGCTCAAGGACCCCCCGGGCATGGACGAGATGAAGTTCGACATGAGCGGCGCCGCCGCAGTGATCGCCGCGGTTACGCTGGCGGCGGAGCTGCGCCTGCCGCTGCACGTGGTGGGTCTGGTCGCGGCGGTCGAGAACATGCCCGACGGCCGCGCCGTCAAGCCCGGCGACATCGCCACCAGCGCCTCGGGACAGACGGTCGAGATCCTCAACACCGACGCCGAGGGGCGCCTCATCCTGTGCGACGCGCTGCACTATGCGCGGCGCTTTCATCCGGCCGCGGTCGTCGACATCGCCACGCTCACCGGCGCCTGCGTGATCGCCCTCGGTCACCACCACGCGGGCGTCATGGGCAACGATCAGGCTCTGGTGCGCCAGCTCCTGGAGGCCGGAGTGCGCGCCGACGACCGCTGCTGGCAGCTGCCGCTCACCGAGGAGTACGCCGAGCAGCTCAAGAGCAACTTCGCCGACTTCGCCAACGTCGGCGGGCGCGACGGCGGCGCGATCACCGCGGCCACCTTTCTCGGCAAGTTCACCCAGGGACTCAAATGGGCGCATCTCGACATCGCGGGCACCGCTTACTACAGCGGTGCACAGAAAGGCAGCAGCGGGCGGCCGACACCGCTGCTCGCGGACTTTCTGATCCAGCGCGCGACGGGCTGACACGCCGCGGCCGCAGCCACGGCCGCCGCCGCCGTCATGTGCGCTTCTGCCGGCCGCGGCGCGCGCCGCGGCGCGGCTGAAACGGCCGCGCCGCCGCGCACCGCTATAATCGCTGCCGACAAGCGCACAAATCCCCGGGCGGTCAATGGATAAGGTGTACGCGCCGCAAGACATCGAGCGGCGCATCTACGAGCGTTGGGAAGCCAACGGCTGGTTCGCGCCGCGCGGACACGGCGAGCCGTACTGCATCATGATCCCGCCGCCGAACGTGACGGGGACGCTGCACATGGGGCACGCGTTCCAGCACACGCTCATGGACGCCCTGTGCCGTTACCAGCGCATGCGCGGGCGCGACGTGCTGTGGCAGCCGGGCACCGACCATGCCGGCATCGCCACCCAGATGGTGGTCGAGCGGCAGCTGAACGCCGCGGGCGAGAGCCGCACCACCCTCGGGCGGGCGCCATTCATCGAGCGCGTCTGGCAATGGAAGGCGCAGTCCGGCGGCACCATCAACGCGCAGATGCGCCGGCTGGGCGATTCGGTCGACTGGTCGCGCGACCGCTTCACCATGGATCCCGGGCTATCGCGGGCCGTGACCGAGGCGTTCGTGCGGCTGCACGCCGACAGGCTGATCTACCGCGGCAAGCGCCTGGTCAACTGGGACCCGGTACTGCTCACCGCGGTCTCGGACCTTGAGGTGCAGACCGAGGAGGAGGACGGCGAGCTCTGGCACGTGCGTTACCCGCTCGCCGACGGCGGCGGTCACGTCGTGGTCGCCACCACGCGGCCCGAGACGCTGCTCGGCGACACGGCGGTCGCGGTCAATCCCGACGACGAGCGCTATCGCGAGCTGATCGGCCGGCACGCGCAGCTGCCCCTTGAGCGTCGGGTGATCCCGATCATCGCCGACGACTACGTCGATCCGGCCTTCGGCTCCGGCGCCGTCAAGATCACCCCGGCACACGACTTCAACGACTACGAGATCGGCCTGCGGCACGGCCTGCCGCAGATCAACATCTTCACCCCGCGCGCCGAGCTCAATGACGCCGTGCCCGAGCGCTTTCGCGGGCTCGAGCGCTTCGAGGCGCGCCGGCGCGTGGTGGCGGAGCTCGAAGCCGCCGGGCTCCTCGAGCGCGTCGAGAAGCACCGCCACGGCGTACCGCGCGGCGACCGCAGCGGCGCCGTGCTCGAGCCCTACCTCACCGACCAGTGGTACGTGAAGGTCGCGCCGCTCGCGGCAGCGGCGCTCGCCGCCGTCGAGCAGGGCCGCACGCGCTTCGTGCCGGAGAACTGGACGCGCACTTATTTCGATTGGCTGCACAACATCAAGGACTGGTGCGTCAGCCGCCAGCTGTGGTGGGGACACCGCATTCCGGCGTGGTACGACCCCGAAGGCAACGTCTACGTCGGGCGCGATGAGACGGAAGTGCGCGCCCGGCACTCGTTGCCCGCAGGGCTCGCGCTGCGCCAGGACGAGGACGTGCTCGACACCTGGTTCTCGTCTGCGCTCTGGCCGTTCTCGACGCTCGGCTGGCCGGAGGCGACGCCGGCGCTGGGGCGCTTCTATCCCGGCAGCGTGCTCGTGACCGGCTTCGACATCATCTTCTTCTGGGTGGCGCGCATGATGATGATGGGGCTGAAGTTCATGGGCGAAGTGCCCTTCAGGGACGTGTACATCACCGGCCTGATCCTCGACGAGCACGGCGACAAGATGTCGAAGTCGCGCGGCAACGTCATCGACCCGCTCGACATCGTCGATGGCATTGCGCTCGAGGCGCTGCTCGCCAAGCGCACCAGCGGCCTCATGCAGCCGCAACTCGCACCGGCGATCACGCGCGCGACGCGCCGGCAGTATCCCCAGGGCATTGCACCCCACGGCACCGACGCGCTGCGCTTTACTTTCGCCGCGCTCGCCTCCCCGAGCCGCGAGATCCGCTTCGATATGGCGCGCGTCGGCGGCTACCGCAACTTCTGCAACAAACTGTGGAACGCCGCACGCTTCGTGACCTTGTCGGTGGACGGGCACGGCGACACGGCCGATGGTGCGCCGATGGAGCTTTCGGTTGCCGACCGGTGGATCCTCACGCGCTTCGGCCGCACGCTCGCCGGCGTTTCGGAGGCATTGGCCGGGTACCGCTTCGACTTTGCCGCCACGGCGCTCTACGAGTTCGCCTGGTACGACTTCTGCGACTGGTACCTGGAGCTCGCCAAGACCGTCCTGCAGGCCGATGGCGCCACGGCCGCCGCCAAGCGCGCCGCCCGCGCGACGCTCGCGCAGATCCTCGAGGCGCTGCAGCGCGCGCTCCACCCCTTCATGCCGTTCATCACCGAGGAGATATGGCAGCGGGCCGCGCGGCTGGCCGGCCGCAGCGGCGACAGCATCATGCTCGAGCCCTATCCGGACGCGGCAGACTATCCGCCGGACGAGGCGGCCGAGCGCGAAGCCGCGTGGATCCGCGCGGTGATCCTCGCCGTGCGCCAGATCCGCGGCGAGATGAACATCAGCCCCGCCCGGCGCATCCCGCTGCTGCTACAGGGCGCGAGCGAGCAGGACGCGCAGTACGCCGCGCGCCACCGCGCCTCGCTCGAGCGGCTGGCGGGCCTCGCCGAGCTCCAGACGCTGGCTGCCGGCGCGCCCGCGCCGCCCTCCGCGAGCGCGCTGGTGGGCACGCTCACGCTGCTCGTGCCGATGGCCGGGCTCATCGACGCGCCGGCGGAAGCCGAGCGCCTCGGCAAGCTCATCGGCAAAGCCGAGCGCGAGCTCGAGAGCGTACGCGCGCGGCTGGCGCAAGCGGGCTTCGTCGACCACGCTCCCGCCGCCGTCGTGGCGGCCGAGCGAGCGCGCGCCGCCGACCTCGAGCACACCGTGAGCGGGCTGCGCGCGCAGCTCGAGCGCGTGCACAAGCTGCTGCCGGCGTGAACGACGTCAGCGCGCCGGACGATTCCGCCAGCCTGACACGGGCGCTCGTCCTGCTCGAGACCATCATCCTCGGCAAGCCCGGGCAGATCCGGCTGTGCCTCGCCTGCCTGCTGGCGCGCGGCCACCTGCTGATCGAGGACGTGCCGGGTGTCGGCAAGACGACGCTCGCGCACGCCCTCGCCCACGTGCTCGGGCTCGCCTGGCAACGCGTGCAGTTCACCAGCGACCTGCTGCCCGCCGACATCATCGGCGTCTCGGTGTTCGATCGCGCCAGCCAGCGCTTTAATTTCCGCAACGGCCCAATCTTCACGCAGCTGCTGCTCGCCGACGAGGTGAACCGCGCCAGTCCGCGCACCCAGAGCGCGCTGCTCGAGGCCATGGAGGAGCGGCAGGTGAGCGCCGACGGCACCACCTATCGGCTGCCGGATGTGTTCTTCGTGGTCGCCACGCAGAACCCGCACGAGCAGCTCGGCACCTTCGGCCTGCCCGAGTCGCAGCTCGACCGCTTCCTGATGCGCGTCACCCTCGGCTACCCGGACGGCGCACACGAGCGCGAGCTGCTGCGCGGCGGCGAGCGCCGCGAGCTGCTGCCGCAGATCGAGCCGACGCTGAACGCCGCGGCGGTGGCGCGCGTGCAGCATGCGGTGCGCTCGGTACACGTAGCGGACGCGCTGCTCGACTACACCCAGGCGCTCATCGCGCGCACCCGCGAGCGGGCGGATCTGAAGCTCGGGCTGTCGCCGCGCGCCGGCCAGGGCCTGGTCCGCGCGGCGCAGTCGTGGGCCTATCTCGCGGGCCGTCGCGCGGTGCTGCCGGAAGACGTCCAGGCGGTGCTGCCGGCGGTCGTGGGGCACCGTCTCGAGAGGCGCGACGCGGCCGAGAGCGGCGCGGGCGGGCAGCTGGCCGAGGAGCTGATCCGCGCGGTGCCGGTGCCGCCCTAAGGCCGGCTCTTCAGGACACAGCGCATGCGGCGGTTCCTGAGTGCGCGCATGGCGGCGTGGGTGCGCCGCCGCCAGGGGCCGGACTCCCTGCCGGTCGTGCTCGAACGCCGCCGGCTCTACATCCTGCCGACGCGCGCCGGGCTCGCGTTCGCGGCGCTGTGGCTTTTCATGCTGCTCGCCGCTCTCAACTACGGCAACAGCCTCGCGCTGCTGCTCACCTTCCTGCTCGCCGGCTTCGCGCTCGTCACCATGCACGCCTGTCACCGCAACCTTCTCGGCGTGCAGCTGTCGGGGCTCGCCGCCCCGGCTGTGTTTGCGGGCACGACGGGAGCGCTGCACGTGACGCTCGAGAACCCCGATGCCACCGACCACCCGGGTCTCGAGGCGGCGCTCGACGCCGAGGCGCCGGCGAGCGGTGAGGCTGGTGCGCACGGCCGGCTGCGGCTCGAGCTGCCGCTCCCCGCGACGCGCCGTGGCGTGGCGCGCATCGGGCGGCTGCGGCTCGCCACCGCGCATCCTTTCGGTCTGTTCCGCGCCTGGACCTGGGTGCATCTGCCGGTCGAGATGTTGGTGTATCCCAGGCCGCTCGGCTCGCTGCCCGCGCCGACCGCGAACGGCCAGAAGCCGGGCGCGAGTGCCGGCGGGACCGTGGGCCTGGACGAGTGGCAGGGACTGCGGCCGTTCCGTGAGGGCGACTCGCCGCGCCAGGTCGACTGGAAAGCCTACGCCCGCGAAGCGCCGCTCCTCGTCAAGGAGTACAGCCCCGCGGGCTCGGACCTGTGTCTGTTCGATTTCTCACGCCTGGCCGTTCCCGACCTCGAAGCGCGTCTCTCGCAGCTCGCGCGCTGGGTGGTCGACGCGGAGGCGCACGGGGACCGCTACGCCCTCGCGCTCCCGGGCCTAACCCTCGCGCCGGACCGGGGTCCGGCGCACCGGCACCGCTGTCTGGCGGCGCTCGCGGTGTTCGATGCACCGCGAAGCTGAGCGCGCCTCGCCCGCCGCGGTCAGCTGGGTGTGCGCGGCGTTCGCCGGCGGTGTGCTGCTGCACGTCGAGCGCGCGCCCGCCTGGGTGTCGGCCGCGGCGCTGATTCTCATCGCCTGGCGGCTGCTCGCAGCGCGCGGCGGCGTTGCGCTCCCGGGCGGCTGGCTGCGCGCGATCCTGGCGCTGGTCGCGATGGCAGCCGTGTACGCGCGCTTCCGCACGTTGAACGGCCTCTCCGCGGGCACGGCGCTGCTGATGCTGATGGGGGCGTTGAAGCTCCTCGAGACGCGCACCCGCCGCGATCAACTGGTGGTGCTCGGCGCCTCGCTCTTTCTGCTGCTCGCGGCCTGCCTCGACCGGCAAAGCCTGCCGCGCGCGCCGCTGTACGTGCTCGAGGTGTGGCTATGCTGCGCCGCGCTCGCAGTGGCGGCCACGCCCGGATTCCGCGCGCGCGAGGCTGTCCGGCTCGCCGGCCGGACGCTGCTGCTCGCCGCGCCGCTCGCGCTGCTGATGTTCGTGTTCTTTCCGCGCGTCGCCGGCTCCTTCTGGGCGGTGCCGCGCACCGAGGAAGCGGTGACCGGGCTCTCGGACACCATGAGTCCGGGCAGCATCTCGCACCTCATCACCTCCTACGACATCGCCTTCCGCGTGCGATTCATCGGGCCCGCGCCGCCCTATCCCCAGCGCTACTGGCGCGGTCCCGTGCTGCATGACTTTGACGGCCGTACCTGGCGCAGCGCGCCGCAACTGTACCGGCGCCGCGCGCCACTCGAAGGCCAGGGCCCCCTGTATCGCTATCGCGTGGATCTCGAGCCGACGCAGCAGCACTGGTGGCTCGCGCTCGACACGCCGCTCGCATCGCCCGATCCGAAGGTGACACTGACCTACGACTTCCAACTGGTCTCCGCCACCGTGGTCAGCCAGCCGACCAGCTTCGAGGCCGAGTCGCGCCACCCGACGTTGCAGCTGACGCCGCTCCCCGCGGGCGACCGGCGCCGCGATACGTATCTGCCGCGGGGGCAGAATCCGCGTACCGCGCAGCTCGCGCGCGAGCTGCGCCGGCGCGCACCTTCCGACGCCGCGCTGGTGCAGGCGGCGCTCGACGTGTTGCGCACCGGCGGCTTTACCTACTCGCTCGATCCCGAGCCGCTTGCGGCCGACCAGATCGACGATTTTCTGTTCAACACCAAGAGCGGCTTCTGCGAGCACTACGCTTCCGCCTTCGTGGCGCTGCTGCGGGCCGCGGGCGTGCCGGCGCACGTGGTCACGGGCTACCTGGGCGGCGAGCTCAACCCGATCGGCGGCTACTACGAGGTGCGGCAGTCGGATGCACACTCCTGGGCGGAGGTCTGGCTCGACGGTCAGGGCTGGACGCGCATCGATCCAACCGGCGTCGTCGAGCCGGAGCGTCTGAGCCGCGGTCTCCTCGATCTCATCCCCGGCGCAGCCTCGGCACAGGAGCGGTTCCTGCGCGCTTCCCCGTGGCTGGTGCGGTTGCTGCAGCGCTGGGACGCCGCCAACGCCTGGTGGAATGAGCGCGTGGTGAAGTTCGATTACACGACGCAGCTCGACGTGCTCGAGCGCTTAGGGATCCGCTCACCCGATGAGCGCGAGGTCGGCTGGGCGTTCGCGCTGGCGCTGCTCGGCTGGCTGGCGGTGATCGCCTGGCACATGGGGCGCGGCCAGCGCCGTGCACCTCGCGATGCGCTCGCGCGCGCCTACCTGCGGCTGTGCCGCAAGCTCGCCGGCAGCGGTCGCCCGCGCGCCGCGCACGAGGGTCCGCTCGACTACGCGGCGGCGCTCGCCGTGCGCGACCCGGCGCTCGCCGCCCGCGCACACGAGCTTCTCAGCCGTTACGCGCAGCTGCGCTTCGGACCTCCGCTACCCGCGACGCGCGCCCGCGACATCGAGGAGTTCCGTCGCGCGGTGGCGCGACTGCGGTAATGGGTTAGGAGCGGAATCCGATCCTGGCGTGCGTGCCGTCGCAGAACGGCTTGTTGGCGCTGCCGCCGCAGCGGCACAGGTAAACCGACGTCACGCGCGCGACCGCCCGGCCGGTGCCGCTGGTGATCTCGAGGTTGCCGCGCACTCGCAGCGGTCCGTCGGTCTGCGGATCGATCGCCAGCAACCCGTCGCGCACCGGCAGCATGTCGGTCTTGCCGTCGGGCGGCTCGCCGCTCGCGCTGAAGCCGACCTGATGGTGCGAGCCGTCGCAGTAGGGTTTGTTCTTCGAGGCCCCGCAGCGGCACAGAGTCGCGCGAAAGCCGGCCGGCGCGCCGTCGATCTGCAGCTGGGCGCGAAAGGCGTAGGGGCCGGCCTCGCGCACACTCAGCAGATTCACCGGCGGTGCGGCCTCGTCTGCCCCGCCGTCGAGACGCCGGTAACGGATCGCCCCCGACGGACAGGCGTGCGCGACCTCCGCCAGGCGCTCGACCGGCATGGCGTCCGGGTGGATCCACGGGCCCTGCACGTTGGCCAGAAACACCTGCGGCGCCCAGGTCACGCAGAAGCGCGAATGGATGCAGCGCTTGGCCTCGAAATCGAGCTCGAGCTTCGCGCCGCGCACGGTCTCGATGCCGGCCGCAGGCTCGGGCGCCGCGGCTGCCGCCGCACTCACTGACGGGGCCGCCCCACGCGCGACCGCGACGGCGGCCTGCGGCGCAGCGGATGGCGCCGGCAGCTCGAGCCCTCGGGCCGCCTGCGCCGCGAGCGCCGCCAGGCGCCCGGCGGCCGCGACCGCGCGCGCATCGCCGCCCCTGCGCAGCTCCTGCGCCGCCTCGCTGAGCTCGGTGAAGCGCTCGGCGAACAGCCGCCACGCTGCGCGGCCTGGCGGCAGCGCCGCCGAATCGCGCAGCGCGATGAAGGACATGCCCGCGTTGCATTGCGGGTTCGACGGGCCGGCGGGCAGCCGCGCGGCGCGTTCGCCGAGCGGCGCCATCGCCTGCATCAGCCCGATGGCGAGGTCGACCGCGAGCGACTTCTCCGCGCCCGGGCCGCGCACCACGTAGGCGTACGCCAGCAGCCGCAGCATGAGTGCGTAGCACGCGTTGGCCAGGTCCACCGTCGCAACCGCATCGGGGTTCTCGAGCCACACGCGCCCCTCGGGCCGCCACGGCCGCCGCAGCACCGGGTTGGTGGCGGCGGGCAAGGCAGGTACGAAACCAGGGTTTTTCGCGGTGAGGGCCCGCAGCTCGGTGCGTATGCCGAGAAACTTCTGGTAGTGCGAGCCGGCCGAATCCCGCGGCGCACCCTCGCCCTGCACGACGATCGCCTCGAACGCCGCCAGCGCAGTCTTCAGGCAGATGACGCGGTGCGCTCCCGGCAGGTTCACCTCGTCGCGCGACAGCTGCAATCCCGGGTCGCCCCCGAACGCCTGCGCCTCGCCGTAGCGCGCCACCAGCGCGCGCAGACCCTCGCCGAGAGTTGCATAGAAAGTGCCGACGGTATCGTAGTCCCTGGCCTGCGGGGTGAGGCGCGCCCCGCCGCCGCCGCGTACGTAGTCGCGCTCGTAACCGAACCCGGCACCGTCCGCTTCGCTCGAGCCGTGCGGGCGCTCGAGATACACGAAGTGCTGCAGGGTCTCGGCATTGAACGGCGCGAGCTTGACCACCACGCTCGCCGGCAGGTAGCCCGGGTCGAGGGGAAAGTTGGTGCGGCCGACGCGCGGACTCGCCCCGAGCGCCGAAGTGATGTTCCACACGGCCGCGAGGTGTCCCATCTCCTCGATCGCGACCGACAGCAGCACCTGCCGCCAGCGCTTGACGGCCGCGGCTTCCTCCGGCGCCAATCCGTCGCTCTCGCCGTCCTTGAGGCTGAAGGCGGCGTACAGATAGGTACACATGAGGTTGTGCTCGAGCTCTGCCGCTTCGCAGAGCGCGCCGATGAGGTGCTCGCGCTGCGTGGGCGCAGCATCCGCGCTGCAGTCGTTCATATGGCCTCCGGTCCGGAGCACCTATGTTGCACAAAACTGCCGCCGGCACCATCCCCTGGAAGTGCCGCGCGGCTGGCGCTGCCGCAGCAGGCAAAGACCGCGCTCTTTGCCTGCGGTCGACGCAGCGATGTCCGCCGAAATCGCTTCCTGCGATTTCGGCCAATTAACCAGCGTGCTCGCGCGTCTCGCGGAAAGTGACCTCGGGCCAGCGCTCGAGGGTGAGCTCGAGATTGACGCGTGAGGGCGCGAGATAGACCAGCGCGCCGGCATGGTCGAGAGCCAGCTGGTCGTGGGCGCGCTGGCGGAATTCCTCCAGCTTCTGCGGCTTCGAGCTCTCGACCCAGCGTGCCGTGTACACCCCCACCGGGTCGAACACGCACTGCACGCCGTATTCGTCCTGCAGCCGGAACGCCACCACCTCGAACTGCAGCTGTCCCACCGCTCCCAGGATCATCTCGTTGTTGCGCAGCGGCCGGAACAGCTGCGTGGCGCCCTCCTCGCACAGCTGCGACAACCCCTTCTGCAGCGCCTTGGCCCGCAGCGGGTCCTTGAGCACGGCACGGCGGAACATCTCGGGCGCGAAGTTCGGCACGCCGGTGAAGGTGAGCCGCTCGCCCTGGGTGAAGGTATCGCCTATGTTGATGGTGCCGTGGTTGTGCAAGCCGATGATGTCGCCCGCAAAGGCTTCCTCGGCCTGGGCGCGCTCGGCGGCCATGAAGGTGAGCGCGTCCGAGACCCGCACCTCCTTGCCGAGCCGCGCGTGATAGAGGCGCATGCCGCGGGCATAGCGCCCCGAGCACAGTCGCAGGAACGCAATGCGGTCACGGTGGCCCGGATCCATGTTGGCCTGGATCTTGAACACGAAGCCGGTGAGCGCCGGCTCGAGCGGCTCGACGACCCGCTGGCGCGCGACCCGCGGCAGCGGGCCGGGAGCCTCGGCGACGAACGCCGCGAGCAGCTCCTCGACGCCGAAGTTATTGATCGCCGAGCCGAAGAACACCGGCGTCTGCCGCCCGGCGCGGTACGCGGCCGGGTCGAACGCATGGGTCGCGCCCCTGACGAGCTCGATCTCCGCAGCGAAGGCCTCGCGCAAGTCGCCCAGGAACTCGCGCGCCGCAGCGCTCGCGAGCCCGTCGATGGTGCGGTTCTCGCCCACGCGGCCGCGCTCGCCGGCCGAGTACACGTAGATGCGGTCCTCGGCGAGGTGATAGATCCCGCGCAGCTCGCGTCCCATGCCGACCGGCCAGGTGACCGGCGCGGTGCCGATGCGCAGCACGCTCTCGATCTCGTCCAGCAGCTCGATCGGCGGCCGGCCGTCGCGGTCGAGCTTGTTGATGAAGGTCATGATCGGCGTGTCGCGCAGCCGGCACACCTCCATCAGCTTGATGGTCCGCTCCTCGACGCCCTTGGCACAGTCGATGACCATGAGCGCCGAGTCGACCGCGGTCAGCGTGCGGTAGGTGTCCTCGGAGAAATCCTCGTGGCCCGGTGTATCGAGCAGGTTCACCACGCGCTCGCGGTAGGGGAACTGCATCACCGAGGAGGTGACCGAGATACCGCGCTGCTGCTCGAGACGCATCCAGTCGGAGGTCGCATGGCGCGCGGCCTTGCGTCCCTTGACCGTGCCGGCCATCTGGATCGCACCGCCGAACAGCAGCAGCTTCTCGGTGAGGGTGGTCTTGCCGGCGTCGGGGTGCGAGATGATCGCGAAGGTCCGCCGCCGCCGGATCTCGGCAGGCAGGTCACTCATGTCGCCGCCGGGCGCGTCAGCCGGCGGGTGCGCCGGAGGCTCGCAGTGCGAGCCTGAACACGGCCGCATCCTCGCGGCCGCCGACCGCCTGGTAGTAGCCGCGTCGCATGCCCACCTGTACGAAACCGCAAGCCAGGTACAGCCGGATGGCCGCGGTGTTGGAAGGGCGTACCTCGAGAAACGCCTCGCTCATGCCCGCCTCCAGCGCGCGCTCGAGCAGCGAGCGCAGCAGCCGCTTGCCCACTCCGCGGCAGCGCATCGCCTCGGCGACGCACAGGTTGAGGACGTGCGCCTCGCCGGCCCCGGCGCTCATGACGCCGTAGGCGAGCAGCTGACGTTCCAGCGCCACCACGCGGCAGGTGTAACCGACCCGCAGACAGTCGCGAAAGATGCCCTCGCTCCAGGGAAACTGGTACGAGGCGCGCTCGACCGCCACCACCTCGCTGAGGTCGCCGACGCGCATCGGGCGGATCTGCAGTTCCGGGGCGGAAGAGAGCAGCTCAGGAGCGGTTGCCATGGATAGCGGCGCCTGCGGTCAGGGGTACGGTCATTTGTGCGGTGAGTTGTTGGAATACGTTGCGGGCAAACTTCAGGTCCTCCCACGCCTTGCGCTTGTCCCCGGGGGTGCGCAACAGGTAGGCGGGATGATACGTCACGACCAGTGGTGTGTTCAGCTCGCCGAAGTGGTGCACCCGCCCGCGCAGCCGTGCGAGCGAGGTATCGGTCGCGAGCAGGTTCTGCGCCGCGATGCGCCCGACCGCGAGGATCAGCCGCGGCTGCAGCAGCGCGATCTGGCGCAGCAGGTACGGCAGGCAGGCGGCGACCTCCTCCGGCTTCGGGTCGCGGTTGCCGGGCGGCCGGCTCTTGAGCACGTTGGCAATGTAGACGTTGCGGCTGCGGTCGAGGCCGATGGCGGCCAGCATTTTGTCGAGCAGCTGACCGGCGACGCCCACGAACGGCTCGCCGCGCCGGTCCTCCTCGGCCCCCGGGGCTTCGCCGATTACCAGCCAGTCGGCGCGCTGCGGCCCGACACCGAGCACGCCCTGCGTACGCGTCGCATGCAGCGGGCAGCGAGTACAGCTCATGACCTCGTTCCGCAGCCCGTTCCAGCGCGCCGCCAGCTCCGCGGCCGGGAGCTGCTGCGCCGCGGGCGCGCCGCGGCTGCGCGGCACCCACAGGTCGATGCCGATCGCTCCGAGATACTGCGCGCGCGTGTGCCGGTCCATGTGAGCCGCTCACGCGCCCGCGGGCGGCGGCGGGCCGCGCGTCAGGCGCCGGATGCGCCGCCCCACCCACAGCGTCGGCGCCGACAGCGCATACACGCCGAACATCGACAGCAGCATCGTCGGCGGGTCGATGGCGATCAGCACGAAGAACAGCGGCACCAGCACCATGTAGACGAACTTGATGCGGCGATCGAGATTGAACTGCTTGAAGCTCGGATAACCGAAGCGGCTCACCATCAGCGCTCCGGCGCTCGCGGTGACTGCGAACGCCAGGATCAGCCCGGTGAGACCGGGCTCGTGCCATTCGCTGAAGAACCAGACGAAAGCGGCCACGATCGCCGCCGCGGATGGGCTCGGCAGCCCCTCGAAATAACGCTTGTCGGCGCTCGCCGCGCGCGCATTGAAGCGCGCCAGCCGCAGCGCCGCCGCCACCGCGTAGAAGAAGCACGCCAGCCAGCCGAAGCGCCCCCACGCGTGCCCGAACTCGGCGATGCGCACCACGCCCCACTGATAGGCGACGATGGCCGGCGCCAGCCCGAACGCCACCATGTCGGCGAGGCTGTCGTACTCCTTGCCGAAGGAGCTTTCGGTGCGGGTCAGGCGGGCGATGCGCCCGTCGAGCGTGTCGAAGATCATGGCCACGAACACGGCCATGCCGGCGGGCTCGAAATGATGGTCGATCGCCGCGACCACCGCGTAGAACCCCGAGAACAGGCAAACTGTCGTCAGCAGGTTCGGCAGCAGATAGATGGCCCGGCCGCGAGGCCGGACGACATCATCCTGGGTGGGCGTTTCCACGCTATACAAGGCTCGGTTCGCTTGGTAAGTGCGCGCTGACCTGCTGCGCCAGGCGATTTCAGAGCGGCCATCTTATCAGGGGCCTCCTGCTAAGATGCCAGCTCGTTGATTTTCAACCCCAAAGGCCAGTGCCCGCATGCGGCTGTCGCAGTATCCGATCAACACCACCAAGGAGACCCCCGCAGAGGCTGAGATCATCAGCCACCAGCTGATGCTGCGCGCGGGGCTCATCCGGCGGCTCGCGGCCGGACTTTACAGCTGGCTGCCGATGGGCCTGCGCTCGTTGCAGAAAGTCGAACGCATCGTCCGCGAGGAGATGAACCGCGCCGGCGCGTTCGAGCTGGTGATGCCGGTGGTCCAGCCGGCGGAGCTGTGGCAGGAGTCGGGGCGCTGGACCGAGTACGGACCGGAGCTGCTGCGCATCAAGGACCGCCACCAGCGCGATTTCGTCGCCGGCCCGACCCATGAGGAGGTGATCACCGACATCGCGCGGCGCGAGCTCAGGAGCTACCGCCAGCTGCCGGTGAATTTCTACCAGATCCAGACCAAGTTCCGCGACGAGGTGCGGCCGCGCTTCGGCGTCATGCGCGCGCGCGAATTCATCATGAAGGACGCCTACTCCTTCCACCTCGACGAGCAGTCGCTGCGCGAGGGCTATCGCGCCATGTACGACGCCTACACCCGCATCTTCACGCGCACCGGACTCACCTTCCGCGCGGTGCGCGCCCACTCCGGGGCGATCGGCGGCGACGTCTCGCAGGAGTTCCACGTGCTCGCGGCGTCCGGCGAGGATGCGATCGTGTTCTCCGACGGCGACGATTACGCCGCGAGTCTCGAGGCCGCCGCGGCGGTGCCGCCGCCCGGCGCGCGGCCCGCTCCGCACGAGCCGCTGCGCCGCGTGTCGACCCCGGGCGTGCGCACCATCGCGCAGCTGGCGCAGTTCCTCGGGATCGAGCCGGCGCGCTGCGTGAAGACCCTGATCGTCGACGGTCAGAACGATGAGGTCGTGGCGCTGGTGCTGCGCGGCGACCACGAGCTGAACGCCGTCAAGGCGCAGAAGCTCCCCGGCGTCCTTAGCCCCCTGCGGATGACGAGCCCCGAGCGGGTACGCGCGGCGACCGCCACCGACCCGGGCTCGGTGGGTCCGGTCGGCCTCAAGTGCCGCGTGTACGCCGATCACAGCGCGCTCGCGCTCGCCGATTTCGTCTGCGGCGCGAACGCGCACGACGAGCACCTCACCGGCGTGAACTGGGACCGCGACGTGCAGCAGGTCACGGCCGCCGACCTGCGCAACGTCGTGGAAGGCGACCCGAGCCCTACCGGCAAGGGACGACTGAAGCTCGCCCGTGGCATCGAGGTCGGCCATATCTTCCAGCTCGGCAGGAAGTACAGCGAGCCCATGAAGGCGCTGGTGCTCGATGAGGCCGGCCGCGAGACCGCGCTCTACATGGGCTGCTACGGCATAGGTGTGACGCGCATCGTGGCCGCGGCTATCGAGCAGAATCACGATGAGCGCGGCATCATCTGGCCGGATCCGATCGCGCCCTTCCAGCTCGTCCTGGTTGCTCTCAACCTGCAGAAGTCCGCCCGTGTCCGTGAAGTCTCCGACCGGCTGTACGCCGAGCTCACTGCCGCCGGCATCGAGGTGCTGTACGACGACCGCGACGCCCGCCCGGGCGTCAAGTTCGCCGACGCCGAGCTCCTCGGCATCCCGCACCGCCTGGTGGTGGCCGAGCGCGGCCTGGAGGCGGGCCGGCTCGAATACCGCGCGCGCCGTGACAGCGCCAGCACCGAGTTTCCCCAGGACGAGGCACTCGCCTTCATGCGCGGGCGCCTCGGCGGCTGAGTCGCCCGCGGTGCAGCGCGCAGCCGCACTGCCCGGCGCCCTGTTTGCCGCGCTCGCCCTGCTGCTCGCGGGCGCCGCGGGTGCCGACCAGCAGCGCGACCCGCAGCTGCAGGCCGTCGTGGCGCATGCGATCGCCCAGGCCGAGTGTTTCACCGACCAGTACGATTCGGCGGTCTGGTACAAGCTGATGGAGCCGCGGCTGCGGCCGCTCGTCAGCGATGCCGCCGAGCGGATGGAGATTCTCAAGCAGGTGTACTGCGAGACCCATCGGCCGGGCGAGCGGCCGCGCCTCGCTCCGGGGCTGGTGATGGCGGTGATCACGATCGAGAGCCGCTTCGACCGCTGGGCCGTCTCCTCGAGCGGCGCGGTCGGGCTCATGCAGGTGATGCCGTTCTGGCCGGAACGGCTCGGCATGCGCCGCTATGAGCTGGTGCACATCGCGCCCAACATCCGCATGGGCTGCGCCATCCTGCGCTTCTACCTCGGCGCCGAGCGCAACGACGTGCGCAAGGCGCTGGCGCTCTACAACGGCAGCCCGGGCAAGCGCGACTACCCGGATCGGGTGCTCAACCAGTGGCTGCACTGGCGCGGCGCCGACGACCTCGGGTTTGCGCTCGCGACACCGACTGGCTAGCCGATTGGAAGGATTCCAGCTGCCGCGAGTGTGATCACGCGGTGTGGAAGCCCGCCGGGCCGCTCACGCAGGCAACGTCCACCTCGTGCACTTCCACCGAGGTGACCTTGGACGCCGACGACCCCGTCCACAGCCAGCGCACGAACTCGGTCACCGCCGCATCCTCGCCGAGCGCCAGCACCTCCACGCGCCCGTCGGGAAGATTGCGTGCGTAGCCGTGGATCGCAAGCTCCTGTGCGCGGCGCGCGGCGGTCGCGCGGTAGAACACGCCCTGCACGCGCCCGCCCACCAGGCACTTTCTACAGATCATCGGGCCTGCGCCCCTCCGAGACAGAGCGCTCCATAGTACTTAAGATCGCCGCATCTGTGCCGCTGCGGCTCAACTACACTACTCGTCATGGGAGCGCAGCCGGCGGTCGAGATCCTGGTGCTGTACTACTCGCGCAGCGGCGCAACCGCGGAGCTCGCCCGACACGTGTGCCGTGGCGTCGAAGCCGTCGCCGGGGCTGCCGCGCGGCTGCGCACCGTGCCGCCGGTCGTCACGGAAAGCGATGGCCCCGCAAGGCCGGTGCCCGCCGAGGGTCCGCCCTACGCCACGCTCGAGGATCTGCGCGAGGCCAGTGGCCTGGTGCTCGGCAGCCCGACCCGCTTCGGCAACATGGCGGCGCCGCTCAAGCATTTTCTGGACGGCACTGCCACTTTGTGGCTCACCGGGGCGCTGGCGGGCAAGCCCGCGGGCGTCTTCACCTCCACGCAGACCATGCACGGCGGTCAGGAGACGACCCTGGTGTCGATGATGCTGCCGCTCCTGCACCACGGCATGTACCTCGTGGGCCTGCCGTACACCGAGCGCGCGCTGAATGAAACCGGCAGCGGCGGGACTCCTTATGGCGCCTCGCACGTCGCCCGCGCGGCGCACGGCGGCACGCTGACCGAGGAGGAGAAGACCCTGGCGCAGGCGCTCGGCAGGCGCGTTGCGGCGCTCGCGGTACAGCTCAGGGGTCCGCCGGCTCTCCTTGCGCCCGCAACACCTCGCGGATGAACGGAATGGTGAGGCGCCGCTGCGCGGTGAGCGCGGCCTGATCGAGCGTGTCCAGTAACTCGTAAAGCCGGCGCATGTCGCGCGGAAACCGCCGTTGCAGCCAGCGCGAAGTCTCCTCGGGCAGCTCCACCCCGCGCAGCCCGGCGCGCAGCTGCAGCGCCGCCTGCTGCTCGGTCTCATCGAGTGCACGCAGCTGAAAGACCGGGCTGGCCGCCAGCCGCGAGCCGAGATCCCTGAGGCTCCAGTCGATGAGCGCCGGCGGCGCCGCGCTGGCGGCCACCAGCGCTCCGCCCGCATCCTCGGTCTCGCGCAGCAGGCCGAAGATCCTCAGCTCCCAGTCGCGATTGCCCGCCACGCGGTCGAGGTCATCGAGGCACAGGCATTGAAGCTGCTCCATCCCCTCGAGCACGCCGGGACCCAGGTCCGCGAGCTGCGCGAGCGGCACGAACCCTGCGCGCACGCGCTCTGCCGCCGCCGCACAGATCGCCTGCAGCAGGTGCGTCTTGCCGGCGCCCGCCGCGCCGCACAGCCAGGTGCTGCCGCCGCACTCCCCGGCGGCGATGCGACGCGCGTGCGCCACCGCCTCGGCATTGCGCCCGCCCACGAAGCTGGCGAATACCGCGCGGTCCGGGAGCTTCAGTCCCAGGGGCAGCTGGCGCATGGCTCCTGTCAGGAGGTATGCGCGGACACCGTCCACACGCGCCGCGTGAACCTCTGGATGTAGTGCACTCCGGAGATCACAGTGGTGGCGAGTGCGAGGATCGCGCACACATCGAGCATCTCCCGCGGCGGCAGGCCGCAGGCTGCGTTCAGCATCACCAGCATCAGGTACACGATCTGCGCCCCGGTGTTGATCTTGCTCAGGACGGTCGGGCGTGCCCGCAGCGGTCCGAACCACAGGCGATAGACCAGCGCGCCGAGCGCGATCATGACATCGCGCGCCACCACCGCGGCCGTGAGCCACCAGGGGACCAGCCCGAGCCACGCGGACTCGACGAACACCGTGACCAGCAGCAGCTTGTCGGCGAGCGGGTCGAGGAGCTTGCCGAGCTCGGAGGTCCAGTCGAAGCGTTTGGCGAGGTAGCCGTCGAGTCCGTCGGAGACCGCCGCGGCGACGAACAGCGACAGCGCTGCGAGCTGCTCGCCGGCGTTGAGCGCCGCGGCAATCGGCCAGACGAGCGCTATGCGGATCAGCGAGATGAGATTGGGCAGGTGACGCACGGTGCGGCGGACGGATGCTGCCCGCGCCCTCAGCCGGCGGGCTGATAGTGGTAGACGAGCTGCGGCGTGGGCGCCGCGACGCGCACCAGGCGCGTCGAGCCGGTCAACCCGCGCTCGAGGCCTGCGGCCCCGCCGCGCACCGTCACCTCGAACGCCACGATGCCGGCGGCGGTGAGCTCGGTGACGGCGGCGTGGCGCACGCCCGGGACACTCTGCAGCAGCCGCTCGAGGTTGGCGTAGTCGGCGAGCCCGGTCACGCCCTCGATCTGCACGCGCGTCGCAACCTCCTCCATTCCGGCGGAGGTGCCCGGCGGTGGCGCGAGCAGATCGACCGTATGATCGATACCGTCGGTGAGCGAGCCGCTCCAGCTGTCGCTCGCTGCGCGCGCGTACAACGTCCACTGCAGCTGCCCGGCAGGAGTCGCGCTGTCGGTGCGTCCCACCAGCACCTGATCGCCGCCGTACCCCTGCGCGGCCTGCAGCAGCGCGTCGGCAGCGAGCGGATTGCCGCCGGCGTCCACCACCGCCAGCGGAATCAGGCTGACGGGCAGGCCGCGCTGCTCGGCGGCGTGCTCGAGCAGGGCGCGGTCGTTGTCAGCGTCGGCGCGCAGCGGAGGCGGCCACAGCACCACCAGGGTGAACGGCCGCTCGAGATCCCAGAGACTGCGCCCGGCGGCGCCGATCGCCCGCTCGAGGGCGGCGGCGTCGAACACCACTTGTTGCTCGTTGCGCGGCCCGGAGGCATAGCTCTTAACGTACCTGGCGGCGTCGGCGACGATAGCGCCGAGCGCGGGATCCTGGGCCGATTCGCGCCGCCCGGTGGCGCGCACCAGCGCCTCGCGCATCGCGTCCTGCAGCGCGGTGGCGGACTGGCCGTCGAGATCGACCTCGTAGACCACGACCGGCCGCAGCGCCCAGACGGGCGGCGGCAGCGCGCTGCACAGCAACAGCAGACTCGTCACCAGGCCGTGCGCGCGCCGGTTCACGGCGCTTGCTCTCAGGTCCGGTCGCAACATTGCTCTTCGATCGCACGCCAGGGCGTTGGCGGAATGTACAATAGCACACGCTCCCGCGGCCGAACGGCGGCCGGCATCCATGCGCAAATTCCCATGACAGACAGCCGCGGCATAACCTATCGCGATGCCGGTGTCGACATCGACGCCGGTGACGAACTGGTCGAGCGCATCAAGCCGCTGGTGCAGCGTACCCACCGCCGCGAGGTGCTCGCCGGCATCGGCGGCTTCGGCGCGCTGGTTGAGCTGCCGCCCGGCTACCGCCAGCCGGTGCTGGTGGCGGGAACCGACGGTGTTGGAACCAAGCTGCGCCTCGCCATCGACACCGGCCGTCACGACACCATCGGCATCGACCTGGTCGCGATGTGCGCCAACGACGTGGTGGTGCAGGGCGCGGCGCCGCTGTTCTTCCTGGATTACTACGCGACCGGGAAGCTGCAGGTGGCGGTCGCCGAGGCGGTGGTGCGCGGCATCGTCGAGGGCTGCGTGCAGGCGGGCGCGGCGCTGGTCGGCGGCGAGACCGCGGAAATGCCCGGCATGTACAGCAACGAAGACTACGACCTGGCCGGCTTCTGCGTCGGCGTGGTCGAGAAGGACGCCATCGTCGACGGCACACGCACCGCAGCCGGCGACGCCGTCATCGGCCTCGCCTCCTCCGGCCCGCACTCCAACGGCTACTCGCTCATCCGCAAGCTGGTGCACGTCGCCGGCGCCACGGCCGAGACGGTTGTCGAGGGGCGCGCGCTCATCGACCGGCTGCTCGCGCCGACGCGCATCTACGTCAAGTCGCTGCTGGCGCTGCTCGCGGCCCAGCCGGTGCACGCGCTGGCGCACATCACCGGCGGCGGGCTCAGCGACAACGTCCCGCGGGTGCTGCCTCACGGTCTGGAGGTGGTGCTCGAGCGCAAGCGCTGGCCGCGCGATCCGGTTTTCGACTGGCTGCAGCGCACCGGCAACATCGACAGCCGCGAAATGTACCGTACCTTCAACTGCGGTATCGGCATGATCGCGATCGTGCCGGCCGCGAGCGCCGCCGCGGCGGTGCAGCTGCTGACCGCGCGCGGCGAGACTGCCGCGGTGATCGGCGAAGTGCGCGCCGGCGGACACGGCGCAATCATCGACGGATGAGCTCTGCCGGCGCGCCGCTGCGGCTCGCGATCCTGATCTCCGGACGCGGCTCGAACATGGCGGCCATCATGAATGCCTGCCGCACGGGCGAGCTCGCGGCCGAGATCACGGTCGTGGTTGCCGATCGCGCCGACGCCCCGGGACTCGAGCTGGCGCGCGAGCTCGGCGCACCGACCGCCACGGTCGCGCGCCGCGCGCATCCGACCGCGGCGGCCTTCGAGCAGGCACTGCGCGCGACCCTCGACGCGCAGCGCGCGCAGGCGGTGGCGCTCGCAGGTTTCATGCGGATCCTTTCGGCGCAGTTTGTCGAGTGCTACCTTGGCCGCATGTTCAACGTGCATCCCTCGCTCCTGCCGGGCTACCGGGGCCTCGACACGCATCGCCGCGTGCTCGCTGCGGGCGTCGCCACGCACGGCGCCAGCGTGCATTTCGTGACCGCGGAGCTCGACGGCGGGCCGGTGATCCTGCAGTCGCAGGTAGCGGTCGAGCCGGGTGACAGCGAAGCGACGCTGGCCGCTCGGGTACTGGCGACCGAGCACATCATCTATCCGCGGGCGCTCGGTTGGTTCGCCGCGCGGCGCCTGGTGTGGCGCGACGGCGGTCCGTGGCTCGACGGCCGGCGGCTCGAGTCGCCGCTGGTGGAGGACTTTCGTGGCCCAGGTCATTGACGCGGCCCGCGCCGGCCTCATGGCACTGGCACTCGCGCTTGCCCTGTCTGGCACAGCGCACAGCGACGAGCTGAAGCCCTATCAGGCGACCTACGCCGGTATCTGGCACGGGATGACCGTCGCAATCTCACAGCTGAAGCTCGAGCAAACGGGTGACAGCTGGACCTTCAGCTCGCGCAGCGAGCCGCGCGGGATCGGCCGCCTGGCTGCCGACGTGTTTCCACCTCTGCAGGTGAGCGTCGTGCGCGTCTCGGGCGGTGACTTGCAGCCGCTGAGTTTCAAATCGAGTGGCGGCTCTGCTTCGAAGACTACCGATCTCAACTACGACTGGCAGGCGCACCGGGTCACGGGCACCTACGAGGGCACCAGGGTCGACCTGCCGCTCACCCCGCAGGTGCAGGACGACGGCTCGGTGCAGCTGTCGCTGATGGTGAAGCTGCTGGCCGGGCGCACCCCGACCACCGTGCAGCTGATCGACAACAACAGCGTGCGCGACTATCAGTTCGCACGCGAGGGCGATGCCAGGCTCTCCACCCCTCTGGGCGAGATCGCGACCGTCGTGTATCGCTCGCAGAAGGCCAATTCGCCGCGCGTTACCCGCTTCTGGTGCTCGCCCGAGCGCGGCTACGTGCCGATAAAGGTGGAGCAGACCAAGGGGAGCGATGTGCAGTGGACCCTGGAGATCCAGAGTCTCACCCGCTGAGTGAGACGCTCTCTACGGTTGAGGTTGTCTGAACTGCTTTGCGAGCCTGAGAGCCTGTCCCTGGTAGTGCGAGGCGATCTCGCGTCCGTAGAGTGCGCGGGGCCGCTCTGCCATGCGCTCATAGCGCAGCCAGCCAACCCTCTGGCCGTGTTCCAGGACAAACGGCACCTCGTGAGAGCGTACTTCGAGAACGCCTCTGCTGCTGCCGGCCTTCCTCGTAGACGGATCCCAACCGAAGCCGGGATCGAAGAATCCCGCATAGTGAACGCGGAATTCCCCCGCGCGCGTGTCGTACGGAAGCATCTCGGCGGCAAAATCAGGCGGGACTGCGATGGCTTCCTTGGTCACGAGAATGTAGAACTCGTCGGGATCGAGAATGAGGGAGGGCTTGCGGTGGAAACGGAGCGGTTCCCAGAATTCGAGCGGGTCATAGTCCCGTCTGTCGAAATCGATCCGCTTGGTGTGTTTCTTGGCGCGCCAGCCGATCAGGCACCCATCCTCGCCGGAGCCGACCAGGTCGATCGAAAAGGGCAAGTGACCCGTCCGCTCACTGACTCCGGCGGTGTCGGCAACCTGTCCTTCGCCCAGGAGTTGTTTCCAGTCGGCAGCGGTAATGGGCTTCGGTGCTTCGCCCCTGGTGCGGCGGAACCGAAGTTGGTTCAGGCGGGTTCCGGTTCTGACCACCACGCTGAAGCTCCGGGGAGCTACCTCGAGGTACAGCTGGCCCTGGTAGCCTTCCTCGACCTGGTCGAACAGCGTTGCCTCGTCGGCAATGACGCGTGTCAGGATGTCCAGGCGTCCGGTCGAGCTCTTGGGATTGGCAAACGCAGCGACGTCACTCTTCAGGCGGATCGATTCCAGAAGCGGCACGACGTACACGCGCCCTCGCTCGAGAACCGCACCGTCTCTGAGGGCGATACCGAAGCTTTGAAAGTCGGCATCGAGCTCGCGCATCTTCTCCAGGACTTTCGTGCCCTTGCCGGGCAGAAAGCTGGCATCGAGCGGGTAGGCGTAGTCTCCCAGGCGCAGGTCGATGCTGGCCGGCTGCACCTGATCGGCAAGAATCTGCGACAGAATCTCCAGCGGCGCGATCTCCGCGTTCGCAACCATCTCGCTGATCTTCTGGCACGGCAGGATGCCCGTGTAAACGGCGGAACGGGTTGGCGCCTCGAGTACGTTGGCTGAT
This sequence comes from Steroidobacteraceae bacterium, assembly GCA_035603345.1. Lineage (GTDB taxonomy): Bacteria > Pseudomonadota > Gammaproteobacteria > Steroidobacterales > Steroidobacteraceae > 13-2-20CM-66-19. Next base: position 136,207 of record DATNKO010000013.1, on the reverse strand, counting down.
TCCATCCGGACTTCAGCTCTCCTCTTCGACCACGATCTTCGGAAACAGGCTGCTGCGGTCGCGCGCCCGCAGCGCCAGCGCGCCCGCGGTGCGCCGCGCCATCTGGAAATAGCAGCGCGCGCGCGCCGAGTCGGGGGCTGCGACCACGGTCGGCCGGCCACCGTCGGCCTCCTCGCGGATGTGCGCATCGAGCGGCAGCTCCCCGAGGAGCCGCACCCCGTACTGCTGCGCCAGACGCTCGCCGCCGCCGGCGCCGAAGGTGTGCTCGATGTGCCCGCAGCTCGAGCACACGTGCACGCTCATGTTCTCGACGATCCCGAGCACCGGCACCGCCACCTTCTCGAACATCTTCAGGCCCTTGCGCGCATCGGCGAGCGCGATGTCCTGCGGCGTCGTCACGATCACCGCACCCGCCACCGGCACGCGCTGCGCAAGCGTCAGCTGGATGTCGCCGGTCCCCGGCGGCATGTCCACCACCAGATAGTCGAGCGAGCCCCATTCGGTCTCGGAAAGCAGCTGGGTCAGCGCCTGGGTCACCATCGGGCCGCGCCAGACCATCGGCTGCTCGGCATCCACCAGAAAGCCGATCGACATGGCGCTCACCCCGTGGGCCGCCAGCGGCTGCAGGTGCTTGCCGTCGACCGACCGCGGCCGCTGGCCGGCGAGGCCGAGCATCAGCGGCTGGCTGGGCCCGTAGATGTCGGCGTCCAGGAGGCCGACGCGCGCACCCTGCGCCGCCCAGGCAAGCGCCAGATTCACCGCCACCGTCGACTTGCCGACGCCGCCCTTGCCGGAAGCCACCGCGACGATGTTCTTGATTTCGCCCTGGGGCTTGAGCATGCGCTGCACGGCGTGGGCACGAATGTCCGACTCGAGCTCGAGTGCCAGGGGACCTGCGATTCCCGCGGCGGCCAGCGCCGCGGTCAACGCGCCGGAAAGCTCCTCGTTGTACCCGCCCACGGGGTAGCCCAGGGCAATCCGTACCGCCCAGCCGTGTGACGCAGCGCTCACCCCGCGGACCGCCTGCGCGGCGCCGAGGGATTCGCCCAGATAGGGGTCGACGTACGCGTCCAATGTGGCGCGCACGGCCTCCGGAGAGGGTTGGGGGGTCATGGCAAAACCGCAAATGTCGGAACAGTAGATTGTAGAGGTTGGAACGGCGTCACGCAGCCGGAGCGGTAACGGGTGCAGTCTTGGGCGTATGGCATAATCCCGCACGCCTGTCGGGGGTCGCTCCTTATACTCTTGCTCTTGCGCCTGCCGTGGGCTGACCCCTCCTGCGGGTCACCTGACTCCTGTTGCCGGCGCGCACAGGACACATAGCGGAGCTGCTCCGGTCGCAAGGACTGAATGAGTTTTTTTAGCAATTTAAGGGCCGACCGGCTGGTCACCGACATCCGGTCCACGAGTGAGCCGTCGGACGCGACGCGCCAGAAAGCGATCGCGCGGCTCAAGGAGATGGGCCCGGGCGCCATCGAGGCGATCTTTGCGGCCCTGCCGGACGCCGACAAGGCCTCCACCATGGCTTTCGTGGACGTGCTCGCGAGCCTCGTCAACGTCAAGACCTTCCCACTGTTCCTGCGCGGGCTGGTGCAGGGCAGTCCGCGGGTAATCTCCGGCATCTCCTGGGCGCTTACCAGCAGTCAGAGCTACCCGGCGAGCATGCTGCTCGAGGCGCTCGCCACCCCCGGGGCGTCGAAGTCCGCGCTGCTCGAGGTGATCGCGGCGCAGAAGTCGCGCTTCGGCGTGCGGGATCTCCTCACCGCGGCCTACGCCCAGGAGCCGAACGAGAAGGCGGCGCTGTTCCGCATCATCGGTGAGATCGCCGACCGCCAGTCGCTCCCGGAGCTGCTCGGACGGGTGCAGGGCAAGGACCCGATCGCACGCGTGCACATCATCAATACCCTGGCGCGCTTCAACACCCCGGAGGTGCAGACCGCGCTGCAGGGGCTGCTCAAGGATCCCAACAAGCTGATCCGCGGCGCGGCCCTGTCCGCGCTGCAGCGCATGGACGGGCCGATCGACGTCGAGCGGGTATGCGCGCTGCTGCGCGACCCGGAGATCGACGTGCTCAACCGCGCGATCGACGTGGTCATAAAAGCCAACCACCCCGAGACCATCAAGTACCTCATCGAGGTGCTCAAGGACGAGAACGAGAACGCGCGGCGCGGCGCGGTCGAGGTCCTCAACGAGATCGGCAACGCCCACTCGGTGAAGTTTCTGCTGGAAGCCCTCAAGGACAGCGACTGGTGGGTGCGCAGCCGCGCCGCGGATGCGCTCGGCAAGATCGGCGGCCCGAAGGTGATCGACGCGGTGCTGCAGCTGGTGCGTGACAAGGACGAGGACATCCGCCGCGCGGCCATCGAGATCCTCAACCAGACCAAGGACGAGCGCGCCGTGGAATCGCTCATCCAGGCGACGCGCGATGCCGACTGGTGGGTGAGCGAGCGCGCGGTGGACGCGCTCGCCGAGATCGGCAGCAAGCGTGCCGTGCCGCGTCTGATGGAAATGCTGAAGGCGCCCGCCAACGACAAGGCGACGCCGATCGTGGTGCGCGCGCTCGGCAAGCTCGGCGATGCGCAGCTGGTCGATACGCTGCTGCCGCTCATCGCGCGCCCCGAGCGCGAGATCCGCATCGAGGCGATCCAGGCGCTGTCGCGGGTCGCGGACGAGAGCCGCGCCGTGCAGGTGCGCACCGAGCTGCAGGCGCAGGCGGCCTCGCCCGATCAGACCATCTCGCGCATGGCGGCAGCCGCCGTGAGCGAGCTCAACAACCGCATCGCGGGCATCGCGACGCTCGGCTCCGCGGTCGCGCCCACCCTGCCGGCGGCGGCGAGCGCCATGCCCACCGGCGTGCGCCCGCCCCAGACCGCGACGGAAGCCGCCCGCACGCAGTTGATCTCCGAGCAGGCGGCGCAGCAGGCGCAGAAGCAGGCGGAGGCCGTGGCGAAGCTCGACATCAACACCCTCAAGCCCGGCGACATCATCGAGGGCCGCTACAAGTACATCGACCGCATTGGGCGCGGCGCTTTCGGCACCGTGCTGCTGATGGAGGACACGGTAGTCGACGAGCGTTTGATCCTGAAGTTCCTCAATCCCAACGTCTCACAGGACGAGGAGGTGATGAAGCGCTTCGTCCACGAGCTGCGCTACTCGCGCAAGATCACCCACAAGAACGTCATCCGCATCTACGACTTCCTCTACATCCAGGGGAACTACGCGATCTCGATGGAGTACTTCCCCTCGCATACCCTTGGGAGCGAGGTCGTGAACGAGAAGCCCGTCGAGCTGAAGCGCGCGTTGCAGTTCGCCACCGACATCTGCACCGGCATGACGGTTGCGCACCAGGTCGGGATCGTGCACCGCGACTTGAAGCCCGCCAACGTGCTCATCAATCAGGAGGGGCTGCTGAAGATCGTCGACTTCGGCGTCGCCGCCGCGCACCGCGAGGGCGACACCCAGCTCACCAAGACCGGCTACGTCATCGGCTCGCCGAAGTACATGGCGCCCGAGCAGATTCTCGGCAAGAAGGTCGACGAGCGCGCCGACATCTACGCGCTCGGCGTCATCATGTACGAGATGGTGACCGGGGTGCCGCCGTATACCCGCGGCGATCACATGTCGGTCATGTACCAGCACGTGCAGGGCAAGGCGCGCCCACCCCAGGAGGTCAATCCCGCCCTGCCGCCGGGGCTTTCCGACCTCGTCGTGAAGGCGATGGCGGTCGACAAGGCCAAGCGCTTCCAGTCCATGGGCGAGCTCAGCACGGCGCTCGAGCGCTACCTGCGCTGAGGGGGCGGCTGTCGCGCCTCTGGCGTGGCGCGACAGGGCCCGGCGGGAGGGCGCGCTTGCGAAAGCTCATGCATTACGTCAAATTTCTGCAGACAAGCTAAAGTTCGTGCGTTACGTCAAATTTCTGCGGACAAGCTGTTGATCCTGCTGCCCCTTTCGGGCAAAACAGCCGTAAGTAGGGGTCCCTTAGCTCCCCGGGGGTAAGCCTTGGCGCGCATCGATGCGTTCCTGAAGCTCGGCACGCAGCAGGGCTGCTCGGACGTGCACCTGGCAGTCGGCGTGCCGCCGATGCTGCGCATGCACGGCGACCTGCTGCCCATCAAGTTCCGCGACCTGCGCGCCTCGGAGCTCGAGGGCTACATCGCCGAGATCCTCACGCGCTCGCAGTCCGAGCACTTCGCCACCGGGCAGGACCTGGACTTCTCGTACGTCTCCTCCGAAGGCGGGCGCTTCCGGGTGAACGTCTACCGCAAGGAGAGCGGCATCGGCGCCACCTTCCGCTCGATTCCCGCCGACGTGCCGGCGCTCGACAAGCTGCAGCTGCCGCCGATCGTCACCAAGCTGTGCGATTTCCACCAGGGCATGGTGCTGGTGACCGGCTCGACCGGCACCGGCAAGTCCACCACTCTCGCGGCGATGATCGATCACCTCAATTCGACCCGCAAACTCAACATCATCAGCCTCGAGGACCCGATCGAGTTCGTGCACCGGAGCAAGCTGAGCCAGGTGATCCAGCGCGAGCTCGGCACGCACATTCCGAGCTTCGCGGAAGGGGTGCGCGCGGCGATGCGCGAGGACCCTGACGTGATCCTGGTCGGCGAGTTGCGCGATGCCGAGACGATCTCCATGGCGATGACCGCGGCGGAGACCGGCCACCTGGTGCTCGGCACGCTGCACACGACCGGCGCCGTCAAGACCATCGACCGCATCATCGACGCACTGCCGGTCGAGGAGCGCGAACAAACCAAGAGCTTTCTGGCGCAGAGTCTGCTCGCGGTGGTCACCCAGGTGCTGGTCAAGACCGCGGACGCGCACGGCCGCAAAGCCATCTGCGAGGTGCTGGTGATGACCAAGGCGATCGCCAAGCTCATCCAGACCGAACAGACCCACCAGATCCCGAGCCAGTTGCAGATGGGACGCGACCTCGGGATGCAGCTGCTCGACCAGGCGCTGCTCGCAGCCATCAACGCCCGTACCGTCGACCCGGACGACGCTTACAACTACGCCAGCGAGAAGCGTAACTTCCAGAAGTTCGTGACCGATACCAGCATCCTGCCCAAGCTCGAGGCCACCGCGCCCGTGGCCGCACCCGCGCGCCCGGCGCCCCCGGCAACCGGCTCGACCGGCTGAAGGCCGCCCCGCCCTCCATGGCCCAGATCGATGCATACCTGAACGAAGTGCTGGACAAGCGCGGCTCGGACCTGCATTTCATCGCCGGCGATCCGCCGCGCATCCGTGTCCACGGCGACCTGCAGGCGCTGCGGCCGGAGAAGCTGGCCGCCGAGGCCGTCAAGCAGGCGCTCTACGAGATCATGCCGAAGGCGGCGCTCGAGCGCTTCGAGACCAAGGAGGGCGCCGACTTCGCCTACACGCTCGAGGGCCGGGGGCGCTTCCGCGTCAACGTCATGCGGCAGCTGAACGGCATGGGAGCGGTGTGCCGCGCCATTCCCTCCAAGGCGCTCACCCTCGATGAGCTCAAGCTCCCCGAGGCCGTGCGGCAGATGTGCCGCGCCAACAACGGCCTGATTCTCGTCACCGGCAAGACCGGCTCGGGGAAATCGACGACTCTGGCGGCGATGATCGACGACATCAACCGGCGCGTGAAGGGCCATATCCTCACGGTCGAGGACCCGATCGAGTTCGTGCATGAGAGAAAGAGCTGCCTGATCAGTCAGCGCGAGATCGGCGTGCACAGCCCGAGTTTCGCCGCCGCGGTGCACTCGGCTCTGCGCGAGGACCCGGACGTGATCCTGGTCGGCGAGTTGCGCGACCTGGAAACCATGAGCATCGCGGTGACGGCCGCGGAGATGGGCATTCTCGTCATGGGGACGCTGCACACCAATGGCGCGCCCCAGACGGTCGACCGCATGGTGAATGTCTTTCCCTCCGACAAGCAGTCACACGTGCGCACCATGCTGTCGACGTCGCTCCGGGGAGTGGTCTCGCAGCAGCTGCTGCAGCGCGCCGACGGCCAGGGGCGCGTCGCGGCGCTCGAGATCCTGGTGAACACCCCGGCCGCCGGCAACCTGATCCGCCAGGGCAAGCTCGACCAGCTCGAGAACGCCATGCAGACGGGCGGCCAGTTCGGCATGCGCACCATGGATACGGCGATCGAGCAGCTGCTCAACCAGCGCCAGATCACCGGCAAGGAGGCCTACAAGAAGGCCATCAACAAGGGGAAGTTCGAGGAGCTCAAGGATTCCGGGTAGCGGCTAACGCAACTCGGGGAATTCCTGGTACACCGCCTCGATCGGGATCGCAAAGCCGATGCCCTGCGCGCCGTTCATCACCATGGTGTTGATGCCGACGACCCGTCCGCTCTCGTCGACCAGCGGACCGCCGCTGTTACCGGGATTGATCGGCGCATCGGTCTGCAGATAGGTCTGCGTCCCGTCGGTGCGCGCGCCGGAGAAGATCCCGGAGGTGACGCTGTAGGCGAGGCCTTGAGGATTACCGATCGTGTAGAGCCGCTCGCCCTGCGCGAGGCTGCCGGAATTCCCCGGCTTGATGTACGGGCAGTGATCGGCGGGCAGCTGGAACATCGCCAGATCGCGCCCCTCGGCGAGCTCGGCGTGCAGCGAGTCGAACTCTGTGCCGTCGACCAGCCGGACGGTGAAGCCGCCGCGTCCGGCCCGCTCGACCTTGTCGCTGATATCGCCGGAGACGCGCCCGGGAAGATCCGCGAGCAGCTGCTGCATCTGCTCTATCTTGGCGTCGAGCTCGACGACCTGCAGGTTGTTTCCCGGCTGCGCCGCCAGTGCCTGCCGCAGCTGCTGCGCGCGCGCGAGATTCGCCTGCAGCTGCAACTCCGCGGCGCTCAGTTGCTGCCGCGTGTTCGGATTGCCGAGCACGCTGCGCGCCACTCGCGCGCCGTTGGTGTCGACCACGTGGCGGTTGGTGATCACGTGGCAGTCCGCGTCGATGATGAACCCGGATCCGGAGCCCCAGCCGGTCTTGATCAGCACCGTCGCGTTGCGCGCGCTCTCGATCAGGTTGTGCGTGGGACTCGAGCTCGCCAGCTGGGCTTCGAGACCCCGGAGCGCGCCCGGTGCGTCCGCCTCAGGGACCGGCACGGGTGCCTGCTGCGTTGCGGCCGGGGAGGCTGCGGGCGGCGGGCTGGTCGCGGGCAAGCGGGTCGCGGTGTGGCGCCCATCCAGAAAATAGTAGACCAGCGCTGCGCTGGCGAGCGCCGTGAGCACGATGGCCCCCGGCCCGAAGCCGGTGTCCTCGCGTACCGGCTCACGGCGCGGCTGTTCGCCCGCCCCTGCCTGGTGCTGGCGGAATTTCTCGAAGTAAATTCCGCACGCCTGGCACTTGAGCGTGTCCTCCTGCGCGTGTCCGCACTTGGGACAGTTCATGGAGGGCCCTTATAGCCGCTCGCGGGCGCGGAAAGAAGGCGGACAGGTCCCATTTTGCCAAGGGCCTGTAAACTAACCGCATGCCCCGGCGGATCTTCGTCACCACCGCGCTCCCCTACGCCAACGGCCCGTTCCACATCGGGCACATCATGGAGTACATCCAGGCGGACATCTGGGTCCGCTTCCAGCGAATGCAGGGGCAGCAGGTGCATTTCGTATGCGCGGACGACGCCCACGGCGCGCCCATCATGCTCAAAGCCGAGGCCGAGGGCGTGAGCCCGCAGCAGCTGATCGCGCGCATCGCCGCCGACCGGCCGCGCTACCTCCAGGGTTTTCACCTCAGCTTCGATCACTGGCACTCGACCGACTCGCCGGAGAACACGCGCCTGTCGCAGGACATCTACGCGCGGCTCAAGGAGGCCGGGCTCATCTACCGCAAGCCGGTCGAGCAGTTCTACGACCCGATCAAGGCCATGTTCCTGCCCGACCGCTATATCAAGGGCGAGTGCCCGAACTGCCACTCGCCGGATCAGTACGGCGATGCCTGCGAGGTGTGCGGCACCGTGTATGCGCCCACCGAGCTCATCAACCCGTACTCGACGCTGACCGGCGCGAAGCCGCTGCTGCAGTCCTCCGAGCACCTGTTCTTCCGCCTGTCCGACCCGCGCTGCGTCGGGTTCCTCAAGAGCTGGCTCGACGGGCCGGGGACGCTGCAACCGCAGGTCGCCAACAAGGCGCGCGAGTGGCTCGCCGGCGGCGAGCAAGCGCTCGCCGACTGGGACATCTCGCGTGATGCCCCCTACTTCGGCATTCCGATCCCGGACGCGCCGGGCAAGTACTTCTATGTGTGGCTGGATGCGCCCATCGGCTATCTCGCCGCTCTCGCCAGCTACTTCGCGAGCGGCAAGGCCGCCGCGCACGGCGAGCCGCGCAGCTTCGAGCAATTCCTCGCCGCCCCGGACACCGAGCAGATCCACTTCATCGGCAAGGACATCATCTACTTTCACACGCTGTTCTGGCCGGCGATGCTCAGGTTCGCGGGACCGCCCTATCGGGTTCCCAACCACGTGTATGTCCATGGCTTCATCACCGTCTCGGGCGAGAAGATGTCGAAGTCGCGCGGCACGGGCATCAGTCCGCTGCGCTATCTCGAGATCGGCATGGACCCCGAATGGCTGCGCTACTACATCGCCGCCAAGCTCAACGCCAGCGTCGAGGACCTGGACTTCAACCCCGATGACTTCGTCGCGCGCGTCAACAGCGATCTCGTCGGCAAGTACGTCAACATCGCGAGCCGCGCCGCGAGCTTCATTACGCGACACTTCCACGGCGCGCTGCGCTACAGCAACGATCGGGCGACCCTGGCCCAGACTGCGCAGGCCACGATCGCCGCAGTAGGCGACGCGTATGAGACCCGCGAGTTCGGCAAGGCCATGCGCGAGTGCATGGCCTTCGCCGACTGGATCAATCAGTACTTCGATGCCGTCAAGCCATGGCTGCTCGCGAAGGACCCTGCGCAGGCTGCGCATCTCCAGGATGTCTGCTCTCGTTGCCTGTACGGGTTCAAAGTACTGACGGTATTATTGGCGCCGGTGCTGCCCGCGCTCGCCGAGCGCGTGGCGCGCGAGCTTTTTGGACTCGACCGGCCCTTCGTGTGGCGGGATGCAATGGAGTGGCCGGAGAGGATCAACCCCTACCAGCACCTTATGACGCGCGTCGACCCGAAACAGCTCGATGCGCTTTTCGACAGCGGCGCGCCTGCGGCGGCCACACCCACCGGCACGGCACCGGCCGCCGCCGCTCCCGGCGGCGCCGCACTGTCCATCGACGAGTTCCGCAAGGTCGAGCTGCGCGTCGCGCGCATCGTCAGGGCGGAGACCATCGACGGCGCCGATAAGCTCCTGAAGCTCACGCTCGATCTCGGCACCGAGACCCGCACGGTGTTTGCGGGCATCAAGTCGGCCTACGATCCGGCGTCCCTCGCCGGTCGGCTCACCGTCGTGGTGGCGAATCTCGCGCCCCGCAAGATGAAGTTCGGAGTGTCGGAAGGCATGGTGCTGGCGGCTAGCGGTGCGGGAGAGGGGCCGTTCCTGCTGTCGGCAGATGCCGGCGCTACGCCCGGCATGAGGATCACCTGAAGGCCGACGAAATCGATGCCCTGCTGCCGCAGACGCAGTGCACGCGCTGCGGCTATCCGGGCTGCCGCCCGTATGCGGAGGCGATCGCCGCCGGCGAGGCGGCGATCAACCAGTGCCCGCCGGGTGGCGCCGCCACCATCGGCGCGCTCGCGGGGCTCCTGGGCACCAGGCCGCTGCCGCTGAATCCCGCCAACGGTATCGAGGGACCCGAGCTCGTGGCGCAGATCGACGAGGAGGCCTGCATCGGCTGCGCGCGCTGTCTGCCGCCCTGCCCCGTGGATGCGATCGTCGGGGCTCACAAACAGATGCACACCGTGCTGCTCGGGCTATGCACCGGCTGCGAGCTGTGCGTGGCTCCCTGCCCGGTGGATTGCATCGCCATGGTGCCGCGTGCGAGTCCGCCGCACGTCCCGCCGGCGCCGGCGCCGCGTGACAACCGCGCGCGCTTCGCAGCCCACGGCGCGCGGCTGAGCGTGCTTGCCGACGCACGTGCCGCGCTGGTCGCGGAGCGCAAGCAGGCCGTGCGCTGAGGTCCACGCATGCATGCCGCCACGCGCTCGGCGATCTTCCGGCGTTTGAAGGCCGCGAACCCCGCGCCGACCACCGAGCTCCTGCACGGCTCGCCGTTCGAGCTGCTGGTGGCGGTGATGCTCTCGGCGCACACCACTGACAGGAGCGTCAACGCCGCCACCCGTGAGCTGTTCCCCGTCGCCAACACGGCCGCGGCGATCGTCGCCCTGGGCGTCGAGGGGGTGAAACCGTACATCCGGCCCGTCGGGCTCTACAACACCAAGTCGAAGAACCTGATCGGCCTCGCACAGGCGCTCATCGACCGGCACGGCGGCGCAGTGCCCGGCGACCGCGCCGCGCTCGAGGCGCTTCCCGGTGTCGGTCGCAAGACCGCCAGCATCATTCTCAACATGGTGTTCGGCGAGGTGGAGATCGCCGTCGACACCCACATCTTCCGGGTCGCCAACCGCACCGGGCTCGCTCCGGGGCGCACGCCGCGCCAGGTCGAGGACGCGCTGCGCGCCAACACGCCGCCCGAGTACCGCAAGGACGCGCACCATTGGCTGCTCCTCCATGGCCGCTACGTCTGCACGGCGCGCGCGCCGAAGTGCCCGACCTGCATCATCCGCGACCTGTGCGAGTTCCGGCACAAGACGAAACCGGCGGCGAAGGAGAGCGGCGTGGGCGCCGCCATCCGCCGCAATGCGCTCCGCCGGCGGCGCACGCCGCGGCCCTCGCGGAGCTGATCCAGCGCGCAGGGCTATTTCCTCGGGATGTACAGGTCCGTCAGCGTGCCCGCGACCGCCTCGGCCGCCCCCGCCACAGTCTCCGACAGCGTGGGATGCGGATGGACCGTGAGCCCGATATCCTCGGCGTCGCAGCCGGTCTCCAGCGCGAGGGCTACTTCGCTGATCAGCTCGCCGGCGTTGGTACCGACGATGCCGCCGCCGAGCAGACGCTTGCTGTCGGGATCGAACAGCAGCTTGGTGAAGCCATCCTCGCGCCCGAGCGACAGCGAGCGACCGTTCGCCACCCAGGGGAAGCTGCCCTTGCTGACGGCGGTGTTACTGGCGCGCGCCTCGGTCTCGGTGAGCCCGACCCAGGCGATCTCCGGATCGGTGTAGGCCACGGCAGGGATGACGCGCGCGTCGAAGGCCGCCTTGCGGCCGGCGGCGACCTCCGCGGCCACCTTGCCCTCATGCATCGCCTTGTGGGCGAGCAATGGGGCGGAGGCGATGTCGCCGATCGCAAAGATGTGCGGGACATTGGTGCGCATCTGGCGGTCGACGGGGATGAAGCCGCGCTCGGACACCGCGACGCCGGCGTGCTCGGCGCCGATCTGCCGCCCGTTCGGTACGCGCCCGACCGCCACCAGCACGCGCTCGAACAGCTGCGGCTCGGGCGCCTGGTCGCCGGCGAAGCTCACCTTGAGTCCCGCGGCCTGCGGCTCGATGGCCGCGACCCTCGTGCCGAGCAGGATCTGCTGGTAGCGGGCGCGGATGCGCCGCTCGAGCGGCCGTACCAGGTCGGGATCGCACCCGGGCATCAGCTGCGGGGTGAGCTCGACGACGCTCACGCGGCTGCCGAGCGCATCGAACACGCACGCCATCTCGAGTCCGATGATGCCGCCGCCGACTACCAGCAGGCCCCCGGAGAATTCCGGCAGCTCGAGCGCATCGGTCGAGTCCATGATGCGCGGATCGGGCGGCAGTCCCGGCAGCCGCAAGGGCTCGGACCCGGCCGCGATGACGCACTGCTCGAAGCGGATCCGCTGTGAGCCGCTCGCGCTCATCACCTCGAGGACGTTGGCCCCGACGAAACGGCCGGTGCCCTGCACCACCGTGACCTTGCGCTGCCGCGCCAGCACGCGCAGGCCTCCGGTGAGCTTCCTCACCACCGAAGTCTTCCAGGTGCGCAGCCGCGCCCGGTCGATCTTCGGCGCGCCGAAGGCGATGCCGCGCTCGCTCATCTCGGCCGCATCCTCGATCACCTTGGCGGCGTGCAGCAGCGCCTTGGAGGGAATGCAGCCGACATTGAGACACACCCCGCCGAGCTCCGCCCAGCGCTCGACCAGCGTCACCTTGAGGCCGAGATCCGCGGCGCGGAATGCGGCCGTGTAGCCGCCCGGTCCCGAGCCCAGCACCAGCAGCTCGGTCGAGGCGTTGAAATCCGCCGCCGCGCGCTCGGCGGCGCTCCCCTTGGGCTGCGGCATGCGCACGGTGTCGCCCGCTCCCTCGCTGGCGGCGACCGGCGCCGGCGGCGGGCTCTCGCGGGCAGCAGGCGCCGCGCGTGCCGCGGGCGGTGCCGCCGGCGGCGCCGCCTGCGCCGGCTCGGCCTGCTTAGCCTGCGTCTCGACGCGCGCGATGAGCGAGCCCTTCGAGACCTTGTCGCCGCGCTTGAGCAGCACCTCGGCGAGCGTGCCGGCCGCGGTCGCGGGCACGTCCATCGACGCCTTGTCGGTCTCGAGCGTGATGAGGGGCGAGTTGACCTCGATCGACTCGCCGGCCTTCACCAGTACATCCACCACCTCGACGTCGCTGAAGTTGCCGATGTCCGGGACCATGAGGTCCACGCGACTCACAGCACCGCCTCGAGCAGCCCGCGGGGATCGGCGAGCGTCTGCGCCAGGTAGGTCGTGAAGCGCGCCGCCATGGCGCCGTCGATGACGCGATGATCGTAGGACAGCGACAGCGGCAGGATGAGGCGCGGGACGAACGCGCCGTCGCGAAACACCGGCCGCATGGCGGAGCGCGATACGCCGAGAATCGCAACCTCGGGCGCGTTGATGATGGGCGTGAAGGCCGTGCCACCGATCCCGCCGAGGCTCGAGATGGTGAAGCAGCCGCCCTGCATGTCGGCTGGCGGCACTTTACCGGCGCGCGCTTTCTCCGCGAGCACCCCCAGATGGCGGGCGAGCTCGTAGACGTCCTTGCGGTGCGCATCGCGCACCACCGGCACCACCAGCCCGTTGGGAGTGTCGGCCGCGAACCCGACGTTGATGAACTTGCGCACGATGAGATTGGCGCCACCGGCATCGAGCGCGGAATTGAAGCGCGGGAATTCCTGCAGCGCCTTGACGCAGGCGCGCATGATGAAAGCGAGCGGCGTGAGCTTGACCCCCGCGGCCTGCGCGCGGTCCTTGAGCGCAGCGCGCGTCTGCTCGAGCTCGGTGATGTCCGCTTCGTCGAACTGCGTGACGTGCGGGATGTTGGCCCAACTCGCCTGCAGGCGCGGACCGGAGATCCGTTGGATGCGCGACAGCGGCTGCGTCTCGACGGGTCCGAACTGCGCGAAATCGACCTGCGGCAACGCCGGCAGCGCCCCGCCTGCCGGTGCGGGTGCCCCCGACGCACCCGCGGCACCCGGCGCGAGCGCGCTCTTGACGAATGTTTTCACGTCCTCGTGCGTGATCCGCCCCTTGAAACCGCGCCCCGTGACGCGCGCCAGGTCAACACCCAGCTCGCGCGCGAACTTGCGCACCGAGGGCCCGGCGTGTGCGCGCGAAAATCCCGGCTCGTCGATCGGCGCCAGATCACTGCGGAAGGAAGTCGGCTTGCCGAGCTGCGACCGTGGCACCAGCGCACCGCCCGGTGCGGCGCCCTCGGGCACCGACGCAGATGCAGACGCCGCGGGTGCCGTCGCGGGACGCGCCGGTGCTGCAGTCTGTGGCGCGGCCTGAGGTGCGGCCTCAGGTGCGGGCTTGGCAGTCGCGGCGGCCTTCGCCGCCGGCGCGGTGGCCGGCGCTGCATCCGCGGCCGCCCCGGCCGCCGGTCTCAAGGTCGCCACCAGGTCGCCCGTGGAAACCGTTCCGCCCTTGGCGACGTGCAGCTTCTCGACGACACCGTCGGCGGTCGAGGGCACGTCCATGGTCGCCTTGTCGGTCTCGAGTGTGATGAGCGGGGTCTCGGACGCCACGCTCTCTCCGGGTTTTACCAGCACGTCGATGACGGCAACGTCCTTGAAGTTGCCGAGATCGGGTACGCGCACTTCCATAAGAGCCGCGCTCATGCTGCTCGCCGCCCCTTCAGACCTTCCACGGCACCGGCTTCGCGGGATCGATGCTGAGCGCCTTGATGGCCGCCGTCACCGTCGCCTCGACCACCTGCCCTTCGTCCGCGAGCGCCTTGAGCGCCGCGAGGGCGATGTAGTTGCGGTCGACTTCGAAGTGCCGGCGCAGCGCCGCGCGCGAGTCCGAGCGGCCGAAGCCGTCGGTTCCGAGCGTGACGTAGCGGCCGCGCACCCACTGGCGGATCTGGTCGGGCACGGTGCGCATGTAATCGGTCGCAGCAACCACCGGACCCTCGCGGTCCTTGAGCAGCTGCTGCACGTACGGCACGTGCGGGCTCTCTCCGGGATGCAACAGGTTCCAGCGCTCGCATTCCAGCGCCTCACGGCGCAGCTCGCTGAAGCTCGTGACCGAGAGCACGTCGGCCGGAATACCGTAGTCGTCCTCGAGAATCTTGGCCGCTGCCAGGCATTCGCGCAGAATCGTCCCGGAGCCGAGCAGCGTCGCGCGCACCTTGCCGCGCCCGCCGATCTGCAGCAGATAGGCGCCGTTGAGGATGCCCTGCTGCACCCCGGCCGGCATCGCCGGCTGCGGGTAGTTCTCGTTCATCACGGTGATGTAATAGAAAACGCTTTCCTGCTCGGCGTACATGCGCCGCATGCCGTCGTGAATGATGACGGCGAGCTCGTAGGCGTAGGCCGGATCGTAGGCCAGACAGTTGGGAACGGTGGTGGCGACCAGCTGGCTGTGGCCGTCCTGGTGCTGCAGCCCCTCGCCGGCGAGCGTGGTGCGCCCCGCTGTCGCCCCGACGAGGAAGCCGCGTGCCTGCATGTCACCCGCCGCCCAGATGAAGTCCCCGACCCGCTGGAAGCCGAACATCGAGTAGAAGATGTAGAACGGCACCATGTTGATGTCGTGATTGCTGTAGGCGGTGCCGGCGGCCATCCACGAGCACAGCGACCCCGCCTCGTTGATGCCCTCCTCGATCATCTGTCCCTTCTTGTCCTCGCGATAGGACATGAGGGTCTCGGCGTCCTGCGGCGTGTACAGCTGGCCGACGGATGAGTAGATACCGATCTGGCGGAACAGTCCCTCCATGCCGAAGGTGCGTGCCTCGTCCGGCACGATCGGCACCACGTTGCGGCCGATGTTCTTGTCCTTGAGGAGCGTCTGCAGCAGCCGCACGAAGGCCATGGTGGTCGAGATCTCGCGCTCGCCGGTGCCTTCGAGCAGCGAGCCGAAGGCTTCCAGCGCCGGGATCGGTAACGGCGGCGCGGTGCGACGCCGCTGCGGCAGATAGCCGCCGAGCGCGGTGCGCTTCTCGTGCAGGTAGCGGGCCTCGTCGGAATTCTCCGCCGGCATGACGAACTGCAGCTTGCCGACCTCCGCGTCCGGGACCGGAATGTTGAAACGATCGCGGAACGTCTTCAGGTCCTCATCCGAGAGCTTCTTCTGCTGGTGGGCGACCATCTGGCCTTCGCCGCCCTTGCCGAGCCCGTAGCCCTTGACGGTCTTGGCGAGGATCACAGTCGGCTGGCCCTTGTGGGTGGCGGCCGCGGCGTACGCCGCGTACACCTTCTGTGGATCGTGTCCGCCGCGGTTCAGCCGCCAGATCTCCTCGTCGGACATGTTGGCGACCATGGCCTTGAGCTCGGGGTATTTGCCGAAGAAATGCTCGCGGGTGTAGGCGCCACCCTTGGCCTTGAAGTTCTGGTACTCGCCGTCGACGCATTCCTCCATCACCCGCCGCAGCAGCCCCTTGTGGTCGCGCGCCAGCAGCGGATCCCAGCGCGAGCCCCACAGCACCTTGATGACGTTCCAGCCGGCGCCGAGGAATGCCGCCTCGAGCTCCTGGATGATCTTGCCGTTGCCGCGCACCGGACCGTCGAGGCGCTGCAGGTTGCAGTTGATGACGAAGATGAGGTTGTCGAGCCCCTCGCGCACCGGCATGGTGAGCGCGCCCATCGACTCGGGCTCGTCCATCTCGCCGTCGCCGAGGAACGCCCAGACCTTCTGATCCGACGGCTTCACCAGCCCGCGGTGCTCGAGGTAGCGCGTGAAGCGCGCCTGGAACATCGCCATCATCGGACCCAGGCCCATCGACACGGTCGGGAACTGCCAGAAATCCGGCATCAGCCACGGGTGCGGATACGACGACAGGCCCTGCCCCGGGCCGCCGGCCTCCTGGCGGAACAGCCGCAGCTGCGCCTCGCTCAAGCGACCCTCGAGGAAGGCGCGCGCGTAGATGCCCGGCGATGAATGCCCCTGGATGAACACCATGTCGCCCGGGTGCTGCTCGGAAGGCGCGCGCCAGAAGTGGTGGAAGCCCACCTCGTAGAGCGTCGCCGACGAGGCGTAGCTCGCCAGATGGCCGCCGTACTCGGAGGACTTCTTGTTGGCGAGCAGCACCATCACCAGCGCATTCCAGCGGATGTAGGCCTCGATGCGCCGCTCGAGCGCGCGGTTGCCGGGGTACTCGGGCTCGCGGCCGGTGGGAATGGTGTTGACGTACGCCGTGTTGGGTTTGAACGGCAGATAGGCGCCGCTGCGGCGCGTGTAATCGATCAGCCGCTCGAGCAGGTAATGCGCGCGCTCCGGACCCTGGCTCTGCAGCACCGAATCGATCGATTCGAGCCACTCACGGGTCTCAACCGGATCCAGATCTTCCAGCTTCAGCGGTTCGGTCATGCGGGTTTGCTCGCTGCGCGATGCGCGCCGCCGCGCGCGGACCCCGATCGCAGGGCTCACCGCGCGCGTGTTGTGCTGCGGTCGCGATAGAATGGGCAATGATGGCCAGCGGCGGCAGGTAAAGCAAGTGAGCTCCGGGGTCTCAGGCGCCCGTGGCGGCGCCGTGCTGCCTGCCGCGCGTGCGCCCGCCATCGTCGCCGCGAGCGCCGCCGGCGCCGCGCAAGCCGACGCCCTGCTCGTCATGGTGACGTACCCGGTGGCGCGCGGCGCGTTCGCGCCGCTGCCCGAAAGCGCGCGCTGGCGGCAGCTCGATGCGCGCGCCCCCGCCACCCCCGGGAGCGTGCGCGCCACCACGCTCAGCAACCAGCGCCAGACGCTCGCCGTGCTCGGCTACATCCGCGCCGATGCCAGCCCCTTCGAGCGGCTGACGCTCGCCGGGCGCATGGTGAGGGAGGCCGCG
Source organism: Steroidobacteraceae bacterium (assembly GCA_035603345.1). Classification (GTDB taxonomy): domain Bacteria; phylum Pseudomonadota; class Gammaproteobacteria; order Steroidobacterales; family Steroidobacteraceae; genus 13-2-20CM-66-19. The sequence continues at coordinate 119,035 of DATNKO010000013.1, read as the reverse complement.
GCGCGCAACCCCGCCAGCGTCGCGCTGTTCGCTCCCGGCACGGCCGCCGCGGCGCGCACCTCGCTCGAAGCGCTGCTTGCGGCCGCGCTCGCGCAAGCGTTCGCTCTGCCGAGCTACCGTGCGCCGGCGCGGGCCGAGCCGCGCGTGCGGCGCCTGCTGCTGGTGAACGGTGCGGGCGTCGACACGCGCTACGTCGCAGCCGTCGCCCGCGGCACGAATCTCACGCGCTGGCTCACCGCGCTCCCGCCCAACATCCTGGACGCGCGCGGCTACCGGCGCGCGATAGTTGAGCTTGCGCGTCGCCACCGCCTCGGCCTGCGCTGGCTGGACGAGTCGGCGCTGCGCCGCGCCGGCGCCGGGGCGTTCCTCGCCGTGGCGGCCGGCAACCCGGTGCGCGGCGCCGGCATTGCGCACCTCAGCTACCGCCCCGCGCGCCGCGCGCGCTCCGCCCGACCCGATGTCGCGCTGGTCGGCAAGGGCATCCTGTTCGACACCGGCGGCGTGAACCTCAAGACGCACCGCTCGATGCTCGACATGCACACCGACATGAGCGGCAGCGCGGTCGCGCTGGCGACGCTCATCGCGCTCGCCGAGCTCGGCGCGCCGCTCGCCGCCGACGCGTGGCTCGCGATCACCGAGAATCGCATCGGGCCGACGGCCTACCGCCCGCAGGAGGTGGTGCGCGCGGCCAACGGCGTCACCATCCAGGTGATCCACACCGATGCCGAGGGCCGCATGGTGCTCGCCGACACCCTCGCGCTCGCCGGGCGCACCCGCCCGCGCCTGCTGCTGGATTTCGCGACGCTCACCGGCGCCTGCGTGTACTCCCTGACCGAGCGCATGAGCGGCGTGTTCACCAACCGCGCGCGGCTGGTGCCGAAGCTGATCGAAGCGGGGCGCGCGAGCGGCGAGCGCGTGTGGAATTTTCCCTTCGAGCCCGACTACGACGCGGAGCTGGAAAGCAAGGTGGCCGACGTCGTGCAGTGCACCCTGGACGGCAAGGGCGATCACATCCTGGCGGCGCGCTTTCTGGCGCGTTTCGTGCCGGCCGACACGCCCTGGGCGCACGTCGATCTGTCGGCCGCAACGCGCAGCGGCGGTCTGGCGCACGTCGCGACCGACGTCACGGGGTTCGGCGTGCGCTTCGCGCTCGAGCTGCTGCTCGGCCAGAAGGCGCTCGGTGCGCCGGGCAGCCGCGCATGACGACGCTCGTCATCCGCCGGCCGGACGACTGGCACCTGCACCTGCGCGACGGCGCGGCGCTGCGCGCGGTGCTGCCGTTCACCGCGGCGCGCTTTGCGCGCGCCATTGTGATGCCGAACCTGAGCCCGCCGCTCACCACCACCGAGCTGGCGCTCGCCTACCGCCGCCGCATCCTCGAGGCGTTGCCCGCGGGCGCGCAATTCGAGCCGCTGATGACTGTCTATCTCACCGACCGTACGCCGCCCGAGGAGGTCGAGCGCGCGCGGGCCAGCGGATTCGTGCACGGCTTCAAGTTATATCCGGCCGGCGCCACCACCCATTCGAATGCCGGTGTGAGCGACGTGCGGCGCATCGAGCCGGTGCTCTCGCGCATGGCCGAGCTCGGCATGGTGCTGCAGGTGCATGGCGAGGTCACCGACCCGGCCGTCGACGTGTTCGACCGCGAAGCGCGTTTCATCGAGCGCGTGCTCGCGCCGCTAGCGGAGCGGCTGCCGACGCTGCGGATCGTCTTCGAGCACATCACCACGCGCGCCGCCCTCGATTTCGTTCTCGGCGGGCGAAGCGGCATCGCCGCCACCGTGACGCCGCAGCACCTGCTCATGAACCGCAACGCGCTGTTCTCCGGCGGCCTGCGCCCGCACCACTACTGCCTGCCGGTGCTCAAGGCCGAAGCCGAGCGCGCGGCGCTGCTCGCCGCGGTGACACGCGGCAGCCCGCGCCTGTTCCTCGGCACCGACAGCGCGCCGCATGCGCGCCGCGCCAAAGAGGCCCGGGTAAGCTGCGCCGGGATCTTCTGCGCGCACGCCGGCATCGAGCTGTATGCCGAGGCCTTCGCCGCCGCAGGCGCGCTCGAGCGGCTCGAGGGCTTCGCATCCCTCCACGGCCCGGACTTCTACGGACTGCCGCGCAACACCGGCAGCCTCACGCTCACCGACGAGCCCTGGGAGGTGCCGGCGCACTACCCGTTCGGGGACGACGAGCTCGTGCCGCTGCGCGCCGGCGAGCGGGTCGCGTGGCGCCTGGCGGGCCGCACGTGAGCGAGCCGTCCGCCGCGCTGCCGAGCGCGCCGGCCATGGCACGCCGCTTCCGCGGCTACCTGCCGGTGGCGATCGACGTGGAGACCGGCGGCTTTCACTCCTCGACCGATGCGCTGCTCGAGATCGCCGCCGTGCTGATCGACATGGACAGCGACGGCCTGCTCAAGCGCGGCGCGACTCACAACTATCACGTGCAGCCGTTCGCCGGAGCGCGCCTCGATCCGGCAGCGCTTGCCGTCACCGGCATCGACCCGCATCACCCGCTGCGCCCGGCGCTGCCGGAGCGCGAGGCGCTGCAGCGCGTATTCCGCGAGGTGCGCCACTCACTGCGCGCCTACGGCTGCCGCCGCGCCATCCTGGTCGGCCACAACGCCGCCTTCGACCTGACCTTCCTCAACGCCGCCGTGAGCCGCGCGGACGTGAAGCGCAATCCCTTTCATCCGTTCTCGTGCTTCGATACGGCGACGCTCGCGGGGGCTGCGCTCGGCCAGACGGTGCTCGCCAAGGCGCTGGCGGTGGCGGGCCTGGATTGGGACCCGGGGAGCGCACACAGCGCACGCTATGACGCCGAGCGCAGCGCGGAGATTTTCTGCCTGGTGTGCAACCGCCTGCGCGACAGCCACCAGGCTGCCGAGCAGCGCGCCCGCGAGCTCGGCTGGAGCGCCCCTGCCGCCGAAGCGCCGCCGGAGGAAGAGCCGCCGCTGCCGGAGTAGCGGCTTACCTGGCGGCGCCGGCCGCGGCGAGCAGCGTCTTGAGCTCGCCGCTCTGATACATCTGCAGCGCGATATCGCAGCCGCCGATCAGCTCGCCGTTCACGTACAGCTGCGGGTAGGTCGGCCAGTTGGAATAGCGCTTGAGCGCGTCGCGCAACTCCGGCTCTTCGAAGATGTTGACGTGCTTGAAGTCCGCGCCGACCGCGCGCAGCGCCGCCACGGTCTGCGCCGAGAAGCCACACTGCGGAAAGTCCGGCGTGCCTTTCATGAACAGCACCACCGGCGCCGAGGCGAGCTCGGCCTTGATCCGCTCCACTACTTCTGTCTCTGCCACTTCCATGACTACCTCATACGTTTGCGGCGCTCGGCGAGCTCCGCGATCAGCCGCCATTGCTCGGCCGGACTCATGCTCATCCACCGCCCGATCTCGGCTCCCGTCCGCAGGCACCCGATGCAGTAGCCCCCGGCATCCAGCGTACAGACTTGGGTGCACGGCGAGGGCGGGCGCGGCGCGCCGTCGGGCGGCGGTGTGAATTCAGCGGGCATGTGCCATTGAAGCCGCGCCTGGTGCGTGCGTTGAATTATGGGGGTGCCTCGCCTATTCTTCAAATGCTCGGGTCACGCTTCCTGTCAACTGAAACAATAACTTGGAGAGCGAAGCCATGAATGTCCTGAACGATCACCGCCGATCCCTGGTTCTCGGCATCGTCCTCGCTCTGGTGCTGACCGTGGCGCTCGGCGGCACGCAGTTCAATCAGGCGGGACTGGCGCGCTGGTTCCACATCGTCGCCGGCGTGTTCTGGATCGGGCTGCTGTACTACTTCAACGTCGCGCAGACTCCGGCGCTGGCGGACGCCGCCGCCGACAAGGGCGGTCCGGGCGGCGCCGGCATCACCAAGTACGTGGCCCCGCGGGCGCTGTTCTGGTTCCGCTGGGGCGCGGTCGCGACCTGGCTCGGCGGCGCGTGGCTGCTGGGAGCGAGCTTTCTCAGCGCCTTCACCTTCGGCGGCCTCGCCGATCCCGGCGGCCACACGGCTTACTATCTGCGCACCATCGGCAGCGGTGCCTGGCTCGGCACCATCATGCTCCTCAACGTCTGGGTGCTGATCTGGCCCAACCAGAAAAAGATTCTCGGCATGGTCGCCGCGACCGACGAGCAAAAGGCCAAGGCGCGCAAGGTCGCCGGCATGGCCTCGCGGATCAACTTCGTGCTCTCGATCCCGATGATCATGTGCATGGCCGGTGCGAGCCACGGACTGCCGTTCCTCGGCCACTGATTCATGGGAAAAAGCGGCCTGCGGCCCTTTTTCAGCGCGGCGGGCGAGGCTTGATGCCCGCCCTTCCCGAGGATCTCGGCGCCCAGGTCGATGCGGCGCTGCGCGAGGACATCGGCAGCGGCGATGTCACCGCCAGCCTCGTGCCGGCCGGGCAGCAGGTGCGCGGCGCCATCATCACGCGCGAGGATGCGGTGCTGTGCGGGTGCACCTGGGCGCAGGAGACCTTCCGCCGTCTCGACCCGCGGGTGCGGCTCGACTGGCATGCCGGGGACGGCGGGCGGGTCGCCGCCGGTCAGGTGATCTGCGAGATCTCGGGCCCCGCACGTGCGGTGCTCAGCGGCGAGCGCACCGCGCTCAACTTCCTGCAGCTGCTGTCGGCAACCGCGACCGAGGCGCGGCGCTTCGTCGATGCCGTCGCCGGCACCGGCTGCCGCATTCTCGACACGCGCAAGACGCTGCCCGGTCTGCGCACTGCGCAGAAGTACGCGGTACGCTGCGGCGGCGCCGACAATCACCGCATGGGGCTGTACGACCGGGTGCTGATCAAGGAGAACCACATCGTTGCCGCCGGCACCATCGGCGCTGCGATCGCCGCGGCCCGCAGCGGCGCCCCGGGCATCCCGGTCGAGGTCGAAGTCGAGACCCTCGGTGAGCTGCGCGAAGCGCTCGATGCCCGTCCTGAGGTCATCATGCTGGACGAGTTCAGCCTGCACGAGATGCGCTCCGCGGTAGCGCTCAACCGCCAGCACGGCGCCGGCGTCAGGCTCGAAGCCTCCGGCGGCGTGTCGCTCGAGACGGTGCGCGCGATCGCCGCGACCGGTGTCGACTACGTGTCGATCGGCGGTCTCACCAAGCACGTGCGGGCGGTGGACCTGTCGATGCGGCTAAGCTTCGGCGGTTGAACCGCTGCTGCGGCCAGGACGGTACTTCGATCCACACAGGCAGGAAGGTGCGCCATGAAACGTAACGAGCTTCGGCTCCCGCTGCCGTGTGTCGCGGCGCTGCTGTGCTGCGCAAGGGCCGTTGCGGCGCCGAGCGCTCTCCCGGCGGACGTCCCGGAGGCGCTGCGCGCGCCCGCCGGCGCGAATCTGGTGCTGGCGGTACACGCCTCGGGTACCCAGATCTACGTCTGCAAGGCGGCCGACGACGACAAGTTCCAGTGGACGCTCAAGGCGCCGGACGCGCAACTGCGCGACGCACATGGCGCCGTGGTCGGGCACCACTTCGCTGGCCCCAGCTGGAAGTACAAGGATGGGAGCGAAATCACCGGCAAGGCGGTAGCGCACGTCGACTCCCCCGATCCCACAGCCGCCGCCTGGCTGCTGGTGAACGTGGTAAGCCATGCAGGCAGCGGGCTCTTCGAGCGGGTGACGACGGTGCAGCGCCTGCACACTCGCGGCGGTGCAGCGCCGCTCGCCGCCGGATGCGATGCGGCGAAGGCCGGCCGGGAAGCGCGCATCCCCTACACCGCGGACTATTACTTCTACGCGCCGTAGCGCGGCGGTGAGTGTGTCAGCGACTAGGCGACCGCGGACTTGAGCACGCGCTGCGGCTGCGCCACGCCGTAGCCCTGCGCATAGTCGACGCCGAGGCTGGTGAGCATCTGGATGATCTCGGCGTTCTCGGCGAACTCCGCGATGGTCTGCTTGCCGGTGAGATGTCCGATCTCGTTGATCGAGCGCACCATCTCGCGGTCGATGGGGTCGTGCAGGATTTCCTTGACGAAGCTGCCGTCGATCTTGAGGAAATCCACCGGGAAGTGCTTCAGGTAACCGAACGATGAGTGGCCCTTGCCGAAATCATCGAGCGCGAATTTGCACCCCAGCGCCTTGAGCGATTGCACGAAGCGGTTGGCCTGGGCGTAGTTCTGCACCGCGGCCGACTCGGTGATCTCGAAGCAGATCTTGGTGGCATCCAGCCCGCTGCGATTGAACTGCTCCTGCACGAACGGCAGGAACTTGTCGTCGCCGAGGCTCTGGCCCGACAGGTTGATCGAGCAGCGCAGCAGCTTCTCGCGCTCGTCGGCCTCGGACACCAGCCAGCGGAAGGCGTTCTCGATCACCCAGCGGTCGATATTCGGCGTGATGCCGTAGCGCTCGGCCGCGGCGATGAAGTCATTGGGGGCGACGATGCGCCCGGTCTCGTCCTTCAGGCGCAGCAGCAGCTCGTACTGCGCGCCGGACTCGGCGCGCTGCAGCGGCAGAATCGTCATGCGGAACAGCTCGAAGCGCCCCTCCTCGAGCGCCGCGTTGATGCGCGCCGCCCACTGCATCTCCTTGCGCCGCCGCATGAGCTCCATGTCGTTCTCGGCGAAGGAGTGCACGCGGTTGCGGCCGCCCTCCTTGGCGGCGGCGCAGGCGCTGCCGGCCGCAGACAGGATCGAGGCCACGTCCTCGTTCTCGGCGGTGATCGGCACCACGCCGACGCTGGCGCCGAGCTTGAAGACGCGGTCCTCCCAGGTGAAGCGGAAGTTGCGCACGCTGTCGCGCAGCGTCTCGGCGGTGCGCATCGCCTCGTCGAGCGAACAGCTCTCGAGAAGGATTCCGAACTCATCGCCCCCGAGACGCGACAGCGTGTCGCGCCAGCGCACCTTGGATTTCAGCAGCGCCCCCACCTGCCCGAGCAGCGCGTCTCCGGCGCTGTGGCCGCAGGTGTCGTTGACGATCTTGAACTGGTCGATGTCGAGGTGGCAGAGCGCGTAGGAGGCTTCGCGCGCCTTGGCGCTCTTGAGCGCCCGCTCGAGCCGGCTCTCGAACTCGCGCCGGTTCACCAGCCCGGTGAGCAGGTCGTGGCTGGCGTGGTACGACAGCCGGCGGTTGAGCTCGCGCGATTCGCTGACGTCGTGGAAGACCAGCACGCCGCCGGCGACATGACCGGCACCGTCGCGGATCGGGGCCGCGGTGCTCTCGACGTACAGCTCGTTGCCGTCGCGGCGGATCAGCAGCATCGGCCGCACCGACTTGATGGGGCGGATGCGCCGGATCGACACCGTGAGCGGGTTCTCGAGCGGCTCGCAGGTCTCCTCGTGAAAGGCGCGGAAGATTTCTTCCACCGGCCGGCCCATCGCATCCTCGAGCCGCCAGCCGGTGAGCTCCTCGGCGACCGGATTGATGTAGTCGATGGTGGAGTTCGCATCCGTGGTGATGACGCCGTCGCCGATCGACTGCAGCGTGATCTGTGCGCTTTCCTTCTCGCGGAACAGCGCCTCTTCGTAGAGCTTGCGTTCGGTGATGTCGAGCTCCACGCCGACCAGGCGCAGCAGCCGCCCGTGCTTGTCGACCCGCGCCACCGCACGGCTGATCACCCAGCGCCATTCGCCGTTGCGATGGCGCATGCGGTGCGTGCTCTCGAAGATCGGGGTCTTGCCGGCGACGTGGTCGCGGATCGCGGCCTGCACGCGCGCCAGCTCGTCGGGGTGCACGAGGCTGCGCCAGTCGGGCGAGCCGCGCATGTCCTCGTCGCCGTAGCCGAGCATCGCCTTCCAGCGCGGCGAGAAGAACACCTCGTTGCTCTCGACGTCGAAATCCCACATGCCGTCGTTCGCGGCCGCCTGCACCAGGCTGGTGCGCTCTTCTAGCTTGGCGAGGCGCGCCTCGGTGCGGATGCGCTCGAGCCCGGTGGCGAGACTGGTGCCGATCAGTTTCATCAGCAGTTGCAGGTTCACGTCCCAGGCGCCGCGCGGCATGGCGTGCCCGAGCCCGAGGAAGGCGGCGACCTTGCCCTGCACCCGCAACGTGACCAGCAGCGCCGAGCCGATCTGCAGCTCGGCGAACTTGCCGGCCTCGGCGGCCTGCTCCTTGCGTGGCGCGCCGGTGTCGCGCAGCTCGGAGAGCCGCAGGTGCTCGAGCCGCGACTTCAGCCACGGCAGCGCATCCAGACCCACTCCCTGCAGTCCCTCGGGGCGGCACTGCGCGAAAGCGCCGCGCGCGAGCTGCACGTCCTGGATCACGGCATCGTCTGGATGGAGCGCCGCGAGGAACGCGCAGTCGCAACCGCTGGCCTCGCGCAGCAGCTCGAGATCGCGCCGCACGCACTCGTCGATGGAGTCGCGGCGCATGCTCTGGAAGTCGACCGCGATCTTGGTGCACACGACATCGAGCCCTAGTGCGGGCTTGTGCGCGCGGCCGCTCCACGCGTCGGCCGAGAGGATGTCTGAGGCGGTGAGATCCGCCGGTTTATCGGGGGGCGGGGTCGCCATTTACCCGTGTTCTCCCATGGCCTTGGAGCGGGAGCCTAAGTCACGTGTCGCGTCCGTTTAAAGTAATCGCGTCACGGACGAGAGTGATTGACTACCACCGTCTACCAAGAGCTTACGGCCGATTCTCGCACACTGAGTCAGGATTACAAGGTAACGCGCTGTTGAATCAGGAGTTCGGCGACTTAACAGAATCACCCGAGTGGGCGTCGATGGGGTGCGTCAGCTCCAGCCACGCTGCGATCACGCGCTCGGGCCCGATGCCGAGGATGTTCGGGACGCCGTCGATCCGGCCGGTGAGCGTGGCGGCGGGCGTCGTGGCGCCCCCGGGACGATAGAGCCAGGGATCGATGTGCCCGAAGAGCGCGACGGTGGGACAGCCGAGCGCCGCGGCCGCGTGCGCGGGGCCCGTGTCGACCGAGATGAGACTGCGCGCCCGCTCGAGCAGCGGCAGGAGGCGCGCGACGGGTAGGTCGCCGGCCGCATTGTGAAGGTCGGAAACGCCCGCCAGGCGCATGACGTCGTCGTTGAGGGAGCGCTCGGAGCGCGTACCGGAGAAGACGATCGCATCAAGGGGCCGGTGCGCGCGCACGCCGCGCACCACCGCGGCCCAGTGCCCTTCCGGCCAGTACTTGGCCGCGCCCGCGCGCGGACGCAGCCGGCGGCGGGCCATGTGGCGGCTGCCGGGATGCACCACCATGAAGTCGCGCCCGGCGAGCCCGCGCCGCTCGAGCCATGCGTCGAGCTCGCGGCGCGCGCCGTCGGATACCTCGAGATGCGCCGCGCGCGCTCCCCCCGGCGGCGCCTGCGGCAGCAGCCCCTCAAACGCAGGGGGCGTCCACGCGCCCAGGCGCAGGTAGCGATCGGCGAAGTTCTCGCCCGCGACGAACGGAAACGCGGTCGAGTCGCAGATGTAGTCCTCGGGGATGCCAGCGCGGTTGAGAAGCCCGCGACCCTCGCCGCGGTCGCAGAACCAGGTGGGCCCCGCGCCCCGCGCCCGCAGCTCGGCCACCAGCCGGCGCTGCGCGCGGCTCAGCCAGTAGGGAGTGCGGCGGCTGCGCAGCAGGTAGAGCCGCCCGACCGCGCTGTGCTGCGCGAGCAGCGGCTCCGACCAGGGGCCGGACGCGATCACATCGACACGCCGCCCGAAGCGCATCCGCAGCCGCTCGAGCAGCACCGTGAGCAGCACCATGTCACCGAAGGCGCCGCAGCGCATGACCAGCGGGGGAAGCTGCGCGGCGGCCAGCACCACGGGCGGACGCCCGTCCGCCGGCACCGCGCTCACGCCGGCGGCGCCCCTGTCAGCGGCGCCGGGGGCCGCGCTACTCATGTCCGTGGCGCGAGCGCCGCGCGCGCCACGCCGTAGAGGCGCTTGAGCTCCCGCTCCATCTCGCCCTGCAACACCTCGAGCGCGGCGCCGTCGTTCGAGCGCGGCACGTAGCGCGGCGGACCGAGCGCGATCGCGACGCGCGCCCACGGCATGGGGATGACGAACTTGTCCCATTTCACCAGCCAGGCGCGCGAGGCGGCGTACGCCATCGGCAGGATCGGCCGGCCGGACATCTGCGCGAGCAGGATCGCGCCCGGCTTGAACTTGAAGCGCGGGCCCTTCGGACCGTCGGGCGTGATGACCGGGGAGATGCCGTCCTTCACCAGCGCCTGGTAGTAGTCGCGCAGCGCGCGCGCGCCGGTGTGTGTGGAGGAGCCGCGAATCACCGCCGCGCCGAACCGCCGCACCAGCATCGCCCCCAGCTCACCGTCCACCGACGGGCTGATGAGCCAGCCCGCGGTGAGCCCGAGCGCGCGCTGCTCGACCAGGTACTTGCCGCAATACAGCTGGTGCTGGTGCCAGTAGCACGGCACCAGCGACGGTGCGCGCGAGAGCGCCGCCGCCAGATGCTCCGCGCCTTCGACACGCACCACGCGGCACAGGCGCCACCACAGTCGGATGACACCGACACCGAGCGGCACCGTGACGGCGTACAGCGCCCGTCGCGCCCGCGTCATGCGCCGTCGCGAGTGCGTCACCGTGCGGTACAGCGTGTTGCGCAGCTGGCCGTCGTCGCCGCTCATAGCGCGAACAGCTCCGCAAGCGGCCAGCAGCGCGCCTCGAGCCCTGCGACCGCCACGCTCGTCATGACGCAGGCGGCCGCGCCCGCAAACAGCTCGAGCCGCTGCGCGCGCAGCGCCTGGCCGCGGCATAGCGCACCCGCGGCACTCAACTCGACCAGGCGCGCTTCGGCGAGGTCCGCGCCGACCGCTTTGAGCGCCGCCTCGCGCGCCGCCCAGTCATCGAGGTGCGGCTCGCTACCGAACTCCAGATCGAAACCGACCTGGCCGTGGATGAGCGCCGCGCAGCCCACCCACGGACCGGAGTGCGAGATGCTGAAGTCGGCTCCCCCGGGCGACCGCAGCCGCGGCTTGCCGTGCTGCGGAAAGGCTAGCTGCGCCGGACTCACCGTGTGGCCGGCGAGGCGCGCGAGCGCGCGCAGCGCGAGGGCGATTCCGGCCAAAGTCGCCCCCGCGCGCGCGGCTGAGCTGCGCACCTCGAGACGCTTCGCGTACGGCAGTCGCGCGGTGAGCGCGGCGGCGAGCTGCACCGGCCACTCACCGCGCAGGTCCGTGTGATATAAGATTACGCTTTGGCTTTCAACAGCTTGCATGAGCACTGCTGATCCCGCGAAGAGCGCGCCCCCCGAGGCGGAACTGAGGTTCGACATAGGCTCCACGGACGACTCCCTGGAGCGGATGATCGAGTTGTTTGCGCGCCTTGGGGACGTCTATCGCGTGTACGTGCCCATCCGCAGGTCCTACACGTACGTCATCCACCACCCGGATGATGTCAAGCGCGTGCTGGTCTCCAATCACCGCAACTATACCAAGGGTACCGGCATCGATCGTATCAAGCTGCTGCTCGGCAAAGGAATCATGACCAGCGAAGGTGAGCGCTGGAAACGCCAGCGCTCGCTGATGCAGCCGTCCTTTCATCGTCGGGTGGTGACCGAGTTCTCGCGCGTCATCGCCGAGGTCAACGACCGCTTCATCGCGCGCTGGGACGCGGCCGCCGCCAGCGGCGCGCCTATCAACCTCACCGAGGATACGAGCGAGCTGACTCTCGAGATCGTGTTGCGCTCGATTCTCGGCCGCGATCACGACCGCCTCAGCCAGCAGCTCGGCGCCAACCCGTTCGAGGTGGTTGCCAAGGACGCCGCACGCAACCTCGAGTTCGTCTACAAGTTTCGCTCACTCGGCAAGGTGCTGCTGGAGCTCATCGCGCGGCGGCGCGCCGCGCCCGAAGAGGAGCACTTCGACTACCTCGGCATGCTGATGGGCGCGCGTGACAAGGAGAGCGGCGCGCCGATGAGCGACGGCGAGTTGATCGATGAAGTGATGACGCTGATCGTGGCCGGACACGAGACCACCGCGAGCGGCCTCAACTGGACCTGGTATCTGCTGTCGCAGCACCCCGAGGTCGAAGCGCGCCTGCGCGCCGAGCTCGACGCCGCGCCGCAGCTGCCGGCGCCGTCGCTCGCGCAGATGGAGGCGCTGCCGTACACGCAGCAGGTGGTCAACGAGGCACTGCGTCTCTACCCGCCGGGGTGGGTGCTGTCGCGCCGCACGATCGAGGAGGATGTGCTCGGGGGCTACCCGATCCCGCCGCGCACCAACGTGCTGGTGCCGCTGTACCTGGTACACCGGCATCCGCGCTTCTGGAGGGACCCGGACGCCTTCTGGCCGGAGCGCTTCGCTCCCGAGCACGAAGCCGAGCGGCCGCGCTTCGCCTACATGCCGTTCGCCGCCGGCCCGCGCCACTGCATAGGCGAGACGCTCGCCCTGCTGGAGATGCTCGTGCACCTTTACAAGGTGGCGCGGCGCTTTCGCCTGACTTATGTACCCGACAAGCCGATCGAGCTGGAAGCTCAGATCAACCTGCGCACCCGTCACCCGCTGCACATGAGGCTGGAACGCCGCTGATGCGGACCTTCGCCACCCTGACCGAGCTGATCGAGCACAACCGCACCACTGCGGGCCGCATCACCTACCTCGAAGGCGAGAACGATGCCCGCGAGGTGTCGTTCGCCGAGCTGCACCAGCGCGCCGTCGGGATCCTCCATCACCTGCAGCGCATGGGCGCGCGGCGCGGCGACAAGCTGATCCTGTTCCTCGCCAGCAACGAGCAGTTCATCGACGCGTTCTGGGCGGCGATCCTCGGCGGCATCGTGCCGGTACCGGTCGCGCTCGGCATCAGCAACGAGCACCGCATGAAGCTGCTGCGCATCGCGCGGCGGCTCGGGCGCGCCTTCCTCTACACCGAGCGGCGCTCGCTCGAGCGCATCGGCACGCTCGCCGCCCAGGTGGGCGAGACGGAGCTGTTCGCCGGGCTGCGGGCGCGCGCCTTCCTGGTCGATGACCTCGACGATATCTCGCGTGCCGGCAGCATCCAGCGCGCGAGCCCCGATGACGTTGCCTTCATCCAGTTCTCCTCCGGCTCGACTGCTGAGCCGAAGGGGGTGGTGCTGACGCACGCCAACATCGTGGCGAATGCGCGCGGTACGAGCGAGACCGCGGTCTTCACCGCGGACGACGTCAGCCTGTCGTGGATGCCGCTCACGCACGACATGGGGCTGATCGGCTTCCACCTCATCATGTTCGCCAACCGGATTCACGCGCACCTGATGCCGACCGAGCTGTTCGTCCGCCGGCCGCTGCTGTGGCTGCAGCTGGCCGCGCGGGTGCGCGCGACGATCCTGTGCTCGCCGAACTTCGGCTACAAGCACTACCTCAAGGTGCTCGGCGACCGCACCGTCGAGTCCCTGGACCTGTCGGCGGTGCGACTCATCTTCAACGGCGCCGAGCCGATCTCGGCCGAGCTATGCGAGGAGTTCCTGGCACGCCTCGCGCCCGCGCGGCTCGCCGGCCACGCCATGTACCCGGTGTACGGCCTCGCCGAAGCTTCGCTCGCCGTCAGCTTCCCGCCGCCCGGCGCGCCGCTGCGCACCTTGAGTCTCGACCGCCACCGCATGCGTCCCGGCGACCCGGTCGAGCCGGTCGCGGCGGGGGCCGCGGACGCGCTGCGGCTGATCTCGGAAGGCCGGGCGATCCCCTACTGCCGCGTGCGCATCGCCGATGAGGACGACCGGGAGCTGCCCGCCGGGCGCATCGGCCACGTGCACATCAGCGGCGACAACGTGACGCGCGGCTACTTCGAGGACCCGCAGGCGAATGCCGCCGCGTTCACCGCCGACGGCTGGCTGCGCACCGGCGACCTGGGCCTCATGCACGGCGGCGACCTCTATATCTCGGGGCGCGCCAAGGAGATCATCTTCGTCAACGGCCAGAACTACTACCCGCATGACCTCGAGGCGATCGCGCAGCGCGCGCCGGGACTCGAGCTTGGTAAGGTGGCCGCCGCCGGAGTGCGCGCCCCTGGGGCCGAGACCGAGCAGCTGGTGGTGTTCGTGCTGCACCGCGGCGGCATACCTGAGTTCCTGCCGCTCGCCGCCCAGGTGACGCGGCTCATCAACGAGCAGACCGGGCTCGAGGTCGCGGAGGTGGTGCCGGTGAAGCGCATCCCGAAGACCACCAGCGGCAAGATCCAGCGGCATGTGCTCGAGGAAAGCTACGCCGACGGCGAATTCGCCGCCGAGCTCGCGGAGCTGGCGGCGCTGCGCGCCGCGCAGCGCGGCCCCGAGGCCGGCAGCCGCAGCGACATCGAGACCCGGCTCAAGAATATCTGCGACCTGGTGCTCGCCGGCAAGCGCATCGACATCCACGACAACCTGTTCGAGGTGGGCGCGAGCTCTCTCAAGCTCATCGAGATCCACGAGCACATCGACCGCGAGTACCCCGGCAAGGTCGACCTGACCGAGCTGTTCGACTTCCCGACCATCGCCGAGCTCGCGCAGCACCTGCAGGCCAAGCTCGTCTGACCGCCCAGTCGGTGCGCGGCTGACGCCCGGCCGTGCGAGATACGGACGGCTGCCGTTCCATGCCCCCTCTTGACAATATTTGCTTGAGCAAATATCTTTCCGGCAAATATCGCCGGAGCAACCATGCGCGAGCCCTATTACAAACTCGACTCGCTGAACGCAGAAAACAGCGTCGGCTACCTGGTGAAGCGCTGCGGCGTCCTCATGACCCAGGTCGCCGAGCAGCGCTTCGAGTCGCTCGACATCTCCTTCACGGAATGGCAGGCACTCGTGTGCCTGGCGCAGCAGCAGCACATCTCGGCGACCGAGCTGAGCGCCCAGATCGGACACGACATGGGCGCCCTCACCCGCGTCGTGGACTCACTCGAGCGGCGCGGCCTGGCGCGCCGCCAGCGCAGCCGCCGCGATCGCCGCGCGGTCGAGATCGCCATCACTCCGGCCGGACGGCGCCAGGCGCTCAGCGCCAAGCGTGTCCTGCTGGAGCTGCTCAACCGGCTGGTCGGGCCGTTCTCGCACCACGAGATCGACACGCTCATCTCGCTGCTGCAGCGGCTGCTGCTGCACCTGCAGGAGGCCGTGGGACCGAAGCCGGCGGCGGCGTTCGCTGTCGCGCCGAGGCTGGCGGTGCTCGACGCACCGCGCCGCCGCAGGCGCAAGCGGTCCACCGCAGGCAAACCACCGCCCGGAGACTCTGCATGAACATACGCAACGCTCTCGCGGCCGTGAGCGCCGGAATCCTCGCTGTGGGCTGCACGCTCGGTCCGAGCTTCACGCGCCCCGAGCCGCCGGCCGGCGGCTACGTGCACTCGACGCCCGCCCCGACCGCCACGCGCAGCGTGACCTACGGCGCCGACGTCGCCGACGGCTGGTACGGGCTGTTCCACTCGGACAATCTC
Organism: Steroidobacteraceae bacterium; assembly: GCA_035603345.1. Classification (GTDB taxonomy): domain Bacteria; phylum Pseudomonadota; class Gammaproteobacteria; order Steroidobacterales; family Steroidobacteraceae; genus 13-2-20CM-66-19. The sequence goes on along the minus strand of DATNKO010000013.1, from coordinate 103,784 downwards.
GATCGCCTGGTGCGCATGGCGCTCGCCGGCAACCCGGACCTCGAGGCGGCGCGCCACGGACTCAAGGCGGCGCAGTACGAGCTCCAGGCAGTCGCCGGCACGCAGCTGCCGCAGATCGATGCCACCGGGCAGATCGCGCGGGCGCACCTCAACGGCAGCTACTTCTACGGCCCGCTCAACGCGCTCGACGTAACCGGCAACCAGTTTGAGCTGGGCCCTGAGCTCGCCTACAACCTCGATCCCTTCGGCCAGACGCGCCGCCAGGTCGAGTCGCAGCGCGCGGCCACGGCGGTGGCGCGCGACCAGGCACTCAACACCTACGTGACGCTGGTCGATCAGACGGTGATCACCGCGTTCGACTACGCGGCCGCGCAAGCGCAGATCGAAGTCACGCGGGCGCTGGCGGACGAGCTCGAGTCGCAGTACCAGCTCACCAGCACGCTCGAGAACGCCGGCAAGATCACCCGCAGCGACACGCTGCAGGCGCAGACGCAGCTCGAGAACCTGCGCGCCACCCTCCCGGGGCTCGAGCAGCAGCGCGACACGTACCGCAACGCGCTGGCGCAGCTGTGCGGCAAGACCCCGGATGAGTTCACCATGCCGCCGCTGTCGCTCCATGACTTCACGCTGCCGGCGCAGCTGCCGCTGTCCCTGCCCTCGACGCTGGTTCGCCAGCGGCCCGATATCCTCGCCGCCGAAGATTCGCTGCACGAGGCGAGCGCCAACATCGGCGTCGCGCAAGCCGCGCGCTTCCCCTCGCTCAGCCTCACGGCCCAGTACGCGCAGCAGACCAGCTCGCTCAGCGATTTCCTCACCCGCCCGGGGGGCATCTGGTCCGTGGGCCTGAGCACCACCGCGCCGCTGTTTCACGGCGGCACGCTGGCCGCGCGCCAGCATGAGGCCGAGGAGCGCTATCGCCAGTCGCTCGCCAGCTACCGCTCGACCGTCATTGGCGCCCTGGTCGAGGTGGCGAATGCGCTGCAGGGGCTCGAGCATGATGCCGCCGGCTACAGCGCGCACACCGTGGCGCTCGATGCCGCACGCGCCAACCGCGACCTGGCGCTCGAGCAGTACCGCGCCGGCAAATACACCGAGCTGCAGGTGCTGACCGCCGAGCAGCAGTATCAGGACGCCGCCCTCACCGAGGTGCAGGCCGACGTCCAGCGCTTCACCGACACCGCCGCGCTGTTTCGCGCGCTCGGCGGCGGCTGGTGGAACGCGCCCCGGGATCCTGCGGCGCTCGCCGCCGCCATGCCGACGCCCGCAAGTCCCGCAACGACTGGCGGTACGTCAGGAGAAAGCCATGAGTGACGCACAGGATAACCGCCAGTCCGGCGCCCCCGCCGGACAGGCTCCGGCCCCGGCCGCACAGGCTGCCGCCTCTGCCGGTCAGGGTGCCGGCCCCGCCGCTGCCGCCCCGAGCAGGCGGCCGCTGATTCTCCTCGGGGTGGTGCTGCTCGTCGCGATCGTCGCCGGGCTGTATTACCTGTTCGTCGCCCGCGGCCACGTCACCACCGACGACGCCTACGTCAACGGCAACCTAGTGCGGCTCACCCCGCAGGTGTCGGGCACCGTGATCGCCATCAACACCGACGAGACGCAGTTCGTGCGTCGCGGCGAGGTGCTGGTGCAGCTCGACCCGCGCGACGCCCAGGTGGCGCTCGCGCAGGCCAAGGCGAATCTCGCGCAGACGGTGCGCGACGTGGCGCAGCTGTTTGCGGAAGCCACGCGCGATGCCGCCATCGTCCAGACCCAACAGGTGGCGCTCGCACAGGCGAACGAGGACGTCGAGCGCGACCATCCGCTGATCGCGGTCCACGGGGTGTCGCAGGAAACGCTGCAGCACGAGCAGAACACGGTGCGCAGCGCGCGCGCCGCTCTCCAGCAGGCCGAGGCTACGCTCGAGAGCACCCGCGCGGCCATTACCGGCACGACCCCGGCCACCCACCCGCGCGTGATGCAGGCGGAGGCGGCGCTACGCAACGCGTGGCTCGCCGAGACGCGCACCAAAGTGCTCGCGCCGGTCTCGGGCTACGTCGTGCGCCGTGGCGTGCAGCTCGGGCAGCAGGTGACGCCCGCGACCGAGATGCTGGCCATCCTGCCGGTCGAGTCCGTGTGGATCGACGCCAACTTCAAGGAGAACCAGCTCGCCGGGCTGCGCATCGGCCAGCCGGTCAAGGTGTCGGTCGACATGTACGGCTCGCATGTGCCCTACCACGGCCGCGTGCTCGGACTCACCGCCGGTACCGGCAGCTCGCTCGCCGTGCTGCCGGCGCAGAACGCCACCGGCAACTGGATCAAGATCGTGCAGCGGCTGCCGGTACGCATCGGGCTCGAGCCGCAGGAGCTCGAGGCGCATCCGCTTTTCCTCGGGCTGTCGGCCGACATCAACGTCGACGTGACCGACCAGCGCGGCGCCGCTCTCTCGAAGCAGCCCTCGTGGCCGGCCGCGCTCGACACCAACGTCTACGCCGATCAGGACGCCGGCGCCGACGCCGCGATCAACGAGATTCTCGCCGCCAACCTCGACCACGGCACGCTCAAGGCGTCGCCGTCGACCGCACAGCGGGGCTCGCAGCGGGGCCAGCCGTGAATGCGGTCGCCGCGCGCGTCCCCGCCGCCGCGGTTACTCCCTGGCTGATCGCCCCGGTGGTGGCGATGGCGGCGTTCATGGAGATCATGGACATCTCCATCGCCAACGTGGCGCTGCCGCATATCGCCGGCTCGCTGTCCTCGAGCCAGGATGAATCCACCTGGGTGCTGACGAGCTATCTCGTCACCAACGCCATCATCATGCCGATCTCCGGCTGGCTCGCGAACACCTTCGGCCGCAAGCGCCTGTTCCTCACCTGCATCTCGGGGTTCACCGTCACATCGCTGCTTTGCGGGCTGGCGCCGAACCTGCCGACCCTGATCGTGCTGCGGGCGCTGCAGGGTGCGACCGGCGGCGGACTGCAGCCGGTCGGGCAGGCCATCCTCACCGACAGCTTCCCGCCGGAGAAGCGCGGCATGGCGTCTGCGTTCTACGGGATTGCGGCGGTCGTCGCGCCCATCATCGGACCGACGCTCGGCGGGTGGATCACCGACAACTACGAGTGGCGCTGGATCTTCCTGATCAACGTGCCGGTCGGCGCGGTGCTGCTGCTTCTGGTCCAGGCGGTGGTCAAGGAACGCGGCGCCGCCGCTCGCCCGCCCCGATCGTTCTCGATCGACTTGCTCGGCTTCGGCTTTGTGGCCCTGAGCCTCGGCAGCCTGCAGGTGGTGCTCGACCGCGGCCAGGAGTCCGACTGGTTCAGCTCGACGCTGATCACGACGCTCGTGGTCATCTCCGCGACGGCATTCGTACTGCTCATCTGGCGGGAGCTCCATCACGACAACCCGATGGTCGACCTGCGCCTGTTCAAGAGCCCCGATTTCGCGGTCACCTTCGTCCTGATGCTGATGCTCGGCTTCATGCTGTTCGGCAGCACTTTCCTGCTCCCCTCGCTCACCCAGCAGCTGATGGGCTACCGCGCGGTGGACGCCGGCCTGGTGCTCTCCCCGGGCGGCCTGATGACGATCGTGCTGATGCCGGTGGTGGGACGCCTCATCAACAAGGTGGATCTGCGGCTGCTGGCTGCGGTCGGCCTGATCGTCGGTGGCGCGAGCATGCTGGCCATGACCAACCTGTACCTGGATGCCTCGTACACAACGCTGGTGTGGATGCGGGTGCTGCAGTCGGCTTCGCTCGCGTTCCTTTTCCTGCCGATCAACCAGCTGGCCTTCCGCGACATCCCGCCGGGCAAGACCAACAACGCCTCGGCGCTCATCAATCTGGCGCGCAACTTCGGCGGCAGCCTCGGAGTGGCCTGCTGCTCCACCCTGCTCACGCGCCGCGAGGACTTCCACCAGAGCCGCTTGGTCGGGCAGCTGCAGGGACTGAATCCCTCCTACCCGGACTACGCACAGAGCGTGGCGCACGCGCTCGGCAGCACGCCGGATGCGCCGACGACGCTGGCGAGCATCTACCAGACGGTCATTCAGCAGGCGACCCTGTTGTCCTACCTGGACGACTTCAAGCTCCTGGCGGTGGTCTTCCTGGGACTGCTTCCGCTCTTGCTCCTGGTCAAGCCGGGCAAGGGGGGCGTAAGCGCCGTCCCGGCGCACTGATGTCGATAGACCTGGCGGCCCGGTATACTGGCTCGGGTTATGCGTGGATCGGTCCTATGAACGCCGCCTTGGTTTCGGCCGCGACGAGCGAGAGCAGCCTGACCCGCTGCGGCATCCGCCCGACCGCCCAGCGGGTGCGGATCGCGGCGCTCCTCCTGTCTGCGCCCCAGCATCTGTCGGCCGAGCAGATCCTCGCGAATCTCCGTGCCTCCGGGGCGCGTATCTCGAAAGCAACGGTCTACAACACCCTCAACCTGTTCGCCGAGCATGGGCTGATCCGCCAGCTCTCGGTCGACGGCTCGCGGGCCTGGTTCGATTCCAACGTCGACCCGCACTACCACTTCCACGACCTGACGAGCGGGGCTCTGATCGACGTGCCGGTGCCGGAGGTCGAGTTCAGCCGCCTGCCACCGCCCCCTCCCGGGACCGAGGTGGCCGGCATCGAGCTGGTGATCCGGCTGCGGAAAAAACTGTAGAATCCGCGCCCGCGCCGGGATAGCTCAGTTGGTAGAGCAGCGCATTCGTAATGCGCGGGTCGGAGGTTCGAGTCCTCTTCCCGGCACCGCTTTCCGCGCGGCGGCCGCCGCCGGCGGCGGTGTTGGTCGGTAGCCGGATCGCCCCGTCGCCCGTCGGTGTCTGTTGGGCGCTTCCGTACAGAGATTGCAGGACGGACCGTTTAAACTTCTGCGCGAGGCAGCGGCTCTAAGCCTGACGTGGCCTGAGCCTTACCTGACGCGCCTGCCGGCTTGCCGGCCCGTCTGATTACCAGGGAGCTTCCGAGTGGGAACGAACCCGGAACACATCAGCCCCGAGTCCCAGGACGAGCACGTCACCTGGATCGGGCGCGATCGCCTCGGCTTCGACCGCGTGCCGGTCCCTGAGGCCCCCGCAGCCGCAGCGCCGCTGGGGCCTGCTGCCGCGGGCCCGTCGCGGGAGAGCCCCGCGCGCAAGTGGCTGCTCCCGGCGGGGGTGGTGCTGGTTGCGCTGCTCGCCGCCTCCGCCTCGTTCATGCTGCTGGGCCGCAAGCCCCACGTGACCCCCCTCATGCACCAGGAGGAGGTCCCCCTCGTCACCGTCATGGCACCGGTGATGAAGGACGTCACCGCAAGCGTGAGCTTTACCGGGGCAATTGCTGCCCGTTATGACATGCCGATCGCCAACGAGGGCGACACCGCGCGCATCGTGGGCGTGTACGTCGAGGCGGGTGACCACGTGCAGAAAGGACAGCTGCTCGCGAAGCTCGACGACTCGGTGATGATCCCCCAGGTCAATCGCCTCGCGGCCTCTCTCGAGTACGCCCGCGCTACGGCTGATCTGTCAGCGGCGGAATACAAGCGCGCGCTCGGCGTCCAGGCCGCCGGCGCACTGTCTGCGGAGGACATCGAGAAGCGGCGCGCCACCGCGGTGACCGATGCCGCCAACGTCAAGGTCGCCGCTGCCCAGCTCGCGGAGGCCCAGGCGCGCCTCACCCGCACGCGCGTGACGGCGCCGATCGCCGGCACGGTGCTGACCCGTCGCGCGGAAGTCGGCCAGATCGCAAATCCCGGTGGCGATGCGCTGTTCCGCGTGGCGAGCGGCGGTGAGGTTGAGATGCGCGGCCAGATCGCCGAGCAGGATCTCGCGCAGGTCAAGGTCGGTCAGACCGCTACGGTGTACCTGACCGGGCTGGCGCGCCCCTTCCAGGGTCACGTGCGGCTGCTCGGCGCGGTCATCGATCCACTGACCCGCCTGGGCGACATTCGCATCGCGCTCGAGCCGGATCCCGCGCTGCGCCCGGGCGCCTTCGCCCGCGCCGAGGTAACCATCGCCAAGGCGCGCCGGCCGGTGCTGCCGAACACCGCGGTGTTCTCCGACGACAGCGGCAGCTACGTGTACGTCGTCGACGCTCAGGGCCACGCGACACGGCACGCGGTGCGCGTCGCCGATACCTCCGCGGACGGCGTGGTCATCGCCTCGGGCCTCACCGGCAATGAGCGCGTGGTCAGGACCGCCGGCGGCTTCCTGCGCGAAGGCGAAGCGGTGACCGTCACCACCGACGTATCGCAGCCGCCGCCATGAGAAACATGTCCGCATGGGCCATCCGGCATCCACTGCCGCCGGTGGTGCTGTTCGTGGTGCTGTTCTTCATGGGCATCGCGGCGTTCATCCGGCTGCCCATCACGCTGAACCCCGACATCTCGTTTCCGCTGGTGAACGTCACGATCGCGCAGCCGGGCGCATCGCCGCAGGACCTGGAAACGCAGGTCATCCAGAAGGTCGAGGGCGCCGTCGCCGGCATCGGCAACATCGACAACATCACCTCGTGGGCGCCCGAGGGCGAGGCCAACATCTCGATCCAGTTCAACATCGGCACGCCGATAGACCGCGCGGTCGCCGACGTGCGCGACGCGGTTTCCAAGGTGCGCTCGCAGCTGCCGCAGACCATCCAGGAGCCGGTAGTGCAGCGCGTCGATACCGACGGCCCACCGATCGTCTACTACGGCGTCAGCTCGAGCACGCTCACCGAGGAGGAGCTGTCCTGGTTCGTCGATAACACGATCACCAAGCGGCTGCTCGGCGTTGCCGGTGTCGCGCAGGTGCAGCGCGGTGGCGGTGTCAACCGCGAGATCCGCGTCGAGCTCGATCCGGCGCGCATGCAGGCATTCGGCATCACGGCCGTTCAGGTCAACGACCAGCTGCGCAACCTCAACCTCGATTCGCCCGGCGGGCGGGCGCAGCTCGGTGGCGGCGAGCAGGCGATCCGCGTGCTCGGCGGGGCGCGCACCGCTGCGGCACTCGGCGACACCCAGATCATGCTGCCCGGGGGGCGCTTCGCGCGGCTCTCGGACCTCGCGGACGTGAGCGACAGCGTGGGCGAAATCCGCACGCTCGCGCGCCTCAACGGACGCCCCGCCACCACCTTCGGGGTGACCAAGACCAAGGGCTCCTCGGACGTTACGGTCTACGACAACGTGCAGGCCGAGCTCGCCAAGATCCGCAAGGAGAACCCCGAGGTGGAGATGAAGCAGATCTTCACCACGGTCGACTACACCAAGGAGACGTACCATTCGGCGCTCAGCGCCTTCATCGAGGGGTCGCTGCTCGCGGTGCTGGTCGTATGGCTGTTCCTGCGCGATATGCGCGCAACGATGATCTCGGCGCTCGCCATCCCGCTGTCGGCGATTCCGACCTTCGCGTTCATGAGCTGGATGGGCTTTACCCTCAACTCCATCAGTCTCCTGGCGCTGTCGCTGGTGGCGGGCGTGCTGGTCGACGATGCCATCGTCGAGATCGAGAACATCGTGCGCCACATGCGCATGGGCAAGAGCGGCTTCCAGGCGGCGCTCGATGCGGCCGACCAGATCGGGCTCGCGGTGGTCGCGACCTCCTCGACCATCATCGCGGTATTCCTGCCGGTGAGCTTCATGGGCGGCATCACCGGGCAATACTTCATCCAGTTCGGCCTGACGGTCGCGGCGGCGGTGTTCTTCTCACTGCTGGTGGCGCGGCTCATCACCCCGGTGATCGCCGCTTACACCCTCAAGTCAGACAGCATGCCCCACCACACCGACGGGCCGGTGACGCGCTGGTACCTGCGCGTGCTCAGCTGGTGCGCGCGCCACCGCTGGAAAACGGTAGCCGCAGGCGCCGCATTCTTCGCGCTGTCGATCGTGGGGCTCATGCTGATCCCCAAATCCTTCGTGCCCGAGGACGACCTCGGCTCCTCCGCGCTGCACATCGAGCTGCCGCCGGGTGTGCAGCTCGAGGAGACCTCGGCAGCCTCGGCGACCGCTTACCGCATCATAGCCCGCCAGCCCGAGGTCGCCGACGTGGTCGAGTCGATCGGCAACAATGACGAGGGCGTCCGCTCCGCCGAGCTCGACATCGCGCTGATACCCGCCAAGCAGCGCCACGTGACGCAGCGGCAGTTCGAGGACCGGGTGCTCAAGCTCCTGCGGGTGATCCCCGATGCGCAGGTGCACTTCTTCCGCGGCAACGGCGGCAGCGACATCGTCTTCTACATCACCGGCGACGACCCACAGCTCACCTACGCGACCGCCCACAAGGTGGTCGACGAGATGGGGGGCCTCTCGGTGCTGCGTAACTCGCGCATCGACAACGACCTGCCGAGCCCGGAGATCCTGGTGCGCCCGCACCTCGATCTGGCATCCCAGCTCGGCGTCACCGTCGAGAGCATCAGCGACACGATCCGCATCGCTACCCTCGGGGATCTCGACCAGTTCAGCGCCAAATTCTCACTGTCGGATCGCCAGGTGCCGATCCGCGTCAGCCTCCTCGAGAGCAGCCGCAAGAGCCTGGCGACGCTCGAGAACCTGCCGGTACCGACCGCGAGCGGCACCAGCGTGCCGCTCAAGGCGGTCGCCGACATCAGCTTCGGCGAGGGGCCGACGCGCGTGCGGCGCTATAACCAGAGCCGGCGCCTCATGATCGAGGCCGACCTCAACAACGGTGCCACGATCGGCACCGCAATGGCCAAGATCCACGCGCTGCCGACGATGGCGCACCTGCCCCGGGGCGTACGCCTGGTCGATGTGGGCGACGCCAAGTACATGAACGAGCTGTTCACCAACTTCCTGCTGGCCATGATCACCGGCGTGCTGATGGTGTTCGCCGTGCTGGTGCTGCTGTTCGCGCGCGTGCTGCAGCCGATCACGATCCTGTCGGCACTGCCCTTGTCGATCGGCGGCGCGGTGGTGGCGCTGGCGATCACCGGCAACTCGCTGTCGCTGTCGGTGATGATCGGCTTCCTCATGCTGATGGGCATCGTCGCCAAGAACTCCATCCTGTTGGTCGACTTCGCGATCGAGGAAATGCGCGCCGGCAAGGACCGGTTGACCGCCATCCTCGAGGCCGGCCACAAGCGCGCCCGGCCGATCGTGATGACGACGGTCGCCATGGTGGCCGGCATGCTGCCGGTCGCGCTCGGACTCGGCGGCGACAAGGAGTTCCGCGCGCCAATGGCGATCGCGGTCATCGGCGGCCTCATCACCTCGACCGCGCTGACGCTGGTCATCGTGCCGGCGGCCTTCACGCTGATCGACGACATCGAGCGCTGGCTCGCCCCGAAGTTCGGCCGCGTGCTGATCGCGCAGCCCCAGCCGCCCGTCCCGCCCGCGCAGCCGCACCCGGCGAACTGACGGCCCCGGCAAATCGACGCCCCGGTAAACTAACGGCGCAATGCCGCCCGAGGTTTCGCCGGACAACACGAACGCCGCCTCCCCAGCCGCGCCGGCCGCCGCCGCGCGGCCCGCGTGGTGGGTGCGGCTGCTGTCGCGCCTGCCGTTGGGGCTGCTGTACGGCTTCGCCGCCGGCGTCGGCTGGCTGGCGTTCCGCGTGGTGCGCTACCGCGAAGCGCTGGTGCGCAATGGGCTGGTGCGGGCGTTCCCCGAGCTCGACGCCGCGCAGCTGCGCGCGGTGATGCGCAGCTACTACCGGGGCTACGCGCAGATGCTGGTCGAATTGATCAAGTCCGCCTCCTTCTCCCCGGACGAGATCCGCCGGCGGGTGCGCATCGTCAATCTCGAGGCGCCGCAGGCGCTGCTCGCGCGCGGCCAGCCGGTGCTGCTGGTCGCTGCGCATCAGTGCAACTGGGAGTGGATGCTGCTGGCACTGTCGGTCGAGCTCGGCTACCCGCTGGATGCGGCGTACAAGCCGCTGGTGAATCCGTGGGCGGAGCGCGAGATGAAGGTCCTGCGCTCGCGCTTCGGCAGCCGCCTGGTGCCCGCCAAGGAGCTGCTCGCCGACATCCTCAAGCGGCGCGATGTGGTGCGCGCCGTGGCCATGGTGGCCGACCAGGAGCCGACCACCAGCGAGCACAAGTACTGGACGCGGTTCCTGAACCGCGACACCGCCTTCTACATGGGACCGGAGGAGATCTCGCGAGTGACGCGCTTTCCGGCGTTCTTCATCGCCATGCGGCGCACGGCGCGCGGCTACTACGAGATGGAATTCCAGCCGTTGCTGCCGGCGCCGGGCAGCACGCTCACCGAGCGCTACGCGCGCCTGGTCGAGGAGCAGATCCGCGCCGCTCCCGCCGACTGGCCCTGGTCGCACAAGCGCTGGAAGCTCAAGAAGTCGCTGTACGCGCCGGCTACTCGAGAGCGTTAGGGTCCATGGCAACCGGCGTCGCTGCGCGGGTCGGGCGCAGCAGCAGCAGCAGCGGCAGCGCGAGCAGCGTCAGCGCCAGCATGAACATGAAGTCATCGAGGTAGGCGATCATCTCGGCCTGGCGCGTGACCAGGCTGTCGAGCAGCGCGACATCGTGGGTGTGCGCCAGGTTGAAGGCGAGTGCGGCGGCGCCGTGATGCGCGTCGGGGTTGGCGGCGGTGAGGTTCGCGACCAGGCCGGCGTGCGCACGCTGCGTATTGCGCACCAGCAGCACCTGCACCAGCGCGATGCCGACCGCGCTGCCGATGTTGCGCGCCAGGCTGTAGATCGCGGTCCCCTCGGCGCGCATGTCCGGCGGCAGCGTGGCGAAGGTCGCCGCGCTCAGCGGCACGAACACCAGCCCCACACCGATCCCCTGGATGACGCCCGGCCAGACGATGGCGCTCTGGGTGATGTCGAGGTTGTACTGCATCATCTGCCACAGCGACAGCGCGGTGACCCCGAACCCCACCGCCACCAGCAGCCGCACGTCGAGCCTGCCTACCAGCCGTCCGACCACCAGCATCGCCAGCATGGTGCCGATACCGCTCGGGGCGGTGACCAGGCCGGCGAGCGTCACCGGGTAATCGAACAGCGTCTGCAGCATGGTCGGAATCAGCGCCCGCGTCGCAAACAATATCGCGCCCACGAAGAAGATCAGCACCGCGCCGGAGACGTAGTTGGAGTTGCGCAGCATGCGGTAGTCGAAGAACGAGCGCCCGGCGGGCGTGAGCGCGGTGTGCGCCACGAAGTACGCGAAGCTCGCCAGCATCACCACCAGCTCCACCCAGCTCTCGTCGGCGGCGAACCAGTCGTTGGTTTGCCCGCGATCGAGCAGCAGCTGCAGCGCGCCGAGGGCGAGGCTCAGGGTCACGAAGCCGAACAGGTCGAAGCGCTGCCGCCGCAGAGGCGCACGCCGCAGGATGTAGCGCCCGACGCCGTAGAACGCGAGCGCGCCGATCGGCACGTTGATGAAGAACACCCAGCGCCAGCTCCAGGTGTCGGTCAGCCAGCCGCCGAGCGTCGGCCCGAGGATCGGGCCGACCATCACGCCGACTCCCCACATCGCCATGGCCTGGCCGTGCTGACTGGGCGGGTTGATGTCGAGCAGCACCGCCTGCGACAGCGGCACCAGCGCGGCGCCGAGAAAGCCCTGCAGCGTGCGGGCGAGCACGATCTGCGTCAGCGAGTCCGCCAGGCCGCACAGCACCGACGCCGCGGTGAACCCGGCGATGGAGACCAGGAACACGGACTTGAGTCCGAAACGGTCGGTGAGCCAGCCGGTGAGCGGCGTGGCGATGGCGGCGGCGATGATGTAGGAGGTCAGGACCCAGGCGATCTGGTCCTGCGAGGCGGAAAGATTCCCCTGCATGTGCGGCAGGGCGACGTTGGCGATGGTGCCGTCGATCGCCTGGATGACGGTGGCGAGCATGATCGACAGTGTGATCATGCCCCGGTGCGCAATTTCCTCGGGCCGGATCGGCTCGGTCACCTCCCCGGCTCGCGCCGCAGCTCGCGCGGCAGCGTGAACAGCACCCGCTCCTCGCGCCCGACGACCTCGTGCGGCATTTCCGCGCCCCACTGTCCGAGCCGCTCGATCACCTGGCGCACCAGCAGCTCCGGGGTGGAAGCGCCCGCGGTCACGCCGACGGTACGCTTGCCGGTGAACCATTCGGCGTGCATGTCTTCCGGTCCGTCGACCAGGTAGCCGGGAATGCCGGCACGGTCGGCGAGCTCGCGCAGCCGGTTGGCGTTGGAGCTGGCGCGCGAGCCCACGACCACCAGCACGTCGCAACTCTCGAGCAGCTTCTTGACGGCGTCCTGGCGATTCTGCGTGGCGTAGCAGATGTCCTCGCGTCGCGGCGTGGCCAGCCCCGGGAAGCGCGCGCGCAGCGCGGCGACGATCTCCGCCGTGTCATCCACCGACAGCGTCGTCTGGGTGACGAACGCCAGGCGCGCAGGATCGCGCACCGGGAGGGCCGCGGCGTCGGCGGCGTTCTGCACCAGGTGCATGCGTCCGCCGCTCGCCGTATCGAAGCGCCCCAGCGTCCCCTCGACCTCCGGGTGCCCGGCGTGCCCGATCAGGATCACGTCGCGCCCCTCGCGCGCGTAGCGCTGCACCTCCATGTGCACCTTGGTGACCAGTGGGCAGGTGGCGTCGAACACCGTCAGGGCGCGCTGCTGTGCCTCCGCCTCGACCGCGCGCGACACGCCGTGCGCGGAGAAGATCACGGTCGCGCCCGAGGGCACCTCGGCGAGCTCCTCGACGAAGATCGCGCCGAGCCCGCGCAGCCGCTCGACGACGTAGCGGTTGTGGACCACCTCGTGGCGCACGTAGATGGGCGCTCCGAACAGCTCCAGCGCCCGCTCGACGATCTCGATGGCGCGGTCGACGCCGGCGCAGAAGCCGCGTGGGTTGGCGAGCAGCAGTTGCATCAGGCGCGTCCTCCGCGCTGACCGCGGCCCTCGCGCCACGCGTCCAGCAGCAGCAACGCAGCGCCCAGGGTGATGGCCGAATCGGCCAGGTTGAACGCCGCGAAGTAGTGGTAACCCCAGTGGAAGTGGATGAAATCGACGACCCGGCCGGTGCGCACACGGTCGATCAGGTTGCCGAGCGCCCCGCCGATGATGAGCGACAGCGCGCAGCACAGCAGGGCGTGAACCGCGGCGGCCAGGCGCCGCAGCCACACGAGCAGCGTCACGCTCACCGCCGCCGCGAGCAGTACGAACAGCCAGCGCTGCCAGCCCGAAGCCTCCGCCAGGAGACTGAAAGCCGCGCCCGTATTGTAGGTCAGAGTGATGTCAAGCACCCGCAGCACATGTATGCGCTCGAACAGGACGAAATGATGCACCATCCAGGCCTTCGCCGCCTGGTCGAGCACTATCACCAGCAGCGCGACCGGCAGCCAGCGCCAGCCGCTCGCCGCCACCGGCAGCTGCCTCGGGACAGATCGTGCGCCTGCCTGGGGGGCCGATTCCCCGATCATACGAAGCGCCGGTGCTCGCCGGGACCTTCGATGTTGCCGACGCAGCGGCTGCACAGCTGCGGATGCCGGGGGACGCTGCCGACGTCCGGCCGGCGGTGCCAGCAGCGTACGCACTTGGGATCGCGGCTTGGAGCTACGCTGATCCAAACGCCGGCGCGCCCGGTGTTGACTGCGGCCACGGCGGATGCGGGCGCGGCACTCACCTCGTGCACGCGTGCCTCGGAAGTGATGAACAGGAACCGCAGCTCCTCCCCGAGCGAGCCGAACGTCGCGACGTGCTCGGGCAGGCAGAAGACCTCGACCGTAGCGTCCAGCGGCGCTCCGATCGCCCCGGCATCGCGCAGCCTCTCCAGCTCGCGCGTCACATCGCTGCGCAGCCTGAGCAACGCATCCCAGTCGACGGTCGCCGGCGGGAGCGCTGGCAGCGCGTGCCAGGTGCTGTGAAACACCGACTCGGCACGCGTTCCCGGCAGGTGCGGCCAGGCCTCCTCGGCCGTGAACGACAGGATGGGCGCGAGCCAGCGGACCATGCTCTCGGCGACGTGGTAGATCGCAGTCTGCGCCGAGCGGCGCGCGGCACCGTCCGTGGGCGTGGTGTACATCCGGTCCTTGATGACGTCGAGGTAGAAGCTGCCGAGATCGACGCTGCAGAAATTATGAACCTTCTGGTAGATGAGATGAAACGTGTAGGCGCGATACGCCTCGAGCACTTCCGCCTGCAGCGCCGCGCTCCTCGCCAGCACCCAGCGGTCGAGGGCGACCAGCTCCTCGATGGGGCGCGCGTGACGCGCCGGGTCGAAGCCGGCGAGATTGCCGAGCAGGAACCGCAGCGTGTTGCGCATGCGGCGGTAGGAATCCGCCATGCGCTTGAGGATCTCGTCCGAAACGCTCATCTCGTTCGCGTAGTCGGTCGCCGAGACCCACAGCCGCAACACATCCGCACCGAGCGTGTTCATGACTTTCTGCGGCGCGACCACGTTACCCAGGGATTTCGACTGCTTGCGGCCCTTCTCATCCACGGTGAAGCCGTGGGTCAGCACGCCGCGGTAGGGGGCCCGCTCGTACAGGGCCTCCGACATGAGCAGCGAGCTGTGAAACCAGCCGCGGTGCTGATCGGAGCCCTCGAGGTAGAGGTCGACGGGCGCCGCCACCTCGGGGCGCTCCACGCCGACGCACTCGAACGACAGGCCCGAGTCGGCCCAAACGTCCATGACGTCGCTCACCTTGTCGTACTGCGCGGCGTCCGCGCCGAGCAGCTCCTCGGGTGCGAGCGCGAACCAGGCGTCGATCCCGCCCTGCTCGACACGGGCCGCCACCGCCTCGATCAGCTCCTGAGTGCGTGGATGGAGCGCTCCGCTCTCGCGGTGCACGAACAGCGGAATCGGCACCCCCCAGGTGCGCTGGCGCGAGATACACCAGTCCGGCCGGCTCTCGATCATGCCGGTGATGCGCTGCTCGCCCCACGCCGGCGTCCAGCGGACGCCGCGGATGTCGCGCAGCGTATGGGCGCGCAGTCCCTGCTGCTCCATGCTGATGAACCACTGGGGCGTTGCGCGGAAGATCACCGGAGTCTTGTGACGCCAGCAGTGCGGGTAGCTGTGCAGCACGGTCTCCTGGTGCAGCAATCGGCCACCGCGCTCGAGCGTCTCGATGATCACGGGGTTCGCCTCGTCCACCCTGAGCCCCGCAACCAGCGGCGTGCCGGGCAGGAAACGCCCATCGCTCCCCACCGGATTGACGACCGGGAGCCCGTAGCGCTGCCCGACGGCGAAGTCCTCCTGGCCATGCCCGGGAGCCGTGTGCACGGCCCCCGTTCCGGCCTCGAGCGTCACATGCTCGCCGAGGATGACCGGCACCTCACGCTCCTGGAACGGGTGCGCGAGCAGCAGGCCCTCGAGCGCGCGGCCCTCGAAGCGCGCCAGCACCGCAACCTCTCTCATGCCATAGCGCTTCAGACACGACTCGAGCAGCTCGGAGGCGACGATCAGCCGCCGCTCACCGCGCCGATCGGGCTCGCCGTCGCGGGCTGCCTCGACCAACGCGTACTGAAACTCCGCGCGCAGCGCCACCGCCTGGTTCGCGGGCAGCGTCCACGGGGTCGTGGTCCAGATGACGACGTCGACCGGTGCGGTGCCGAGCCGCGCGGGCGCGAGGCCGACGCGAAGCCCAAGCTGCGCCAGATCGACGACGCGGAACGCCACGTCGATCGCCGGCGAGAACTTCTCCTCATACTCGACTTCCGCTTCAGCGAGCGCCGAGCGGCAGTCGAGGCACCAGTACACCGGCTTCACGCCCTTGTAGACGTGACCGTTGCCGATGATGCGGCCGAAGGCGCGTAGCTGCTGCGCCTCGTAGCGCGGCGCCATGGTGAGATACGGGCGATCCCAGTCGCCGAGGACCCCTAAGCGCTTGAAGTCGGTGCGCTGCAGGTCGATCTGCTCCTGGGCGTAGGCGCGGCAGGCCGCACGGAAGGCGCGCGCGTCGAGTTTGTGTCCCGGACGGCCATGCTTCTTCTCGACCTGCAGCTCGATCGGCAGGCCGTGGCAGTCCCAGCCCGGGATGTAGGGGGCATCGAAGCCGTCGAGCGAGCGCGACTTGACCACCACGTCCTTCAGAATCTTGTTGACTGCGTGCCCGATGTGGATCGCGCCGTTGGCGTACGGCGGCCCGTCGTGCAGTACGAAGCGCGGCCGCCCCTGCGCGATCGCCCGCAGCCGCGCGTATGTGCCGCGCTCCTCCCAGGCCCGCACCATCGCCGGCTCGCGCTGGGCGAGGTCCCCCTTCATGGGGAACTCGGTCTGCGGCAGGTTGATCGTGTGCTTGTAGTCCGTCATGTCCGTTCAGTCGCCAGCCTGCGCCGCGTCGGCGGCGAGAATCTCCCGGGCCTCGTCGGCGTCGCGCCGCATCTGCGCGACGAGCGCCTCCAGGGTCTCGAAGCAGCGCTCCTCGCGCAGCTTCGCCACGAATTCAACCTCGATCTCCCGGCCGTACAAATCCCCGGAGAAATCGAACAGATGCGCCTCGAGCAGCGCTTCAACCCCGCCGATCGTCGGGCGGGTGCCGAGACTCGCGACCCCAGGCAGCGCCCCGGGCGCGACGCCCCGCACGCGTACCGCGAAGATCCCGCCAACCGGGGCGCGTCGCCGCGCGAGCGCCAGGTTGGCAGTCGGGAAACCGAGCTCCCGGCCCAGCCGCTTGCCCGCGATCACCCGCCCGCGCATCGAGTACGCGCGCCCGAGCCAGCGCTGTGCGCGCGCGAACTCCCCGCGCGCGAGAGCGGCGCGTACGCCGCTGCTGCTGATGCGCTCCCCGTCGAGCATCACCGGGGACAGCACCTCGACCGCGAACCCGAGCCGCTCGCCGGCGGCGGCGAGCACCGGAGCGGTCGCCTCGCCGTGGCGGGCGAAGCGAAAGTCATGGCCCACCACCACGTGACGGGCGCGCGCCGCCTTGGCCAGGACCTCGGCGAACTCCCCCGCCGAGAGGTTACGCAATGCCTCGCCGAAGCGCAGCAACCACAGGTGCGTCACCGGTGAGCTGGCGAGGATCCGCCAGCGCTCGCGCAGACTCGTGAGCCGCGCCGGTGGGTCGTGCGGACTCAGGAACTCGCGCGGCATCGGCTCGAAGGTCAAAAGCAGCGCCGGCTGCCTGCGCAGCGTCGCCTCCTCGCCGGCGCGCGCAATCAGCGCCTGGTGCCCGAGGTGGAGGCCATCGTAGGCGCCGATGGTGAGCACACTGCCTCCCTCGGTGCCGGGCAGAGCCGAAAATCCCCGAACGAGCTGCATGTACCCTTAAGTACCTGATTCTGAGGAAATAAGTTATCACGTGGGCCGCCCCGGAAGGGCCGCCGCCCAAGTTTATGTGAACCACTCTCGCCGTGGGGTGTCGCAAAGGGACGGCGCGTTGACAAGGACAGGTCAGCTCAGCAGACTACCGGCCCTCGAGCGACCCGCGGGGGTCGCAAGCACGGAGATTTCGTGGCCAATACCAGGTCCGCCGAAAAGGCCGCCCGCCAGGCTGAGAAGCACCGGGCCCGAAACGTCGCGCTGCGTTCGCGCATGCGAACGGCGGTGCGTGCCGTGACGGCTGCGATCACCGGCGGCGATCAGGAGGCGGCCCGGGTCAGTTACCAGAAGGCTGTGCCTGTCATCGATTCCCTGGTAGGTAAGCAGATCATTCACCGTAACAAGGCTGCACGGCACAAGAGCCGCCTGGCAGCCCGTATCCGCGCGATGCACTAGAGGTCCGCGATGAACCCGAACCCCAAGACCAGTATTCCCGTCCCGGTCATTCCCACTCCGCTCAAGTTGCGTCCTGCGGCGCGCCGCCAGCATCTGCTCGAGATGATGCGCGCCCGCGTGCCGCGCGAGCGCGCCTCTCCAAAAGCGCCATAACCGCGGCGCACAGCTCCCGGGTGCCCTGCCCGGTTGCGCCCGAGATCAGAAACCACCTGCCTCGGTAGCGTAGCGATCGCACGATCGAGCGTGCGCGCTGCTCGGCTTCCCTATCGGGCAGCAGATCGCGCTTGTTCAACACCAGCCAGCGGGGCTTGGCCGCGAGCGCGCGGCTGAATTTCCTGAGCTCCTGCACGATCGCGCGCGCATCCCGCACCGGGTCGGCCGCGGGGTCGAGCGGCGCGATGTCGATCAGGTGCAGCAGCAGCCGCGTGCGCTGCAGATGCTTGAGGAAGCGGATCCCTAAGCCCGCGCCGTCCGCAGCGCCGGCAATGAGTCCGGGGATATCGGCCATCACGAAGCTGCGGTGCTCGCCCACATCGACGACTCCCAGGTTCGGGTGCAGCGTCGTAAAAGGATAGTCCGCCACTTTCGGGCGCGCCGCCGAGACTGCGCGGATGAGCGTCGATTTGCCGGCGTTCGGGAGTCCGAGCAGCCCCACGTCGGCGATCACTTTGAGCTCGAACTCCAGCGAGCGCTTCTCCCCCGGCAGGCCCGGACCGAACTGCCGGGGCGAGCGGTTGGTGCTCGACTTGAAGCGCTGGTTGCCCCAGCCGCCCTTGCCGCCGCGCGCCACCAGCAGCGTCTCGCCATCGCCGGTCAGGTCGCCGATCTCCTCACGCGTATCGGCATCGCGCACCAGGGTACCGATCGGCACCGGCACGTAGAGATCGGCGCCCCCACGGCCGCTGCAATCGTTGCTGCCCCCGGGCTCGCCGTGACCGGCCTTGAACGTGCGCTCGACGCGGAAGTCCGCGAGCGTATTGATGCCGGAGGCCGCACGCAGGTAGACGCTGCCTCCGTGGCCGCCATCGCCGCCGTCCGGTCCGCCGAAGGGCACGAACTTCTCGCGCCGGAAGCTGGCGCTGCCGCGCCCACCGTTGCCGGCCTGGACGCGCAGCCGAGCCTCGTCGACGAATCTCATGGGTACTACTCCAGCCTCAAACGAAAACCCCGGCGGTAAGGCCGGGGTTCTTCGGGGACTCGCAGCCTTCGAGCGGCTCTACGCCTTGTCGCTCGTCGCCGTGTCCTCGGGCGCCGCAGCCTTCTCCGGCAGCACGCTCACGTACGTGCGCTGCTCGGTGCCCTTCTTCTGGAACTGAACTCTGCCGTTCACCTTGGCGAACAGCGTGTGGTCGGTTCCCACCCCGACGTTCGTCCCGGGCCGCACCAGCGTGCCGCGCTGGCGCACGATGATGTTGCCGGCGAGCACGTGCTCGCCGCCGAAGCGCTTGACGCCGAGTCGCTTGGAGTGGGAGTCGCGACCGTTCTTGGTACTGCCGCCTGCCTTTTTATGTGCCATGCCTGTCCTGCCCGTTAGCAGCGCGAGCTCAGCCCGCGCTGATCTCCGTGACCTTCACTTCGGTATATTGCTGCCGGTGGTTCTTCTGGCGCAGGTAATGCGCGCGACGCTTGAACTTGACCACCGACACCTTGGCACCCTTGCCGTGGCGCACCACCGTCGCCAGCACCTTGCCGCCCTTGAGCGTGGGCTTGCCGACCTTGACCTCCGTGCCTTCCCCGACTAGCAGCACCTCGCCGAACTCGACCGTGCTGCCCGGCTCGGCGTCGAGCTTCTCGACGCGCAGCACGCCGTCCTTCGTTACCCGATATTGCTTGCCGCCCGTGGCGATGACCGCGTACATGGTAGGAATTAGGGAATGGGTTGGACTGGGGGAAAAGGCCGCGCATTCTACTGGCGGACCCCTGCGCGGTCAAACGGCTTCTTCAAGGCGCACAGGTACTTAGCGGTCAATCCCTGCCTCCCGCGAACCGCCTCGGTGCTAGGATGCGCCGGCCGCATCGAGAACCCTGAGCCCCCGCCCCGCACAGTCTGCGAAAACCATGACTCTGGAGAACATTCGCGCGCTGGTGCTGGCGGATCTGAATTCGGTGGACGACAGCATCCGGGCGAACCTCAAGAGCTCGGTGCCGCTCATCGACCAGGTAGCCGAGCACATCATCGCCGGCGGTGGCAAGCGCCTGCGGCCACTGCTGGTGGTGCTCGCCGCACGCGCCTGCGGGCACGCGGGCGATGCCCACGTGCGGGCGGCAGCCTTCATCGAGTTCATTCATACCGCTACGCTGCTGCACGACGACGTCGTCGACAGCTCCTCGCTCCGCCGCGGCCGCGACACCGCCAACGAGGTATTCGGCAATCAGGCGAGCGTGCTGGTGGGGGATTTCGTCTACTCGCGCGCCTTCCAGATGATGGCGGCACTGGCCAGCCAGCCGGTCATGGAGATCATGGCGGAAGCGACCAACGTCATTGCCGAAGGGGAAGTGCTGCAGCTGATGAATGCACACGACCCGGAGACGACCGAGCAGCGCTATCTCGACGTCATCTACCGCAAGACCGCCAAGCTCTTCGAGGCCGGCGCGCAGATCGGCGCCGTGGTGTCCGGGGGCACACCGGAAATGCGGGCAGCCCTCGCCGCCTTCGGCCGGCACGTGGGGACCGCCTACCAGCTGGTCGACGACGTGCTCGACTACCGCTCCAACCCGACCGAGCGCGGCAAGAACCTGGGAGACGATCTCGCCGAAGGCAAGCCGACACTGCCGCTGATTCACGCGTTTCGCACCGGCACCACCGCTCAGCGCGCAGCAATCAGTGATGCGATCCGGCGCGGCAGCCGCGCCAACCTCGAGCCGGTGGTCGCCGCCATCGACGCCACCGGCGGACTCGAATATGCCGCGCGGCGCGCCGGCGCCGAGTGCGAGGCGGCGCTCGCCACGCTCACCGCCCTGTCCGACTCCTCTTATAAGGAGGGGCTCGCGGCGCTCGCCCGCTTCGCGGTCGAGCACACCGTCTGAACCGCTGGGAGAACCAATGAGAACGCTGAAGCTTGTATGTGCTCTGTTGACCGGTGCGGCCTGCGGCGCAGCGCTGCCGGCTGCGGGTATCGCGGCCGACTCGTCCGACTCTGCGGCGTCCGAGACGATCGTCCTCAAGGCCGCGCACCTGTTCGATTCCACAGGTACCGAGCTCAGGAGCGGCGGCGTGATCGTGGTGCGCGGCGACCGCATCGTGTCGGTCGGCAGCACGAGCATTCCCCCCGGCGCGCGTGTGATCGACCTCGGGGATGCGACGCTCCTGCCGGGCTTCATCGATGCGCATACGCATCTCACCATGCAGTTCGAGAAAGACTACTACCGCGGCCGCTACGACGAGATCATGCGCTTTCCCGCCGAGCAGGGACTCTACGGGGCGCTGTACGCGAAACGCACGCTCGAAGCGGGCTTCACCACTGTGCGTAACGTGGGCGCGGCCGACTTCGTCGACATCAGCCTGCGCAACGCGATCAACGCCGGCGTCACCGAGGGCCCGCGCATGCTCACCGCCGGACATGGCATCGGCTCGGCGGGCGGGCATTTCGATCTGGCGTCCTACCCGCCGGACCGAGTGCACGTCGAGGGACCGATCCAGGGCATCTGCAGCGGTCCCGATGAATGCCGCCAGGCGGTGCGCTACCAGATGAAGTGGGGCGCGGACGTCATCAAGATCGCGGCGAGTGGCGGGGTGCTGTCTGAGTCCGACCCGGTGGACGTGCCGCAGCTCACGCTGGAAGAGATGAAGGCGATCGTCTCCGAAGCGCACGCGTGGCGGCGCAAGGTTGCAACGCATTGTCACGGTGACGCCGCCGCGCGACTCGCCATCGAGGCCGGTGTCGACTCGATCGAGCACGGCAGCTTCCTCACCGAGGACACGCTCAAGATGATGAAGGCCAAGGGCGTCTACCTCGTGCCGACGCGCATGACGGTTCTCTGGGTCAAGAAGGAAGCGGATAACTACCCGCCGAAGATCCGGGCCAAGGCCCTGGCCGCTGCTGCGGCCCACGGGGAGATGATGAAGGCGGCGCTGCGTGTAGGCGTGCCGATCGCCCTCGGTACCGATGCCGGCGTGTATCCCCACGGCCTGAACGCCGAGGAGTTCGGCGACATGGCCGACCTGGGGATGAGCCCGGCCGCGTCGCTCCTTGCGGGTACGCGCGAGGCTGCCAAGCTTCTCGGGGTCGATGCCGACGTCGGCACGCTGAAAGCCGGCAAGGTGGCAGACATCGTCGCCGTGCCCGGCAACGCGCTCAGCAACATTCGCGCGACTGAGCATCCGCTTTTCGTCATGCACCTCGGCAAGATCGTGGTGCACCGGGACGCCAGCGGAAACGATATCCCCGAGCCCCGGGCCATGACCTCCGCCGGCACGGTCAGTGACAACAGGCCCGCGGACGCCCCTGCCGCGTCGTTTGGCGAGTTCTTCTGAGGCGTTCGCGCATTCATCGGCGTTTGATGCCCGCGCACCGCATTGGGTACACTGCGCGGCCCCGCCGTGCTCGCCTTCCTTGAGGGCAGCGCGGCGCGGGCCTCGCCGATTTCGGGGTGTAGCTCAGCCTGGTAGAGCGTTTGGTTCGGGACCAAAAGGTCGCAGGTTCAAGTCCTGTCACCCCGACCATTAGAATCAATGGCTTAGGTCATCATGGCCGCGACGTGAGGATCCCGCGGCGGTCGAGCTTCAACCTCAGCGTTCGACTGATCTTGTCGCGCTGGGCGCCGGGCACACCTGCTTTCCTGGCATAGCGCGGCCATTGCGCAACCGTGTCCATCACCTCGGTGAGGATCGCCTCAGGTCTTGCGCGCTTGAGTCCGGCGACTTGCGCGACCGCCTTGAAATCCTCGCGGGTGAAGTCGTCAGCCTTGCCGTTGATCGTCATCTGATGGCGATTTGTCCACAGGCCCGTCGGGTTGTACGCGTAGGTCACGTCAAACGCCGGCGAAAGTGACCAGGCGCCGGCCTTGTCCATCAGGAAGGCGATATTCTTCACATGATCGTCCTGGTTGCGGGCGACAACGTTGAAGATCATCCGACGAAACTGTTGCTCGCGTGCACGCATGGAAAGCCCCAGGCGTTTCATCACGTCGAAGGCCTGCTCGTAGGAGTAAGCACCGGCGGAGTTGAAATCGAAGTGGGCGAGCGCGCCTAAGGACTGCATGTGCAGCTTGCCGCCATCACTCAGACGGTCGAACCGTCGCGTCATGAAATGGCGCCGCCCGCCCTCCTCCAGCAGACGACTTTCCGACATCTCGATACCGGCATCAGCGGCCATGAGCGCATACGCGTACTCGATGACCGTATAGCCTTTGGGGTCGTCCAGCTCTTTGTCCCTGTTCGCGCTGACCCCGTCGAATTTGAGCAACCAGTAGCCGAAGCCGGCCGGGGCCTTCACCTGCCCCGAGCGCACTTCGTTCGTGTCCCGGTTCCACGCGACGATGGCCTTCGCCCGCGCACCACCAGCGGAGGTGCCCACCGGCAGCATCTCCTGCAGCCCGTCGTGCCGCCGGTCAGGAGCGAATGACACCTGCAGCGAGGCGCGATGCGTGAGCACCTGGGAAGCGAGTTTGACCAACTGATCCACTTGCACCTTGGCCGAGCGTCCGAGCGGCGGCCCCGTCGCCGGGGCGAACTCGAGGGCACCCATTCCGCGAACCCCGATGTAGCAGAGCCGCTCGACGGAATTGAAGCTCTCGGGGCGTCTGCCCTGGGTAGCGAGCCAGGCATCGATCAGTGCATTGCCGAATCTATCGGGCAGTGAGTCGGAGAGCAGGCCCGGCAGGCCATGAAAAGACACCGGCGGCAGGGAGGGGAACTGATAGACCCGTCGCGACAGCGGCATGGTGAGCGGTGCGAGCTCAATGCCGCTGGCCAGAAAGGCGGGGGCATATTGGAATGCGGCGATCCTGGCCCCGTCCTCCAGGGAGACCGCTCCGATCGTTCGGCCCCACAAGCGCACCTCCGCTACGCTGGCCACACGCTACTCCCGCCACTTCCAGGGCCGGCCGGGCTTGGGCGCGCCCGTGCCGTCCGGCGGCCGCCGCGGATGCCCCACGCGCTTCGGGAGGCGACCTCGGCCCTTGAGGAGCATGAGCGGGCTTTGCGGCAGATCGGGTACCAGCTGATCCAGCGCCTCCAGGAGTTTCAGCACCCGCAGAACCTGCAGCAGCATGAGGAAGTCGGTACTGTGGCCCGCCTCGATCCGCTCCACCGTGCGCTTGGAGATGCCTGCTTCCTCGGCCAGCTGCGCTTGCGTCAATCCTGCGTCGATTCGGCGGCGCTCCAGGCGCTCGCCGACCTCATGCAGAACCGCCGTATCTGTCAGCTCAAACGTGATCTTCATAACTCGTCTATTTGGGCGATATAAATATTTTTATAGCCATATAGCCGCCTTATAAGACGAATATGATCATACTCCATATAAGCAATTGACTCGCCAATTAACCCGGTATCAGGCGGGCGACAGCCACTCGCTTCGGCTGGTCGTCAGAGACGCCAAGGCCTACTGTGTGTGCCATCCACTAGTACGGAGGCGTTATGCAGAAGCGCAAACTCGGCAACAGCAACCTCGAAGTGTCCGCCCTTGGCTTGGGCTGCATGGGCTTGAACTTCGCCTATGGCCAGGCGCTCGACCGTCAAAGTGCGATTGCCCTCATCCGCGCCGCCTTCGACCTCGGTGTCACGTTCTTCGACACGGCCGAGGCTTACGGACCGTTCACCAACGAGGAGATCGTCGGTGAGGCCCTCGCGCCCATCCGCGACAAGGTCGTCATCGCAACCAAGTTCGGCTTCAAGGACGGCAATTCGGCCGCCGGCCTCGACAGCCGGCCCGAGCACATCCGCGCGGTCGCGGACGCGGCGCTGAAGCGCCTGCAAACCAACCGGATCGATCTGTTCTACCAGCACCGCGTAGATCCGAGCGTCCCGATGGAAGAGGTGGCGGGCACGGTCAGGGACCTCATCCGCCAAGGTAAGGTCAGGCACTTCGGCCTCTCGGAAGCAGGCGCCGAGTCCATCCGTCGCGCTCATGCCGTGCAGCCCGTTGCCGCCGTGCAGAGCGAATACTCGCTGTGGTGGAGAGCGCCGGAGTCAGAGATCCTGCCGTTGTGCGAAAAGCTCGGCATCGGCTTTGTCCCCTTCAGTCCGCTCGGCAGGGGCTTTCTGACTGGCAAGATCGATGCGTCGACGACCTTCGCGCAGGGCGACTTCCGCAACCTCGTGCCGCGATTTACCACCGAGAACCGCAAGGCCAACCAGAGCCTCATCGATCTGATCGGCACGATTGCGGCGCAGAAGAAGGCGACCCCGGCACAGATCGCCTTGGCGTGGCTGCTCGCTCAGAAGCCATGGATCGTGCCGATTCCCGGGACGACCAAGCTCCACCGCCTCGAGGAAAACATCGGTGCGGCGGCACTCGCTCTTGCGGCGGACGATCTGCGGCGCATTGACGATGCCCTGGCCCGCGTCCAGGTGCAGGGCGATCGTTATCCCGCGCACCTTGCCGCGACTGTCGGACGCTAGATCCGTCATAGACGCTAGATCCGTCATAGGAGTGTGACCGGGTTCTCGGCCCGCGGTCACCCGTTGCGGCGTCGGCGCGTTCCCCTGGGTAGCCTCGCGGGAATGCCAGGTGCTGCACGCATGAAACCTTCGCTCGCCGGTACGTTTTGGAGCCTTGTCGGTCTCGGCGTCACTCTATCGGGCCTCGCAATCACGCCCCTGGCGCGCGCCGATACCTTCTCCACGGTGCAGATGCTCCGACAGGGTGGCTGCGGCGGACTGGTGCCCGCCGCGCAGCCGCTGCGGCGCGAGGTGACGCTGGATCGGGTAGCCGAGCAATGGGCGCACGGCTGGCCGCTGGCGCAAGCCACCGAGCGCAGCGGCTACCGGGCAGCCGCGACTTCAGCGCTGCACCTGAGCGGCTCCGATGACTTCGTGGTCCGGGAGCTGCGCAACTCCCGCTGCCGTCCGGTCGCCGGCCGCGAGCTGCGCGACATCGGTGTCTATCAGCGCGGACCCGACACCTGGCTGGTGTTGGCCTCGGTCGCCGTGTCGGCGGAAGTCCATCCCGCGCCGCGCTCCACCTATGTTCCGGGCCCGCGTGTTGTCGCCTCCGGCGGATCGATGTCGGCAGCCCACGCACTCGAGCTCGTGAACGAAGTGCGCGCCCGCGGCACGCGCTGCGGTACGCAGCAGTTCGCGGCGGCTGCGCCTCTGAGCCTGTCGAGCACGCTCGCAGGTGTTGCGTTCGGCCACGCCGCCGACATGGCCGAGCATGATTATTTCGAGCACGTCGATCCCTCCGGGCAGTCGCCCGCGGACCGGGTGCGCGCCGTCGGCTATCGCGAGAAGCTGGTGGGCGAGAACATCGCCTACGGCCCGCAATCGGTCGATGAGGTGGTCAAGGGCTGGCTCGGCAGCCCCGGTCACTGCGCCAACATCATGGACCCGAGGTTCGAGCAGATGGGGTTCGCCTACTCCACGGGCCACGGCTCGCGCCACGGCCTGTACTGGGTGCAGGTGTTCGCCGAGCCGCGCGCCTGAGGGCTACGCCAGCGCCTCCTTGAACACTACCAGTAGCCGGCTCCAGGCACGCTCGGCCTGCGCGTCGTCGTAGACGCGCGAGTCGGGCGGGCACCAGCCGTGCTTGGTGCCGGCATACACCTCGATCTCGGCGGGCAGCTTCGCGCGCGCGAACGCCTCACGCAGCACGTTCTTCGCGTCCGGCTGGCGCTGATCGTCGTTCTCCGCGATCGCGATCAGGAAGTGCGCCTTCATTCTCGGAATCAGCAGGTGCGGGCTCTCGGGTTTGTCGGTAACGAGCCCGCCGCCATGGAACGAGGCGCCGGCGCCGATGCGCGCGGGAAACTCCGCCGCTGTGCGCATCGTGAACGGCCCGCCCATGCAATAGCCGGTGGTGCCCATCTTGCGATGTTTATGCACCGACGGCTGGGTGTCGAGCCAGCCGACGAACGCCCTGGCATCGGTCACCGCGGTCTGCGGCGTGAGCGAGCCGGCGAGCGCCATGAGCGCCGCGCGGGTCGGCGGATCGTTGAAGTCGGGGTTGTCGGGCGAGGTGGGTGCGTGTTTGGCGCGATAGAAGGGATTGACGACCAGCACCGAATAGCCCGACTCGGCCAGCCGCCGGCCCATCTGCCGGAACGTCGGACGGAGTCCGAAGATGTCCGGCCACACCAACACACCCGGTGCTGCGCCGTCCGCCGGGTGCACGAAATAGCAATCCGCGGTGCCATCCGGCGTCCTGATGTCGACTTCCTCTTCCGCGAGCACCGCCGCGCCCGCCACGCGCGGCAGGAGCGACATGAGGCCCGCGCCCACGGTGAGCGCACCGAAGCTGCGTCGTGACATGCCCGACTTCAGCTGATACTCGATGATGTCGCTGATGGAATCCTCGTCGCACATGTCTCGCCTCCGTCCTGTCCAACCACGGCGTCGCATGTTGCACCGGCGCGCGCGCGGCCTGCAAGCGCACCGCCCTCGCGGGTCGCCCACGGACGCCGGCGCATATACTCACTCGAGCCCATGAACGCCTCTGCAAACGAACCGCCGACAGCGACCGAGACGACGGCAGTTATTTCCCGTCGGCTGCTGCCGTGGCTGGTCGCGGTCGCCTTCTTCATGCAGTCGCTCGACACCACGATCCTCAATACCGCGGTGCCGGCCATCGCGCGCGCGCTCGGCGTCGCCCCTCTGAGCATGAAGGCCGTGCTCGCGAGTTACACCTTGAGCCTCGCGATGTTCATCCCGATCAGCGGCTGGATGGCGAACCGCTTCGGCACCCGACGCGTGTTCGCCGGCGCGATCGCGCTGTTCACCGTCGGGTCGCTGCTTTGCGGGCTGTCGCGCAACATCCACCTGCTGGTCGCGGCGCGCGTGGTGCAGGGCTTTGGCGGCGCCATGATGACACCGGTCGGCCGGCTCACCCTGGTGCGCACCTTCGCCAAGTCCGAGCTGGTGCGCGCCATGAGCTTCGTGGCGATTCCGGGGCTCCTCGGTCCGATGTTTGGGCCGATCGCCGGCGGGCTCATTACCAGCTACCTGCACTGGAGCGTCATCTTCTTCGTCAACGTGCCCATCGGACTCGCCGGGCTGTATCTCGTCTATCGGCACCTGCCGGATTTCCGCGAGCAGCACTGTCCGCGTCTCGATATTGTCGGGCTGATCCTCTTCAGCTCCGGGATCGCGCTCATGTCGTACGTGCTCGAGGTGTTCGGCGAGCACAGCCTGAGCTACGCGGAGATCACCGGGTTGCTGGCGCTCTCGGTGGTGCTGCTCGCGGGCTACGGAGTGCATGCCATGGGCACGCCCGAGCCGCTGCTGCGCCTGGGGCTGTTCACGGTGCGCACCTTCCGCGCCGCGGTCAGCGGCAGCTTCTTCACCCGCATCGGTATCGGCGGGATTCCGTTCCTGCTGCCGCTGCTCTTCCAGGTGGGCCTCGGCTATACGCCGATCCAGTCGGGCCTGCTGATGATGCCGCAGGGGTTTGCCGCAATCGGCATCAAGGTGGTGCTGCAGCGGATCCTCGCCCGCTTCGGCTACCGGACCGTCCTGGTCACCAACACGGTGATCCTGGGACTGCTGATCCTGAGCTTCGCGGCCATAGATGCCGCCACGCCCGTGTGGCTCATGGTGCTGCAGGTGTTTGCCTTCGGGCTGTTCTCCTCGCTCCAGTACACCAGCATGAACACGCTGGTATATGCCGACGTTTCGGGCGAGGCGGCCGCGAATGCCAGCACCATCGCGAGCACCGCGCAGCAGCTCTCGATCAGCTTCGGCGTCGCCACCGCCTCGCTGATCACCGCGCTGTTCGTGCCCGACCGCTTTCACACGGCAGTTCCCGACATGATTCGCGGCATCCACGGCGGGCTGCTGGTGCTCGGCGCCGCCACGATCCTCTCCAGCATCGTGTTCCACAGCCTCAGGCGCGACGACGGCGACGCCGTGAGCCTGCACCGCTAGCCGCGCTCGCGTGCCGCCGCGACGGCGCTCGCGAGCGGCGCGAGCTCAAGTGCCACGACCCTCGCATCCGGGAACGACGAGCGCACCAGATTGCTCAGCACCTTCCCCGGCGGCGGCTCGATATACACCCGGCAGCCGAGCTCGTAGAGCAGCGTCACCGAGTCGTGCCAGCGCACGGTGCGCGAGACGTTGAGCGCGAGATCGTCGGCGACCTCCGCGGCGCTGCCTGCGACCCGGGCGCGATGGTTGCTGACATACGGCACACGCGGCACCGCCAGTGTGATGCCCCGCAGCAGCGCGCGCAGCCGCACCGAGACCTCGTCCATCAGCGGGCTGTGCGACGGCGTGCTGACGCGCAGGCGTACGCCGCGGCCGCCGGCATCGTGGGCGGCCGCGATGACCCGCTCGAGCGCCGCATCGGCGCCCGACACCACGATCTCGGTGGATGCGTTGATGCCGGCGAGATATAAAGGAGTCTGTTCGTTGACGCGCGCGATGAGCGCGGTCGCCGTGCGCTCGCCGAGTCCGAGGATCGCCGCCATGCCAAACCCAAGCGGTGCGGCGCGCGCCATGCCCTCGCCGCGCACGCGCACGAGCTCGAGCGCCTCGGCGAACCCGAGCGCACCACAAGCCACCGCCGCCGAGAACGCGCCCACCGAGAGCCCCGCGACCGCGTCCGGCCGCAACCCTTGCGCTTCGAGGGCGCGCGCCACCGCGACGCCCGCGATCAGCGTGCCGAGCTGCACCGCGCCGGTCGACTCGAGAGCCGGCGCGCTGTCGAGCTCGGCGAGCTCCGCCCCGAGAACTGCGGCGGCCTCGGCGAGCGTCGCCTCCACCGCGGCATGCTGCGGCAACCGGTGCAGAAAGCCCGGCGTCTGCGCGCCCTGTCCGGGAAACAGCAGCGCGACGCGCATCTAGTGCGGCGCGCCCGCGTCACGCCATGGATCGCGCGTCAGCCGCGGACCTGCGGGGGTACGCAGCAGGAACGGCGCGTGTGCCTGCGCATACTCGATGAGCGCGATCGCGCCGAGCGGGGTCTCGAGGAGCACGTCGGTGTGCACGGTGAGGCGGGTCAGCTCGACGAGCAGCGCGCCGGCCAGCGCCGCCGGCGGCGGCGCTTCGAGCCGTACGATCAGATCGAGATCGCTCCCCGGGGTCGTGGTCGCGACTTCGCTCGCCAGCTCGAAGCCGGCGCTTCCCACCGGACCCCAGGAGGAGCCAAGACCCGAGCGCTCCATGATCTCCTCGGCCTCCCCGAGCGCCGCCAGGGCGTGGATCTCCCGGGTCCGCGGCCAGCCGCGCCAGGCGCGCCGCGCGGCCAGCTCGAGCGGATCGAGCCACTCGCGCACCGCCGCCGGGTCGAGCCAGGCCGCGAAGCGCTCGCTGCGCCGGCGCCCGCGTACACCGACCGCAATCCGGCCGTCGAGCGGCGCGGCGCGCCGCACCACCACCCACGGCGCGCGCTCGAGCTCCGGTGCGAGCCATGCGGGCGGTGCCGCGCGGCTCGTGAGCGCCTGCGCGCCTGCGATGCGCAGCAGGCAATGCGTACGGAATTCACTCCGCATCCCATAGCTCCGCGAGGCGCCGCCGCACGGCGATGGAGGCCGACCGGGTCGCGTGTGCAGCCGCCGAGGCGAGGCGGTGGCCGAGGTCACGCGATCCCTGGCGCGCATCGATGATGGCGGCTGCGAGCTCGGCGCGCACCCGATCGACGTCGGCCTTCGCGGGCGCATCGGCGTTGATGCCCGTGAGCAGCCGATCGACCAGCCCGAGCCGTGCGAAGGAGCGCACGTCGTAGGCCATGGGAACGATGCGCTCGCCGAGCTGCTCGAGCGCCTCGACCGTGCGGCGCGTTATGCGCGCGGCCGCCTGTTTGCTCATCGCGTGCACCAGCACCCCCGGCGAGTCGAGCGCCAGAATGCGGTTCGCCTGGTAGCCGTGCGCGAGAAACGCGCCCGACATGGCGTTGCCGACCAGCAGCGCGATGACCGGATGGCCTTCAAGGCGGGCCCTCGCGTAAGCATCGGCCGCCGCGGCCCCGGCGAGATGCAGTCCGAGCAGCTCCTCGCTCCGCCCGTAGGCCTGACTCGTGACATCGACGATTGCGATCAGGGCGCGTGGCGCACCGCCCCGGTCCTCCTCGAGCGTGCGCCGTACCTGTTGCGCGAGCGCCCAGGCCTCGTCGATCCCCACCTCGCCGCGACGTGCGCGCGGGAAACGGTTGTCGGCATCGGGGACTACCGCGATACAGCGCGCCGCGTGCTCGCCGACGCGGGTGTCCGCGACCCGCACGGTGCGCGGCCCAACCTCGAGCAGACCTTCCGCGCCGGTCAGTGCCCTGAACCAGCGCAGGCCGCGTCCGGGTAAGTCGCGCTCCGGAGCGGCTCGATCGGCGCTCATCGGCCGGACTCCCCGGACCACAGTGCGCGCAGCGCCCGCGGCTCGGGCGAGCGACCGGGATCGATCCGCGCCAGGCGCTCGATGAAGCGCTCGACCTGCTCGCTGCGCGGCGTGCCTTCGGCCGCGAAGCCGCGGCGCACCTCGGCGGCGATGACTTCGGCGTCGTCCTCTACCAGCGCGTCCGCAAACCCGGTGAGATAGCGCTGCTCCCCGCCCATCAGACCCCAGATCAGCGCCCGATCGCTGGCGTCGAGCTCGGCGATGCCCGCTTCCTGCTCGATCACCTCGGGTCCGTTCATGCCGAGGCGCGCCTGGCGCGTGACGATCAGCCGGCTGCACAGCGCCGCCGCGAGCGACAGTCCGCCGAAGCAGCCAACCATCCCGGTCACTACCGCGACCACCGGGACGTGCCGCCGCAATGCGACGATCGCGGCGTGAATCTCGGCAATGGCCGCGAGCCCGAGGTTGGCCTCCTGCAGCCGCACACCGCCGGTCTCGAGCAGCAGCACGGGCCGCACCGGCCGGCCGCGTTGCGCGTCGCGCAGCGCGAGCTCGAGGCTGCCGGCGATCTTCGCGCCCGAGACCTCGCCGATGCTGCCGCCCAGGTAGGCGCCCTCGATGGCCATGACGACCGCCGCCTGTCCCTGGATGCTCCCGCGCGCCACCACCACGCCGTCGTCGGCCTGCGCGACCACGCCCTGCAGCGGCAGCCACGGGGACTTCAGGCGCTCGAACGGACCGAGCAGCTCGCGGAACGTGTCCGCATCCAGAATGGCGCGCGCCCGCTCGCGGGCCGGCAGCTCGATGAAGCTGTGGCGCGCGAGGAAACGCCTGCGGGCATCGCCGGTGGTCACGAGCGCAGCAGCTCCGCGGCCTGCTCGAGCCGCAGCATGACCACGCCGGGGGTCGCACCGAAGTCGTTGATCTCGATCGCGGCGGCGCCGTCGAAGCGGCTGAAGAAACGATCGAGCACATTCTTCCAGACCGCATCGAAGCCCTCGACGCTGGTGGTCACGCTGACATGCGCCTCGCCGTCCGCCGAGGGCTCGAGCAGCACCTCGAGATCGCCGGAACCCACGACGCCGACATGCACGCGCCCCGATACGCGGCCGCGCGCCGGATAGCTGAAGCTCAGTGTTTCCATAGGTGTCCTCCGCTGTAGTCAGGTGGTCGCATCGAGAAACAAACACGCGGCGAGCAGATCCGCGGCGCCGCCCGGAGAGGCGCGCAGCCCCAGCAGCTCGGCGTCCAGCTCGAGCAGTGCGCGCCGGCCCGCGGCGCTGCCGCTGCCGCCGAGCGCCAGTGCGCGCCGCGCGCCGCGCTGCGCGGCCTCGAGCGCGGGCAGGCCACCGCGATGCAACAGACAGGTGTCATCGAGGCTCGCCATGATCGCGAGCAGCACGTCGAGCCGCGCCGAGGTCTCGTCGCAGCCGCGATCCCGGGCGCGGCGCAACTGCGGCAGTCCCAGGTCGACCACGTGGGGAAACCCCGCGGCCGCCTCACCGCGCGCCCCCGCCACGCGGAAAATGGCGCACACGCGCCGGCCGTTGCTCGGCACGTTCGGCGCACGGCGGTCGGGCAGACGCGCGAGGCGCGCGGCAAGCTGCGCGACCGCGGCACTCGTCGCCCGCGCATCGCTCATGGCGAGCGCGGCGGTGAGCAGCCCCAGCACCCAGATTGCGCCGCGGTGGGCATTGCTGCCGCCGGTGGCGGCGAGCATGCGCTGCTCGGCGCGCCGGCCGATGGCCCCCAGTGTCTCGCGCAGCTCGGCGTCGGGCAGGCGACCGTGCGCCACCAGCGCCATCGCGCGCAACGGCGCGTGCAGCGTCCGTGCCGAGCGCAGCAGCCTCCCGAGGTCGAGGTCGTGGTGGGCGCCCGGCCCGCGCTGGTCGACGAGTGCCGGCTTCGGTGTCAGCAGCGCTTCCTCGATCAGAGCGCGGACGGCGCAATCGGCCAGCGTCCTGGCGCTCTCGCGCCGCAGTCCGGCCGCCTCGAGCCGCGGTGCGGCCGCGTCGGCGAGCGTGACAGTGGCGAGCGAAGTCATCGGCGCGCGCTACCAGCTAAGGAAGCGGGTCGGCGGGCGATACAGGCCGCCCGACCACGCCACCAGGTCCTCGATGCTGCGGGCGGCGAGCAGTGAGCGCCGGGCATCCGTACGCCGCACGCCCAGATCCTCCGGGTACGCCACCAGGCCGCGCGCGCGCAATTCCTGAGTGCGGGCGCGATCGGCGCGCCGGCCAATGGGAGTAGAGCCGGCGATAGCCGCGAGTGCGGCCCGGCGCTCCTCCTGGCCCTGCGCCTTGTAGAGATAGGCAATGCCCTCCTCGCTGACCACGTGGCTCACATCATCGCCGTAGATCATGACCGGGGCGATCGGCATATGTGCCTGGCGGCCGACCTCCACCGCATCGAGCGATTCGACCAGCGCCGGCACGCCGCCGCTGCTGAAGGTCTCGACCAGCTGCACCACGAGCTTGCGGCCGCGCACGATGTCGCCGTCCGCAGTGATCAGGCTCAACCAGGCCGGACTGCTGTGGCGCCGCCCCTTCGGATCGTGCCCCATGTTGGGGGCGCCGCCGAAGCCGGCGAGACGGCCAAGGATGACGGTGGAGGAGTTGGCGTCGGCGTCCAGCTGCAGCGTCGAGCCGATGAACAGGTCCACGCCGTACTGCCCGGCGAGCTGGCAGAGCACGCGGTTGGAGCGCAGGCTGCCGTCGTGGCCGACGAAGAACACGTCGGGGCGCGCGCGCACGTAGTCCTCCATGCCGATCTCGCCGCCGAAGCAATGCACGCTCTCGACCCAGCCGCTCTCGATCGCCGGGATCAGTGTCGGGTGCGGATTGAGGGTCCAGTGCCGGCAGATCTTGTGCTTCAGCCCCAGGCGCTCCGCGTACGTGGGCAGCAGCAGCTCGATCGCCGCGGTGTCGAAACCGATGCCGTGGTTCAAGCTGGTGACGCCATGGCGTTCGTAGATGCCGCGGATCACCATCATCCCCATCAGCACCTGCAGCTCGCTGATCTGACGCGGATCGCGTGTGAACAGCGGCTCGAGCGCGTACGGGCGGTCGGCCTCGACGATCAGGTCGACCCACGAGCCCGGCACATCCACCCGCGGCAGCTCCCCGACGATCTCGTTCACCTGCGCCAGCACGATGCCGTGGCGGAACGCCGCCGCCTCGACGATGGTGGGCGTGTCCTCGGTGTTGGGTCCGGTGTAGAGATTGCCGGACAGATCCGCGGCTTCCGCGCACACCAGCGCCACCTGCGGCGTCAGGTCGACGAACATGCGCGCGTACAGCTCGATGTAGGTATGGATCGCGCCGATCTCGAGCTTGCGGTCCTCGAGCAGCTGCGCCACGCGCAGGCTCTGCGGACCGGCGTAGGAGAAGTCGACGCGCCGGGCGATGCCGCGCTCGAACAACGTCAGGTGCTCGGGGCGGCTGATCGAGGAGATCAGCAGGTGCAGGTCCCGCACCACGGCCGGATCCACCTGCAGCAACGAGCGCGAGAGGAAATCGGCCTGTTTCTGATTGTCGCCCTCGAGCGCCACGCGGTCACCCGGACGCAGCAGCCCCTGCAGCACCGGCACGATCTGCGCGCGCCGCACCAGCTTGCCGTCGACATGCGTGGCAATGCCGGCGAGCCGGCGCTGCTTGTCTTCGCGGCGGCGGCTCCACGAGGCTCGTCCGCCCGGTCCGGCGGCGGCATTCACCGGCGCGGCTCCGCTCGCGCGTCGCCGCGTGGGGCGAGCGTCGGTGCGCCGAGGCGCGTGGCGAGCATGTCGCCGGTCCTCAGCAGGTGGCTCTCGAGGATGCGCAGCGCCTGCGCGAGCTGCCCGCCGCTCGCGGCGTCGAAGATCTGCAGGTGCTCGGCGTCGGATTGCTGCTTGTACGCCGGGATGTCGAGCTTCAGTCGCAGGTAGCGCTCGCCGCGGTCGTGGAGCGAGGCGATGAGCGCGAGCAGCCGCGGGCGCTGTGCCGGCCGGTACAGCGCCAGGTGAAAGTCACGGTTGCGGCGCACGTAGCGCGGGCGGCGCGACTCGCGCTGTGAGTCGGAAAGCAGCCGCGCCACCTCCCGCCAGCTCGCAGGCGTGTGGCGCGGCGCGGCGAGTTTGAGCGCGGCGCATTCCAGCGCGGCGCGGATCTCGAAGATCTCGCGCGCCTCGGTCGCATCCAGCCGGCTCACCCGCGCGCCGCGGTTCGGCCGGAACTCGATCCAGCCCTCGCTCTCGAGCTGGCACAGCGCCTCGCGCAGCGGGATGCGGCTGACGGAGAAATGACGCGCGAGCTGCTCCTGGCGCAGCGGCGCCTCCGGCGCGAGGCGTCCGTGGATGATGGCGGCGCGCAGCGCCGCGGCAATCAGCTGCGGCGAGCTCTGGCGGCCGGCAAGCGGGTTGTCGAGCGGCAAGGTCACCATGACCGCGGATCCCCCGGCACTTTGAATAATGTATACAAAATGCCGGTGAATGTCAGTGTCGCCGCGGGGAGAGGTAAAGTGCGGCGCGGGGCGGCTGGCCTCGAGGCACTCCGGGATACGTATGAAGCTCGCAATTGACGTGATGGGCTGGTGCGCCGCGGGGCTGATCCTCGCCGCCTACGCACTGTTGTCCGCCGGGGCGCTGCGGGCGCAGTCGCGCCTCTACCAGCTCATGAACATCGCCGGCGCCGCGGGCTTCGTCGTCAACAGCGGCTGGTACGGCGCCCTGCCCTCGGCGGCCATGAACCTCGTGTGGATGGGCATCGGCGCATACGCGCTGCTGCGGCGCCGCGCGGCGCGCCCTTGACGCCGCCGCGGGTTGTATTCGCCATTACTTTACGTTACAAAGTCTCGCATGTCCGGAGCGACGGAACTGCAGCAGGCGCTCGCCGAAATCAGCGCGATCCGCGGGCAGCTGGCGCGTGGCATGGAGTTTCGCGGCTACGGCCCCGGGACACTGGCCGCCACCGGAGTCCTGGCGCTGCTCGCGGCCGCGATGCAGGCGTTGTGGCTCAGCGACCCGGCCCGTGCTGTCAGCGTCTATCTGGCGCTCTGGGTGGGCACCGCGGGCGTCTCGCTCACCGTCATCGCGGCCGGAACCTTCGCGCGGGCGCGGCGCGTGCACTCGGGGCTTGCAACGCAGCTGATTCACGCCGCGCTCGAGGAGTTCCTGCCGCCGATCGTCGCCGGGCTGCTGCTGACCGTGGTGCTGTGGCGCAGCGCCCCCGAGACGTTGTGGCTGCTGCCCGGCGTTTGGCAGGTGCTCTTCAGCCTCGGTGTGTTCTCATCGTGCCGCTTCCTGCCGCGCCCGATGTTTGCGGTCGGACTGTGGTACCTGGCCTCGGGACTCGCCTGCTTCGCAGTCGGCGGCGGCAGCCACGAGTTCTCGCCGTGGCTCATGGGCGTGCCGTTCGGTGTCGGCCAGCTGCTGGTCGCCGCTGTCCTGCAGTTCGGCTACCGGCATTGAACAAGCCCAAGGACAACCCGCGCCTGCCGCCGTTTGCCTATGACGGGCTGAACCGCGTGATCCACGAGCGGGCGCGTCTCGGCGTGCTCACCTCGCTGATCGCCCATCCGAAGGGTCTGCACTTCAACGACCTCAAGCAGTTGTGCGGCCTGACCGACGGCAACCTGAGCCGGCATCTGCAGGTGCTGCAGGCGGCGAAACTGGTGGAGAGCACTCGCGGCTACCAGCGCAACCGGCCGCAGACCCTGTGCCGGATCACCGCGGCGGGCCGCAGGCAGTATCTCGAGTATCTGAGCGTGCTCGAGCGCGTGATCCGCGATGCGGCCGCCGCCCTCGATGCGGAAGCCGCGCCGCGCGCGGCCGCGCGCGCCACCGCGCGGTAGTAGAGCTGGCGATCGCTCCAGCCGTTGCGATTGGTTACACCTTGTCGCGAACTGGCGTCGCTCATCCAGTTACTGTTCAGTCCAGCGCGGCGCGCGCGCAACGTGTAGCGCGTTGCGCGAGGAGCGACGCTGCTCTTTCGCACGGCGATCGGTTATAAGTACCACTCGGTCGGGTCTCACATGGACCGGAATCCCCAAGGGGCATAACGGACGTGAAGTCAGCACACCGCTTGTCAGTCGGCGCTGCCGCGCTCCTCGGAATCATCACCGCCTCCACCGCCAGCCCGCCACCGCCGCCGCTTCTGGCGCGCGCGCGCGGCGTCGAGCCCGGAGGCGCACAACTCATGGCTTACGGCGGCCGCAGCCTGGCGCAGCGGCACGGCACCGCCGGCAAGCTCGACGCAGCGCTCGCCGACCTCTCGCGGCACGCGAGCCTGGCGCGCCCCGGGCGCATGCTCGCGGATCTGCACGCGATGAGCCCGGCCGCGCGCTTCACCCAGTCGGGAACCACGCCGATGGTGGCGGTGGATGCCGTCACGCGCGGCGATCCGCAGAAACTCACCGCCGCACTGGTCGCGCTCGGACTCAGGCACCCCGCCGTCTACCGCAACGACGTCGGCGGCTGGCTGCCGGTGAGTGCGATAGGCGCCGCCGCCGCGCGTGCCGAGGTGCTGTCGTTGCGCGCGGCCATGCCGCACACGCGCGCCGTGATCGCTACCCAGGGAGCCTTCGCCATCGGCATCCCGACTCTGCTCACCACTTACCCGTCGCTCACGGGCACGGGCGTCACGGTCGGGGTGCTCTCGGACAGCTTCGACTGCTACGCGGTGTACGCGCAGTCGGGGAGCGGCGTCCCCGCGGTGGCGACCCCGCCGCTGCAAAACGGCTACGCCGAGAACGGCTTCACGGCCGACGCGCAGACCGACGAGGCCTACGGTGCGCTGCCGCCCGCGGCCGACATCAACGTGCTGGAAGAGGCCGGTGGCAGTTTCGGTACCGCCGGCAGCCAGGGGTGCCTCAGTTACGGCCAGCCGCTGGAGACGCCCTACACCGACGAAGGTCGCGCGATGATGCAGATCCTGCACGCGGTCGCGCCCGGGGCGAGCCTCGCCTTCTACACGGCGGACAACAGCGAAGCGGACTTCGCCAACGGCATCGAGCGCCTCGCGGAAGCGGTTGCGAGCGGCGGCGCCGGCGCCACGGTGGAAGCCGACGACGTCGGCTACTACGACGAGCCGTTCTTCCAGGACGGCCTGGTGGCGCAGGCGGTCGACACTGTCGAAGCGCAGGGGGTGGCGTACTTCTCAGCCGCCGGCAACGACAGTGATCTCGCCTATGACAACAACTCGGCGAGCTTTACCAGCGGCAAGACCACGCTCGCCGACGGCGACCCGGAGCAGCTGCTGATCTTCGGGGCGACCAACGTCACTTCGCTCCCGGTCAGCATCCCGGCGCTGGAGCCCGGCGAATTCATCGCGATGGTGCTCGAGTGGAACCAGCCGTACGTGACCGGCGCTCCGGGCAGCCCCGGAGCGAGCAGCGAGATGGATCTGTGCGTGACGGGCTGGAGTGGCACGACTCCCGTCCTCAACCTCGACGGCAACTCCCAGACCTGCACCGGGCCCAACGAGACCGGCACTGACCCGGTGCAGATCCTGCTCGTCGGCAACTCGGCCGCCGCCACCAGCAACACCGCGCCGCAGACCATCGACCTGATCGTCGGACTCTACGGCGGCACGGCGCCGACCATGATCAAGCTCGCCGTGGAAGACGGCGGTGCGGGCAGCGTCATCGATGCCACCTACGCCACCAACAGCGCGACGATCCAGGGACACCCGGGCGCCGCCGGCGCGGCTGCGGTGGGCGCTGCAGCCTTCTACTCGACGCCCAGCTGCGGCACGTCGCCGGCACAGCTCGAGTCCTTCTCCTCTCTCGGCGGTGCGCCGATCCTCTTCAACACGAGCGGTGCGGCCATAACGTCCGAAACGCGCCAGAAGCCGGACTTCGTCGGCCCCGACGGCGTGAACAACACGTTTCTCGGGTTTACGCTGGCCGGGAGCGGCTTTACCGACACCTCCTCCGTCAGCGAGTGCGCTGACGACGCGGGCTATCCGAATTTCTTCGGCACCTCGGCGGCCACGCCGCACGCCGCCGGCGTCGCGGCGCTGATGCTGCAGGCGAACCCCGCGGTCACGCCGGCGCAGATCTACACCAACCTGCAAAGCAGCGCCGCTGCGATGGGCACGAGCGCAAATCCCAACACGCCCTTGACCCCTGACCCGACCGGCGGTACGTACAACTTCAACGCGGGCTACGGGTTCATCCAGGCGCAAGCGGCGATGGCGCTGGTGCCGGCCGGACCGACCGAGATCACCGTCAAGCCGAGCACGCTCGGCCTGGGCGGCTCGAGCACACTGTCGTGGCTCGCCTTCGGCGCCAGCTCGTGCACAGCCTCGGGGAGCTGGAACGGCGCGCAGACGATCAGCGGAACGCAGGCCCTGACGCCGACCGCGACCGGTAGCAGCACGTACACGATCGCGTGTACCGGCGCTTCCGGCACGCAGAGCGCCTCGGCGACCCTCACCGTGGTGCCGGCGCTCAGCATCACCACCAGCTCGCTCGCGAGCGGACAGGCGGGTATGGCGTACACCGCGTCGCTCGCCGCCACCGGCGGTGTCGCGCCCTACGCCTGGTCGGTCGCCGGCGGCCCGCTGCCACCGGGACTGTCGCTCTCCTCGAGCGGCGCGATCAGCGGAACGCCGACGGCGGCCGTATCGGCCGCCCCGGTTACCTTCCAGGTTGCCGACTCCGAGAACCCGGCCGAGACGAAGACCGCGACGCTCTCCATGACCATCGCTGCCGCCCCGAGCTCGGGCGGCGGCGGCGGTGGCCTGGGCGGCTCGATGCTGCTCGCGCTGGCGGGATTTGTGCTGGCGCGGCTCTTCAGGTCTTGAGCGCGGCGAGAGCCGACAGCAGCGCCGTACCGTTCGGCGAGCCGAGCCCGGTGCACGCGTCCCAGCCCACGGCCGCCTGGTAGGCGCCGTTGTTGCCCTGAACGATGTCGCGGAATGCCCGCTCGCCGATCTGGTAGAGCGCGGTGTGCGCATCGCCGAGCGGCGCTCCGAGCTGCTGATTGCACAGCGCGATCAACCCCGCCCACAGCGGCGCCACCGCGCTCGTGCCCCCGATGACCTCGGACTCCCCGTCCACCAACACCTGGTAGCCGGTCATCGGGTCGGCATCGCCCGACACGTCCGGCACGCCACGGCCGGTGCCGCCGCCGGACGCGGCCGGCACGGCCAGACCCTGCTGCCAGGTGGGCAGCGGGAACAGCGCACTAACGCCGCCGCCGGTGGCGCCCGCGCCGCTCGCGGTGTCGTTCCACACGACCTCGCTCGAGATGACGTTGCCGCTCGCAACGAGCGAAGTGCCACCGCAGCCGAGCGCGTACGGGCTCGAGGCGGGAAAGTCGACATGGGCTGCGCCGTCGGACTCGCCGTCGCTCGAGCCGCCATCGCCGGCGGCGACCGTCACGCTCACACCGAGCGCGACCGCGTCCTCGAGCGCACTCTGCATCGCATCGACGGAGGAGGAGCTCCAGCTGTCCTCGGGGCCGCCCCAGCTGATCGACATCACGTCGGGCTTATAGGTGGTGTCGTGAGCCGCCTGCGAGATCGCCTCGTAGAAACCCTGATCGGTGTTGGGCGCGAAATACACCACGATGCTCACGCCGGGTGCGATGGCGCCTGCGACCTCGATGTCGAGCATCACTTCACCGTCGGCCTCACCGCCCGGCTGGTTGGAGCCGCCGGCGACGCCGACCGCGGTGACGCTGGGTGCGGGACTTACCCCTAAGCTCTGAAAGTACTGCGCGAGATCGCTCGCGGTGAAACCGCCGCCGAGCTCGATGAGCGCGATGGTCTGGCCGCTGCCGGTGCCGGCGGTGGGAAAGCTGTAGAGCCGCGCGACCTGGAGCGGGGTGTAAGTGACGCTCGGCTGGGCACGCGGCCTGCGGAAGTGCGGCCGCGCTACCGGCCGGCGATCGAGCCCGAGCACGGCCAGCGCTCCGGGCGGCAGCGCCGGGTCGCGGTCGGAACCCATGAACGGGCCGCGCCCGTCGCGCAGCGTATAGCGGCCGAGCCGCACACCAAAGGCGCGCTCGAGCGCCGCGGGCGCGCCACGCAGATGCAACACGCGCCGTGCGATATCGTGGCCGCTCTCGGCGAGCCCGTGCAGCTGCGCGAAGCGGCGCGCCGCCGCAAGGTCGGCAGGATCGGCCCCCCAGTGGCGGCCGAACTGCGCGCGCGGCCAGCGCGGGGCACGGGGCCAGGCCGCGGCCTCGGTTTGGGCGCCGGCGCGGCGGCGCAGCACCACGGTGATTTCAACGGGTGTCGTGTCCGAGTACGGGCCGACGTAGGTCGCGTTTGCGGCTTTGCTCCTCATAGGGCACTCCTTGTCCGGTGCGTGTCACCCGCACGACATCGAGGAAAGCACGCCAATAGTAGTAAAGTAGCCCCCCTGCCGCGCGGGCGGAGTTGGGGACGTCCCGGACCGGGGGTGCAGAGATGGAACCGGCACGGGCCTTGCACGATCTGGAACAGCAGGTTTGCAGTTCTTGTGCAAGCTCCGACCCTTGTTAAGGCAGGTGGCTGGTATGTTGCACCCTCTTCCATGGGCCCTGGCAGCCCGATGAGCGGTCGGCGTCCGGCCGCCATCCGCAAGGCGCCGGTCATGGGCCAGGGCAAAGAGCAGCCGCCCTCTGACACGGCTCGCAGGCAGCCAGCGGCGCTAAGGCGCCGTGCGGCAGCTCAATTCACTTACGGCTGAGCGACACGGCATTCGCAACGCACTGCGCGAGCTTCAATGAACGACGAAAATCGTTATTCCGCACCGAGTCCCGCAGGCCTCGCCGACACCGACGCCCGGCCGGAGTGGCAGAGACGGCTGCGCTCCCGGCGCGTGCTGGTCATCATTGCGATCCTGGTCGCGATCGCGCTGCTCGCCTGGCTGCTGACGCCGAAGCTGACCCACGCGCCCGGCGGCCGCTTCGCCGGCAGCGGACCGATGCCGGTAGTGGCGGCCCGCGCCCAGTCCGGCGACATGCCGATCACCCTGATCGGCCTCGGCGCCGTCACCCCGCTCGCCACGGTGACGGTGCAGAGCCAGATCAGCGGCCTGATCATGCAGATCCTTTTCAAGGAGGGTCAGACGGTCAAGACCGGCGCGCCGTTGTTCCTGATCGATCCGCGTCCCTACCAGGTCGCGCTCGAGCAGGCGCAGGGCGCGCTCACTCGCGACCAGGCGCTGCTCGACAACGCGCACATCGATCTCACGCGCTACCAGACTCTGTGGAAGCAGGACTCGATCGCCGAGCAGCAGCTCGCCACCCAGAAGTCGCTGGTCGTGCAGGACGAAGGTACCGTCAAGACCGATCAGGCGCAGATCGACGCGCAGAAGCTCAACCTCGTCTACTGCCACATCACCTCGCCGATCCCCGGACGCGTCGGCCTGCAGCAGGTCAATGTCGGCAACTACATCACGCCGGCCGAACCCAACGGCCTGGTGGTGATCACGCAGATGAAGCCCATCACTGTGGTCTTCACGCTGGCGGAAGACGACATCCCCGACCTGATGAAGCAGGTGCACGCCGGCCAGACGCTCGCGGTCACGGCCTGGGACCGCAGCAACACCCACCAGCTCGCCACCGGCACGCTGCAGTCGGTCGACAGCCAGATCGACCCGACCACCGGCACCGTCAAGCTCAAAGCCGTCTTCCCCAACGACAACGAGAGCCTGTTTCCGCAGCAGTTCGTCAACGTCGTGCTGCTGCTGAACACCTTGCACGGCGCGACCCTGATCCCGCAGGCCGGCGTGCAGCGCGGTGCGCCCGGCACTTACGTGTACGTCGTCGACCCGGACCAGACCGTGAGCGTGCGCAAGGTGGCGCTCGGGCCCGGCGACGCCAACAACGTCTCTATCAAACAGGGACTCACCCCCGGAGAGCTGGTGGTCGTGGATGGCGCCGACAAGCTCAAGGACGGCGCCAAAATACTGGTGCGTCAGCCGGGCGGCGCCGCGGCCACGAGTGGCCAGGGGCAGCATTCGGGTCAAGGGCAGTCGGGCCAGGGGCACCACCACCGCTCCCAGCAGCAGCAGAATGGCCAGAGCGGCCAGAGCGGCGGATGAGGGCGCAGTCCGCCTGTCTGCGTTAGGCGGATCGAGCTCATGAACCCGTCCCGCATATTCATTCTGCGGCCGGTCGGCACATCGCTGCTGATGGCAGCCATCATGCTCGCGGGAATCGTCGCCTTCGGCTTCCTGCCGCTCTCGGCGCTACCCGAAGTCGACTACCCGACAATCCAGGTGCAGACCTTCTATCCGGGCGCGAGCCCCGAGGTCATGACCTCCTCCGTGACCGCGCCGCTGGAGGTGCAGTTCGGTCAGATGCCCGGACTGAATCAGATGTCCTCGACCAGCTCCGGCGGCGCCTCGGTCATCACACTGCAGTTCAGCCTGAACTTGAGCCTCGACATCGCCGAGCAGGAGGTGCAGGCGGCGATCAACGCCGCCGGCAACCTGCTGCCGTCTGATCTGCCGGCGCCGCCCATCTACGCCAAGGTGAATCCGGCGGATGCGCCGGTCCTGACTCTCGGCGTCACCTCGACGACGCTGCCGCTGACGCAGCTGGAGGACCTGGCCGACACGCGCATGGCGCAGAAGATCTCGCAGATCGAGGGCGTCGGACTGGTGAGCGTGAGCGGCGGGCAGCGCCCGGCGGTGCGCATCATCGCCAACGTGCGCGCGCTCGCCGCCTACGGTCTCAACATCGACGATCTGCGCACCACCATCGGCAACGCCAACGTCAATTCGCCCAAGGGTACGCTCGACGGCCCGGCGCGCTCGTGGGCGCTGAACGCCAACGACCAGATCCAGGACCCGCAGGACTATTCCAGCATCGTCATCGCCTACAAGGACGGCAATCCGGTGCGCCTGTCGGACGTCGCCACGGTCACCAACGCCGCCGAGAACGTCTATCTCGCCGGCTGGGTGAACAACACCCCGGGCATCATCCTCAACGTCCAGCGCCAGCCCGGCGC
Organism: Steroidobacteraceae bacterium; assembly: GCA_035603345.1. Lineage (GTDB taxonomy): Bacteria > Pseudomonadota > Gammaproteobacteria > Steroidobacterales > Steroidobacteraceae > 13-2-20CM-66-19. The sequence continues at coordinate 59,917 of DATNKO010000013.1, read as the reverse complement.
CAACGTCATTCAGGTGGTCGACCGCATCAAGAAGCTGCTGCCGCAGCTCGCGCAGTCGCTGCCCGCCGCGGTCGACGTGACCGTCCTCACCGACCGCACCAACACCATCCGCGCCTCGGTGCACGACGTCGAATTCGAGCTGTCGCTGGCCGTGGTGCTGGTGGTGCTGGTGATCTTCCTGTTCCTGCGCAGCGTACCCGCCACCATCATTCCGAGCCTGTCGGTGCCGCTGTCGCTGGTCGGCACGCTCGCGGTCATGTACCTGCTCGGCTACAGCCTCAACAATCTGTCGCTCATGGCCCTCACCATCGCCACCGGCTTCGTGGTCGACGACGCCATCGTGATGATCGAGAACATTTCGCGCTACATCGAGGAGGGCCTGCCGCCGCTCGAGGCGGCGCTCAGAGGAGCGGGCGAGATCGGTTTCACCATCGTGTCGTTGACCGTGTCGCTGATTGCGGTGCTGATCCCGCTGCTGTTCATGGGCGATGTGGTGGGACGGCTGTTCCATGAGTTCGCCATCACGCTCGCCGTGACCATCGTGATCTCGGCGGTGGTATCGCTGACGCTGGTGCCGATGATGTGCGCGAAGCTCCTGCGGCATCACACCGCCGCGGACGAGAACCGCGTCACCAGCTGGGCCAACGCCAAGTTCCAGGCGCTTATCGACAGCTACGCCGGCGCGCTGCGCTGGGTGCTCGACCGCCAGCCGATGACGCTGGCGGTGGCGATCGGCACGCTGGTCCTCACCATCCTCATGTACGTGTTCATCCCCAAGGGCTTCTTCCCGGTGCAGGACACCGGCATCATCCAAGCGATTACCGAAGCGCCGCAGTCGGTGTCCTACGCCGACATGGCGCGCCGGCAGGCGAGTCTCGCGGCGGCAATCCTCAAGGACCCGGATGTGGTCAGCCTGTCGTCCTTCATCGGCGTCGACGGCACCAACATCACGCTCAACAGCGGCCGCATGCTCATCAACCTCAAGCCGGTCGACGACCGCTCGCAGTCCGCCAGTCAGATCATCCGCCGCCTGCAGAATGAGACCGCCGACCTGCCCGGCATCTCGCTGTACATGCAGCCGGTGCAGGATCTGTCGATCGACGACACCGTGAGCCGCACGCAGTATCAGTTCGTGCTCGAGGACGCCAACCCGGACGAATTCAACGCCTGGGTGCCGAAGCTCGTCGAGCGGCTGCAGCAGCTGCCGCAGCTCGAGGACGTGGCGAGCGACCAGGAGAATCAGGGCCTGTCCGCCTATGTCAGCATCGACCGCGACACGGCCGGACGATTCGGCATCACGCCGGCGACCGTCGACAACGCCCTCTACGACGCCTTCGGCCAGCGCATCGTCTCGACCATCTTCACCCAGTCGAACCAGTACCGCGTGATCCTGCAGGCCGACGCCTCGCTCATGGCCTCCCTCGACTCGCTCGGCACCATCTACCTGCCCTCCTCGACCGCGGTCGGCGGCGAAGTGCCGCTCTCGGCGCTCGTCAAGGTCTCGACCCGCACCGCGCCGCTGTCGATCGATCATCTCGGCCAGTTCCCCTCGACGACGGTGTCGTTCAACCTGGCCTCGGGAGCCGCGCTCGGCGATGCGGTCGACGCCATCAAGAAGGCCGAGAGCGCCCTCGGCCTGCCGGCGAGCCTCATGACCACCTTCGAGGGTGCGGCGCTCGCCTTCCAGGCGACGCTCAGCAACGAGGTGTTCCTGATCCTCGCGGCCATCGTCACCGTGTACATCGTGCTCGGGGTGCTCTACGAGAGCTTCATCCACCCGATCACCATCCTCTCGACGCTGCCCTCGGCCGGCGTCGGCGCGCTGCTCGCGCTGCTGATCGCGCGCTCCGACCTGGGCGTGATCGGCATCATCGGCATCATCCTGCTGATCGGCATCGTCAAGAAGAACGCCATCATGATGATCGACTTCGCGCTGGTTGCCGAGCGCGAGCAGGGCATGGCGCCGCGCGATGCGATCTACCATGCCTCGCTGCTGCGCTTCCGGCCGATTCTCATGACCACCATGGCAGCGCTCCTCGGCGCACTGCCGCTGATGCTCGGCACCGGCACGGGCTCGGAGCTGCGCCACCCGCTCGGTATCACCATCGTCGGCGGCCTGATCCTCTCGCAGCTGCTCACGCTGTTCACGACCCCGGTGATCTACCTGTACTTCGACCGGCTGGAGCGGCGCATCACCGGCTCGCGCGGCGCGCCGGCCGCCGGTGAAGGATCGCCGGCGCAATGAGCCTCTCGGACCCTTTCATCCGCCGGCCGGTCGCGACGACGCTCCTCACCGTGGGGATCGCGCTCGCCGGTGGCATCGCCTATTTCAAGCTGCCGGTAGCGCCGCTCCCGCAGGTGGATTTTCCGACCATCTCGGTATCGGCGAGCATGGCCGGGGCGAGCCCCGATGTGATGGCGGCGACCGTGGCGACGCCGCTCGAGCGGCACCTCGGACAGATCGCCGACGTCACCGAGATGACCTCGCAGAGCTCGACCGGCGCCACGCGCGTGGTGCTGCAGTTCGGCCTCGACCGCGACATCGACGGCGCCGCGCGCGACGTCGAGGCGGGGATCAACGCCGCGCGCGCCGACCTGCCGACGGCGCTGCGCAGCAATCCGACCTATCGCAAGGTGAACCCCGCGGACTCGCCGATCCTGATCCTGGCCCTGACCTCGAGGACCCTGAGCGCCGGGCAGCTGTACGACGCCGCCGACACCATCCTGTCGCAGAAGCTCTCGCAGGTGAGCGGCATCGGCCAGGTCACCATCGGCGGCAGCTCGCTGCCGGCGGTGCGGGTCGAGTTGAATCCGAGCGCGCTCTTCAAGTATGGCATCGGGCTCGAGGACGTGCGCGCGGCGCTCGCCGCCGCCAATGCCAACACGCCCAAGGGCTCGATCGACGTCGGCGGCCGGCACTACCAGTTCTACACCAACGACCAGGCCAGCAAGGCGGCCGAGTACCGCGACATGGTGATCGCCTACCGCAACGGCGCGCCAGTGCGGCTTTCGGACGTCGGCGAGGTCGACGACTCGGTCGAGAACATCAGGAACCTCGGGCTCAGCAACGGCCAGTCCGCGGTTCTGGTGATCCTCTATCGCCAGCCGGGCGCCAACATCATCGAGACGGTCGACCGTGTCATCGCACTCATCCCGACACTCAAGGCCTCGATCCCGACCGACATCGACATCCGGGTCGCGATGGACCGCACCGTGACCATCCGCTCCTCGCTCCTCGCCGTGAAGTTCACGCTGCTGATAGCGGTGACGCTGGTGATCCTGGTGGTGTTCCTGTTCCTGCGCAACTGGCGCGCGACGCTGGTGCCGGCGGTGGCGGTACCGATCTCGCTTCTCGGCACCTTCGGCGCGATGTATCTGCTCGATTACAGCCTCGACAACCTGTCGCTCATGGCGCTAATCATCGCCACCGGCTTCGTGGTCGACGATGCGATCGTGGTGCTCGAGAACATCACGCGGCACATGGAAGCCGGCATGTCGCGCTTGCAGGCGGCGATCCTGGGCGCGCGTGAGGTCGGCTTCACGGTCATGTCGATGAGCCTGTCGCTGGTCGCAGTGTTCATCCCCATCCTGCTGATGGGCGGCATCGTCGGCCGACTGTTCCGCGAGTTCTCGCTGACGCTGTCGGTGGCGGTGCTGATCTCGCTGGTGGTGTCGCTCACCGCCACCCCGATGATGTGCTCGCGCTTCATCCGCCACGCGGACCCGGCAACGCAGGGACGGCTGTTCCGGGCAAGCGAGCGGGCGTTCGAGAGCATGCGCAGCTTCTATGCGCGCACGCTGCGCTGGGCGCTGCGCAACCGCGCGCTCGTCATGGTGCTGCTGCTCGGCACGGTGATCTTCAACATCTACCTGTACGTGGTCATCCCGAAAGGGTTCTTCCCGCAGCAGGACACCGGGCGGTTGGTCGGCGGCATCCAGGCCGACCAGGCGATCTCCTTCCAGTCGATGGAGAAGAAGCTGCGGCAGTTCGTCCACATCGTGGAGACCGATCCCGCGGTCGATACGGTGGTCGGCTTCACCGGCGGCGGCTCGGCCGGCGGCGGCCAGACCAATAGCGGCTTCCTGTTCGTGTCGCTGAAGGCAAAATCCGTGCGCAAGATGTCCGCCGATCAGGTGATCGGGCGGCTGCGGCCCAAGCTCAACCAGGTGGCGGGCGCGCGCCTGTTCCTGCAGTCCGCGCAGGACATCCGCGTCGGCGGCCGGCAGAGCAACGCCGAGTACCAGTACACCCTGCAGGGCGACAGCGTCGCGGAGATCTACAAGTGGGCGCCGCAGCTCACCGATGCGCTGGCCCACTCGCCGGTGCTCACCGACGTCAATTCCGACCAGCAGCAGAACGGCCTGGAGATCCAGCTGGTCATCGACCGCGACACCGCCGCGCGGCTGCAGCTCAATCCCGCCGACATCGACAATACGCTCTACGACGCCTTCGGCCAGCGTGACGTCTCGACCATCTACAACGCTCTCAACCAGTACCACGTCGTCATGGAGGTGCAGCCGAAGTACTGGCAGAGTCCCGACACTCTCGAGAACCTCTGGGTCAGCACCGCCGGCGGCACGGTGAGCGGCACGCAGTCGACCAACGCGGTGGCGGGCACCGTGATCTCCACCAGCAACTCCAGCAACAGCACGGCCGCGACCATCGCCGCCGACACCGCACGCAACCAGGCGACCAACAGTCTGGCCAATTCCGGACGCGGCGCGGTCTCGACCGGCTCGGCCGACAGCACCGCGGCCGAGCAGATGGTGCCGCTCGCGGTCTTCAGCCACTACGGTCCCGGCAGCACGCCACTCGCCGTCAATCACCAGGGGACCTTCGTCGCGACCACGATCTCGTTCAACCTGGCGCCCGACAAATCGCTGAGCGACGCTCAGAGCGCCATCACCAAGGCGGTCAACGAGATCGGCATGCCGACGACGATCCACGGCAGCTTCCAGGGAACCGCCCACACCTTCGAGGAATCACTCTCCAACGAGCCGGTGCTGATCCTATCGGCGCTGGCGGCGGTCTACATCGTGCTCGGGGTGCTCTACGAGAGCTACATCCACCCGATCACGATCCTCTCGACTCTGCCGTCGGCAGGCGCCGGCGCGGTGCTGGCGCTGCGGCTGTTCGGGCAGGAGTTCAGCATCATCGCCCTGATCGGCGTCATCCTGCTGATCGGCATCGTCAAGAAGAACGCGATCATGATGATCGACTTCGCGCTCGATGCGCAGCGCTCCCAGGGCCGCAACCCCGAGGATGCAATCTACAGCGCCTCGCTCCTGCGCTTCCGTCCGATCATGATGACCACCATGGCGGCGATGCTGGGTGCGCTGCCGCTCGCCTTCGGCACCAGCGACGGAGCGGAGCTGCGCCAGCCGCTCGGCATCTCGATCGTCGGCGGGCTGCTGGTGAGCCAGGTGCTGACGCTCTACACGACGCCCGTGATCTACCTCTACCTGGATCGCTTCGGCCGGTGGTACAGCGCGAAGTGGGCGCGGTTGTATCCGCTCGCGCCGCCGCAGGCGCCGCCCGCCAGCCCGACCGCACCGGTACCCACATGAACGTGACAGCAACTCCGCAAAGTACAGGCGCGATCGTTCTCTTGTGCTCGCGCCTGAGCCTCAACAGCGCTGCTGCCCTGCTGATTGCTGCCGTTGCGGGCTGTGCGGTCGGCCCGAACTACCACCGGCCGTCGGCGCCGGTGCCGCAGCGCTTCAAGGAGGCTGAGGGCTGGAAGCCCGCCGAGCCGCGCGAGGCAGCGAGCGGTACCGACTGGTGGTCGGTGTACGAGGATGCGACGCTCGATGGGCTCGAGAAGCAGATCGACATCTCGAACCAGACGCTCAAGCAATCCGAGGCGGCCTGGCGCGAGTCGGTCGCCGTGGTGAGCGCTGCGCGCGCCAGCTACTTCCCGAGCATCGGCGTGACGGCGAACGGCACGCGCTCGGGCGGCCCGGGAGCGCTCGAGCAGGCGGTGGCCGCGAATGCGGTGCCGAGGGGAACCTCACACCCCATCAATCAGTTCAATCTCTCGGGCACCGCCTCGTGGGACATCGACATCTGGGGCAAGATCCGCCGCACGGTCGAGAGCGATGTCGCCAACGCGCAGGCGAGCGAAGCCGACCTGGCTGCGGCGCGCCTCTCCGCGCAGGGGACGCTCGCGAGCGATTACGTCGAGCTAAGGGTCACCGACGAGACCAAGCAGCTGCTCGATGATACGGTGGCGGCCTACAAGCGCTCCCTGCAGATCACCCAGAACCAGTACAACGTCGGCGTCGCCGCCAAGACCGACGTCATCACCGCGGAGACGCAGCTCGAGGGCGCCGAATCCCAGCAGATCAACACCGGCGTCATGCGCGCAACCCTCGAGCACGCCATCGCCGTGCTGGTCGGCAAGCCGCCGGCCGACTTCTCGATCGCCCCGGCCAAGTTCGGCACCGTCGTGCCGGTCGTTCCCACCGGCGTCCCCTCGACACTGCTCGAACGCCGACCCGACGTCGCGGCGGCCGAGCGCAACATGGCCGCCATGAACGCCCAGGTCGGCGTCGCGATCGCGGCCTACTTCCCCGACCTGACGCTGTCGGGCTCGTACGGCTTCGTGAGCGACGTGGTCTCGGGACTCGTCAAGGCGCCGAACAACATCTGGTCGTTCGGCGGCGCCGCCACCGACACGCTGCTCGATTTCGGCGCACGGCCGGCACAGGTGCGGCAGGCGCGCGCGGCCTACGACGCCGCGGTCGCGAGCTACCGCCAGACCGTCCTCACCGCATTCCAAAACGTGGAGGATGACCTTGCGACGCTGCGCATCCTCGAGCAGCAGTACGCGGTGCAGGATCAGGCGACCAAGTCGGCCAACCTCGCCGCGGAGCTCACCCTCAACCAATACAAGGCCGGCACCGTCGCCTACACCGCGGTGGTCACCGCGCAGGCGATCGCCCTCACCGACGCGCAAACGCTCCTCACGATCCGCCAAAACCGCCTGACTGCGAGCGTCGCGCTCATCCAGGCGCTCGGCGGCGGTTGGAACGCATCCTCCCTCGGCACCGCGCAGGGCACGGCTGCGCAGCTCGCCGCAGGGGCGGCGCGCCCCTGAAAAGGAGGCACGCACGGCCCCGAGCGTTGCGGAAGCTGCGGCGCGAGGTGCATGATCGGATGGCGGGCAGAGCCGGAGAGATCTGAGCACTGCGAGCCGCGGCCGGTCGCACCGGTCAACGGGCCGTCCGCTGGCACGTTTTTCACCGAGGCGGGAGCTGCAGCCCCGGTCCATCGGTCGCGGACTCCACCCCTGAGGTCAATATGATCAAGCGGCTGGTCAGCAACTTACTTCTCATTGGCGCCGGGGCCTGTGCGCTCACGGCGTGTGCCACCCTGACAGTCCGGTCGGACGTCAACTCCACGGTTTATCACCCCGGCCAGTGCCATACGTTTGCATGGGCCGGATCGTTCCCTGAACCGCGTAGCGGCGGCCGCAGCCCTACGGTCGTGAACCCGGTGAACGAGAGCCGCCTGCGCCAGGCCATCGGAGCGCACCTCCAGGCCCTCGGCCTTCGGCCGGTGACCGCCAACGCCGACTGCCTGGTCGGGTACGGCATCGGCTCGCGGACGGTCGCTGAGGACTATGGCCCGTACTGGGGTCCTGGCTGGGGCTACGGCTGGGGCCCGGGCCCGTACTGGGGAGGCTGGGGAGGCTGGGGTGCGCCCTATCCCTACGTCTACCGTGAGGGTGTGATCGGCGTGGATCTGTACGACGGGCGCACGCACGAGGCCTTGTGGCACGCGCAGGTCAACCAGAGTCTCCAGGGTGCCACGGGCGCCGACGCGGAGCAGAAGATCAACCTGGCGGTGTCCGCAATCTTCAGCAAGTACCCCGGCTGACTAAGGGCCGGCTGACCCTTCAGCGCCGGACCCGGCTTGTGGTTCCGGGACCTCACGCGGCAACATCCAGGGTGTGCGCAGTCCCTTCGGTCTTGGCCTGGTGTTCCTCAACGTGCTGCTCGATCAGCTCGGCTTGCCGGTGCCGGCAGCCCCGACGCTGGTGGTCGCAGGCGCCATGGCTGCGACAGGCAGTCTGTCCGCGCCAGGCGTGTGTGCGCTGGCGCTCGCCGCCTGCCTGCTCGGCGACGTCGCGTGGTATGCGGCCGGCCGAATCTACGGCGGACGAGTCATGAGCTTCCTGTGCCGCATCTCGCTCTCGCCTGACTCGTGCGTCGCGGACGCTCAGAGCGGCTTCGAGCGCTGGGGGGCGAAAGTGCTGCTGGTGGCGAAGTTTGTGCCGGGGTTGGGGATCGTCGCGCCGCCGCTCGCGGGCGCCACCCGCATGCCCTGGCCGCGGTTCCTCGCCTTCAGCCTGCTCGGTTCCGTGCTCTGGGTCGGTGCGGCGCTCGCCGCCGGCGCGCTGCTGCGCGGTGAGATCATCGAGCTGCTGCCGCGCGCCGCGCATCTCGGCGGCGAGGCGGCAGTGGTGGCGCTGGCGCTGCTCGGCTGCTACATCGGCTGGAAGTGGTGGGAACGGCGGCGCTTCTACGCAGCGCTCAACATGGCGCGCATCAGCGTTGCGGAGCTGCACGAGCAGCTCGCGAGCGGCGCCGCCCCGGTCATCGTCGACGTGCGCTCACCGACCGCGCAGCTGCTCGAGCTGCGGCGCATTCCGGGCGCGCTTCATCTGCCGGTACGGGACGTCGGCGGACAGCTGGCGAAGCTGCCGCGCGACCGCGACATCGTCTTCTACTGCACCTGTCCGAACGAGGCCTCGGCTGCGGAAGCCGCGCGGCTGCTGATGAAGCTCGGCTACCAGCGCGTGCGGCCACTGCGCGGCGGCCTCGACGCCTGGATCGACGCCGGCTACGCAATCGAGGCGGTGGCTGTACCCGTCGCGAGCGTGCCGGTTGCGACTCCGGCGCCGCAGCCGACGCGCTGATTGAGGAACGGCGCGCCCCGCCGGCCGCGCGCCACCGAACGGCCGGCCTCAAGCCGCCGCGGCCATGCGCGCCTCCATCTCGGCCCAGAGCGCGGCGAAAGTCATGGCCGCCTCGCTCTTGGGAGCGAACGCCGGCAGCGGCTCGCGCCGCTCGCTCATGCGCTCGATCTCGCTGCGGTACGGCACCTCGATCGCCAGCAGCTGCGGATACTGCGCGCGGGCGCTGGCAATCAGCTCGGCGTGCAGCGTACGGCGCCGATCGACCATCGAGAAGAACGGCAGCAGTCTCAGATCGGTCCACTGCTGGTGTGCGATGAACTCGCACAACTGCGCCAGCACCCTCACCGACAGCGGCGCCGGCAGCAGCGGCACGGCGGCGACGTCCGCCGCGCGCAGTATGTTCTCCGTCAGCAGCGACACGCCCGCCGGGCAGTCGAGGAACAGCGTGTCGTACACATCGCGCAGCGAGCGGCTCATCTTCAGCAGCCGCTCGGTCGGATGACGGCGCGCGGCGAGGTGCACATCGAAGTTGCGGTAGGAGAAGTCCGCCGGCAGCAGATCGAGGTGCGGATAGCCGCTCGCCACGATGAGCTCCGGCAGCTCGCGCTTGCCGGACAGCAGCTTCTTCGCCGAGCCGCGCTCGTGCGGCTCGCCGCGCAGCGCATGCGTAGCGGCGCCCTGCGGATCGAGATCCCACAGCAGCGTCGCGCGCCCGGACGCGGCGCACAGGTAAGCGAGATTCACCGCTGCGGTGGTCTTGCCAACACCGCCCTTGATGTTCGTAACCGCGATGATGCGCACGCGCTGCGGCGGCTCAGGCGATCGAGCCGGGCTTGCGCAGCATCTTGCCGATGCCCGCGACGTGCGCCTCCTCGGCGGCAATCTGCAGGCGCGCGTATTCCTCCAGCATGATGCTGCGATCGCTCACGGCGGCGAGCAGCTTGTGGTACTCCTCCAGGCCTTCCTGCTCGTGGACCAGAGCCTCGCGCAGAATCTCATCCACGTTGTGCTTGTGGGTCTCGAGCAGGCGGCCGATGCGCAGCGACGGATGGCCACCGAGGTTGGTGATGTGCTCGCCGGCGGCGATCGCATGCGCCTGCGACTCGTCCGCCTGGCTGCGCAGCCACGCCACGATCGGAATGCGGTTGTGGCCGAAGACCATGAAGCTGTAGTGAAGGTAGCGCACCAGTCCCGCGAGCTCGAGCTCGAGGATGCGGTCGAGGATGGCGACCACCTTGGTAGTCTCTGTGCTGCTGAGCTCGGAAGCCATAGGTTTTTCCCTCTCGGCGGGCGCGTCGATGTTAAGGCCGCCGCGGGTGTATCGTACACGCGCCGGCGGCTCGGCCACGAGGAGGCGTCAAATGAGCGGCTTCTACGACATTGCGGTGCGCCGCATCGATGGTACGGAGGATCTGCTGGGTCCGCTGCACGGCAACGTCACGCTCGCCGTCAACGTGGCGAGCCGCTGCGGCCTGACCCCGCAGTACGCCGGCCTCGAGCGGCTGCAACGCGAGCTTCGGGACGAGCGCTTCACGGTAGTCGGCTTTCCGTGCAACCAGTTCGGCGGGCAGGAACCCGGCAGCGAGGCCGAAGTCGCCGCCTTCTGCAAGACGACCTACGACGTGAGCTTCCCGCTGAGCGCCAAGCTCGAAGTGAACGGACCGCATCGACACGCGCTGTACCGCTTCCTCACCTCGCCCGACAGCGGCGTCGCCGGCGACATCAGCTGGAACTTCGAGAAGTTCCTCATCGGGCGCGACGGCCGGGTCCTCAAGCGCTATCCGCCGCAGACCCTGCCTGAGGATCGCGGTCTGATGACCGACATCGCCGACGCGCTCTAGCCGATGGCCGAATTCGATTTCGCCATTCTCGGCGCCGGCGCCATGGGCTCGATCCTCGGCGCGCACCTGACCCGCGCCGGGCATCGGGTGGTGATGCTGGCGCGCGGCGCGCGCGCCGAGCAGCTCGAGGCGCAGGGGTTGCGCATCCAGGGGCTGGCGGAGTTCGCCACCCCGGCGACGACGCTGCGCGATCCCGCTGCGCTGCGCGGCGCCGGGGCGCTCATCGTCGCCACCAAGACCCCCGGCACCGCCGCCGCGCTCGAGACGCTCAGGCACGCGCAGTTCGAAGTCGTTGCCTCGATCCAGAACGGTCCGCTGAAGAACGAGCTGCTCGCCGCCGCGTTCGGGCCGGAGCGGGTGCTCGGCGCGCTCGCCAACACCAGCGGCGAGCTGCTGCCCGGCGGGGCGGTGCTCTTCACCCGCAATGTCAACATCATGATCGGCGAGCTCAACGGCGCCGACAGCGCCCGCGCCCGCGCGCTGGCGCACGCCATCGATGCCTCCGGAGTGCGCGCCGCGGCCACCACCGAGATCGTAACGCTCGAATGGTCGAAGTTCTGCGGCTGGGTCGGGCTCATGGCCTTGAGCGTCACGACCCGCGCCGAGACCTGGAAGTTCCTCGGCGATCCGGATGCGGCGCGGCTGCTCGCACGGCTGGTGCGGGAGATGGGCAGGCTGGCGGCGGCTCTCGGGATCGCGCTCAGCGACCGCGCCCTGCTGCCGACGGCGAGCCTGTGCTCGGGGAGCGAAGACCAGGCGGTCGCGGCTCTCATGCCGCTCGGTGCCGAATACCGGCGCAACGTGCCGCAGCACCGCATGTCGACGCTGCAGGACCTGCTCGCGGGCCGGCCGCTCGAGGTGCACGAGACCATCGGCTACGCGTACGCGCGCGCCGTCGCGCTCGGCCTCGATCTGCCGATGCTCGAGTGCTTCACCCGCCTCACCCTGGGCGTCGACCGCACGCAACGCGCGAGCGCGTCCGGCTCCTGATACTTCAGCCGCCGCCCGCCAGTCCGCGGTACTCGAGCAGCGGCCCGATCTCGGGTGCGCGGCCGTAGAAGCTGCTGAACAGGAGCTGCGGATCCTCGCTGCGACCGCGCGACAGCACCATTTTGCGCAGGTAGTCGCCGTTGGCCCGCGTGAGCCCGCCGTGCGTGTGGAACCACTTGCCGGTGTCGCGCGCCAGTACCTCGCTCCACAGGTAGGCGTAGTAACCCGCCGAGTAGCCGCCGGCGAAGATGTGCGAGAAGTACGGCGAGTGATAACGCGGCGGCACCGGCGGGTAGTTGAGGCCCGCCGCCTCGAGCGCCGCCAGCTCGAACGCCGGCACCGCGGCGGCCTGCGGCGCCTGCGCCGCGTTGATCAGGTGCCAGGCCATGTCGATCTGCGCCGCCTCGACGTACTCGGCGGTGGCATAGCCCTGGTTGAACTTCTGCGCGGCGATCACCCGGGCGAGCAGCTCCGGGGGCATCGGCGCCCCGCTGCGATAGTCGTGCGCGTAGTGCGCGACCACCACCGGCTCGCGCGCCCACATTTCGTTGAACTGCGACGGGTACTCGACGAAGTCGCGCGGCACGTTGGTGCCCGACAGCGTCGGATAGCGCACGTTCGAGAGCATGCCGTGGATCGCGTGACCGAACTCGTGGAACATGCCGGTGACATCGTCGAAGGTCAGCAGCACCGGCTGGCCCGGCGCGGGCTTGGGGATGTTGAGGTGGTTGGCGACCACCGGCTGCTCGCCGAGCAGGTGCGACTGCTCGACGTAGCTGTTCATCCACGCCCCGCCCTCCTTGTTGTCGCGCGCGAAGTAGTCGGCGAGAAACAGCGCCAACGGCTTGCCGTCGGCGTCGAACACCTCGAACACGCGCACGTCGGGCCGGTAGACCGGCAGGTCCTTGCGCTCCTTGAAGGTGAGTCCGTAGAGCTGGTTGGCAGCCCAGAACAGGCCGTCGTGCAGCACGTGCTCGAGCTCGAAATACGGCGCCACCTGCGCCTGGTCGAAGTCATAGCGCGCCTTGCGCACCTGCTCGGAGTAGAAGAACCAGTCCCACGGCGCGAGCTTGAACGGCGCGACCCCGCGGGCCTTGGCCTGCGTGTCGATGAGCTTCTGCATGTCGGCAGCCTCCTCGCGCGCGCGCGCCAGCGCCGCCGGCGCGATCTGCCGGATCATGTCGTTGACCGCGGCCGGGGTGCCCGCGGACTCGTCCTCGAGCACGTAGCTGGCGTGATTCGGGTAGCCGAGGAGCGCGGCGCGCTCGGCCCGCGCCTTCACCAGCTCGGCGATCACCGGCTTGTTGTCAGCGCTCGCCGCCAGTCCGCGGCCGATGGACGCCTGATAAAGGCGCTCGCGCAGCGCGCGGTTGGTGAGGTTCGCGAGCAGCGGCTGATTGGTGGTGTTCTGCAACGCGATGAGCCACTTGCCCTTGAGCCCGCGGCGCGCGGCCGCTTGCGCCGCCGCCCCGATCTGCACCGGGGTGAGCCCGTCGAGCTCGCTCACCTCGTCGACCACCACCGCGCCGTCGATGGTCGTCTTGAGCACGTTCTGCTTGAAGCGCGTCAGGAGCGAAGAGATCTGCTCGTTGAGTCGTCGCAGCCGCGCCTTGTCGGCGTCAGCCAGGCGCGCGCCGGCGCGCACGAAGCGCACGTGGTAGCGCGTCAGCAGCTCGAGCGACTCCGGATCGAGATGCAGGCCGGTCCGCTCGCCGTACAAAGTGTCAACCCGCTTCCACAGCCCGGGATCGAGAAAGATCGCGTCCTCGTGCGCCGCCAGCCGCGGCGCCATCTCGGTCTCGATCCTCTGCATCTCGGGATCGGTGTTGCACGAGCTGAGATTGGAGAACGTGCGCCGCACACGATCCAGCAGCTGCCCCGACCGCTCCAGCGCCACGATCGTGTTGTCGAAGCTGGGCGGCTGCGGGTCGTGCGCGATCACCGCGAGCTCGGCGAGCTGGGTACGCATGCCGGCCTCGAAGGCCGGCAGGTAGTCGCGGTCGTGGATGCGGTCGAAGGGCGGCAGCCCGAACGGCAACGTGCTGGGCTGGGCAAACGGATTGTCGGCGGCCATGGCGGTGTGGGTCCCCTGTGCGGCTGCGGCAGCGGCGGCAGATCCGGCCAGTGCGGTCACGGCGGTGAGCAGCAGCTTAGGCGCGAGTCCCATATGATTGTCCTTGTTGAGAGGCGGGCGCTGATGGGTGCTAATGGTAGTCTGCGCCGCCGTCCGCCGCGAGGCGCGCGAACAGCACCTGCATGGCGTCGACCCGCGCCAGGTAGGCGCGCGGATCGTGATCCCCGCACAGCTCACCCGCGCCGAACACGAAGCCGCGGCGCGCGTACGCATGCGCCGCACCCGCGCCGCACAGGTGCACCGCGGCCGCCAGGTGCCGGCGCTGCGCGCGGCTTGGGTGAGGAAGGTCCTCGGCGGCGAGGATCTCGCCGACCTTCAGATCCAGATACGCGGCGGTGAGCTCGACGGCGTGCGCCGGCACTACGCGCAAGTACAGCCCGTTGAGCCAGCAGGTGTGCCACTCGTCCCAGCGTCCCTCGCGCGTCAGCCGGTGATCGTGTACGCAATAGTGGCGCGCCTCGGCGAAGGTGGAGTCGGTGATCTGATACATGCCTACGGCGCTGGACGCCGGCCGGTAGACCTCGAACGGCCGCAGCTTCCAGGCCCAGCGCCAGTAGGTGCGCGCCAGCGGGTTGCCGGAGGCTTCCACCTGCGCGAGCGCCGCGAGCAGCTCCGGCGGGATGCTCGCGGTCGAATAGCGGCGGAACAGCGGCCCATACTCCCGCCAGGTGTCGGCGGGGGTCTTGTAGAGCACGCCGCTCACCGGGAAGAACAGCTCGGTGGGTTTGCGCACCAGCTGGTAGACACCGTTGACGGCGAACGCCACCGCCAGGAGCACCGCGAGCCCCGTGCCGAGCTGCACGAGCGGCGGTGCCCGGCGCAGCGCGCGCAGCAAGCCACGCAGCCGGGCAGACAGCCGGGTGCGCGATCCGCGGCGTGCCGCGCGCAGGCGCCGTTGTGGCGGTCGGACGCGTCGTGCGCTCATCGCGCTGACGGCGGCGGTTCCCCGTGAGCCGCGCCTCCACTAACATGCGGCTCATGGCACTGGAGACTGTTGAGATCGAGACCGCTCCCGGTCCCACCGGCAGCGTCATCTGGCTGCACGGCCTCGGTGCCGACGGCCATGATTTCGAGCCGATCGTGCCCGGGCTGGTGCGCGGCGGCGAGCGCGCGCTGCGCTTCGTGTTCCCGCACGCGCCCGTGCGCCCGGTGACGTTGAACGGCGGCATGAGGATGCGCGCCTGGTACGACATCCTGGCGCTCGACCGGCGCGCGCCTCAGGACGAGGCCGGTGTCCGCGCCTCGCAGGCCGCGGTCGAAGCGCTGATCCGCCGCGAGAATGAGCGCGGCATCGCCAGTGCGCGCATCGTGCTCGCCGGCTTTTCCCAGGGCGGCGCCATCGCGCTGTTCGCCGGCACGCGGCACGCCGCGCGCCTCGCAGGCATCATCGGGCTGTCGTGCTATCCGCTGCTCGCGGACTCGCTCGCCGCCGAGCGCGCCGCCGCGAACCTCGCGACGCCGATCTTCCTCGGCCACGGCCTGCAGGATCAGGTGGTCGCGCCCGCGCTCGGTGAATATGGCCGCGCGCTGCTCACGGCGGCGGGATACCCGGTCGAATGGCATGCGTACAGCATGCCTCACTCGGTCTGTCCCGAAGAAGTCGCAGATCTCGCGATCTGGTTGCGCCGCGTGCTGAACCCGGCCGCGGCGGGTCCTTAGTTAGAAAGAGCGAGGCCGCCCGGGGGGCGGCCTCGCTCGTACTCACTTGCGGCTGCTGAAGATCCGCGGTCAGAGGCCGCCGTGCCCCTCCGGCCCTTTATCCGGTCGCTCGCCGCGAGGAGGCGCGCCGTGGCCCGGCGGCTGATTGCCATGTTCGCCCGGGCCGCCGTGTGGCGGTGCGCCGGGATGCCCCGGCGGATAACCGCCTGGGCCATGGAACCCTTCCGGTCCGTGGGCCGCGGCGTCGCGAGCAGCAACCACTCCGTGGCCGGAGAAGTCTCCGGCGCGCGCCGTCGCCGCGATCTGCGGCCGTCCGCCGTTCACCGAGGCGCGCAGCGCGGGATTGGCCGCCGCCATCTGCTCGTGCTGGCGCTGCACGGCGGTGAACGCGACGTGCTGCTCGTGCGACGCGGCGATCTCCGCGGGCGACGGCCGCGCCACGATGCCGCCGGCGCCACCGTTGAAGGCGACCCGGTTGACGGGCACTTCGTTGATCACGGTACGGTTGACCACGTACACGCCGCCGTTCCAGTAGCCGCCATGAAAGCCGGCACCGCCGTAGCCGAAGCCGTAATTGACACCGCCGTAGAAGCCTACATGCGGGCCCCAGTAGCCGGCGTTCCAGACGTAGGCACCGCCCGCCCAGCCCCAGTAGCCCGGCGTCCACAGCATGCCGACCGGAGCGAGCACCCAGGTGCCCGGCACCCAGTAGTAGCCGGCCTCACCCCATGACCAGTAGCCCGGCGTCCACACGTAACCCGGACCGGGCACCTCCGGCTGCACGTACACCGGCAGCACCGGCGGGGCGATGTTGACGGACACGAACACTCCCGCGTCCGATGCCAGCGGCAGTGCGGCGAGGAGCAACGCGACGGCGAAACCAGAAATGACTTTGCGCATGGAGGGGTCTCCTTCGCTCGAACCTTGACCGAGGAACGCTGAACGCTACCTGAATCCTGACACGGGCACCACGGGCGAAACGGGCGTTCCTTGAGCTGTTTCACTCTTTGCAACGCGCGCTCGGGAGGCGGGTTGACCGTCGGCAACCGGCGACGGCCGCTCGCGGCCGTGCAGCAGCGGCGGGCGCGGCCGCCGTCTGTCAGAACCAGCTGTAATTGAAGCTGATGCTGACACGCTCGGCCCGCGTGGTGTGCGCGGGCACCTCGTGCCGCAGCCAGCTCTCGAACAGCACCAGCTGCCCGGGCTGCGCCGGCAACACGACCCAGGTGCCGCGCGAGCGCCGCGCCCGCGCGGTGCGCGGCGGCGCTGCCATGTAAAGCGGTAGCCGCGGGTCCTCGAGCTTCAGTGCCGCGCTGCCCGCGGGGACCGCCACGTAGTAAGTGCCGCTGATGGTGGATAGCGGATGCAGATGCAGGCCATGGACTGCGCCCTGGCCCATGATGTTGACCCAACAGTCGGTCATGGTCAGGGTGCGCCGCCCCAGATCGAAGCCGAGCGCGCGCGCAAAGCGCGCGACGCACGGGTCGAGCTCGCGCGCCAGCGCGGCGAAGGTCGGCGAGCGCCGCTGCATGCGGCTCGCGGAGGCGTACGAGGTGTAGCCGCCCGGGTAGTTGCGCGCCGACCAGCGCCGTCCGGCGGCATCGTCCGTGCGCAGCTGGCGGCATTCCGCGAGCAGCCGCGCGTTGAGCTGGCGCCGCCGCGCGGCGCTCAGGCGATGAAGGTAAACCAGCGTCGGAAACAGCGCCCGCAGCGTCATGCCGGCGCGAGTATGGGGGCGCGCGCCCGACTGGTCTATGATCGGAGCAGCATGGTGGTATCGAGTTTCCCAGCGCGGGGCGAGAGCCCGCCGCCGGCGCCCGCCGGCGCGGCGACCGTGCCGCATTGGATCGGCGGCCGCGCCGTGAGCGGGGCGGGGCCGGCGCTCGAGGTGTTCGACCCCGCGAGCGGCACGGTGGCGCGGCACGTCGCCTGCGCGCTGCCGGCGGAAGTGGCCGCAGCAGTCGCGAGCGCACAGTCCGCGCTGCCCGCCTGGGCGAACACGCCGCCGGTGCGGCGCGCGCGGGTGCTGGCGCGCTTCGTGGCGCTCCTCACCGAGCGGCGCGATGCGCTCGCCGCGCTCATCACCAGCGAGCACGGCAAGGTGCTGAGCGATGCGCAGGGCGAAGTGACCCGCGGCATCGAGATCGCGGAGTTCGCCTGCGGGATCCCGCAGCTGCTCAAGGGCGACTTCACCGACCAGGTGTCCAGCGGTATCGACAACTGGACGCTGCGCCAGCCCCTCGGCGTGGTCGCCGGCATCACGCCGTTCAACTTCCCATGCATGGTGCCGTGCTGGATGTTTCCGATCGCAATCGCCTGCGGCAATGCCTTCGTGCTGAAGCCGAGCGAGCGTGACCCGTCGGCCTCACTCGCCCTGGCACAGCTGCTGGCGGAGGCCGGCCTGCCCGCCGGTGTCTTCAACGTCGTGCAGGGCGACAAAGCGGCGGTCGAGGCGCTGCTCACCCACCCGGAGGTCAAGGCAGTGAGCTTCGTGGGCTCCACCGCCATCGCGCACTCCATCTACCAGCGCGGCGCGCAGGCCGGCAAGCGCGTACAGGCACTCGGCGGCGCCAAGAACCACCTGGTGGTCATGCCCGACGCCGACCTCGACCAGGCGGTGGATGCGCTGATCGGCGCCGCGTTCGGCTCGGCAGGCGAGCGCTGTATGGCGATCTCCGTCGCAGTGCTGGTGGGCGCGACCGCCGATCAGCTCGTGCCGCGGCTCGCCGAGCGCACGCGCCGGCTACGGGTCGGCTCAGGGTTGGCGCCGGACGTCGAGATGGGTCCGCTGATCAACGCGGCGGCGCTGGCGCGCGTCCGTGGCTACATCGAGGACGGCGTGGCTCACGGCGCGCAGCTCGTGGTCGACGGCCGCCGCGATCCCGCGAGCGGTGCGCCCTTCAACGTGCCGGGATTCGAGCGCGGCTTCTGGCTCGGCGGCACGCTGTTCGATTACGTGACGCCCGCGATGCGCATCTACCGCGAGGAGATCTTCGGCCCGGTGCTGGTGTGCGTGCGGGTGCCGGATCTCGCCGCCGCCATCGCGCTCGTCAACTCGCACCCGCTCGCCAACGGCGTCGCCTGCTACACCCGCGACGGCCACGTGGCGCGCGAATTCGCCCGGCGCATCGAAGTGGGCATGGTCGGCATCAACGTGCCGATCCCCGTGCCGATGGCCTGGCATGGCTTTGGCGGCTGGAAGAGCAGCCTATTCGGCGACATGCATGCCTACGGCGAGGAAGGTGTGCGTTTTTACACTCGGCAAAAGTCTGTCATGCAGCGCTGGCCGGACGCCACGCCCAAGGGCGCTGAATTCACCATGCCGACCTCGCAGTAGCTGCGCGCTTTAGTAGACTGCGCCTCTTTCAGCGGAGAATCGCCGATGCGAATCGTTTCCTGGCTGGGCGCCTCGCTGGCGCTGGTCGCCTCATTGGCGGCGCACGCGGATCCGCTCGGCTTCTACGTGGGCGCGGGTGTGGGCGAATCGACCGTGCAGTCCACACAGCTGCTGCCGGTTCAGGTCTACGAGCATCCGACCGGCTGGAAGGTGTTCGCCGGCTGGCGCCCGATCCAGATGTTCGGTGCCGAGCTGGAGTACGTCGACCTGGGCAGCAAGGACAGCAGCTATTCCCCCACCCTTGCCGAGCACGCCAGTGCCAGCGCCGTCGCCGCGTTCGCCGTCGGCTACCTGCCGCAGCCGATACCGTTCCTCGATTTTTACGGCAAGGTCGGCGTTGCCAGCCTGCGCACCAATACCAGCACGACCTACAGCGGCGGCTGTCCGGCCTTCTCGGGCTGCCCCAGCGGAGGCGTCGAGGACCAGACCGGCGCGCGCTTCGCCTACGCCGCGGGCGTGCAGCTCAAGTTCGGTGCGCCGGCGGTGCGCCTCGAGTACCAGGGCTTCGCCACCTCGGGAGGCGACCAGAGTCTGGTGTCGCTCGACGTCCTCTGGAATTTCTGACGGCGCGCGAGCGCGCCGCAGCGGCTAGACCGCCTTGTCGAGCCGCCGCTCTGCGGAGGCGAACTGCTGCTCCTCGGTGCTACCCGTGAGCGCGGTGATTGAGGACGTACCTGCGGTCACGGCCTGCGTCACCGCGTCGAAGTAGCCGGCTCCCACCTCGCGCTGGTGCTTGGTGGCCGTGTAACCGGCGCCCTCGGCGGCAAACTCCGCCTGCTGCAGCGCCACGTACGCCGTCATGTGCTGCGACTTGTAGCCGCGCGCCAGCTCGAACATCGAGTAGTTGAGCGCGTGGAAGCCGGCGAGCGTGATGAACTGGAAGCGGTAGCCCATGGCGGCGAGCTCGCGCTGGAATTTGGCGATGGTGGCGTCGTCGAGCCGGCGCTTCCAGTTGAAGGACGGCGAGCAGTTGTAGGCGAGGAGCTTCCCGGGGAACTGCGCATGAATCCCCTCGGCGAACTCGCGCGCCTCCGCGAGATCGGGCTTGGCGGTCTCGCACCACAACAGGTCGACGTATGGCGCGTAGGCGCAGCCGCGCGCGATCGCCTGCGCCATGCCGGCCCGCACCGTGAAGAACCCTTCCGCGGTACGCCCGCGCGCCGCGTCGATGAACGGCCGGTCGCGCTCGTCGACGTCCGCGGTGAGCAGTGTCGCGCCCTCGGCGTCGGTGCGGGCGATGAGCACCGTCGGCACGTTGCAGACATCCGCGGCGAGGCGCGCCGCGATCAGCTTATTTGTGGCCTCCTGAGTGGGCACCAGCACCTTGCCGCCCATGTGCCCGCACTTCTTGGCGGATGACAGCTGGTCCTCGAAATGCACGCCGGCCGCGCCCGCCTCGATCATCTGTTTCATCAGCTCGAAGGCGTTCAGCACCCCGCCGAAGCCGGCCTCGGCATCCGCCACGATCGGCTTCAGCCAGTCGATCGAGTCATCGCCCTCGGCGTGGTGAATCTCATCGGCGCGGCGCAGCGTGTTGTTGATGCGCCGTACGACCGCGGGCACGGAGTCGGCCGGGTACAGCGACTGATCGGGATACATCTCCCCGGCGAGATTGGCATCGCCGGCCACCTGCCAGCCCGACAGGTAGATCGCATCGAGTCCGGCCTTCACCTGCTGCATCGCCTGGTTGCCGGTCAGCGCCCCGAGCGCGCTCACCAACGGCTTGTCGTTGAGATAACGCCAGAGCTTCTCCGCAGTGTGGCGCGCGATCGAGTGCTCGACGGCGATGGTGCCACGCAGGCGCACGACGTCGGCGGCCTGGTAACCGCGCGTGACACCGCGCCAGCGCGGACTTTCGCGCCAGGTGGCGCGCAGCTCGTCGGCCGTCGGCAGGGTCCTGGTGGGGTTCATGCAGGTGCGCCTTTCGCTTTAGCGGTCAGCTCAGCAGCTCGTAGGCGGGCAGCGTCAGGAACTCGTCGAACTCCTCCGCCTTGGTCATCTGCTCGAACAAGCGCGCCGCCGTCGGGAATACCCCGTGGGTGAGTCGCGCCGCGCCCACTTCGGCGTGGATGCGGTCGAGCTCGGCGGACAGCACACCATCGAAGCGCGCGACCGTGATCGGCGCGCCGTCGCTGGTGCAGGCGCCGTGGTGCAGCCACTGCCACAACTGCGCGCGACAGATCTCCGCGGTCGCGGCGTCCTCCATCAGGTGATAGAGCGGTACGCACCCCTGGCCGCGCAGCCAGGATTCCAGGTACTGCACACCCACACGGATGCAGGAGCGCACGCCCGCCTCGGTGATCTGCCCGTCGGGAACCGTGAGCAGGTCGGCGGGTGTCACGTGCACGTCGGTGCGCAACACGCCGAGCTGGTTCGGCCCGCGCATCACCTCATCGAACGGCTGTCGCGCGATCGTCGCCAGCCCGGGATGCGCAATCCAGGTGCCGTCGTGTCCGGCGCGCGCCTCGCGCAGCTTGTCGGCGCGTACCCGGGCCATCGCCGTGTCGTTGGCCGCCGGGTCGTCGCGGATCGGGATCTGCGCCGCCATGCCGCCCATGGCGTGCGCGCCGCGGCGGTGGCAGGTACGGATCAGGAGGTCCACATAGGACTTGAGGAAATGCCTCTCCATGGTGACCGCGGCGCGGTCGGGCAGCAGGAAGTCGGCGCGCCGGCGGAATTTCTTGATGAAGCTGAAGATATAGTCCCAGCGGCCGCAGTTGAGCCCGGCGCAGTGCTCGCGCAGCTCGTAAAGGATCTCGTCCATCTCGAACGCCGCGAGGATGGTCTCGATCAGCACCGTCGCCTTGATGGTGCCGTGCGGCAGTCCAAGCGCGTCCTGCGCTGCCACGAACACGTCGTTCCACAGCCGCGCCTCGAGATGACTCTCGAGCTTCGGCAGATAAAAGTACGGACCGGTACCACCGCGGACCAGCGCCTCGTGGTTGTTGGCGAGGTACAGCGCGAAGTCGAATAGCGCGCCCGCTACCGCCTCACCGTTGATGCGCAGGTGCTTCTCCGGCAGGTGCCAGCCGCGCGGCCGCACGATCAGCGTCGCGGTGCGCGCCCCGAGCCGGTACTTCTTGGAGGTCGCCGGATCCTCGAAGCTGATGGTGCGACGCACGGCGTCCGCGAGGTTGACCTGGCCCTCGATGATGTTTCCCCAGGTCGGCGAGCAGGCGTCCTCGAAGTCCGCCATGAACGTCTGCACCGGCGCATTCAGCGCGTTGATGATCATCTTGCGCTCGACGGGACCTGTGATCTCCACGCGCCGGTCGGCGAGGTCCGCCGGCACCGGTGCGATGCGCCAGTCTGCGGCGCGCACTGCCGCGGTCTCCTCGAGGAAGCGCGGCAGCTCCCCGCCGTCGAGCTCCTCCTGCCGCCGGGCGCGTGCGGCGAGCAGCTCCAGCCGGCGCGGGTTGAAGCGCCGGTGCAGGCTCGCGAGCAGCTGCAGCGCCAGCGGCGTGAGCGCCTCCGCCGAACGCGGCACCGCGGGACCGAGGATCTCGACCCGCGGGCCGGCCGGCGCACGGGAATAGGCAGGCTCGGAAGGGCCGGGGTCGGCGGCCCCGAGCCGGTGCTCATGTGCCGGAACGTTCATCACCCAAGCATAAGCCGCCGGATAAGGAAAATTTGACTATGGAAACTTCACATTGTTAATTTCACAAACCGTAGGACATCTCCGGGGAGACTTATGGCTGAGCTCCTGCGCAAGGGTCATTTCCTCGGCGCCAAGCTGCGCGCGCTGCGCAAGCGCAACGGGCTCACGCTGGAGGAGCTCTCGGTGCGCTGCATTCAGCGCAACGCCCGCGTCGGGCCCTCGGTCTCCTACCTGAGCATGATCGAGAGCGGCAAGCGCATCCCCTCGGCGCAGCTGCTCGAGCTGTTCGCGGCCATCTTCCAGCGCTCGTCGGCGTGGTTCCTGGATGAGAGCGCCGAAGTGCCGCCCACGGCCCCGGCGCCCGCGGCCGGCGGAGAGCGCGTGGCACTCGAGCCGGCGTTCCTGTTCTCCCGCAACCTGCTGCAGACGGCCATCCCCGAATTGCTGGCGCAGACCGGGACCTCGGGGCGGCAGTTCGCCAATCTTTTGATCCGCTCCCACCAGGAGATGTCGCACAACGATTTCCCGGACCTGGAGCGCGCCGCCGACAAGGTGGGTGAGCGGCGTTTCCCGCTGTCGGTCGAGGACCTGACGCGGCTGTGCCGGCGCCACGGGCTCGAGATCCGCTGGTTCGAGCGCAAACCGGTGCTGGCGCGCGACAAGGACCGCGAGGTCCGCAGCATGATGCGCTCGTTCTTCGAGCCTCCAAATGCGGTCTACGCCAACCGCGCGCTGCAGTCCGACCCCGCGCGGCTGAAGTTCGATCTGGCCGCACATATCGCCCACAAGGTGCTGCACGGCGGCGACGGCCTGAAATCCGCACACGCCACCGGCGGGGAGATGGGCGGCAGTCCCGAGGGCGGCTCGAGTGGCGTCGGCATGAACGCCCAGGACGTGCTGCATGCGTGGCGCGACTTCGAATGCAGCTTCTTCGCCGGGGCGCTGCTGTGTCCCAGGGTGCCGTTCCGCCGCTTTCTGGCGCACGAGCGCTACCGGATCGCGCCGGGCGTGAAGCTCGAGCTCACCCCGGCGGTGATCATGCGCCGCATGACCAAGGTCTCGCCCTACCCCTACTGGCATTTCTTCGACGCCTATCCGCCGGGCTACCTGCGCGCCGTCTACCGCGGCAACGGCATCCCGCTGCCGTGGGGCAATCTCGCGCAGGTGAGCGATCCGTGCCCGAACTGGGCGGTGTTCCGCATGATCGACTCCGAGCACGGGGCCACCAGCTCGCAGATCTCGGTGTTGCGCGACAACGATCAGTCGCACCTCTACTGCTGCCATTCCATGCGCGTGCGCGACATGGCCGGCAATCCGCACGTGCTGTCCGTCGGCGTCGACCTCGCCCCGGTGCTCGCCTCCAACGGCGTGGCGCACGAGCCGCTGATCGACAGCGTCCTGCGCGAGTGCCTGCACCGCAGCGGCGAGGCGCGCATCCCGAAGGCCGCCGCGCAGGACCTCGGCGCGGTCGCGAACGTGCTGAACATAGCCTGGATCGAGGACGCGCTCGCCCAGCCGGCACGCATCATCTGTCCGCGCAGCGCCGGCTGCCCGCGTCCCGAGCGCTGCGCAGGGGCGCGCCCGCGCCCCTCACGCGCCCGCGAGATCTCAGACGTGCGCGAGGAGATCCTCGGGCGCTAAAGGCATGTCCGTCATGCGCGTACCATATAAAATCAGACTCATGTATCGCCCTCGCAACCCTCGCGGCGGTCTGCTGCTGCTCGCCCTGGCGGCGCTGGCGCTCCCCGTGCCGCGCCCGACCGCGGCCGCGCAGGCCGCCGACCCTCAAGCCGAGCAGGCGGCGGTGCTCGCCTGGCGCGCGCAGCGTCTGGCCTCGCTCACCAGCGACACCGGCTGGCTGACGCTCGCCGGGCTCTACTGGCTCAAGCCCGGAGACAACAGCTTCGGCCGCGCCCCGGGCAATGCGCTCACTCTCGACAACCCATCGCTCGCCGCGACCGCCGGCTCGTTCGTGCTCACCGGCCAGCAGGTGCGCTTCGTGGCGCGGGCGGGGAGCGGCGTGACCCACGAGGGCGCGCCGGTGAGCTCGCTCGATCTGGCGTCGGATGTGCAGGGTAAGCCCACCGTGCTCGCGAGCGGTGCGCTGCGTTTCTTCGTCATCGAGCGGGTCGGGCACGTCGGAGTCCGGGTGCGCGATCTCGACAATCCGCACCGCCGCGATTTCCGCGGCCTCGAGTACTTTCCCGTCAGCGCCGACTGGGCGGTGCAGGCGCGCTTCGAGCGCTACACGCCCGCGCGGCGCATCAAGATCGTCAATATCCTCGGCATGGAGGACGAGATGCCCTCCCCCGGCGCCGTGGTGTTCCGCAAGGACGGCCGCGAGTGGCGCCTCGACACGGTGCTCGAACAGCCCGGCGACCAGCAGCTGTTCATCATGTTCGCGGACTCGACCAGCGGACACGAGACCTACGGTGCCGGGCGCTTTCTCTATATCCCGCTGCCTCAGGGTGACACCGTGCTGGTGGACTTCAACAAGGCGTACAACCCGCCGTGCGCCCTCAACGATTTCGCCACCTGCCCGCTGCCGCCGTACCAGAACCGCATGACCCTCAGGGTCGACGCCGGCGAGAAGAGCTACGCGGGCGGACCGGCGCACAAGCTCTGACAGCGTCGGCGAGCGCTTGCGCCCTGAAGCTCACCGCCCGCGCTGCAGCCGCTCGGCCTCGAGGCGACGGATGCGCGCCGCCACGCGCTGGCGCGCCGCCGCCGAAAGCGTCAAACCCGGCGCAGCTGTCACGGCCTTGAACGTCCGCGGCGTTGCGTGGGGCGTGGCCTGCGCCGCCGCTGCGGCGGTGGTGGTCGGCGGAAAATCGATGAACACGTCACTGCTTATGGCGGTGCCGGGGTTGGTCTGGGTGTTCATCGGCAGGAACGCGCTGCCGTTGCTGGTCAGGGCCTGGTAGTCACCGAGGAAATAGCCCAGGGTGTTGTCCGGCCCGAACTCGCCCTGCGGCGCCTGCAGCAGATTGAACGGCCCTGAGATGTGCGTTTCGGTGAAGTCGGTGCCGTTGCCGGAAGTCACCATCCAGAAGTCGGTGAGGATCGAGCCGGCGAGCGTGTCGTTGCGCAGGTCGTAGTAGGTGATGCCGATCGATCCGTCGGCGCGCACATGGACGTTCGGTGTGAACGCCGCCGCGCTCGGATCCGCGTTTACCTCCACCGGCGCCGACCAGCTCTGACCGCCATCCGCGGAGGAGCTCATGGCAATGCCGTCGCGCGCTCCGGCGGAGAAACTCGAGTCCTGCCACACGACGTATACGATGCCGCCGGTGGAAACGCTGACCGAGGGCAGGTCGGTGGAGTCGCGGATCCCGGCGCCGGTCAGCGGATCCTTGGTGCCCACGGATTCCTCGGGGGCGATCATCACGGGTCCCGACCAGGTGCTACCGTTATCGGTCGAGCGCAGCGCGAACAGCGTCGCCGTGGCACCCGAGCCGGCAGTGTCGAGCGCCGAGAAGATATCGAGCACGACGTCCCCGGGAAGCACGACGATGATGTTACCGATCGTCTGCGCCGAAGCGCCCGGGGTGTAGATGCTGGTCGCGGGCTGCCAGGTGTTGCCGCCGTCGGCGGTGACCGCGAAATAACTCGACCCGGAGCTCTCGTTGATCCGATCCCATACGGCGTAAACGTAGTTATCGTTGGTCGGGTCGGCGGTGACTGAGCCCTTGTCGTCGAAGAAATCCGCGCCGTCCGCGATCAGCGCCACCGGCTGGCCCCAGGTGAAGCCGCCGTCGGTCGAGCGCGCCACCAGCTGGCCGCTGGAGGAGCCGGCGAGCAGTGCGCCGCCGGAAAACGACAGCGACAAGGCGTACACGACGCCGCTCGGGGAAACGGTCAGCCAGCCGTTGCTGGCGCGCTGATAGTTGCCGGCGTTGCTGGCACTGCCTCCGGTACACACCGAGAACGCGGCGTAGCCGAGCGTCCAGGTCATGCCGCCGTCGGAGGAGGCGCCCAGACTCAGTGCCTGCGAGCCGCCGGTCGACCACCGACCCTCCTGCCATTCGGCGATCAGGTTGGAGCTGTTGGTGGGATTGACCACCAGCGACGGCTCGAGCGAGGTGCCGCTGTAGAGCGTGCCCGATTGCCCCGCGGTGCTGCAGGAGGGAAACGTCGTGGGCACCGAGACCTGCACCTGAGGCACCGAGGAGAACGGCGGCGGCCCCGGGCCGGGCCCGATGTCACCGCCGCTGCCGCCGCCGCAGCCGGCCAGCAGCGTCAGCAGTGCGATTCCACCGATCACACCTTGCCCGCGCATGTCGCTCCCCTTGGGCTTCGCCCGCGGGCCGAGGTGCGGTCCGCGTCAGCTGCCGATGAAGATCGTCGCCGGATGCTCGAGGCACTCCTTCAGTGCCTGGATCATCGCCGCGGCGTCGTAGCCATCGACGAAGCGGTGATCGAAGGATGAGGAGAGATTCATGATGCGGCGGACGGCGATGGCACCGTCGATCACCACGGGGCGCTCGAGGGCGCGATTCACCCCGATGATGGCGACCTCCGGGGCGTTGATGATCGGCGTGCTGGCGATGCCGCCGAGCTTGCCCAGGCTCGTGATAGTGATGGTCGAGCCGCTGAGCTCCTCGCGGGTCGCCTTGTTGGTACGGGCAGCTTCGCTCACGCGCCGCAGCTCCGCCGCCAGCTCCCACAGGCCGCGCGCCTGCGCGTCGTGCACCACCGGCACCTTGAGTCCATCGGGAGTCTGCGTGGCAACGCCCAGGTGCACGGCGCGATAGCGCACCAGCACGCCGCGCTCGGCGTCGTAATGGGCGTTGCACTGGGGGAAGTCGCGCAGCACGCGCACCAGCGCGAGCGCCAGGAACGGCAGGTAAGTGAGCCCGGGCGCACCGCGCTCGAGCCTGCTGTTCAGATGCCGCCGCAGTGCCTCGAGCTCGGTCACGTCGAGCTCCTCGACATAAGCGAAGTGCGGGATGTTGCGCTTCGCCTCGCTCATGCGCTGGGCGATCAGGCGGCGCACCCCGATCACCTTGATCTCCTCGGTGGCCCCGGCCGGTGCCGGGGCCTGCGGCCGTGCGCCCGCGGCGGCCACCGCGCGCAGTGGCAGCGGCTGCGGCTGCGCGCCGCGCGCCACGAACTCCTCCAGGTCCTTCGGCACGATGCGGCCGCTCGGCCCCGATCCCACCACCTGCCGCAGATCGATGCCAGCCTCGTGCGCGCGGCGGCGGATCGCGGGCGAGGTAGCAACCCGTCCGCTGCGCGCCGCTGCGCCGGCCGCGGCTGCCGCACCGTTGCCACCCGTGGACGCCCGGGCTGCGGGCGCTTGCGGCTTCGGCTGCGCCGGTGCCGCGCTCGTTGCAGCCTTGGGCGCGGCCGCCTCCGGCTGCGTCTCCAGCACGATGAGCTGCGCACCGACCGGCACCGAATCCCCCGGTTCACCGGTGATGGACACGACCCGTCCGCTGACCGGAGCCGGCAATTCCACGGCGGCCTTCTCGGTCATCACTTCGACCACCACCTCGTCCTCGGCGACCAGATCGCCCGGCTTGACGCGCCAGCCGACGATCTCCGCTTCCACCGTGCCCTCACCCAGGTCGGGCAGCTTGAAGACATACTGACTCATGCCGCCTCCATCACCTCTTTGAGGGCCGCGGCCACCCGCGCAGGTCCGGGGAAGTAATCCCATTCGAACGCATGGGGATAGGGAGTGTCCCAACCGGTGACGCGGCGCACGGGCGCTTCCAGGTTCCAGAAGCACTGCTCCTGCACGGTCGCAACCAGCTCGGCGCCGTAGCCCGCGAAGCCGGTCGCCTCGTGCACCACGACGCAGCGCCCGGTCCCGTTCACCGAGCTGCAGATGGTGTCGACATCGAGCGGCGCCATGGTGCGCACGTCGACGATCTCGGCATCGACCCCGGCGAGCCGCACCGCGGCCTCCGCCACGTGCACCATGGTGCCGTAGGTGAGTATCGTCAGGTCCTTGCCCGGGCGCACCACCTCGGCGCGGCCGATCGGCACGGTGTAGTGCCCCTCGGGCACCTCGCCGCGCGGGTGTGTGCTCCACGGTACCGCGGGCTTGTGCGGATCGCCGTCGAACGGCCCGTTGTAGAGGCGTTTGGGCTCAAAGAACACCACCGGATCCTCACCCTCGATCGAGCTGATCAGCAGCCCCTTGGCATCGTACGGATTCGACGGCATCACCACCTTGATGCCCGAGACGTGAGTGAAGATCGCCTCCGGGCTCTGCGAGTGTGTCTGGCCGCCGCGGATGCCGCCGCCGCACGGCGTGCGGATGGTCACCGGTGCAAAGAAATCCCCCGCCGTGCGGTAGCGAAGCCGAGCGAGCTCGCTCACCACCTGGTCGAACCCCGGGTAGATGTAGTCGGCAAACTGGATCTCGGCGACCGGCTTCAGACCGTTCACTCCCATGCCGATCGCGGCCGCGATGATGCCGCCCTCGGCGATCGGGGTGTCGAGTACCCGGTGCTCGCCATACTTCCTTTGCAGCCCGTCGGTCACCCGGAAAACGCCCCCGAAGTAACCGACGTCCTCGCCGAGCACGACCACGCGCGGGTCGCGCGCCAGCATCACGTCCATCGCCGAGTTCAGCGCCTGCACCATGTTCATGCGCGCCATGAGCTCAGCCCTTGCGCACCAGCGCCGGCGGCGTCGCGCTGTGCCCGGCCGGCGGCGCGGATGGCACGGCCGCGGACTGCACCGCGCGCAGCGCGCGCAGCTCCTCACGCTGGCGCACGAGGTCCGGCGGCATCTCCTTGAGCACGTCCTCGAACATGGTCATGGGATCGAGCGTCGGACCGCCGCTGAGCGTGCCGTAGGTCTCGGCTTCCTTCCAGCACGCGCTGACGTGTGCGTCGAGCTCCTTCTCCAGGCGCGCGTGGCGCTCCTCCGACCACTCCCCCAGCGTGATGAGATGCTGCTTCAGACGCGTGATCGGATCGCCCAGCGGCCAGGCGCGCCACTCCTCCTTCGGGCGGTAGCGCGACGGGTCATCGCTGGTGGAATGCGCGCCCGCGCGGTAGGTCACCAGCTCGATGAGCGTTGCACCGCCGCTCTGGCGGGCGCGCTGCGCCGCCCACTGGGTCACGGCGTACA
This sequence comes from Steroidobacteraceae bacterium, assembly GCA_035603345.1. Classification (GTDB taxonomy): domain Bacteria; phylum Pseudomonadota; class Gammaproteobacteria; order Steroidobacterales; family Steroidobacteraceae; genus 13-2-20CM-66-19. The sequence continues at coordinate 30,285 of DATNKO010000013.1, read as the reverse complement.
CCGCGAGAAAGTCGTTGCCGTCGACGCGGATCCCCGGAATGCCGTAGCCGGGCCCGCGCTGCGCGAATGTGCGGTGCTCGCCGCCGGCGAATCCCTGGAAGGTGGAGATCGCCCACTGGTTGTTGACCAGGTTGAGAATCACCGGCGCCTGGTACACGGCGGCGAACGTCATGGCGTAGTGAAAGTCCGCCTCCGCGCTCGAGCCCTCGCCGATCCAGCTGGCCGCGATCCGGTCCTCGCCCTTGATGGCCGCGGCCATCGCCCAGCCGACGGCCTGGGGGAACTGGGTGGCGAGATTGCCGGAGATGGAGAAGATGTTGCCCTCGGCCCAGTGATACATGATGGGCATCTGCCGGCCCTTGCACATGTCGCGGGTGTTGGACAGGCACTGACACATCAGCTCGACCAGGCTGCGGCCGCGTACCACGTGCAGTCCCTGCTGGCGGTACGACGGGAACAGCATGTCCCCCGGCTGCAGCGCCATGCCCTGGGCCACCGCGATCGCTTCCTCGCCGGTCGACTTGATGTAGAAGGAGATGCGCCCCTGGCGCTGGATCTTCTGCATGCGGTCGTCGAACAGCCGCGTGAGCAGCATGTGGCGCAGTCCGACCTGCAGCTCTTCGGCGTCGAGGCGCGGGTCCCACGGGCCGACCGCGCGGTGATCCTCGCCCAGCACGCGCACCATCTGCAGCGACAGATCCTCGATATCGCGCACCGCGACGGTGACGTCCGGGCGCCTGAGCGCCCCCGCCGGCGAGATCTGCAGATAACTGAAATCGGGCTCCTGCCCGGGCCTGGCGGGCGGGGCGGGAACGTGCAAGCGCGACCGTTGCGTCATGTGGCGAGCCTGGCGGACGGGCCCTTTCCCAGTTTGGCCGGGAGCGGGTCGGGATTGTAATCGTTGCCGCGACCGGATGCTCATGGGCGCTGCTACTTGCTTTGGGATGGCTGTGCTATAGAGTGAGCGTGGTGAGACCCTGCGCCGGGGACACGATGCATAACAACCAGAAACCGCGCCGGACACGCAGCGGCAACGTCCTGCTGTTCACGCGGAACTTCTTTCGGCATCCGCGCATGCTCGGCTCGATCGTGCCGAGCTCACGCTTCCTGATCAAGGAGCTGCTCGCGCCCATCGACTGGACGCGGGCGCGGGTCATCGTCGAATACGGGCCCGGCGTCGGCAGCATCACCGCCGAGGTGCTCGAGCGCATGCACGCGGACGCGATCCTGATAGCGATCGAAACCAACCCCGACTTTGTCAACTACCTGCGCGCCACCTTCACCGACCCGAGGCTGCACGTAGTGGCAGCCTCCGCCGTGGCGGTCGACGAGATCCTGCGGCGCTTCGGTCACGACCGCGCCAACTACATCATCTCCGGAATCCCGTTCAGCACCATCGCCGCGCCGCTGCGCGAGCGCATCCTGCGCAAGACCCGCGCGGTGCTCGAGCCGGGCGGCGCGTTCCTCCTGTTCCAGTTCTCGACGCGCGTGCTGCGGGACCTGAAGCGCATCTTCGGGTACGTGGGACGCAAGTTCGAGCCGCTGAACGTGCTGCCGGCGCATCTGTTCTTCTGTCAGGCCGCTTAGCTAATTGGAAACGGTGCCGGGCGCGCGCCGGGGCCCCCAGGAAATCGCGCGTCTTGATTCCAGGCCGCAAACTTGCCCGGAGTGGCACGCGCGATTTCCTGGGGTGGCCCTAAGGCGTGACTTTGGCGCCCTGTGCCTCAACGACCGCGCAGCGTGTGCAGCAGCTCCTCGCCGAAGTAGCCGGGCGGGATGGTGCCCTGCTTCATGAACTCGAGGTGAAAGCGCTGCGCTGAATAGCGTGAGCCGAGCTCGAGCTGCGCGCGCCGGCGCAGGGCGAGAATCTGCTCCTTGCCGAGACGGTAGGTGATCGCCTGCGTCGGCCAGCGCGCGTAGCGCGTCACTGCCGCGCGTGCCGCCGTGCAGCTCACCCGCTTGACGTCGAGCTTGAGCGCCGTGGGGTCCTGACACGAGCCGGGCAGGAAATCGACCGTCGCCGAGAACAGTGTCACCGCATCGTCGAAGCGCAGCCGGCCGGTGTGAATGCCGGTGTCGATCCGCACCCGCACGTCGCGCAGCAGCTTGGCGCGCAGCTCATAGAGCCGCTCCTCGGAGGTGTAGAAGCCCTGCGGCGCCCGCGGCTGCGGCTCGGCGATCAGCGCCTCGGCGTACAGCGCCCAGCCCTCGGTCGCCATCGAGTCCTGCCACATCGAGGAGGAATCCTCGACGGCTCCCGGGGTGAGCCAGCGCACCGGGGAGATCTCATCGCGGTACTGCGTCATCACCTTGTAGTGCCAGTCGTGGCCGGGGAAACCCTCGTGGGCGGCGAGATCGGGCATGGCGGCGTAGTTGTGCTCGGCGCGCAGCGCCGCCGCGTCGTCACCACTGGGAGTCACGTAGAAGCGGCCGACGCCGAATCTCTTGAAGGGCGGCGCCGGATAGTAAGCCGCCCCCTCGATCGAGGCTTGCAGCGGCGGCGGTGTCACGGTGACGTCCAGGCGGTAGTCCGCCGGCACCTCGAACAGCCCGGTGGTGCGGGCGTAGTCGACCAGGCGCTGCCCGGTCCTGCGGTAGCCCTCGATCATCTGCGCATCGGTGCTCGGCGCGTCGCGGCTCACCTGCTCCAACACCGCGCGCACCACGCCCGGCCCGTCTGCGGGCACGGTCCACGCGTGGCTGGCGGCGATCTGCCGGGCGAGCGACTCCATCGCCGCGCGCGTCCCCTCCACGGCCGGCCAGGACTGAATGAAGAGCTCCGCCGCGGTGGTACTCAGGCGCAGGTTGTGCTGCAGCGCCCAGTCGTACTCGCTCTCGCCGAAGGCATAGTGATCGGCGCTGTAGGCGGATTTCGGCAGCGGCGGATCGGTGCTCACGAAGAAGGTCGCGGCCACGAAATCGTGCAGCCGCTGGTAGGCGGCGGCGGCGGCGGCGGCGGCGGTGCTGAGCTCGCGCAACAGCGCGTCGCGGTGCGCGGAGGCGATGTCGCTCGCGGCCATCTGCGGCAGCGTGGTCGAGAAATAGGCGGCGTCGGCGGCGCTGCTCCCGAGTCCGAAGCTCGCCAGCACGCGCCAGTCGGGGGTGTTGTGAGCGGCGGTGCCGGCCATGAGCTGCCCCTGCGCGGTGGCGAGATACGCCGGCACCGCGCGGGTGCGCGCGATCACCGCCTGCCACTCCGCGTCCGTGCCGTAGGTGGCAGCTCCGGTCGGGGTCATACCCTGGATCTGCCAGTCGACGCCGCGTAGCGGCTCATCGACATAGGAGTCGAGCGACTTCTGCTGGTGGTGGCGCATCGTGTGCTCGCGCAGCAGGAACGCGATTTCCGCGAGCGCCACTGAGCGGTCGACGCGCCGCCGCGGCGACAGGCCGGCGGGCGCGAGCGCCGCAAACCGCATGCGGAACTGCACCAGGTGCGTGTCCTCTTCGCGGATGGCCTCCTGCGAGTAGTCCCGCAGCCGCCCGTCGATGCCGGCGAGCTGCGGATCGAAAGCCGCGCCTCCGAGATAGGTCGCCACCACCGGGAATCGCCCCAGGAAGTACATAACATATTCGTGCTCGAGGACCTCGAAGCGCCCGTCGAGCGAATGCGCGACCGGCAGTGGCTGCGCCACCGGCGCGCGCGCCTGGGCGCTCGCCGCCACGGGAGCCAGCCCTGCAACGGCGAGCCACAGGGCCGCCGTGATGAAGTGCTTGATTCCCCTCACAATGAGTTGCTCGCTTCGCGGGCCTCGAGACGCCGACTGGCGCCGAAGCATACGCTAACAGCCCTCCTCCGTTGACAGCCTCGCCGTCGCACGCCGATGCTCGCCTCATGAGCCTCAACGCAGCCGAACGCGCCCGCTACCAACGCCATCTGGCGCTGCGCGAGATCGGCGTCGCCGGGCAGGAGAAGCTGAAGGCGGCGCGCGTGCTGATCGTGGGCGCCGGCGGGCTTGGCTCGCCCGGCGCGCTGTACCTTGCGGCCGCCGGCTGCGGGACGCTCGGGCTGCTCGACTTCGACCGCGTCGACGTGTCGAATCTGCAGCGCCAGGTGCTGTTCGATACGGCCGGGGTCGCGCGCCCGAAGGCCGAGGCCGGGGGCGAGCGCCTCGCGGCGTTGAATCCCGAGATCCGCATCGTGCCGCACGTGTTGGAACTCAAGGCCGCCAACGTGCGCGCGCTGCTCGAGGGCTACGACCTGGTGCTCGACGGCACCGACCGCCTCGCGACGCGCTACCTGGTAAACGACGCCTGCGTGCTGTTCGGCAAGCCGCTGGTCACGGCGGCCATTCACCGCTTCGAGGGCCAGCTGATGACCTACGTGCCGGGACGCGGGCCGTGTTACCGCTGCCTGTTTCCCGACGCTGCCGATGCGCCGGTCCCGAACTGCGCCGAGGCGGGCGTGCTCGGCGTGCTGCCCGGAGTGATGGGCACGTTGCAGGCGACCGAGGCCATCAAACTCATCACCGGAGTCGGCGAGCCGCTCATCGGGCGGCTGCTGGTGTACGACGCGCTGGCGATGCAATTTGGCGAATTCCGCGTCGCACGGCGCAGCGACTGCGCGGTGTGCGGCGCTGCGCCTACGATCACCGCGCCGCGGGACGAAGCCCCGCGCGCCGCGGCGGTGGCCGGCGTGCGGCGCCTCAGCGCCGCTGCCCTCGACGCCCTGCTGCACGCGGCCGCGGCGCCGCCGCTCATCGACGTGCGCGAGGTGTGGGAATTCGACACCGGCCACCTCCCCGGCGCGATCAACATCCCGGTGGGCGAGCTGCCCGCGCGGCTCGCGGAGATTGCCCCTGACAGCGCGCCGGTGTTCATCTGCCGCAGCGGCGGCCGCAGCCTCGCTGCCTGCAACATGGCGCTCGCGGCCGGGGTGACCTCGCCGGCAAATCTCGAAGGCGGACTGCTCGCGTGGGCGGCGCGGATCGATCCCGGGCTGCCGGTCGCCTGAGACGGCTCGCGACGGCGATGATGGCGGCGGCGACGGCGCATGCCGCGCCCGTGCCGCAGGCGCCGCCCCTAACGCCGATCAATGCGGACACCTCGCTCCTGGTGATCGCGCCCCACCCGGATGACGAGACGCTGTGTTGCGCCGGGCTCATCCAGCGCGTCGTGCGGGCCGGCGGGCGCGCGAGCGTCGTGTGGATCACGAGCGGCGATGCCTCCGAGCTCGATCTGCTCCTTATCGAGAAGAGCCCGCTCATGAGCCCCGCGAAGGCGCGCGATCTGGCGGCGCGCCGCATGCGAGAGGCGCGTGCGGCCGCCGATGCGCTCGGCGTACCGTCGGCGCGGCAGCTGTTCCTCGGCTATCCGGACCGCGGGGTCCTCACGCTCCTCGGTGAGCATTACCGCCGCGCCTACCGCTCGCCCTTCACCGCCGCCGACGCGGTGCCCTACGCCGCGGCGGTGTTTCCCGGCCACCCCTACACGGGCGAGAGTCTCGAGCGCGATTTCGCCGTGGTGCTGGCGCGCGTGCGTCCGACGCTGCTGCTCGCCCCGAGCCCGAGCGATGCCCATCCGGATCACCGCGCCGCGGGCCTGCTCACGCAGCGTGTGCTGGCGGCAAGCGCCGCGCCGCCGGTGGTGCGCTACTGGATCGTGCACGGCGGCGAGGGGTGGCCCAACCCGCGGGGGCTCAGCCCGGGCCTGCCGCTCACGCCCGCACCCCGCGATGCCGGCGCCGCCTGGACCGTGTTCGCGCTCACGCCGACGGAGGAAGACCGCAAGCTCGCGGCGCTGCGTCTGTACGCGACGCAGCTCGAGACGCTCGAGCCGTTCCTGCTCGCCTTCGTCAGGACCACCGAGCTCTACACTCCGGGCCCGTGAGCACCGCCGTTGCCGGCGCTGACCCTCACGGCGGCCCAGGCCGGCGCCAGCCCTCGAGCCAGCGATCCAGCGCGCCCGCGATCCGCTCGCGCAGCCGGTCGAGCCACGCACGGTGTGACCAGTAGCGGCGGTTGAGTGCCTGCGACACCGCGAAGTCGCCGGCGAACAGCGCCGCCGCGGCGTCGGCCACGCCGTGATCGGCCACTTCCTGATTGGCCTCCAGATTCCATTTGAAGCTCCAGCGATCGAGATTGCTCGAGCCTACGGACACCCAGTCGTCGCACAGGATCATCTTGGCGTGCAGCATGCGCGGCTGGTACTCGAAGATCTGCACGCCGTTTCGCAGCATCTTGCCGTAGAAGCGCCGCGCAGCCTGCCGCACCCACGGATGATCGGTACGCGGGCCGGGCAGCAGCAGCCGCACGTCCACGCCGCGGCGCGCCGCGCGCCGCAGGGCTCTGCGAAAGCGGCGCGACGGCACGAAGTAGGCACTCATGATCCAGGCGCGCCTGCGCGCCGCATCGATATGGCGAATGACGCCGTTGGCGAGCACCGAGTACTGGCGTGCCTCGCTCAAAGCGAGCCGCCCGCTCGCGCCACCCACGGCGCGCGGTGCCGGCTCCGGGAGCGCCAGCTCGGGTCCGAGGCGCCGCCAGGTGCGCGCGAACGCCCGCTGCCAGTCGGCGACTACCGGACCTTCGATCTCGAGCATCAGATCGCGCCAGGCGTTGGGACCGGGCGCGAACTCGTCGGTCAGTCCTGCGCCGCCCACGAACGCCACGCGCCCGTCCACTGTCAGAAGCTTGCGATGGTCGCGCATGAAGTTGCGCAGCCGGTTGGCAAACCGCAGCGGGTTGAAGAGGCGCAGCTCCACGCCCGCCTCGAGCAGCCGGTGCCGGTCGGCCGCACCGAGCCCGAGCGCGCCGAAGCCGTCGAACACCACGCAGCTGCGCACACCGCGCGCCGCGGCGCGCGTCAGCGCATCGATGAACGCGCCGGCGACTTTGCCGGACTCCACCAGGTACATCTCGAGCAGCACGTGGCCGGCGGCCGCATCGATCGCCGCCAGCATGCGCGGGAAGAATTCCGCGGAACCGTCCAGCAGCCGGAAGCGGTTTCCGGAACGCCACGGCCATCCGGTGGTGGTGAGCGGCTCGTGCGCCTCGCCCGCCGTCATGGGAGAGCGGCTCTCAGCCGCTTTCCGCCGCGTCGTGGCTGAGCGCGATCACGGTTCCCGCGACCAGGTACAGGACCGCGAACCAGGCGATCGTGTGCGTCAGCAGCACGTTCAGCGTCCGATAGATCGCCTCGCTCGCACGGTAGGTCTCGATCGCCTGCACGCCGCCGATGAGCGCCGCAGCGGCCACGGCCAGCAGCAGCACCGGAGCTGCGGCCGAGTGCGCCGCGGCGGGCGGGCTGCGCGGCGCCGGCGGGGACTGCAGCCGCCAGTACCACACGGCCATGATCGCCAGTCCCGCCACCGAGCTTACGTACTGCAGCACGTGGCAGAGCTCGCCGCTGTACGAGCCGATGGTGACCACGCGGCTGAGCACGTCGATCCGCCGCACCATCCAGCCGTCGCCATGCGTGAACGAGTCCCACAGCAGGTGGGTCCACACGCCGAGCAGGATCGCCACCGGAGCCAAGAGCCACTCGCGCGGGTCGCGGGCGTAGGGCTCGAGCGCCCGCAGGCACAATGCCCGCGAGCGCGCCGGGAGGAGCGCCGTGAGCGGCCGGCGCAGCACGAACAAAACAGCGAGCAGCGCCAGCCCCATCGCCAGGTCGACCGACCACGAGCCACGCAGCCTGTGACTTTCGTGCACCAGATAGCCGGTGTAGCGCATCGGAGCGTAAGACGGCAGATCGGGCGTGATGGCGCCGATGATCAGCGGCGCCGTGCGCAGGTGCGGCACGTGCCGCAGCGGCAGGATCGCGGCCGGATGCGCCAGCGTGAACGGCACGGCGCGCCCTCAGCTCCGCGCCCCGGGCGTCACCAGGATGCGGAAGTTGCGTTCCGCCCACGAGCCGGCACTGCCCGAGCGGTAGGTCAGGTCGATGGTGCGCCCGGCGACGAGCCGCGGCGCGACGAGATTGACGATGTGCAGACCGAGCGAGTTAGGTACCGTCGGCAGATCGCGCACCTCCTGCCAGCCGTCGAACCCTAGGTGGAACGTGCCCGGCTCGCGCAGCGCCAGCGTGAGCTCGCAGTCATCAGGAATCTCGCTGACTGGCGCGTGCTCGCACCAGATCACCCGGCGCAGCGCCGGCCGCTCGCCGCGGTATCGCTGCCACACCGCCTCCGGCCGGGCGAATGGACGCTTCAGTCCGCGCGAGACGACCAGCTTCACATACTCGGCGTGGGCCCAGACGAGCGGCATCGCCCCGCCGGTCGGGCGGCCGGGCTCGAGCCCGTGCGCAGCGATCGGCGCCGCATCCCAGATCTGCTCCGGCAGCATGCCGCCGGAGGACGCCATGCGGCACATCGCGATGATGAGCGGCAGCGGATCGCGTCCGGCCACGACCTCGTAGTGGCCGCGCTCGCCGGTCAGCAGCGGCCAGGCGCGGCCGCGGCCGGTGCCGTCGAAGGCGCTACCGTCGTCGTGCTCGCCGTAGCCGTCGTCGGTGTAGCGGTGCCAGCACGGTCCGGAGGGCGTGTCCACCTTGAGCAGTGCGTCCGCCAGCTTCAGGCTCGCGAGCACCCACGGATCGTCGGGACGGCGCAGCCCGCAGCGCACCAGCTGCAGGAAATCCACCGCAACCTGCTCGGAGGCCGGCAGGTTCGGATCGTGCTCGAGGTTCTTGATGGGCAGCACGCTCTCGGGCGCACCGCGCGTGGTGAGCGCCTGCGGCGGCGCCTCGCGCACGTAGTAGCCGGGCACGCCGAAGCGGCGCGCGAGCGGCGTATCGCGCACCGTCGTCCAGTCCTCGAGCCGCGCGTTCCAGTAATCCGCGAAAGCGAGCGCCAGCTCGCGCGCGTCCGCGGGCAGGTAGCGCGCCCCTGCCACGAGCGCGGTGATGCACACCGCCAGCGTGAAGGTGTTGAGGCCGGCATCCTCCTCCCAGCGGTCCTGGTCGCTCACCGGTCCGGTGCGCACCAGGAACGACAGCGCGCGCCGCACCATGTCGCTGACCTCGGTGCCGGCCAGCGCATTGCGATCATCGAGCTCGGCGGCCAGCAGCACCGGGAATGCCGCCTCATCGAGCTGGATGCCCTGCCAGTAGCCCGTGCCCCCCAGCCATTGGTTCTGGTGCCAGTGGCCGTCGGGGTTCTGCGTGGCCATCAGGTAACGCAGCGTGTCGTGCGCTTCGCGCGTCGCGCCGACAGCCAGCAGCGCGCTGGCGCACTCCACCAGATCACGCGGCCACACCAGGTGATAGCCGCCACGCTCCTCGCGCGTGTTGCCCCACGGCACCGACAGCGAGGCCACCATCGCGCCGGGATAAGTCTTGTCGCGATGGGCGGCCAGCACCATCATCGAGGTGCGGAACTGCTCGGCGCAGAAGTCCGGCAGGTCGGCGGAGCGCGTGGACTCGGGCACGCTGCTCGCGTGCCAGCGGGTCCACGCCGTCAACTGCCGCTCCCAGGAGGTCTCGAAGGGCTGACTGAGGGCGGTGAGCGCGAGCGTCGCCGCGGAGTCGGCGCTCGCGCCGAATGCGAGCGCAAGCACTGCCTGCCGCGGCAGCTCCCCGACCAGCGCCACGTTGCCGGGCCCCGCGCTGGTGTATTCCGAGGTGAGCGCGCCGTGCTGCGAGAAATCCTGCCAGCCGTCGCTGCTGCCGGCGAAGCCCGCGCTGGCGCGCCCCCAGGCATCGGCCTGCTGCGCGGTCGCCGCCGCCAGCGCCAGTCCAAACGGGCCCTGCTCCGCCCGCAGCACCTTGCGGCTGCGGTGCTCGCCGACCTCAGCGCGGTTATCCCTGCCGGTACCGCCGAGGTGCGGCGCCAGCAGCGCGTACGGCCGCAGCGTCGGATCGCCGCTCAAGCTCACCTCGATGAGCAGCACGTCGCGGTCCTCGCACGGAGTCACGCGCAGCGTCAGCTCGAAGCGCTCGTGGTGGTGCACGATGCGCACCGCCGGTGTGCCCGGGGCCGCCAGCTCGAGGCTGTGCCGCCACATGCGCTTCACTTCCACCCAGAAGCCCGCGCCGTCGGCGACGATGAAGCCGAGGTCGCGGATCTGCGGAATGTCGACCCGCGGGTAATAGACCTCGTTGACTATGCCGCCGCCGATGGTGAACCAGATCCGCGAGGAGCCGAGCGAGCAGCCGACGATCTCCTTGTTGCTGCTGCTCCAGGTCGGCGGCAATCCCGGAGCGCCAGGGGCGGCGCTCATGGGCTAGCGCCGGCGCCGCTGGCCGCGGCGTGCGGCCGCGGGTCGCGCCTGGGCCTGCCGCCACATGCGCACACCGCCGATGAACGCGTTGCGGTTGTCGCCGAGGCGCGCGCCGCGCGGCGGGTTTTTCAGCCGCGCCGCGTTGCCGCCGCCGAGCACGACATAGTCGGGCTCGAAGGCGGCCGAGAGGCTCGCAACCACGTCCTCGACCGACTTGCGCCACTTGCGGTTGCCGCGCCGCTCGCGCCCCGCCTCGCCCAGATAATCCTCGAAGGTGCGGCCGCGCTTGTAGGGCATGTGCGCGATCTCGGTGGGTTCGACGCTGCCGTCGATGACCAGCGCGGCGCCGAGCCCGGTGCCCAGGCCGAGAAACAACATGCGTCCGCCCTCATAGCTGCCGATCGCCTGCATAGCCGCATCGTTGATGACCCGCACCGGCTTGCCGAAGGCCTTCGCCCAGTTGTAGCCGACCCACCCGCCACCGAGGTTGTGGGGCTCGGCGCCGATCCTGCCGTGGAACACCAGTCCCGGGTAGCCGATCGACACCGCGTCGTAGCTGCGCCCCGCAGCAAGCTGTCGCACCTCGCGCACCATGCGCGCCGGCGTCATCTTCGGTCCCGAGATGAACTCGCCGATCTCGCCGCGCGCATCGACCCGGAACTTGACGTGGGTGCCGCCGACGTCGATGACGAGGATGTGACGGGGAGACCCCTTCCCTGGGACTGTCCGGCGCGCTGGCATGATCTGATTCTCCACGCAAGCCCATTGCACTGCACAGTCCCTGCTCCGTGCAAGCCCCGCGTGGGTCCACCGCGGCAGTTCCGTCGGCCCATCGCAGAAGGAGTGGCCAACGGTACCCCGGAGTGGGTATAACTCGGGCGTTTCGCAGGAGGCACGGACATGAAGCCAAGCTTGGTTCTGGTGGCGCTGGCGGCTGTTGTGGCGTGCGGCCCGGCGGGCGCGGATCAGGACATCTCCAAGGTCAATGGCTCGATCGAGGTGTCACCGGGTGAGCACGCGGGCAACCTCGACACCGTCAACGGCGCGATTCACGTGGGCGCGAACGCCGTGGTCGGCAAGGCCGACACGGTGAATGGCAGCATCACGCTCGACAGCCGCGCCACCGCAACCTCGCTCGGGACCGTGAACGGCTCGGTGACGATGAACGCGGGTGCGCGCGCGACCGGGGCGGCCACCACGGTGAACGGCACGATGAAGATCGTCGACGGCGCCGACCTCGGCGGTGCGCTGACCAACGTCAACGGCGCCATCCACATCAGCGCGGCACACGTCGCCGGACAGATCGAGACCACCAACGCCGACATCTTCATCGGGCCGAATGCGCGCATTGACGGCGGCATCCACATGAATGCCGACACCACCTGGTGGCACTTCTTCATGTTCGCGAGCACGCCGCGTGTGGTCATCGGACCGGGGAGCGTAGTGCGCGGCCCGCTGCACTTCGAGCGCGCCGTCAAGCTCTATGTCAGCGATCACGCGAGCATTGGACCGGTGACCGGCGCCACCGCCATCCGCTTCGCGGGAGCCGATCCGCCGGGCTGATGATCGGCCTTCGAGGATGAGATGCACGCGGGCGGCGAGGAGTTATCCCACCGCCCGCGTGATCCCCTTTACGCTCAGTGAGACGACGCGGAGGCGCTCACCTGGGCCCCGCCGCTCACCCCGGCCGACGTGCTGGTCGGCGCACTGCTGACGCCGGCATTCGTCGAGCTGCCGAGCGAGGCGCCCGTCTGCAGCGCGGGCGACTGCGGCGTGCCGGTCTTGGTAGCCTGCGTGCCGGTGGCAGACTGAGTGCCAGTCTTCACGGACCCGCTGGCTGCCGACTGCCCCTTGGCGGCGGTCGCGGCGGTCGCATTGGTCGCCGTCACGCCGGCCTGCTTCGCGCCGCTCGCCGCGGCACCCGCATCCGCGGCGGTCTTGCCGGCGACTGCCGTGCTCGTTGTCGCGGCACGCGTGGTGTTGGCACTGGCCTTGCCGGCGACTGCCGAGCTCGCCGAGGTGTGCATTCCTGCCATGCCGAAGGAGCCACCGCCGGCGGCGTGCAGACCACCGCCGATCCGCTGCGCATGGGCCACGCCGGCCAAGCCGAACACAGCCGCAATCGCGATGCTCGCCAGGAAATGTTGCGTCTTCATGGTCAGTCTCCTCTTCGGGCGTGGTCCATCCACGACCCTTCGATGAGTACTACGACGCAGCCCCGGAGAATCTTCCGCCCGGGGGACCGGATTCCGCTGTGAGCGGCTGTTTGACTTAATTCGGCCGCAGATGGGTGAGCGCCGGTTGCGGGCGCAGCCCGGCTGCGACCACTCCGTAGCCGTAGACCGGATCGACGCCGTGGGCGCCGTGCGGATCGGCGTGCGCGGCGAGATCGGCGAGCGCTGAGTGTGCCGCAGCCTCGTCGGGGGCCTTCAGCGCGAGTGCCAGCAGTCCCGCGACCAGCGGCGCTGCGAACGATGTCCCCCGCACCAGGACATAACCCTGCGGCGTGCGCGCAGCCGCCATGTCGGCCCCCGGCGCTGCGAATTTGACCTGCGACCCGCGCTCGGCTTCCGCAAGCACGCGCCCGCGCGCGTCGACAGCGGTGACACCGATCACGCCCGGCCAGGCGGCCGGATACAGTGGCGGTGCCGCCGGACCGTCGTTGCCGACGGCGGCGACGACCAGGTAGCCGCGCGCTATGACGCCCGCGACGACGGTGCGCAGCAGGTTGTTCGCAGGCCCCACCAGGCTCACGTTGATCACCGGCACCCGCTCGCCGAGCAGCCACGCGAACGCCTCGACCACGGTGTCCACGCCACCGCCGGTCGCAGCCCCGCAGAACACGTCCGCCGCATACAGCTCAGCGCCCGGTGCGGCGCCGCGGAAGGCGCCGTCACGACCGACGAGGAGTGACGCCACCGCCGTGCCGTGACTGTCCGGCACGAGCGCCCCCGCGCAGCCGTGGCGATGGATCGCCAGGCCGCGGAACGCGGCGTGATCCGCATCGACGCCGCTGTCGATCAGGCCGACCCGCACCACAGTGGTGGCGGCGGCGCCGTGCGTCTCGGCCGGCGCAGCGGCGCCCTCCTCTGGCGCCGGCTGCGCACCGCCGTCCGGCGGGGCACGCGCGATGCTCGCGACCTGCCCGCCGCTGTCGAGATAGATGTGATTGAAGTCGTAGGTCGCGGCCGGGTCCCGGCTCTCGAGCGCCTTGAGCGCGCGCGCGGTGTGGTCGGCGGTGTGCAGCACCACGATGCGCATCCCGAGCGGCGCGAGCGACAGCTCGCGCACCTCGGTAAAGCCCGCGGCCGCAGCCGCCTCGAGCGCCGCACCGTCGGGGGACAGCAGCAACACCTGGCCGCGAACGATGGGATCGCCGTGCGGATCGGCTTCGAGCACATCCGCGTGGCGGCGCAGCAGCTCGCGGATGCGCGCCTGCCGCAGCTCGCGGCGTGTGCGCACGTCGAGGTCGGCCCCCTGGCCGTTGCCGGACAGCAGGTCCTGTCCGACCGAGCCCGGCAGGCCCACCGCGGGCAGATTGGGCAGCCGCACCGCGGGCAGACCTATCTGGGCTGCCGCAACCTGCGTTGCGCCCAGCAGCACCATGAGCGTGATCGCACGCATGACAACACCTTAAGCGAGTGTGGCCGCGCTGGGAAGAAATGGAAGAAAATGGTCCGCATGATCGTATTCCCGACATAACGTGCCCGCGCCCGATCTGCGCCCGGAGCTCATCGCGCTGCTGCCACGGCTGCGGCGCTTCGCGCGCGCCCTGTGCGGCAACGCGCATGACGCCGACGACCTGGTGCAGACGACCGTCGAGCGCGCGCTCAAGCACGCCGGCCAGTTGCGTCCCGACTCGCAGCTGGCGGGCTGGACGTTCGGCATCGTGCGCAACGCGTGGATCGACGAGCAGCGCGCGCGCGGACGGCGGACGCGGTTGTTTGCCCCCGCGGAGTCGGGCGAGCACGTGGCGGACGCAACGCACGGCTCGCAGGCGGAGCTGCTGGCGGTGCAGGAAGCGCTGCAGCGGTTGCCCGAAGAGCAGCGACTGGCGGTGGCGCTGGTGTTGATCGAGGGGCTGTCGTACAAGGAGGCCGCGCACATCATGGAAGTGCCGGTCGGAACGCTGACCAGCCGCCTGGCGCGAGGTCGCGAGGCGCTGCAGGAGTTGCTCACGTGAGGCGCCGGGGTGCAGAGCGATGAACTTCGACGACGAGACACTGATGGCGTACGCGGACGGTGAGCTGGACGGCACGGCTCGCGCCGCAGTGGAGGCGGCCATGGCCGCGGACGCAGCGCTAGCCGAGCGCGTGGCACGGCACCATGAGCTGCGCCGGCGGCTGCAGGCAGCTTTCGAGCCGGTGCTGACCGAGCCCGTGCCGCAGCGGCTGCTTGCGGGCGCGCGCGGCGCGGGCAGCGCCGGTAACGTGATCGCGCTCAAGGCGCGGGCGGCGCCGCACTGGTCGTGGCCGCAGTGGGGCGCGATCGCGGCGAGCCTCGTGATCGGTGTGCTGTCGGGAGCGCTGCTGCTGCGCCGGGGCGAGGGTGGGCCGATCGTGGCGGTGAATGGACAGATGCTCGCCGGCGGCGTGCTCGCGAGCGCGCTCTCGAATCAGCTCGCGAGCGCTCAGCCGTCCGACGCCGTAGTGCAGATCGGCGTCAGTTTCCGCACGCGCGACGGCGCCTACTGCCGCACGTTCGTGCTCCAGGACGGCCAGGCATTAGCCGGGCTCGCCTGTCACGAGCGCGGCTCCTGGCAGCTTCAGGTGCTGGCGCAGAGCGAGCCCGGCCGCGGCGGCGCCTACCGTCCGGCCGGCTCCAGCCTGCCACCGGCGGTGGCGCGCACGCTCGACACGCTCATCGCCGGCGAGCCGCTCGATGCGGCCGCAGAAGCCGCCGCCCGCACGCGTAACTGGAGTCGCGGGCAGTGAGCGTCGATCAGATTTCCCAGTACGCGGCCAGGCGGGCGCGCGCCGCGCGGCCCGCTTCGAGGTCCGTGCTGTTGACGATGGCGAGGCGGAAGCCCCCCGGGGGCATCGCGTGTGACGCCGCCGGCCGGTCCGCGTGAAAGGTGATCTGCACGCTGGTCACGTGCGGCATGGCGCGCACCTGCCCCACCAGCTCCGCCGCCGGATGGCGATATTCGCGGCCGTGCGGACCGAACAGCACCACACTGTAGCCGTCGCGGCGATCGCGGTCGTCGAAGTCCCACGTGCCCCGCGCGTACAGCCCGACCACCGCATCGAGCCAGCCACGGCCGTTGAGATCCGGCCACTGGTCGGCGAAACGCAGGTGTGCGTCGATGATGCATCCGCCGATGCTCTCGAGATTCAGCATGCCCGTATAACCGGCGAGATGCCGCCCGATCCACTCTCCGAGGTAGGCTTCGAGCGGCGGCCGGGCGCCCGCCTCGATCGTCCAGTGCTCGAAGGTGCTGTCGGGCCCCGTCGCGCCGAGACAGTGTCGCCACCAGCTCACCTTTCCTGCCAGCACCGCGGCGTCGCTACTCACGTGCTCGCCCTCGAGCAGCGTCATCCAGAAATGCCCTGAGGTCAGGTGACGCTGATAGTCCGTTCGATCGTTCAGCACCCGGGCGCCGACCGCCATACCGCGCATGTTGACGATCGGCTTGCTGAAGACGGGGAATGCGGGCGGCGGCACGCCGTGCGGGCCGCAAGCAATACCCTGCGACTCAGCGACCCTGAGCTTGTCGTAGACCCAGTGGTGCTGCGGGTACCACTGGTAGGCGTCCGGATCCTCGGTCGGGATCCGCACGTCCTGCGGGCAGGCGACGCCCTCGAAGTACTGCAGCCGCCAGGGATCGGCCTCGCAGAACGGCATGGCGGCAGCGCTAGAAAAGCCCGGTGATCCTTCCCTGCTCGTCCACGTCGATGTTGTTGGCCGCCGGAACCTTCGGCAGTCCCGGCATGGTCATGACGTCGCCGCAGATCATGACGATGAATTCCGCACCCGCGGCGAGGCGCACCTCGCGGATGTTGACGACATGGTCGCTGGGCGCCCCGCGCAGCTTCGGGTCGGTGGAGAAGGAGTACTGCGTCTTGGCGACGCACACCGGGTAATTACCGTAGCCGCCCTCCTGCAACTGGCGGATCTGGGCGCGCACCTTGGTGTCGGCGGTGATGTCGCTGGCGTGATAGATGCGCGTGGCGATCGTCTTCATCTTGTCCCACAGCGGCACGCTGTCCTCGTAGACGTAGTGGAACGAGCTCGGCTCGGCCGTGAGCCGCAGCACCTCGCGCCCGAGCTCGAGCGCGCCGCGGCCGCCGTCCGCGAAGTGCGTCGCCGGGATGGCGCGCACGTTCTGCCGGGCGAAGCGCTCGACGATCAGCTGGATCTCCCGCTCGCTGTCCTCGGCGCGCCGGTTGATCGCGACCGCGCACGGCAGACCGTAGTTGTTGCGCACGTTGTCGATGTGGCGCTCGAGGTTGACGAGGCCCTTGCCGAGCGCGTCCGTGTCCTCGTTCTTGAGGTCGGCGAGCTCCATGCCGCCGTGGTACTTGAGCGCGCGCACCGTCGCGACCACGACCGCGGCGGCGGGCTTCAGGCCCGCCTTGCGGCATTTGATGTCGACGAACTTCTCCGCACCGAGGTCGGCGCCGAAGCCCGCCTCGGTGACCACATAGTCGGCGAGCTTGAGCGCGGTGCGGGTCGCGATCACCGAATTGCAGCCGTGCGCGATGTTGGCGAACGGGCCGCCGTGGATGAAGGCGGGGTTGTTCGCGAGCGTCTGCACCAGGTTCGGCGCCAGCGCGTTCTTCAGCAACGCTGTCATGGCGCCGTGCGCCTTGAGGTCGCGTGCCAGGATCCGCGTCTGGTCGGCACGGTAGCCAACCACGATCTTGCCGAGGCGCTCCTTGAGCTCGGCGAGCGAGCTCGACAGGCAGAAAATCGCCATGACCTCGGACGCCACCACGATGTCGAAGCCGTCCTCGCGCGGCACGCCGTTGCCGGTGCCGCCGAGTCCCACCACGATCTGCCGCAGCGCCCGGTCGTTCATGTCGACCACGCGCCGCCAGGCGATGCGCCGCACGTCGAAGCCGAGCGTGTTGCCCTGGTAGATGTGGTTGTCGATCAAGGCCGCGAGCAGGTTGTTGGCGGCGGCGATCGCCGCGAAGTCGCCGGTGAAGTGCAGGTTGATGTCCTCCATCGGCACCACCTGCGAATAGCCGCCGCCGGCTGCGCCCCCCTTGACGCCGAACACCGGTCCGAGCGCCGGCTCGCGCAGGCACATGATGGCCTTCTTGCCAAGCAGGTTGAGCGCATCGCCGAGACCGACGGTGGTCGTGGTCTTGCCCTCGCCGGCCGGCGTCGGCGAGATCGCCGTGACCAGCACCAGCTTGCCGTCGGGCTTACCCGCGAGCTGCGCCACGTAGTCGAGCGACACCTTCGCCTTGTAATGGCCGTAGGGCTCGAGGCTCTCGGGCGGGATCCCGAGCCGCTCCTGTGCCAGCGCCTGGATCGGGCGCATTTTCGCGCGCTGCGCGATCTCGATGTTGCTCAGAATGGGGCCTGGGGCGGGTGCAGATGCGGGTGTCGCGGACATGAGGGTGCCGTAGGAATTCGGGTTGGGGGACGGCCATGCTATCAGAGCCCGCAAAGCCTTCGCCCGCTTGGTTACAATCCACCCCCACCATGACGTGGCTGAAAGCCTTTCACGTGGTGTTCGTGGTCACCTGGTTCGCGGGGCTGTTCTACCTGCCGCGGCTGTTCGTCTACCACGTGATCACCGACGATGGGCCGGGGCGCGCGCGCTTCGAGCTCATGGAGCGGCGGCTGTTCGCCATGATGACCCTCGGAGGCGCCCTCGCCGTGCTGCTCGGCGCCGCGCTGGTCGTCGCCGCGCCGGACTATCTCGCCTTCGACTGGCTGCGCGCAAAGCTCGTGCTGGTCGCGGCGCTGGTCGGCTACCACGCTTACTGCTACCGGCTGATGCGCGCCCTCGCCGCCGGCAGCGGCGTGCATTCGCAGCGCTGGTATCGTTTCTTCAACGAAGTGCCGGGGCTGCTGCTGATCGCGATCGTGGTGCTCGCGGTCGTGAAGCCATGGGCCGGCGGCTAGGTTAGAAGAGCGCTTTCGGGGACGCCGTGAATCCGTCCCTGGAGGCTGCGGGCGCGGCGTCCTGCCGCGCAGCCCCCGAAAGCGCTCTTCTAACCCAGCCGCCGGTCGCGGTTTAGAAGTCTTGTACCAGGTCGCGCCACTCGCCCGCCGCGGGCAGGGCCACGGGCGGCGTCTCGGTGCCGACGTACAGAAAACCCACGATGGCGTCGGTGGGCTCGAGCCCGAGCGCCTGTTTGACCACCGCATCGTAGGCAGCGCCGCCGGTCTTCCACATGGCGTTGAACCCGAGCGCGAACGCCGCGAGCATGATGTTCTGGGCGGCGGCTCCGGCCGAAAGCGTCTGCTCGATCTGCGGGATCTTCGTGACCGACGGATTCACCCGCGCCGCCACCACGATGATGAGCGGGGCGCGCAGCGCTTTGTCGCGCTCGCGCTCCACGGCCTGCGCGCTCGCTCCGGGCTGGGTGCGCTGCAGATGAGCGGCGAGCAGCTCTCCGAAGCGCACTCGCCCGGCCTCGCGCACGATGACGAAGCGCCAGGGCCGCAGCCGTCCGTGGTCCGGGGCGCGCGCCGCGGCGGCGAGCATCAGCTCGAGGGCGGCGGCATCGGGTGCCGGGGCGGCGAGCGCTCGGGCCGAGCGCCGCGTGAGAAGCGCATCTATGGCTTGCATCGGCGCATTGTCGCAGACTCGCGCCGTGCTGACCTGTTCGGAAGCCTGTGAGCGCAACAAGGGGCCGATCCTCGAGGTGCTCGCCGTGGAGCTGGCCGCGAGCCGAGTGGTGCTCGAGATCGGCAGCGGCACCGGGCAGCACGCCGTCTACTTCGCGCGCCACCTGCCGCATCTCACCTGGCAGCCGAGCGAGGTCGCTTCGCTCCTCGAGCCGCTCGCCGAGCGCATCCGCGTGGCGGAATCGGCCAAGCTGCGTGCGCCCATTGCGCTCGACGTTCGCTCGCTTCCCTGGCCGGTGCCGGCGCACGGCGCAGCGTTCGATGCAGTGTTCAGCGCCAACACCCTGCACATCATGGCCTGGGATGCGGTGGAGGATTTTTTCCGCGGGGTGGGCGCGACGCTCGCCGCCGGCGGCGTATTGTGCGTCTACGGGCCGTTCCGCTACCGCGGCCGCTATACGAGCGACAGTAACGCCGAGTTCGACGCCTGGTTGCAGGCGCGCGACCCGCTGAGCGGCATCCGCGATTTCGAGGCACTCGATGCGCTCGCCCGCGCGCAGGGCCTCATGCTCACGGCCGATCATGCCATGCCGGCGAACAATCAGACGCTGGTGTGGCGCGCGCCGCGCGCCGCTGCGTAGTCGCCGCGGTTGCGTAGTAGAGTGCAGGCCATGCAGCCGGTGACGCCCGAAGAGATCCGCGCGGCGATCCGCACCATTCCCGACTACCCGCGGCCGGGCGTGATGTTCCGCGACATCACCACGCTCCTCAAGGACGCGCGCGTCTTCGGTGCCGTAGTCGATCAGCTCGCACAGCCGTGGGCGCGCGAGGCGGTCGATCGCGTCGCCGGCATCGAGGCGCGCGGATTCATCCTCGGCGGGGCGGTCGCGTACCGGCTCGGCGCGGGCTTCGTCCCGATCCGCAAGAAGGGCAAGTTGCCCCACTCGACGGTACGCGTGGCCTACTCGCTCGAGTACGGGCTTGACGAAATGGAGATGCACCGCGACGCCATCGTGCCGGGCGAGCGCATCCTCCTGGTGGATGACCTGCTCGCTACCGGAGGCACGGCCGCGGCCGCCGTGAGCCTGCTCGGCTCGCTCGGCGCCCGCATCCTCGCGGCCTCGTTCATCGTCGAGCTCCCCGATCTCGCGGGCGCCGCAAGGCTCGCGGCGCTTCAGGTGCCGGTGCGCACCCTTGTCGCTTTCCACGGACACTGAGCCGGCCGGAGGGCCGATTTCCGGGGGTTTTTGCCTTATCTGTCAAGCGCCTGAAGGCACTTCGGCCGGCAACATTACGTTGCGGTCATATGGCACTTGCCCCGGGGAATTCCCGGCATAATGCGCGCGTTCTGGCTCCCAACCGACACACCAACCTCTATCTTTCGGAGACTACCGCGATGATGTTCAAGTACCTGATCCCCGTCCTGGCCGCCGCCCTCATCGCCGGCCCGGCGTTTGCCCAGTCGACGCCGTCCTCGTCGAGCTCGTCCTCGGCTTCGGCCCCCTCGAGCTCGTCCTCGACCTCCTCAAGCAAAGCGAAGAAGCACCACAAGAAGAGCGGCAGCTCCAGCAGCAGCAGCTCTTCCTCCACCTCACCCCCGAAGTAACAGTCGTCCGTCGACTGCAAGGCCCCGCCCCCGGCACGGAGGCGGGGCCTTTTTAATTTTCGGGCTTGCGGCTTTGCCCAAACCGGTTCAAATTTATCCCCATGGATGGGACGCAGCAGGCCGCGATACATCAGGCTCTGGTTTCCGTTCAACATGCCGTCACGAGCATGACCTTCCCCAGCTGCGATCGGGATGACCTGATCGAAGCCATCGACCACGTCGAGGAGCAACTGCACAACGGGCATCCGAACCTCGCCCTGATGTGCCGCTTCCTCAACTCCATCGCCAGGAGCCTGCGCGCACAAGCGGAAGCGCGCGAGGCATGCCTGGCGATCGAGGACGCGATCGGCAAGGCGGGCATGCCCAGCACCTGGCAGTCGGGAATCTGAGCCAGATCTGACCTGATACCCCGGCAGCGAACGTTGCGTTCGCCGCCGGGCGCAGTCTAATTTGCGCGATGCTCGCGCCGCTCACCCAGGCCCTCCTCCTTCTCGCCGGCTCGGTGTTCGTGGTGACCGTGGCGCGCCGCCTGGCGCTGCCGACGACGCTCGCCTACCTGGTGGTGGGGCTGCTGCTCGGGCCGCATGCGCTGGCCGTCGTGTCGGACTCGGGCACCACGCGGCTGCTGGCGGACCTCGGAGTCGCCTTCCTGCTTTTCACGCTCGGGCTCGAGTTCTCCCTGCCGCGCATGCTCGCCATGCGCGGCGAGGTGTTCGGGCTCGGCGCTGCGCAGGTCGGCGCCACCGCGGGGCTGTTCGCGCTCCTTGCCCACCTGCTGGGGGTCGGCTGGCTGCCGGCCGTCGTGGTGGGCGGCGCGGTCTCGATGAGCTCGACCGCGATGCTGCTGCAGCAGCTCACCGAGCGCGACGAGCTCAACCGCACGCACGGGCGGCTCGCCTTCAGCATGCTCCTGTTCCAGGATCTGGCCTTCGTGCCGTTCCTGGCCCTCGGTGTGCTGCTGGCCGCGGGCGAGCAGCACTTCGCGCTCGGCCAGAGCGTGGTGGCGCTGGTCGGCGGCGTGCTGGCGATCGGCGCGGTGCTGGCGACCGGGCATTGGCTGCTGCGGCCGCTGTTCCACGAGATTGCCCACAGCCGCCTGCGCGAGCTGTTCACACTCACGGTGCTGCTGGTGGTGCTCAGCTCGGCGTGGGTGTCGCACCTCGCCGGCCTGTCGTTCGCGCTCGGTGCGTTCCTCTCGGGCATGATGTTGGCGGAGACCGAGTATCGCCATCAGATCGAATCGGCCATCCGGCCGTTCCGCGACATCCTGCTCGGGCTGTTCTTCATCTCGGTCGGCATGCTGCTCAATCCGCGCCTGCTCGGCAGCGTGCGCGGGCTGGCGCTGGTGCTGGGCATGCTGGTGACGCTGGTGGTGCTCAAGGCGACGGTCGCCGCGCTCGTGACCCGCCCCTTCACCACCTCGCGCTTCAAGGCGCTGCGCACCGGCATCGTGGTGTCGATCGGCGGGGAGTTCGGCATCGCGCTCGGCACCATCCTGCTGCAGGCGCAGCTGCTGCCCGACTGGCTCGGCGGGCCGCTGGTGGTGGCGATCGTGCTGTCGATGGCGCTCAGCCCCTTCATTCTCAACAACAACAAGCGCGTCGCCCGCTTGCTGCTGCGCGAGCAGGCGCCGGTCCTCACCGCCGCCGAGCGCGAGGAGGCGGCGACGCACGGTATCGCGCTGCGCGAGCACGTCATCCTCTGCGGCTTCGGCCGCGTCGGCCAGAACGTGGCCAGAGTGCTGGAATCCCAGGGCTTCGAGTACATCGCGCTCGATCTGGACCCGGCGCGCATCCGCGCGGCGCGCCAGGCGGGCGATCCGGTGATGTTCGGCGACTCCTCCGACGAGGAGCTGCTCGCCAGGATCGGAGTCGCGACCGCGAGCGCCGTGGTCATCAGCTTCTCCGACCCGGCCACCTCGCTCGGCATCCTGCGCAGCGTCCGCCGCCTGCGCCCCGACGTGCCGGTACTGGTGCGCACTCAGGACGATCGGCGCGTCAGGCAACTGCAGGAGGCCGGCGCCACCGACGTGGTCCCCGAGACCTTCGAGGCGAGCCTGATGCTGGTCTCGCACGTGCTGATGCTGCTGCACGTGCCGGTGGCGCGCGTGCTGCGCACCATCAATGACATCCGCAACGACCGCTACGCGGTGCTGCGCAACATCGTGCGCAGCGGCCCGATGGACGATACCAGCGAGCATCGCGAGGAGCTCAGATCGGTGGTGGTGCCGCCGGGCGCCTGGGCGGTCGGCCGCTCGCTCAACGAGGTGCGCGGCCGCAGCGTCGCGGTCGCCTTCACCGGCGTGCGCCGCCAGGGGATCCTCGGGCGCGAGCCGGCCGGCGACACCGTGCTGCGCGACGGCGACATCGTCGTGATCTACGGCCAGCCCGAAGAGCTCGAGCGCGCCGAGGCCGTGCTGCTCGCCGGATAGCCCTAGAATGCGCTTCCCCTGATGACTGGACCCACTCATGCACAAGAGCCGTCTCGCCGGATTCATCATCGACTGCCAGACCGAGGACCTGGATGCGGCCACGCGCTTCTGGAGCGCGGCGCTCGGACTCAAGGTGCGCGCACCGGTGCCGTCCGAGTCCTCGTACCGGACGCTGGATACCACGCCCGGCGACCCGCACCTGGAGGTGCAGCAGGTGGCACACCAGAGCCGCGTGCACCTCGACATCGAAGCCGACGACATCGAGGCCGAGGTGCGCCGCCTCGAGCAGCTCGGTGCGCAGCGCATCGCGGCGGTGGCGACCTGGGTAGTGATGCAGGCCCCGACCGGGCAGCGCTTCTGCGTAGTGCGCGCCGAGCGCGCCGGCTTCGCCGAGCGCGCCAACACCTGGGAGTGAGCCGCGAGGACTCAAGGACGTGAACCGCAGCGACATCCACTTCCCGCCCAAGCACGTCCCGCTGCGCGACGACGTGCACGCGCTCGGCGCGCTGGTCGGGGAGATCCTGCGCGAGCAGGGCGGCGAGCAGCTGTTCCGGCTGGTCGAGCTCGACCGCGTGGCCGCTATCCGCGGCCGCGCCGGCGACAGCGCAGCGCGCGCCGAGCTCGCCGCCTGCGTGCGCGACCGGCCGCCGGCGCTGGCCCGCGATCTGGTGCGCGCCTTCTCCACCTGGTTCCTGGCGGTGAATCTCGCCGAGAAGGTGCATCGCATCCGCCGCCGCCGCGACTACTTCGTCAAGGACAGCCAGCGGCCGCAGCCCGGCGGCGTCGAGGACGCGATCGCAGCGCTCAAGTCGCGCGGCTTCACGCTCGCGGAGGTGCTCGAGCTGATCGCCGGCCTGTCGATCGAGCCGGTGTTCGCGGCGCACACGACCGAGGCGAGCCGCAGAACGCTGCTGCGCAAACAGCTGCGCATCGCCCAGCGGTTGCTCGAGCGGCTCGACCCCGGCCTCACTCCGAACGAGGCCCGCGGCGTCTGGAGCAACATCCGCATGGAACTGACCAGCGCCTGGCAGACCGAGGAGCTGCCGCGCGAGCGGCTGACCGCGGCGGACGAGCGCGAGCAGCTGCTGTTCTACCTGGCTGAGATCCTGTACCGCGTGGTGCCGGCGTTCTACGAGGAGATCGCCCAGGCGCTGGAGAAGGTGTTCGGCACCGCGGACGGGACGCTGCGCGTGCCATCGCTGCTGCACTTCGGCTCGTGGGCGGGCGGCGACATGGATGGCAACCCCGACGTGCACGCCAAGACGATCCGCGAGACGCTCGCCCGTCAGCAGCAGGTCATCGTCCGCAGCTACTACGTCGACTGCCAGGAGCTCGCGCAGCGGCTGTCGCAGAGCGCCGGACGCGTGGCGGCTTCCGCGGACGTGACCCGGCGCATCGATGAGTACCTGCGCCTCATGCCGGGGGCGCGCGCCGTCAACCCGCGCTACGCCCGCATGCCTTACCGGGTTTTCCTCGCGCAGATCAGCGAGCGGCTACAAAGCCTCTACGAGGGGCGCGCCGGCGGGTACGAGACCACCGCTCAGTTGCGCAACGACATCGCGCTGATCGCCGCGAGCCTAAGGGCTAATAAGGGCGCCAACGCCGGATTGTTCTACGTCGAACGGCTGCTGCGGCGTATCGATGTCTTCGGCTTGCACCTGGCGGCGCTCGACGTGCGCCAGCGCGCGAGCGTGCTGCACCAGGTGATCGCCCAGGGGTTCGATGACACCGGCTGGCTGGCGCGCGGCAGCCGCGAGCGGCGCGAGCTGCTGGCGCAGGCGCTGGAACGCGACCGCGGGCCGGTGGTGGAGCTCGATGCACTCGGGCGGCGCACGCTCGCGGTCTTCGAGGCCATCATGCAGGCCCGCCACCGCTACGGGCCGGAAAGCATCGGCTACTTCATCGTGAGCGCCGCGAGCGGCGCGGACGACGTACTCGCGGCGCTGCTGCTGGCGCGCTGGGCAGCGGCCTACGACAAGCGCACCGGCCAGGTTGCGCTCGACATCGCCCCACAGTTCGAATCCGCAGCGGCGCTCGCCGGCTGCGGCCAGATCCTCACCGAGCTGCTCGCCGACCCCCTGTACCGCCGCCACCTCGACGCGCACGGGCGCCGCCAGTGCGTGCTGATCGGCTACTCCGACAGCAACAAGGAAGGCGGCACCTGCGCCTCGCGGGTCGCCATCCACCAGGCGCAGCACGATCTGGCGCAGGCACTGGCCGCGGCCGACGTGCGCCACGTGCTGTTCCTCGCCCGTGGCGGCAGCCTCGCGCGCGGCGGCGGCCGCATCGAGGCGCTGGTGCACGCCGCGCCCGCGGGCGCGATCGACGGCGTGCTGCGCATCCGCGAGCAGGGTGCCACGGTCAAACAGGGCTACGGGCTGCGGCCGATCGCCATGCGCACGCTGGAACGCGCCTTCAACGCACTGGCGCTCACCACCGCGGCGCTGCGCCGCGGCGAGCTGCCGCCGGACGCCGCGGGGCATCTGCAGATCGCGGCGCTGCTCGCCGCCGAAAGCCGCAGCGCCTACCGCGCGCTGGTGTACGCCGAGCCGCCGTTCTACGAATTCTTCCAGGCAGTGACGCCGATCGACGTCATCGAGCACATGCAGATCGGTGCGCGCTCGGTACATCACTCCGAGAAGGCCGGCATCGAGGGACTGCTGCCGGTGCCGTGGGTGTTCGCCTGGTCGCAGGCGCGCCAGATGCTGCCTGGGTGGTACGGCGCCGGCGCCGGTCTGGCGGCGGTGGTCGCGCAGTTCGGCTTGCCACGCCTGCGCGAGGCGTACACCGGGTGGTTCTTCCTGCGTAACCTCATCGACGACGTCGAGACCATGCTGGCGCGCGCGGACCTCGAGATCGCGCGTTACTACGAAGCGCTCGCCCCCGAGTGCCTGCGCCACTACGCCCGACGCATCCGCGACGAATATGACACCGCCTGCGCGCAGGTGCTCGCGGTCAAGGAAAGCGCTGCGCTGCTCGATTCCGATCCGACCATGCAGCGCTCCATCCAGCTGCGCAACCCCTACGTCGACCCCATGAACCTGATGCAGGTGGACCTGCTCAAGCGCTGGCGCGCAAGCGGCCGCGAAGACCGCGACCTGTTCGAGGCACTGCTGGCGACGGTCAACGGCATCGCGCAGGGCCTGCAGAGCACGGGCTGAAGGAGGAATTCAGTTGACCGAGGTCACCGTTCGCGCCGCTACCGCCCAGGACGTGCCGCTGGTGCTCGCCTTCATCCGCGAGCTCGCCGTCTACGAGCGACTCGAGCACCAGGTGGTCGCGACGCAAGCGGATCTGACCGCCGCGCTGTTCGGCGCGCGACCCTATGCCGAGGTGGTGTTCGCCTGCCTCGACGGGCGCGAGGTGGGCTTCGCCCTCTTCTTTCACAACTTCTCGACCTTCCTCAGCAAGCCCGGCATCTACCTCGAGGATCTGTTCGTGCGACCCGAGTCCCGCGGGCGCGGCATCGGCAAGCGCCTGCTCGCCTGGCTCGCGGCTCTCGCGCTCGAGCGCGGCTGCGCGCGCCTCGATTGGGCGGTGCTCGACTGGAACGAGCCGTCGATCGGCTTCTACAAGGGGCTCGGCGCCGTGGCGCTCGATGACTGGATGACCATGCGCCTCACCGGAGCGGCGCTCGGGCGGCTGGCGGGCGCGGATCCCCCGAACCAAGCCACGGGTGATCAGGATCAATCTCCTTGAGGGCATCGTGCAACCAGGCGCGCGCCCGGTCATCGAGATGCGGCGCAACGCGCTGAAAGTCGGCGTCATCCGCTGCACGCACGCGATTTGCTTTGTAGAGAAGCTGAAGTTCCGGCGCGAGATACGGAATCCACTCTGAGTTATACGAGATCGCCAGGTCGAGAGCACACCGAACTTTCCGTTCGCGACGAAACACCCATGAGTCTCCCTCGGACTCGTCAAGCATGAGCTCCAGCACCCACTGACTCTGACCGATCGGACGGCTCCAAAGGGAATGCACCTCGAGTCTCGGCTCTTGTTGCTCGAGGCGGTATAGGCGGCCCTGCTTCGCTTCAAAGAACTCCCATCCCGGCATCGAGTCCAGGACCCGACGCGCGTCGCGGCGCAGGATGCCGATATCAAGATCCTTATGGGGCCGACTCTGACCCCCGACAAAGAGGTCCAATGCCCAGCCACCGGCGACCCACCATTGAGAGGTCACGGAAGAAAGCAGCCGCGGTGCGTCCCGAGGATGCTTGGGCTGCCAGGATCCTGCAGCGGGTTCGTCTACTTGGTGCGCCAGACGGCCTCGCATTGCCCCTTACGGCCGCCGGTAGACGACTCCGCCCTTCATGACGAACACCACGTGCTCCACCGCGCTGATGTCGTGCGTCGGGTCGCCGCTGACCGCGACGAGATCGGCGAGCAGCCCTGTATGCACGCGCCCAAAGCTCGCTTCCTGCCGCAGGATCTTCGCATCCGTGGCGGTGGCGGCGGTGAGCGCCTGCACCGGCGTCATGCCGTCGCGCACCAGCCACTCGATCTCGCGGTAGTTGGTACCGTGGGTGTATACACCCACATCGCTCCCGCAGCCGATCGTGACGCCCGCGTCCATGGCGTAGTGGAATGCCTGCGCCACCTGCTTCATCTCCGCGGTCGGCGGGCTCACCCCGCGCACGTAATGCTCGAAGTACTCGCTGTAGGCTTCCGCCGCCGTGATGGTCGGCAGGTAGCCGACGCCGTGCGCCGCCATGAGCCTGAACACTTCGGGCGTGCCGGCATAGCCGTGCTCGATCGTGTCGGCACCGGCGAGCACCGCGCGGCGCATGCCCTCCGCGGTCATGGCGTGCACGGCCACCGGCCGGCCCGAGGAGTGCGCGGCCTCGACCGCGGCCCTCAGCTCCTCCTCGCTGAAGGTCGGCTGCTGCGTGCCGCCGGGTCCCCAGCGGTAGTCGGCGTACAGCTTGATCCAGTCGGCGCCACGGCCGGCCTGCTCGCGCACCGCGCGGACGATCTCCTCGACGCCGGTCGCCTCCTCGGCCCCCTGCGGGGTGCAGCAGACATCGGGGCGCAGGCCGCGCGGCGCCGGTCCGTAAGTGCCGGTCGCTACGATGGCACGCGTCGCGACGAACAGTCGCGGCCCCTCGATGAGCCCGTCCTCGATGGCACGCTTCACCGAGAGGTCCGCGTACTCTGCCCCTTCGGTGCCCAGGTCGCGCAGCGTCGTGAAGCCCGCGAGCAGCGTGGCTCGCGCCTGCACGCCGGCGCGCAGAGTGCGGTACGGCACCGGCTCCTTCAGCACCTGGTCGTTCCACAAGGTCTCGTTGTAGGGGTGCAGGAACAGGTGCGAGTGCGCATCGATTAGGCCGGGCAGCAGCGTCGTCCCCGGGAGGTCGATCGGCTGTGCGTCCGCCGGTGCGTGCACGGCGTCCGCGGCGCCCACCGCCACGATGCGCTCGCCGTCGGTGAGCACCACCCAGCCGGCGTGCAGCGGCTCACCGGCGGTCCATACCTGCGCCGGACGCAGCAGCAGCGGATGAGAGTTGGCGGCGGCGCCGAAAGTGGGCAAAGCGAGGATCGCGATGCCGGCGATCAACCGGCGCAGCGGTGCGCTGCTCATTGCTATTCCCCCGCCCCGCTTAGGCTAGTTGCCCATCAACACGGTCGTATCGTAGCTCTCGAACCCCTGGATGGCGCGGCCGTAGGCGTTGAACACCAGCCGCTCGGCGATCTTGTCGGCGCGCGGCGCGAGCAGCATGCGCAGCACCACCTCGTCCGCGGGCCGCGTCGCCTCCTCCGCCAAAAGCTGCTCGATCACCCGGGTGAGGCGATGCACCAGCTCGTTGACGAAGCGCAGATGCGCGGCGTCGTGCACCTGCTCCGCGCCCGGGCCGTAGGTGCCGCGAGCCTCTTCCGCGAGCTCGTGCAGGACCATGGTGAGTAGCCGCGCCTTGTCGACGGTGCGCAGGTCCGCGAAAAACTGGATCTCCGAGTTGAGGTTCATGAGTTGCCGCCTCAGGTCAGGCCGACGTCGGGAAGAAGTCGATGGGCTTGGTGGCCGTCACCGCGTCCACGTCCTCGGGCTTGAACTGGAACAACCGCACGAGCGAGATGATCTCCCGCTCGAGGTCGGGGTCCTTGAGCTCGCTCGATACCACCCGGCACATGGTGACGGTGCCATTCGGAGCTATAGTGAACTCCAATACCACCTTGCCTTGCAACTCGGCGTTGTCGCGCAGCGCCCGGGCGTACAGGTTGTAGATGCGTCCCTTGTTGCGATCGAACACCAGCGCGATCTCCTCCTCGGAGCGCGCCGCCTTGCCGCCGCCACCGCTACGGACGGCGTTGTGGTTGTTGAGGCTCGAGCTCGCGATGCTCGAGCTGACCGCGGTCGTGTCGTGTCCGGTAAGCGAGCCGGCGCCGGTGCCGAAGCCGCGGCTCGAATTGGCGGAGGTGATGCCACCACTCCCGGCGCCGATGTTGGAGGTGATCAGCGAGCGCTCGGCGTGCGAGTCGGCGCCCACCGCACCGCTGAGATTCTTGGTCTCGAGCGGAGTCAGATTCATCTCCTCGCGCAGGTCCGCGAGCTCGTCCTTCACCTGGTTCAGCTGCCGCTCCGCCTTCTGGTGGGCGCGCTGTCGCTCCTCGACCGGCGGGACCGGCGTCGGCTTGGCCTGCGGCTTCGGCTGCTCTTTTGGCGCCGGCGGCGGGGGCGGCGGGGGCTTGGGCTTGTTCTCGAGCATCACGCGCGCGAGCACCTGCGGAACCTCCGGGGTCTGCGCGCGCTTGGGCGACGGCAGCAGCGGGAACAGGATGCCGAGCACCAGCAGCGCGATCAGCAGTACCCGCAGGATCTTGCGGAAGCGCTCGCTCTGCTCCGGGTCGCCGTCCCAGGGCAGGTCGAACTCGCGGTAATAGGGCGCGATCACCATGCGCGCCTCAGCTGCCTCTCACCTGGCCG
Source organism: Steroidobacteraceae bacterium (assembly GCA_035603345.1). GTDB lineage: Bacteria > Pseudomonadota > Gammaproteobacteria > Steroidobacterales > Steroidobacteraceae > 13-2-20CM-66-19. The sequence continues at coordinate 421 of DATNKO010000013.1, read as the reverse complement.
GCGGCTACCGTCTTTTCCTTCTCGATTACGGCCAGCGAGATGCGGCCATAATCGGCGTCGGTGCAGGTCTGCATCACGCGCTTGAGCACCTCGTAGGGCAGCACCTTGTCCGCCATGATGGTGATCTCGCGCTCCTGCGCGGCCTTCTGACTCATGTCTGCGCCGATCAGCATCGGGCGCTTGAGCGCTGCGGACAGCGGCGCGATCAGCGCCTCCCGGTCCGCCTGGATCTGCGCAACGGAGGTGATGTACTCGCCCTGCACGAACAGATCGGTCTTGGTGATCATGACCACCACCGATTGCTTCGGCGCGGTCTGCGCGATCGACTGCGGGATCTCGATGCCCTTGGCGTTCTGGATGACCTCGACCTCGGTCGAGTAGACCAGCAGGAACGCCACCATCACCGACAGGATGTCGATGA